>CAZSRZ010000006.1:0-1151 GCA_964609085.1 uncultured bacterium | reverse complement strand
ACGCCGATCGGGCTGCCCTACTCCACCGTCGTCCTCCTCGTCTGCGCCGCGGTTGTCGCCACCATTCTCATCCGGTGTGGAGTGGGTCGCTACGTCTACGCTGTCGGCAGCAACGAGGAAGCGTCGCGCCTTTCGGGAGTCAACCTGTTTCAGACCCGCATGCTGGTTTACGGAGGCTGCAGCCTGCTGGCCGGACTGGCATCCATTCTCGAGGTGGGCTACTCCAGCCAGGGAGACCCCAGCGCAGGCACGATGTACGAGCTGAACGCCATCTCCGCCGTCGTCATCGGCGGGGGATTGCTCACAGGCGGCCGGGGCAGCGTCTTCGGAACCCTGCTCGGAACAATCCTGCTTGAGACGCTGCTCAGCGTGATCAATTTCAAGATCCCGAACCCGACCGTCTGGCGAGGGTTGATTGTGGGGACGGTGCTGCTGGCGGCGATCACGATCAACCAGATCCGGCTGATGTTCCAGGCGCGCTCCGGACAGCAGTCCGCCCGCAGTCCCTAGCTACCGACGCCCGTGCCACTGATCGCCGAGGAAACCTCACACCACGACCGTCGGCCGGGGCCCCAATGGCCGCGATCTCTCCTCGCGTTCGCCCTGGTGGCCCTGGTGGTCATCCTTATCATCGGGCTGGGGGCGGGCATTGCGGGTCGCCGGAATGACGGCATGTCAGGCACGGTAGACCTGGATCAGATGGCGTTGACCAACGCGCAGAATGCCTTCGCGCAGTCGGACAAGATGTCGACGGCCAACTTCCTGCAAGGCATCGCCGATCCCGAGGCACTGGACCCTATGTCGCGGCACACCTACCTGCGCCTCGTCAGCAGGACCTACGCCTCCGTGAACAAACGTGGTGCCGGGATACAGGCAGCAGAGCGCTACGTGAGCTGGGCACTGAAGGTTGGCGACACGAAGTGCCGTGCGTGCCACTCCGGCTCGGCCGCCATCACACCGGTGCGGCCGGCTGATGTGATCGAGGGCTCCTCTGCCTCCACCTGGGTCGAGCTGCTGCGAAGCGCCGGAGAACTGTCCGACCGCCGCAGCCAGCTCCGTGCCGCGGCCAAGAAGCAGCCCACCGATCGGCGCACCATGCTGCTGCTGGCGATCCTGGAGAAGAACGGCGGCGACGGTCAACGCGCCGGGGA
>CAZSRZ010000005.1:86173-96248 GCA_964609085.1 uncultured bacterium | reverse complement strand
GTCTGCTCGACTTTGAGCCACATCATGAAGAAGTCGCGAACCTTGGCCCGCATGCGCGGATCGCCCGCCATCCGGTCGGCCTGCGCCTGGATCTGTGATCGGGTAGACAGCTCCCCTGCCCCGGCCGCGCGCAGCAACTCCTGGTCGGGGAGACTGTCCCACAGGGCGAAGGCGAGGCGCGAGGCGGTGTCGTGGGCGTCCGGGGAACTCCCGGAGACCTCCTGGTAGAGGAAGCGCGGGGATTTCAAGCACAAGAGCAGCGCCCGCTTCAGCCCAGAGTCGACGTCTGGGGCTTTGTCGAAGGGGCCGCGGACGTAGGTCGCCTCCAGCTCCGGCGTCAGCGGACGCCGGAATGCGCGGCTCACGAACTGCCGGGCGAACTCGCGGATCCGAGCGGCTCGATCTGGCGCATCCTCGGCGACACCGGAGAGATCCCGAAGACGGCTGGAGACGTACCCCGCAGTCTCGATCGCTGCCTCGGTAGTGGCCTCCTCCCACTCCCTGGAAACGGAGTTTCCACGCTCGAACCCCATGCTCCGGTCGTCGGGAGGAAACGGGGTCCGCAGCACGAAGGATTCGGCGGGGACGTTCGGGACGAGGCAACGCTGCGGGATCAGGCGGGGAGCCTGGCGAGGCACTCGCCACTCCAGCGAGATGGAGGCCGGGGAAACCGGTTTGCCTTTCAGCTTCTCTGTGTCGTCCACGCCGGCGGTGGACTTTGAGAACTCGACGCGGAGCGGGTAGGTCCGTCCGGCCAGGAGGAAAATGGCGCCTCGGAATTCGGTATCGCTACCGGACTTCACCCCGGCATCGATCAGCGGCTCACGCAGGTCGTTCACCCACAGCCGCACGCCGTGGTCCGTGCGCAGGATGAACTCGTAGTCGCCGGTCTCCGGTGCCAACACCCCGCCGTTCCACCGGATGGAAAAGGTGTGCGGATCGTACTTCTCCGGCTCCGGGGTGGGGCCTGCTTTGGCGAAATCGAACCGCAGCTCGGGGTCCACTCGCTCCATCACCCGTTCGTTCGGACGGAAGCGGCGGGAGCGGAAGTACTCCCCGCGGAGCCCTTGCTGGTCGGCGGCCGCGGGGGGCGCACCGGGGCGAAAACTCCCGATGAGATCCGCCGTCACGCTTCGGTACTGCTGGACCGTCAGCCGCGACAACTCAACCCTGGCGGGCTGGTTCCGCACCTGCGCGAAGGGGGAGTAGAACTCCTGGTGCATGAAGGCCGCGATCAGCCTGGCGTCGGCGGGGGGGCACTTCTTCGGCCCCGGCGGCATGAACTTGCCGATGTAGGCCGAGAGCTGGCCGGGCGACTTGTCGCCGGTCAACGGCCGAGCGTAGCCCTTGCCGCCCTGGCCCTTCGCTCCGTGGCACCCGGCGCAACTCTGGGCATAGATTTGGGCACCGGTTCGGGCGGGTCGAGCACCCGGGGCTGCTCTGGCGGAGACCAGCACGACCCCGCCGAGGAGAACAAAGGCGCCGAGGCCGAGCCGGCCCGCGGACAGAACGCGTCCTGCAGTGTGCATGTGAGTGTGCTCCGGGCGGTTGGCGGGGATCCTGCCAGCCTGCCGTCGGACGGGGCGCTACCCGCTAAGTTTACCCAGGGCACCTGCGCCCGGCATAGGGCGAATTCGTGACCCCGTGCTGAGGAGATTCGCCCAATCGCGGCTGACGGGCCTCGCTAGGACCCTGACCTTTTTCGCCGTTTGGGAACGCCCTGCTCGGGGCTCTCGACCGCCCGCGTGGCTCGTTTGGACGCCGACTTCTTTTTCTCGGACTTTTTTTCCTCGGCCTTCTTCGCTTCGGCTGGCGCCGGCGCATCTCGCGCCTGAAGTCGAGCGGCCACGCCCGGATCGCCGATGTGCAGCGTATCGTAGGCCTGCTGGGCAGAGGTGAACGGGCCGCCGATCTCCTGATGCCCGTGCCACAGCAGGTTGGTGTGGATGGGCGCGGGGTTGCCGGTCTCCCCAGTCCGTTTCTCGATCCACCTCTCCATCCGCCCCTGGAGGGCGGTCACCACATCCGGATGCTCCGCGGCAACGTTGTTGTCTTCGTTCGGGTCCGTCACCAGATTGTAGAGTTCGACCAGGGGCTTGAAGTGGAAGTCCGGCTCCAGAGCCACATGCAGCTTCCAGCCGGGCGTGCGCCAACCGTGCTTCCGCATCCACGTAGCTTCCGTGATGTAGAAGTCGCTCCAGTTGCTGGCCCGCTCACCCCTCGCCAGGGGCACAACACTCCGGCCGTCGAAGTCGATGCCCGCATCAATACCCAGGAGTTCCAGCACGCTTGGGACGAGATCCTGGTGCAGGGTGTAGCCGGATACACGACGGCCCGCAGGCAGGCTGGGGTGGCGCATGATCAGCGGCACGTGGAGGGTGCAGTCGTACATCCCGTGATGATCGAACCAGCACTCGTGGTCCATCAGTGTTTCACCGTGGTCGCCGGTGAGTATGATCAGGGTGTTCTCAGCGAGCCCCAACTCCTCGACGCGCTGGAGCAGCCGTTGAATGCAGGCATCCATGTAGGCGATGGCGCCGTCGTACTGGGCGCAAACATACTCGGCGTCGGTGATGCCGGGCGGCATCCAGGTGGCGAAGTAGTCGCGGAACGGCTTGAAGTCGAGCACCGGCCGAATGGTGTCGACTCCAGGATCGCAGGGATCCCGGCTGTAGAAGAGGTGCTCGAAGGGCTCCGGCGGCAGGTAGGGGCTGTGAGGATCCATGTGTCGCAGGAAGAGAAAGAACGGTGCGTCCCCTTTCGCCAGCCGCTCAAGTTCCGGCAGCGCGACGTCGTTCAGATTCTCGGCCTTGCGGCTCGGGCGTTGTGCCCAGCTCCCCCAGGCGGCGAAGTCGAGGTAGTTGTCAAATCCGCGGGCGCTTGGATTGCCGCGGAAGCCCACGCAGGTCGACTCGTAGCCCTCGTCGCGCAGGATCTCTGCCAGGGTCCGCACGCGATCCGTCAACGGGCCCTGGTGGCGAAGTGCCACCACCTGATGGCTGAAGCAGTCCATGCCGGTCAGCATCGTCCCGTAGGCGGGCGTGGTTGGGATGTGGGGGCTGTAGTTCCGTTCGAACAGCACGGACTCGCCCGCGAGGCGATCGATGTGCGGGGTGGTGAGGCGTCGGTAGCCGTAGCAGCTCATGTGGTCTGCCCACAGGCTATCCACGCCGAAGAGGATGATGTTCTGTTTGCTGTTCATGCGCGCCTCAGCCCGAGATCGTGCCCGCCAGGAGCACCCGATCCCGTTAGCCGCAATGGGTCCAACCACCTACGCCGGAACCAAGCCGACTGGACGGCGGGAATTCCCTATCGGTAAGATGCCGGAGTCTCCGGAGGAGAGAGCGGGAACTGCATGATCCAGATCTACGATACGACGCTGCGGGACGGCAGCCAGGGTGAAGGCGTGAGCTTTACCGTGCAGGACAAGCTCCGGATCGCCCAGCGTCTGGATGAACTCGGCTTCCACTACATCGAAGGTGGCTGGCCCGGCTCGAACCCGAAGGACATTGCCTTCTTTGAGGCGGCGCGAGACCTGAGTCTTCGCCATGGCCGGCTGTGCGCCTTCGGCAGCACGCGTCGCCGGGGCTTCAGCGCGGGCGATGATCCGTTGGTTCGCCAGCTTCTGGACGCTGACACGCCCGTGGTCACGATCTTCGGAAAGAGCTGGCTGCTGCACGTGTTGGAGGTGCTCAACGTCACGCCGGAGGAAAACTTGGCGATGATCGCGGACACCGTAGCCTGCCTGAAGGCTGCCGGGAGAGAAGTGATCTACGACGGCGAGCACTTCTTTGACGGCTTCCGCGACGACGCCGAGTACGCCCTTGCAACGCTCCGCGCCGCGAAGGAAGCGGGGGCGGAGATGGTCGTTCCGTGTGATACCAACGGCGGTACGATGCCGTGGGAGATCGAGAAAGTCATTGCCCGGGTGCGGTCCGAGGTCGGAGATCCCGTCGGCATCCACACCCACAATGACTGCGAACTAGGAGTGGCGACGGCGATCGCGGGCATTCGCGGCGGTGCCTGTCAGGTCCAGGGCACCATCAACGGCTTCGGTGAACGGACCGGGAACGCCAACCTGACCTCCATCATCCCCGTGCTGCAACTCAAGATGGGGCTGGAGTGCCTCCCCTCTCCCAGCCTCGCCCGACTCGCCGAGCTCTCGATTTTCGTCGACGAGTTGGCCAACATGCCGCCGGACGAACACCGACCCTTCGTCGGACGTTCCTCCTTCGCGCACAAGGCCGGCACCCACGCCGACGCAGTTCGCAAGAATCCTCGCACGTGCGAGCACATCGATCCGACCGCCGTGGGCAATCGTCGTCGAATCCTGGTCTCCGAACTCTCCGGCGGCAGCACGATCGTCTGGAAGGCCGAGGAACTGGGAGTAGATCTGGACAAGCGCGACCCCGCCACGCGTCGCATCCTCGAGCGCGTGGCTCGGCTGGAGTCGGAAGGCTACGTCTTCGAAGGCGCCGAGGCGTCGTTCGACCTGCTCGTCAAACGAGAAACCGGGGCGTATGAAAAGGTCTTCGAACTCATCGGCTTTCGTGTGATCACGGAGAAGCGTGGCCACGAGGAGACCCCCATTACCGAGGCGACCCTGAAGGTGGCGGTGGACGGCGTGACTCAGCTCACCGTCGCGGAGGGGGACGGGCCGATCAACGCCCTCGACGGCGCACTACGCAACGCCCTCGCACACTTCTACCCCGAGTTGGAATCGGTGCGCTTGACCGACTACAAGGTGCGCGTCGTCGATGCGCAGCGCGGCACGGCTGCGCGGGTTCGCGTTCTGGTGGAAAGCGCCAACGAGGAGGAAACCTGGAGCACGCTTGGCGTATCGACCAACGTGATCGAGGCTTCGTGGCAGGCGTTGGCGGACAGCGTGGAGTACGCGCTCCTGAAATCCCGCAAGCGAGCTGCCGGACAGGGCTGATCCCGAGGGGTGGGCCGTGCAGTACTTTCGAGGGGCGACCGCCGGCGAGGTGATCCTCGTCCGCTTCGATGCGGGTGAGGATCTCCTGGATTCACTCACCCGGTTCGTCCGGGAACTGGAGCTGGGCGCAGCCGCCATCGTCTCCGGCTCCGGGACCCTGGAGCACCTGAACCTCCACGTCCCGGCAAACATGCTCTACCCGCCGACGATCTACGCCGTCGAAAAGCAAGGGCCGGCGCAGATCGTCGCCGCCCAGGGTCTGATCGCCGGGGGGGTGCCGGAGTTGTATCTCACGCTGGCCCGCCGCACGGAGATCCACGCCGGGCGATGCGCCGAAGGCACACGCGTGCTGCACACGGTCGAACTGACACTCCTGCGCGCGGGCAACCAGCGCTGGGTCCGCGTCGGCCATCCGCAGACAGGCATCCCCCAGATTCAGACCGCCGGCGAAGTCCCTCTGCGACAGGTAACGTTGATGGGGCGGGCCATCGATCCAGCGGCCGTCGCCGCCGTGCCGCGGGCCATCCTGGAGCGACACCGGTGCCTCCCGGTGGTCATCTCCCAGGACATTCTCGTGGTGGCCATGCTCGACCCGGGCGACCTCGCAGCCGTGGACGACATCCGGCAGGCAAGCGGCCTGAGAGTCAAACCGGTCGCCGTGCCGGCGAACGAACTTCTCCCCGCTCTCCAGCAGATTCTGCGGGGATGATGACTCTGCCCGCCACTCAGCCCCCACCATGATGACCGACCGCCTCCTGACTCCGCGCACCATCCTCAACGCCCTGGCGGCTTGCGTCGTGGCGGCGGCGTTCTGGTTCCTCTTCCGACCGGATCCGGAGATCCGGGACGGCAAGATCCACATCCGCTACTGGGAGAAGTGGACCGGCTTCGAAGAGGAGGCCATGCGCAAGGTGGTGGAGGAGTTCAACTCCCGAAGCGACCGCATCCACGTCGAGTACCTGGCGGTGAGCCAGGTGAACCAGAAGATGCTGCTGGCCACCGCAGGGGGGAACCCTCCCGACGTTGCCGGGATCTGGGATTACGATGTGGTTAGCTTCGCCGACGCCAATGCGCTGACGCCGCTCGACGAGTTCTGCCGAGCGGATGGGGTCGGACCCGAGGATTATCTGCCCTCCTACTGGCAGAGTTGCGTCCACAACCGGACTGTCTTCGCGATGCCGACCACACCGGCATCCGTGGCGCTCCACTGGAACCGCGCGGCGTATCGCAAGGCCGGCCTGGACCCGGACCGCCCGCCTCGCACGATGAGCGAACTGGACCGGATGGCGGAGAAGCTCACCGTCCGAGACCCCTCAGGCCGCATCACTCAGGCGGGCTACCTACCTGCCGAACCCGGCTGGTGGAACTGGGGTTGGGGCTATTTCTTCGGCGGCAGCCTGTATGACGGCCAGGGCCATGCAACGCTCACCACACCCGAGAACCTGCGCGCCTTCCACTGGGTGAAGGACTACGTAGACAAGTACCGGGCGCGAGACATCCAGGTGTTCCAGAGTGGGTTCGGAAACTTCTCATCCCCGCAGAACGCCTTCATGTCCGGTCAGGTGGCCATGGTGATGCAGGGCGTCTGGATGGCCAACTTCATCCACAACAACAACCCCAGCCTGGATTGGGACGCGGCACCGTTCCCTTATCCCGATGATCGCCCCGACCTGGCGCGATCCACACCTGTCGGGCTGGATGTGGTCGTGATTCCGCGTGGGGCCAAACACCCGCGGGAGGCGTGGGAGTTCATCCGGTTCGTGCAATCCCAGGAAGGTATGGAAATGCTCTGCCTGGGGCAGTGGAAGCACTCGCCGCTCGCCAACGTCTCCGAGCGGTTCTTTCGAGTGCACAAGAACAAACGGATCCGGCTGTTCTACGAACTGGCGAAGGGAAAGAACACGTTCACCACCCCACAGGTTGGTATCTGGCGGGAGTGGACGAGCGAGATGACGGCCGCATTTCAGAACATCTGGGTCGGGGGGGAGTCTCCGGAGAAGGCCCTGGGAGCAGCCCAGGCGCAGATCCAGCCAAAGCTGACCGCCTATCTCGAGGGCGTACAGCGGCGCAGGCGAGTCTCGGCGGACCCGAGCCGCGTGGCGAGTGCCCGCCGATGAGCATGGCTCTCCGACGCCGCGGTCTGACGCGGGTGCAGAAGCAGGATCTGCGCAGCGCGCTCTGCTTCATCAGCCCCTGGCTGATCGGGTTCACCGTGTTTCTGGCGTACCCGATCGTGATGTCGCTGTATTACAGCTTCTGCGACTTCTCGGTGCTGCTGCCGCCGCGCTTCATCGGGACCGCCAACTACCAGGGGCTGTGGTCGGATGACATCTTCCGCACGTCCCTGTGGAACACGATGTTCTACGCGGCTATGGCGATCCCCCTCGGTGCCGTGCTGGCCCTGACCCTGGCGATGCTGCTGAACACCGGAGTTCGCGGCATGACGATCTACCGCACCCTGTTCTTCCTCCCTTCCCTGGTGCCGCAGGTCGCGATGGCGATTCTCTGGCTGCTCATCCTGAACGGGAAGAACGGTCTCCTCAACGTCACGCTGGCCTGGCTGACGTCGCACTGGCTCTTCTCGCTGGCCGCCCTGCTGACGATCCTGCTGCTCGCCCGGTCGGCCGTGCCGACCCGGGCGGGCGAGCCGCTCAAAGCCCGGCTACCGTGGCTGATCGCCGGCGCAGTGGGCGCGGTGGCGGTCTATATCCTGGCGGCAACCGGCCAGACCGCGCTCTTCAGCGCCAACCCCGAATTGCCGGCGTGGCTCAGCAAGAAGGAGTTCGTGAAGCCTGCGTTCGTGCTGGTGAGTCTCTACGGGACTGGGCACGCCGTGGTGATCTACCTGGCCGGCCTGCAGGACGTGCCGCAACACCTGCTGGAAGCCGCGGATCTGGACGGGGCGTCGTGGTGGCAGAAAATCCGGCACGTCACCCTGCCGATGGTCAGTCCCACGATCCTGTTCAACGGGATCATGGCCATCATCGGCACCTTTAACTACTTCGCACTCCCCTTCGTGATGGCGCCCGGCGGCCAGCCGGCCCGCAGCGCCTACTTCCTGGCCGTCAACCTCTACGACACAGCCTTCCAGTACATGCGGATGGGCTACGCCTCCGCGATGGCCTGGATCCTCTTCATCATCGTGCTCCTCCTCACCTCACTGGCGATGCGGATCAGTCGTCGCTTCGTTCACTACGGCAGCAACTAGGCCGGCACCCTCCCACGACCCGATCCCATGCAGGCCAAATCACCCCTCGCGAAGGTCATCATCACGCTTCTGCTGATCGCAGGCAGCGTGTTCTTCACCTTCCCGTTGATCTGGATGGTCTCAACCAGCGTCAAGCCGATCTCGCAGACGACGGAAACCCCGCCGCCGCTGTTCCCGCGCACCGAGTACATGGAGGCGACGGACGGGCGCAAGTACCTGGCGGTCTACTACACCAACCCGGTGGTAGAGCCCGGCAAGCAGCCGGCCGAGGTGCTTGTGCCCCTCCTGCGCCGGGAAGGAGATCGCTGCGAGATCGAGCGGTCCGCCGAAGGAGCCCTGCGAGAGCGCGCCTGGGTGGACACCTCCACCATCCGCGTGCCGCCGGTGTGGCGCTGGGAGAACTACTGGAAGGCGGTCACCTACCGCGCCGACCTGCTGGGCTATGTCCCCTTCCTGCGCTACGCACGAAACACCCTCTACATCGCCATCCTCTCCGTGATTGGGACGGTGCTCTCCAACGCCCTGGTGGCCTACGGGTTCGCCCGAATCAACTGGCCCGGCCGGGACATCTTCTTCGCGCTCACGATCGCCACCATGATGATCCCCAGCGCGGTCCTGCAGGTGCCGGTCTACGTCCTCTTCAAGAGCCTGGGGTGGATCGGCAGCCCGAAGCCGCTCTGGGTGCCCGCCTTCTTCGGCAGTGCGTTCAACATCTTCCTGCTGCGGCAGTTCCTGATGTCCGTCCCCTTCGAACTCTCCGACGCCGCCAAGATCGACGGCTGCAGCGAGTTCCGAACCTTTCGGGACGTCGTGCTCCCGCTGATCAAGCCGGCGCTAGCGGTCGTCGCGCTGTTCAACTTCATGCACGTCTGGAACGACTTCCTGGGGCCACTGCTCTACCTGACGGACCAGAAGACCTACACCCTGGCCTACGGGCTGCAGGCCTACCAGAGCCAGCACGGCGGCACCCAGTGGCCGCTGCTGATGGCCGCGGCGACCATCGTCGTGCTGCCAGTGATCCTCGTCTTCTTCTTCACCCAACGGACCTTCATCCAGGGCATCACCGTCACCGGGATGAAGAACTGATCCGGCGAGTGAGGGGCAACCGTCATCCCGGCCGCCCTCCTCCGGACCTGCAGCTCGTGCCGCTGGCTCCACGTTAAGCTATGGAGCTCCTGCGGTGCCTGGAGGGTGCTGCCTCCCACGGGCATACTGCCCTCGGAAGCCAGGTGATCTCAGAGGCTCATGTGTGCGCGATGTGCGCGGCGATTCGGCATGCCCTGCTCTGAGTGGCAGGAATCAGGCTGGACCAGGCACGTTTTTTCAGTCGGGGCGGCCGGACTTGAACCGGCGACCTCTTGTTCCCAAAACAAGCGCGCTACCAAGCTGCGCCACGCCCCGAGGTTGCCTGCATCGTAGCAGAGGCCTCAGGGGCCGTCAAACGGGCTCAGAGTGCAGGGGCGGCCGCTTCTGGGGTCAGGTCGGGGCGGCGGCGGTCGATCTCGATCCAGAACTCCATCCGGGCGCGGATCTCTCGGTAGACGCGCTGGAACACCTTCCATCGATCTTCCTCACTGCCGGTAGCGGCCGCCGGGTCGTCGAAGGGCCAGTGGATGCGTTCCGCGCCCGGGAAGTAGGGGCAGCTCTCGTTGGCGGAGTCGCAGACGGTGATGACTCGATGGAATCGTTGACCGGCGAACTCACTCACGTGCTTCGGCCGCGCTTCAGCCATGTCGAATCCGCGTTCGGTCAGAATCCGCACGGCCATCGGGTGGACGGCGGAAGCCGGATTCGTCCCCGCGCTGAAAACTTCGTACTCGGTCCCGCCCAGCCGCTGCAGCACGGCCTGCGCCATCTGACTCCGGCACGAGTTGCCCGTGCAAAGGATCAACACGCGTCTGCCCATCGCTGTTCCTTCCCGCTCATCGACA
>CAZSRZ010000005.1:0-86163 GCA_964609085.1 uncultured bacterium | reverse complement strand
ATGCTTGTTGAACTAATGCTATCACCGGCCAGGGCGGCGTGGAGCCGCTTCAGGCCGGGGACCCGGCTCCCCGAGGGACCCGTCCACGACCTCGGTTGGCCCCTCCCCTCCCCGGGTACGCCTCTCGGGACGCCTGTTTGGACCGATCATCTGAGTGGATTCCGAGCGCATTCGGGCGCGTAGCTGTCAAATCGACGCAACCCGACGATAATACCGCAACAATCCGGAACCCTGTGCCCCGCAAGAAGTGATGGGTCAGATAACCGCCGTGCTAGGAACCGAACCTTCTTTCGCCAGTGGCTCACGACGCTCACGCGCCGCAACGGCCGTGGCGAACGCCTTGAACGCGGCTGACTTCATCGCCATCGCCGTGGTGGGTGGTGACGACCGGCCGGTTGCCGACGCGGTCCAGCGCGAGCTCGCCTTGCAGCCGGGACATCGCCTGCTCACCATCCCGGATGGCGATGCTCTGTGGCTCGGCGAGCCCGGCGGGCCGGACCGAACCGGCCGGCGCCTCGAGCCGACGGCGCTGCTGAAGGCGCTGTCCGCCCACGGGGCTCCGGTCCCCGAGGTGAACCGGGCGATCCTGCTTTGGCGGGACGTGGACGAGCTCATATTGAATGACCGGCGGCGCTTCTTCGAGTTGGTGGAGGTGATCCAGTTGTCACTGACGCAGCCGCGGACGCCGGTCTGGCAGCCCAATCAGGCCCACAAGGCCATCCTCGTGGGGCGTGCGGCGCTGATCAGCGTGGTCGAGGAACTCTCAAGCAGGCTGGAGGGCGGCCCACGCTATCGGTACATCCTCGTCCGCTAGCCTTGCGGCATCCAACCCGCACTTCCCGCTCAGGTCTGCAGAGTCGCCCATGATTCGGGTAGCGTCCACTCTCCGCCTCCTCGCCGCTGGCCTTGCCCTACTGCTCGTGGGCACTGCCGGGGCCGTGGAGGGGATTCCGGACCTGGGGCCCAACGCGTCGCTCAACGGCAAATCGGTGCTCCCGCGCACAGATGCCTGGAATCTGGCGATCGACCGCGAACCGGTGGATCCAAACTCGGACGCCCTCATTGCCTCGATCGGCAGAGACACCCGACTCCATCCCGACTTCGGCGCCAGTTATGGCGGCGGTCCCTACGGCATTCCCTATGTGGTCGTCCCAGGATCGCAGCCGCGCGTGCGGGTCACCTACACCGCGTACGCCAACGAGAGCGACCCCGGACCGTTCCCGATTCCCGCGAGTGCACCGATCGAAGGCGGTGTCGCCGCGGACGGGGACCGGCACGTCCTGGTCATCGATCGGGACAACTGGCGCGCCTACGAGTTGTTCCGTGCCTTCCCGGATGCCGGCGGCTGGAGAGCGGACAGCGGTGCCGTGTTCGACCTTCGGCAGGGAACCACGCGTCCCGCAGGCTGGACTTCCGCCGATGCGGCCGGACTGCCGATCTTCCCGGGGCTCGTCCGCTACGATGAGGTTGTGCAGTCCGGCGCGATTCGACACGCGATCCGCTTCACGGTGCAGCGCTCTCGAAGGGGCTACATCGCCCCCGCCCGGCACTTCGCATCCAGCCGGACCGATCCGAACCTGCCGCCGATGGGGATGCGGGTCCGCCTTCGAGCCGGCTTCGACATCCAGGGTTTCCCCCCGCAGGCGCGCGTGATCCTCCAGGCCATGAAAACCCACGGGATGATCCTGGCGGACAACGGCAGCAACTGGTTCTTCTCTGGTGCTCCGGACAAGCGGTGGAACGACGAGGACCTGGGAACGCTGAAGCGAGTGACCGGCAAGGAGTTCGAGGTGGTCCGGATGGGCCCCATCATCACCCGCTGAACGCCCTACCACCTTTGGTGGACTTGGCGACGCGGCTCGAATCGCCGAAGATAATCGATGGACGTTGGTCCACTGGGGCGACACACCCCCCGGCAGTGCTGCCGGTGCGGGCGTCTCAGGGGTTCCCTCGACGCCGCTTGAGGCGTTGAACGCCTACGATGGGGTAGGCAAGGAGAACAATGACCGCTGAAGCGACCTACCGGTTCTGGGAGCGCGGCCAATCTGGCAGCGTGTTCGCAGTCCGGTTTGACGAGCGAGGACGACTCACCGGGTGCCACGGCCCTCTGGTGAGCAACGAGATCCGCTCCAACGCCCTGCCCAGCTATCCTTACGATGATCGCGGGGCAACACTTGCGCGGCTCGAGGCGCAGCGCGAGCAATGGACGCCCTTCGACTTCTAAACCACGCGGGGCACTGAAGGTGAGTGGGACCGCGCGGTTGCGCGGTCCCATCACCGATTGGCATCTCAGATCCCCGGATCCAGATGCAGCCGGAACTCGCCCGAGTCCAGCCCTTCGGGCGGCGGCAATGCGCCGTACAGTGCGTGTGGATGCCCGCCACGGTAAGCCCAGGCCTGATCTCCGTAGGACCAGTGCCACCACTCCGAGGGGTAGTTGGTGATCCCGGCGTGGTTCAGCACACTGACCAGCAGGTCGCGGTTCGCGCGGGCTTCAGCGGAAAGTCCCGGTGCAGCCATCGGCGCGCCCGCAGCGTCCGAGATCACGTACGGGCTCAAGAAATCCAGCGACTTCCCGTCCCGATCCAGGATGGTGAGGTCCACTGCCCCGCCGGTCGTGTGGGGCGGTGGGGCGTCAATCCGCAGCGGTGCCGAGAAGCGATTCGCCTCGCGCCCCAGGCGTTGGGGGCTCCAGCCGGGGAAGGCGGCGCGGAGTCGGTCGCGGGTGTGGTCGTGCATCGCCCGCTGGATGGCGGGCGTACGGTAGCACTCCACCAGCGCCAGGCGGAACCCCTCCGGGAGTGCCTCGGCGGCGATGCAGAGGCGTTCGGCCAGCCCCTGGCGAGCGAAGCGTAACCTGCGGTAATCGAAAACGGGATGGCGTTCGGTCCAGAGCAACCGCGGACAGAGGGCGACAGGGTCTACCATCGCCTCCCCGCTCTCGATGATGGGGATGTGACGGAGCTGCGATGCAGGTTCGAGTGGGCTCGGCCAGCTCACATCACACCGAACCGCTGCCAGGCCTCGGTAACGCTCATCCCCAAACGGAGATGGTCGCGAACCAGGTTTTCCCCCCGAACCTTCTCCTCGGCCAGCGCGATGATCTCAGCCCCAATTGCGTGCGGGATCACGACCACGCCGTCGTAATCCGCGAGCACGAGATCGCCGGGAGCCATCCGCACGCCGCCGCAAACGATCGGCACGTTGTAGCCGACGACGTCGAGGCGTCCCAGCGAGTCAGCCATGTGGATCCCGCGCACAAACACGGGGAAGTCCATCGCCATGATGGCCTTCGTGTCTCGAGTGTAGCCATCAACGATGACGCCGCGGCACCCCCGGTAAGAAGCCGCGGTTGACAGCAGCTCGCCCCAGAAAGAGCCCTCGGTCTTCGAGACGCACATCACGTCACCATGCTGGAGTGCGTCGACGGCCGCGAACTCGTGCTGGTAGGGGTGCTCGGGCACCTCGAAGACGGGTACAGCGTGGACAGGGAAGGCGTACCCGGCGATGCGAGCATCGGGAGACAGCGGGCGGATGTCCGGCCTCATCACTTGATCTCGGTAGCCCGCCTTATCCAACTCGTCCGAAACGACGCTGGTGTAGAGTCCGGCCAACCGGTCGATAAGGGCCAGATCCCTGACGAATCCCATTAAGTTGCTCCCCGAACGCACTCCCACGTTGGACGAAGCATAACCGGTTCCGGCGGGCGGCGTCCCGTTCGGACCGGGTCAGGAGAGCAGGGTCAGGAGAGCAGGGGAGAGAGAGCCAGATCCCGCCGCACTCGCTGACGTATACGGTAGAGCCGGCTCTTCAGGTCCTGGTAGGGAATCCCCAGTCGGGTGCTGATCTCAGTGTAGGGGAGTTCCTCGAAGTAGTACAGCGAAATGAGTTGCTGCTGGTCGGGTGAGAGGAGGGCCAGGGCTCCCTGCACCGCAGCCCGCGTTGTTTCCAGCCGCTCTCCGTCCAGGACCTGGCGGGCCGGGTCAAGCGACTCGTCCGCATCGAAGTGCGACCACTCGTTCTGGTCATCTTCCAGGCTGCAGCCGACCGGGCGACAGCGGCGACGGCGCATGGCGTCAATGGCGATGCGGTTGGCTATCCCGTAAAGCCAGGCCCGCTCCGGAATCTCGCCGCGGAACCCCGTCCATGCCCGCCACGCCTTAAAGAAGGTCATCGAGACCGCATCCTCGGCATCTTCGCGGTTCCCGAGCTTCCGGTAGAGAAACGCTTGCAGTCCGGCTCGATGCCGCGCGAATAGGCTCTCGAAGGGAGTCTCTTCCGAAGCTGTTGCCCGCGGCAGGAAAGCGGTTCCGACCGGAGCCGGTGCCGACCAGTCACTGCTCATAGTGCTACCGCTATTCACCGTGATCTCCTCCAACTACCGAGTGCTGACTACTGTTTACCTCTGGGCCGTTAAGAAGTTATTAAGACCCTCGGTCGGGTCCCGGCGGCCGTAGTCTCGCTCCCAGGTTGCGGCCGGGATGGGTCGGCGCCCTGGGATCCCACCTGACGTCCCTGCACATGCGGGAGTAGCATGGCCTCAGTTGAAAGCGTGAGATCGACCGCGAATGCGCCTGTTGCTAATCGAGGATGACGATGGGATCGCCGAAGTGGTTCGGGCCGGCCTGGAGGAGGCGCGCTTCATCGTCGACCGAACCGACAACGGCGAGACCGGTCTCCGGATGGCCCGGAAGGGCGGCTACGCGTTGATCATTCTGGACGTGATGCTCCCACGCCTGGACGGGCTCGCGGTCTGCAGGGCACTGCGAGCGGAGCGCGTTGTCACGCCGATCCTCATGGTGACGGCCCGCGATGCCGTTCCGGACCGCGTGCGCGGGTTCGAGCTGGGTGCGGACGACTACCTCCCTAAACCCTTCGACTTCAGCGAGCTTCTGGCCCGAGTACGTGCCCTCGTACGCCGCGACCGTATCCACAAGGGGCGCGTCATCCGCATCGCCGACCTGGAGATTGATACGGATCTGCGCGTAGTCACCCGCGGCGGCGACCCGATTCATCTCACCCCCCGGGAGTACCGCCTGCTGGAAGCACTTGCCGCGAATGAGGGGCGGGTGCTGACGAGAGAAGTGATCCAGGAGCGAATCTGGATGGACGAAGAGGCCGCTTCCAACACGGTGGACGTCCACATCAACTTCCTCCGCAAGAAGATCGATGCGGGCCACGACCAACGGCTGATTCACACCGTCCACCGGGTCGGGTATGTCCTGCGCGCCCCGAGATTGGAGGTCGGCTGATGCGCACCACGGTCCGGCTCCGGCTCACACTCTGGCATGTGGGCGTCCTGGCACTCTTGCTCGGAGCGTTTGGTTGGGCGCTGTTGGAGCGGACGCGGGCGGACCTGCTCCGCTCCGCGGATCGTGAGCTCGGCAACCGCTCGGAGTCCGTGAGGCAAACCTGGTACGCTTTCAGACAGCTTGAATCCCGTTACAGCCTCATGCCTGGCCTCTTCGCACGGCTCCCCGGGTCACCGGGAGGCGAGCTGCTCGGGAGCGTCTCCCCAGGGGCGACCGCGATTGAGAGGTACGCTTATTTCCGTCAGCCTCGCCTCCTCACGCTGCGTGGAAGGTCGCTGCTCCCTTATCCCCCGCATCCGAGGCCCTGGGACCTCAACGGTTTCCGCGAGGCTGTCACCGGCAGAGAGGTCTTTACCAACGCCGTCATCTCGGGAGAGCCCCTGCGGGTGCTGTCCGTCCCGCTCCTGGAGGGGGCGGAGCAGGTTGGCGTGGTTCAGGTGGCCCGTCCTATCGCCGACCTGCGCCAGGTGGAGGTTCACCAGTTGCGGACCTTTCTCACCCTGGCGCCGCTCGGCCTGCTGGTGGTCGGCATCGGCGGGATCTTCCTCACTGGTCGGGCGCTGAGCCCCGTGCGCAGGATGACGCAGGAGGCGGCACGGATTGAGGCGCGCGATCTCTCCCGACGGCTCCCCGTGACGGGCGACGACGAGCTGGCGGAGATGGCCAAGACGTTCAACGCCCTCATCGCGCGCCTGGAGACGGCATTCGCCGAGAATGCCACTGCCTACGAGCGCCTGGAACGGCTCTACGAGCAACAGCGCCGATTTGCAGGGGATGCATCCCACGAGCTTCGAACCCCACTCACCCGGCTGAAAGCGCAGACCAGCCTTACCCTGTCCCGCGAGCGTACTCCGGAGGAGTACCGGGCCGCGCTTCAGACGGCCGACTCCGCGGCCGATACGATGCGCCGCGTGGTGGATGACTTGCTGCTGGTCGCTCGCTCGGATACGGGTCAACTGGAGCTGCGCATCCACCCGGTGCCGGTCGTCGAGTTGTTCGAGTCCGCAGTCGGCTCCGCGGCTCGGCGACCCGGCGGCCCGTCGGTGCAGGTGATCGGCAACGTGAGGGAGCTGTCCGTCCAGGGAGATCTCGTGCACCTTGAGCGGCTGCTGGTGAATCTGCTGGAGAACGCCATCCGCCACACCCCGCCGGAGGGGACCATCACCCTCTCCGCGAGCGGCGATGGCGAATTCGTCCGCCTCGCGGTGACGGACACCGGCGAGGGGATCGCTCCGGAGCATCTACCGCATCTCACAGAACGATTCTACCGGGTTGACGACGCTCGGAGCCGGAAGCAGGGCGGGACCGGCCTTGGTCTCTCGATCTGCGCCGGTATTGTGAAAGCCCACGGGGGCGAGATGGAGATCACCAGCTCACCGGGAGCGGGGACCAGCGTGGCGGTGCGGCTCCCAGCCGCCCGACTCCCGGGAAGGAACTCCCTCGATCAATCTGCAGTCGGCTCAGGCGCTCACTCGACGCCGCGAGGCGGACCCGGCTGATCCATCCGCGCCGTTGGCACCGGACTTCCGACCCTTCCCCTTGGTGGGCGGAGAGGCTGCGGCTGCGTGCTCCAGCGCCAACTCAAGCACTTGCGTCACCTCTGTGACGAAGTGGAATGACATCGACTGCCGGACCAGATCCGGAAGCTCCTCATCCACATCCTTTCGGTTTCTTTCCGGAAGGATCATCTCGCGTATGCCCGCGCGCCGCGCTGCCAGCGCCTTCTCCTTGATGCCGCCAACGGGAAGCACTCGGCCGGTGAGCGTGATCTCGCCCGTCATCGCCACTCTGGGCCGCACCTTCTGACCCGTGGCCAGCCCGGCGATCGCGGTGGCCATCGTGACGCCGGCCGACGGCCCGTCCTTGGGAATCGCCCCCGACGGAACGTGAAGGTGGATATCGTGCTTGTGGAAATAGTCCGCGCTGAGTCCCAGGGGGATGGACTGCGACCGAATGTAGCTCAGGGCCGCCTGCGCGGACTCCTTCATCACGTCGCCCAGTTGGCCGGTGAGCGTGAGGCTCCCCTTGCCGTCCGGCATCGCGATCGCTTCGATGAACAGGATGTCTCCCCCAAACGGCGTCCAGGCGAGGCCGGTAGCCACCCCCGGATGGGTGACGCGATCCTGCACCTCTTCGAACTCGAAACGCGGCGCGCCGAGATACTTGCGGACCTGCTCCGTGCTCGCCCGCATTGGGTCCGTGCGCCCCTCGGCATATTCGCGCGTGGCTTTGCGTGTGATCGCCGCGATCTCTCGTTCCAGGTTGCGCACCCCCGCCTCGCGGGTGTAGCCCCGGATCAGCAGGTGGAGGGCGGCATCATCCCACCCCAGGTGCTCGGCCTCGGTCAGCCCGTGCTCCTGCAACTGTTTGAGAACGAGGTGGCGTTTCGCAATCTCGACCTTCTCCTCTTCGGTGTATCCGGCAAGCTCGATGACCTCCATCCGGTCTCGGAGCGGTGGGAGGATGGTGTCCAGGACGTTGGCCGTGGTAACGAAGAGGACGTCGGACAGGTCGAACGCCACGTCCAGATAGTGATCGCGGAAGTCGACGTTTTGCTCCGGATCCAGCACCTCCAACAGCGCGGACGACGGATCACCGCGGAAGTCCTGTCCGACCTTGTCAATCTCGTCGAGCATCATCACCGGATTGCGAGTGCCCGCGCGGCGGATGCCCTGGATGATCTGGCCGGGAAGCGCGCCGATGTAGGTGCGGCGGTGACCCCGGATCTCCGCCTCGTCCCGCATTCCGCCCAGCGAGAAGCGAACGAACTTGCGGCCCAGCGCCCGGGCAATGCTCTTCCCCAGGGACGTCTTGCCGACTCCGGGCGGTCCCACGAAGCAGAGGATCGGCTGACGGACGTCTCCCTCGCGCTTGAACTTGCGCACCGAGAGGTACTCGAGCAACCTGTCTTTGATCTTCTCCAACCCGTAGTGATCCTCGTTGAGCACCTCCTGCACAGCGCGAATATCCAGGTTGTCCTCAGTCGCATGCTTCCAGGGGAGGACCGTCAGCCAGTCGAGGTAGGTCCGCGAGACGGTGTATTCGGCCGCCGCGGGAGGCATTCTCTGCAGCCGCTCCAGCTCTCGATCCGCCTCCTTCCGGGCTTCCTCGGTCATTCCGGAGGCTTCGATTTTTTCGCGAAGCTCGGCGATCTCGTTCTCGCGGTCGTCGCCCTCCCCGAGCTCCTTCTGTATCGCCTTGAGCTGCTCTCGCAGCCAGTACTCCTTTTGAACTCGGTTCATCTCCGAGGAGACTTCCGACTGAATCCTGCTGCCTACTTCCAGCACGTGGAGTTCGTGCTGCACCAGGGTCGCGAGCTTCCGGAGGCGGGCGGCAATATTCAGTTCCTCGAGGATCTCTTGCTTTTCGAGGGTGCCGACGGGCATGTGCGCAGCCACGAGATCCGCAAGCGTGTTCGGCTCCCGCACGTTCATCGGGATTGCTTGCAGCTCGTCGGGCAGATTGGGGGACATCTGCACGACTTTCTGGAAGGCCTCTCCGATGTTTCGCACCAGCGCGCGGATCTCGACATCGAGCGAGACTGCGTCGGCCCCGGCCTCCGCCCCGCTCTCCTCTTCGACCCGCACATCGATCGTCTCTTGCAGGGGCTCCACCTTACACCGGATGTACGGCTCGTCCTGCGTGGGTTCGAGCAGCCGGTTGCGCTGCAGACCGTGGACGTTCAGGCGGACCCCATCCGGCATCTTGACCATCATTCGGATGGCCGCCGCGACCCCGATCGGGTGGAGGTCCGCAAAGGTTGGCGTTTCCACTCCGGGATCTTTCAGGGTCACCACCCCGATGATGCGGTTCTCGGCTACGGCGGCGTCGTCGATCAGCTTGACCGAGGCTTCCCGCGTCACCGTCAACGGAGCCACGACGGCCGGGAACAGGACGTTGTCCCGGAGCGGCAGGATCGAGAGCTCCGCAGGGAGGGCCGGGACAACATCCGGGGGATCTACCGCCGGCTGCACCTCGACGGCCGCGCCCTCCGCGGCTTCGGGGCTGAGTTCTACTTTTTTCTTTCTGGGCATCGACTATGTTTCAGGGAGCGAAGGAGTTAGCGTGAGAGACGAACCTGCCGGGTGACCGGACGCTGACGTTTGGGGAGAGTGATCAGAACGAATCCCTCGCGATACGCAGCGCTCACCTGATCCCGATCCACGTCGACATCGGGCGGCATGGTCAGCGCCCTCTCGAAGGGCCCCAGGTAGATCTCCATCTGGTGGAAGAGGACACGCTTGGATGCCTCCGCACGTTCATCCTCCCGCTCGCCGCGGATGGTAACTTCGCGGCCGTCCCCGGAGACCTCGATGTGGATCGAGTCGGGCCGGACGCCTGCGAGTTCCACCTTGATCTTCACTGCGTCGCGGGTCTCGTAAACATCCGCTCTGGGCTCCCAGAACCGGCTGGGCGAGCTGACCGCCCGGAGGAACCGACGCAGCATCTCGTCCGAGGACTCGACTTCCTGCTCCATCTGGCGCACCAGATCTTCGTAAAACCGATTCATCGCTTCCGGGGACCTTCTCTGGCTGGGCGCGGGGATCCGCTCCTTCGCTTATCATACCCCGACAGCGTAAGGAGTACGACCGGCGGGTGCCACTCTCACATCACCCAGAGTCACGGAGGCCCGCAAGATCCTCCACCCGTGCGTCGCTTGGGGAATCGATGGAGGCCGCCACGACCGAGGGGTATGCCCGCCCGGCCGATCGGAGCGGCATTCTGCTGAAGCTGGGATCAGCTTCGGGATGAACCGCCGAGCCGAATCGGCAGGCCTGTCCTTCCGCTCTCATAGATCGCCGTGAGAATCTCCACTGTGTGCCGCGTTGTTTCGATGCTGTTCGGGGGTGGCCTGTCTTCCCGCACCGCGTCACCCATGGCCTCGAACTGGGTTAGGTGCCCGCGACTGGCAAATGCAAATGGGTCGGATGCCGTGGTCACGTCCCGGCCGCCCTTCGCGCCGAAGCGTTCCAACTGGCGAGCTTCTTCCTCGCGCTCGGCTTCCGTGGAATCGGCCTGAATCCGCCACCGGACCAGTTCATCATCCACAGCCACCAGACTGCCGCGACCCCCGTGCACCATGATGGTTCGATCGAGTCCCGGGTAGGCGGATGTGGCCGTGGTCAGCGTTCCAAGAGCGCCACTCTGGAAGGTGAGCACCGCCACGGTCTTGTCTTCGCTCTCTATGTCGTGCGCGAAGACCCCAAACTTCCCATACACCTCCGCCACCGGGCCGCCCAGCCACTGCAGGACGTCGACCGTGTGCACGCCCTGATTGGCGAGTGAGCCGCCGCCGTCCATCTTCCACGTGCCCTTCCACATGCCCGGGCTCACGAAGTACTCCGGACTGCGCCACCAGTTCACACTGCCGTGAACGCCAGCCAGCGCTCCCAGCCTGCCGGTGTCGATGGCTCGTTTCATCTCCACGTAGAGGGGCTCGAAGCGCGATTGGAACACGACCATGAGCTTGCGGCCCGTCTCATCACGCGCCGCGATCATCCGATCGACGGCCGCCAGCGTCACATCCGGCGGCTTCTCACAGACGACGTGCTTTCCCGCCCGCATGGCCTGGATGGATAAGTCTGCATGTGTGCCGGAGGGTGTGCAGATGTTTACGACCTCTACATCCGGGTCTGCGAGCAATTCCGACAACGTGGCATAGCCCCGAACACCCAGCTCGCGGCTGTGCTGTGCGCGACGGCTGTCGTTGGTGTCGCAGATCGCCACAAGCTCACAGCCGCGGGCATCCACCAGATCCCGGCAGTGATGGAGACCCATCCCCATCCCCACCACGGCAAATCGGACTGCTCTTCCCGCCATCGCGTTTTTCCCTCCGTCGCCAGTCCGGCCATCGGCGACCGCCGGCTTGTTTTCTCACCATTCGGCCGCCGATATGCCTACGGCGGGTGCCGCCCCGCGCCAACTGGAGGCGAGGCAACGCGTTCTCGGCTTCCCCATGCGATTGGCACAGACCTTGCAGAGCTACGGGTGAAGCTGGCTGGCACGCTGACCGAGAGCGCCCGGCCGATACCAGGGAGTAACCCCAGATGGCTGTCATCATTGTTCCCACCGTGCTCGCCACTCTCTCAGCCCTGATGCCGATTGGCCCCAGCGGGTCAGCCAACGCATCCCGCCCCAAGGCAAGACCGATGCCGACGCAAGTGGCGCAGGCTCTCTGGAGCGGCGATTCCTCGAAGTCGACGGTCCGCGCCACCGCAACTCCGCTCCGACCAAAGGGACCCACCTCCCCCCGCGGACGAGCCAACTAACTAATCTGTAGCCGCTGAAAGACCCGAAATGCCCCGTTTCCCAGTACTTCCCGCCCTGGTGGCGCTCACCGGCGCGCTGATCACGACCGCACCGGCGCATGCGGGCAGCCTTAGCCCGGACCTGGCCTCGCTGATTCGGAGTCGACCCACCTCGGGCCAGATGGTCCCGGTGATCGTTCGCTACAAGTCCGTTCCACGCGACCAACGGTCGCTGCCGAAGCGGTTCCGCGGCTTGTGGCGGGGATCCCTCAATATCGTGGGGAGCGCCGCGATCTCGGTGCCGACCAGCGGGCTGCGCGGCCTTGCGGCCTCTCCGGAAGTGGATCACGTCTCGCTCGACGCGACGGTCGAGGCGCACGCGGTCCCAACCACGACACGGGACGTGGACGTGGTGTCCTCGGGTGGCGATCAGGCCTGGTCCGGCGGCTACACAGGGAGGGGGGTGCGCATCGCCTTCCTCGACACCGGTGTGAACCCCGGCAGGGAGTTTGGCCTGAGACGGATCGCCGCGTGGCATGACATGGTGAACCGCCGGGCATTGCCTTACGATGACAACGGCCACGGCACGCACGTGGCAGGCATCGCCGTCGCGGACGGGAGCAATTCCAGCGGCGACATCGTCGGGATGGCACCCGGAGCACAAATCGTCTGCGTCAAGGTACTGGATGCGACGGGCAACAGCAGCGTCAGCCGGGTGATCGCCGGGATTGAGTGGGTGGTTGCCAACCGAAGACTCCTCAACATCCGAGTGCTGAACTTGTCGCTTGGCCGGCCGCCGACGGAGAGTTACGTTACCGACCCATTGTGCCGAGCCCTCCGCGTCGCCCAGGCAGCGGGGATGGTGGTCGTGTGCTCCGCGGGCAACTACGGGAAGAATGCCGCGGGCGTTGTGAAGTACGGCGGGATCGCGAGTCCCGGACACGACCCCGCGGTGATCACCGTCGGTGCGCTCAACACCAACGGCACTCCCAGTCGGCTGGACGATCAGGTCGCCAGCTACAGCGGCCGCGGTCCGACCATCTATGATGGCGTCACCAAGCCGGATCTCATCGCGCCGGGGAACCGCATCCTCGCACCGAGGTCTCCCGGTAGCTACCTGGACGTTACCTATCCCGAGAACCGGTACGACTGGAGCCCTTCAACTCCCTGGTCAGTGAATTACTATCGGTTGTCAGGCACCAGCATGGCCGCGCCGCAGGTGGCCGCCACAGTCGCGATCCTCCTCCAGGCCCGGCCGACCCTCACCCCAAACGCCGTGAAGGCAGTCCTGATGTACACCGCCGAGCGGCTTCTGATCTCCGGGCAGGACGGAGCTCCGCTTGCGGAAGGTCTCTCCACTCTCACGCAGGGCGCGGGCAGCCTCAACACGATCGGCGCCCTCAAGCTGGCACTCCAAATCAACACCGACGCGGCGATCGGGACGCGCTGGATCGATGAGGCGCTGCAACCCACCTCCACCATCGCCGGCCAGACTGTTGCGTGGGGCGGCACGATCCTGCAAGGCCATCAGGTCCTGTGGGGGGAACCGGTGATCGGCATCCACCAGGTGTTGTGGGGCACGGATGTGGCCTGGGACACCCTCACGCCCAGTTGGACGCAGCAGGTGCTGTGGGGAGGCGACGGCGTGGCGGCGGTGGAGCCGATCTGGGCCGATCCGTTGCTCAACATGGCCCAGGACCCGGTGTTTGCCGGGGATCCCCTCGCGTTGAAGTTGGTCTACGTGAACGCCACGATTATTGGCGACAACGGCGGGGCCGAGGACCCCACCGGCGACGGCGACGCCGACTGAGCCAGTTGCCGGTACGTCACCTCAATACCGAATGGGCGAGGCAGGAAGGATGTTTAAATGGCGGCATTTCAGTCCCTCCCGGTAAAGCTGAAATCCTTCCTGCTCGCCTACATTCCCGTGATCCTGCTGCTGGTCGGCTACGGCCTGGGCACCCACCAGTTTGAACGTCCGGAGCCCGCATGGTTGGCGGGGGTAGTCGGGCTGGCGATCATCTTCAGCGTCTGGAAGGTCGAACTCACGGTCTTCCAGGGCCAGATGACGATGACGTTCGCCATCGTTTGCTTCGCCATGCTGTCGAGCGGACCGTTGGCCGCCTGCAGTTGCGCTGTGTCCGGCGCGCTGGTCGGCAGTCTCTTATCGCCTGCTGCCGGACGGTTCCGAGTTCGTCGCTCGAAGCAGGCCCCCCACATCATCGCTTTCAACTGCGCAAATTGCGCCCTGGCTTGCCTGGCATCGTGCCTGGCGTACAACGGGGTTCGCCACTTTTCGATAGCGGGAAAAACGCCTGACATCCCGGCACTCTTTGCGTTCGCACTCACCTATTTCCTGCTGAACACCTGGGGGGTTTCCCTGGCGATCTCGCTGCAGAATGGCGAGCGCTGGGAGAAGGTCTGGCAGCAGAGCTTCTGCTGGACTGCGGCCGGGTTCTTCGCCAGCGCCAGTTTCGCCGGCGGGGTGCAGTGGACCGTGGGCATCCTCGGAGGACGCTGGATACATCTGCCCCTCATCATCCCGCCCATCTACCTCGTGTATTCCTCCTACCGGATCTACCTGGACCGAGTTCAGCTACTCTCCGAGAAGCTGAAGCTGGAGATGGGACATATCAAGGAGCTGAATGAGCTGAATCAGGCTATCATCGCCTCTCTCGCCACTGCTATCGACGCCAAGGACCGCTACACCTGCTCACACATTAACCGGGTTCAGCAGTACGCCATCGCGCTGGCGGAGGGATCCGGTGCCAGCTTGACGGAGAAGCAGGCCATCGCCACGGGGGCGTTGGTGCACGACATCGGCAAGTTGGGGGTCCCGGACCATATTCTCGGCAAGCCAGACCGGCTGACACCCGCCGAGTTTGAGCGGGTGAAGTCCCACGTGCAGATCGGTGCGGAGATCCTGGCGCCCGTCCCCTTCCCGTTTCCAGTGGTCGAAACCGTGCTGTCTCACCACGAGCGGTGGGACGGCTTGGGATACCCTCGCGGGCTCATGGGGGACGAGATTCCCCTCGGCGGCAGGGTCATCGCAATCGTGGACGTCTTTGATGCGCTGACGTCGGATCGCCCCTATCGGCGTGCACTTTCCCACGAAGAGGCCATGGGGGTACTTCGGGAAGGGGCTGGGAAGCACTTTGACCCGGTGCTGGTGACGATCTTCGAGCAGGTCCTACCTGCTGCCCTCGAACGGATTGCCCTTCAAGAGGCTGCTGGGCAAGGTCGGCTGGACGGCACAGACGTCGTCGGCAGTCCCTCGGCCGCTCTCTCCGCCATCAGCCAGGCGGCGGCCGAGATGGCGGCGGTACGCGGAGTCGCGCACGACCTGGCACCAAGGGACACCCTCGAGGACGTGCTCGACTGCGTGGTGTCACGCGCCTTTGACCTGCTCCCTGCCGACACGGTGATCCTCTACCTGCTCGATGAGGAGTCAGGCGGCCTGCGCGCTGTTCTGGCGCGTGGGTTTGAAGCCCAGCGGCTTTCGGGGATGACTATCGCCCTCTCGGAGGGCGCGGTTGGCTGGGTCGCCCAGAATCGGGAGGCGCGTGTCAATGTCGCCGCGGCACTGGACATTGCCCGCCGCTACTCGCCCGGTGAGAATATCGACCTCACTTCCGTGACAGCCGTTCCCATCATCCACGGCGAGGTGATTCACGGAGTGCTCGCTGCCTACACGCAGCCCTACAGTGTGATCACGCAGCACCACCTCCATCTGATGACGATCCTCGTCGAACACGCGGCGATTGCGATCCAGAATGTGCGTCGTGTTGAGCGAGACCGGGAGCTCGCGTTCACCGATCCGCTCACCGGGCTTGCGAACAGCCGGTGTCTCATAAGGCACCTGGAGAGGATGACCCATCTCCGTGACGATGACCCCGCGGCGTCCGTAGCCGGAGACGACATCTTCAGCGTGATCCTTTTGGATCTGGACGGGTTCAAGCAGGTCAACGACACCTACGGCCACCTGCGGGGCGACGATCTACTGCGGGCGGTGAGCGCCGCCCTCACCTCAGTCGCCCGGCCATCGGACGTGGTCAGTCGCTACGCGGGCGACGAATTCGTGATGCTACTGCCGGGAACGGGACCGATGATGGCGGCAAGAGTGGCCGACCGCATCCGGGCGGCGATCCCCGACGCGGCGGCCCGCTTGATTGGCGTGGACGTCGGCGCCAGTGTGGGGCAGGCGTCGTACCCCGACGACGGGCGCGACGCTCGAACGCTGCTGAACGTGGCTGACGAGCGGATGTATCAATCCAAGTTCTTGCGCCGCGACCAATTGCCGCAATCCGCAGGTACTCCCGACCGGGCCAAGCCGGTCCCGCTTGGCCTGCTCATGTGACCATCTGCGAAACTATCGGCGGCGGGCCTCCGCCGTGGGCAATCCACAGTACTCGTCGATCGTGCGGCAATGGGGTCGTGACTCCTCGGCCGTCCCGTAGGCCTGCAGCTCGAGCGCCTGGAGTAGGGCGGCGGCCGTATCCAGGCTCGTCAGACATGGCACACCATTCTCGACGGCTGTCCGTCGAAGCACAGCGGCCTCCCGTTCGCTGCGCTTGTTGCGGCTGACGGTGTTGATCAGCAGATTGACACTGCCTTCCTGGATGAGGGAGACGAGCGTGCGGCCGCCCTCGTGGATTTTCATCGCCGGCTCCGCGGGGATCCCGTAGAGGGTCAGAAGTGCCGCGGTGCCTGCGGTGGCGAAGAGGCGGTAGCCCAACTCGGCGTAGCGCCGAAGCAGAGGGAGCGCCTCCTGCTTGTCCGGATCCGCGATGGTGGCGATGATCGCCCCGTGCGGCGGCACGTCTACCCCACTCGCGACCATCGCCTTGTAAAGGGCCCGCGGATAGTCAAAGTCCGTCCCCATGATCTCCCCGGTCGACTTCATCTCGGGACCCAGGTTGACGTCCACGCGGGTGAGCTTGGCGAAGCTGAAGACGGGCGCCTTCACCGATACGTGCCGCACTGGATGTTCGGCCGAGCCTGCCCAGAGCCCGGTCGTGTAGCCCATCTCGCGCAGACGTCCGCCGACCATGCAGCGCGTCGCCACCTGCACCATCGGCACCCCCGTGATCTTGGAGAGGTACGGCACGGTGCGGCTGGACCGGGGGTTCACTTCGAGAATGTAGACGTCGTCGCCGTCCACGACGAACTGGATGTTCATCAGGCCGACGACCTTGAGCGCCCGCGCCACACGGCAGGCATACTCCACCATTCGATCCATGGCCGGTTGGGAGAGGGACTGGGGCGGAAACACCGCCATCGAATCGCCGCTGTGTACTCCCGCCCGCTCGATGTGCTCCATGATCCCGGGGATCAAGCAGTCCTCACCATCAGCGATCACATCGACCTCGGCCTCTTTGCCCAAGACGTACTTGTCCACGAGAATCGGCGCGTCTGGGCTGACCTCCACCACGTACTCCATGTAGTTCCGCAGGTCCTCACGGGTGTGGACGATCTCCATCGCCCGGCCGCCGAGGACGTACGACGGCCTGACGAGCACCGGGTAGCCGATCTCTTCCGCGACCGCTTCCGCAGCATCCACCGACCGTACCGCCCGCCCCGGTGGCTTGGGGATGTCCAGGTCCCGCAGGAGTTGCTCAAACTTGTCCCGATCCTCGGCCAGATCGATGCTCTCGTAGGAGCTGCCGAGGATCGGTATTCCGGCAGCGTGCAGCGGCTCCGCGAGATTGATCGCCGTCTGGCCCCCGAACTGAACGATCACCCCTTCGGGATTCTCCTCACGGACGATAGCGAGAACGTTTTCCAGGGTGAGGGGCTCAAAGTAGAGGCGGTCGGATGTGTCGAAGTCGGTCGAGACGGTCTCGGGATTATTGTTGATCACGATGGACTCGTACCCGGCGTCCCGCAGCGCCCACACGCTGTGGACGGTGCAGTAGTCGAACTCAATCCCTTGCCCAATCCGGATCGGGCCGGATCCGATGACGATTGCCTTCTTCCTGGGAGCCGCTGCCGCGGAATCGCCCGCGGCAGGCTGCGCCTCATCGACGTCCTCGTAGCTGCTGTAGAAGTAGGGAGTCTCGGCCTCGAATTCCGCCGCGCAGGTGTCGACCATCTTGTAGACCGGTGTGATTCCGTGCCGGCCGCGCCAATCCCGAACAGCAGCCTCCGACGTGCCGTGTAGGTCGGCGAGGGTGCGATCGCTGAGGCCATGCTGCTTCGCCTCACGCAGATCTGCGACAGCCTCCTGGCTCTCGGAAACCGGCCGATCCCGCAGCCGCTCCTCAAGCCGGATGATGCCGCGGATCTTGTGGAGGAACCAGGGGTCAATGTGGCTGAGCGATTGGACCTCCCGGATTTCCCAACCACGACGAAAGGCCTCGGCAACGGCAAAGAGACGGTCGTCGGTGGCGTTCCGGAGGGCGCCCTCCAACTCCATCTCACTCCAGCCATCCAGCCCTTTTGCCTTTAACCCGTGCACCCCGACCTCCAGGGAGCGGACAGCCTTCAGCAGGGCTGACTCGAAGGTTCGGCCGATGGACATCACCTCCCCTGTCGCCTTCATCTGCGTGCCGATCCGTCGGTCGGCCGTCTTGAACTTGTCGAAGGGCCATCGCGGGATCTTGACCACGCAGTAATCCAGGGCAGGCTCGAAGCATGCCAGGGTCTTCCGTGTGACCGCGTTCGGGATTTCGTCCAGGCGCAGCCCGACCGCAATCTTCGCCGATACGCGGGCGATGGGATAGCCCGTCGCCTTGGAAGCGAGCGCCGAGGAGCGGCTGACCCGAGGATTCACTTCGATGACGAAGTACTGGAAGCTCTCCGGGTCCAGAGCCAGTTGGACGTTGCAGCCGCCTTCGATCCCCAGGGCGCGGATGATCTTGAGAGAGGCCGTCCGGAGCATCTGATACTCGCGGTCGGACAAAGTCTGGCTGGGTGCGACGACGATCGAGTCCCCGGTGTGGATCCCCATCGGGTCCAGATTCTCCATGTTGCAGATCGTGATGCAGTTGTCGGCACCGTCCCGCATCACCTCGTACTCGACTTCCTTCCAGCCGCGCAGGTAGCGCTCCACGAGGATTTGGTGGCGCATCGACAGCTTCAGTCCGAGCGATCCAATCTCCAGCAGCTCAGAGACGTCGCGAGCGATCCCGCCGCCGGTGCCGCCCAGGGTGTAGGCCGGGCGCACGATCAGCGGCAGCGGCAGGTACTTGCGTGCCGCCAGCTCCTTCAGCTCCTGCATGCTCTCGATGATCCAGCTTTCGGGCACCGGCTCGCCCAGGCTCTGCATCAGCGTGCGGAACTCCTCGCGGTCCTCGGCCATCCGGATCGACTTCAACGGCGTGCCCAGAAGCCGGACATCGTAACGCTCGAGCACACCAGCGGCGGCGAGCTTCGTCGCCAGATTCAGCCCGGTCTGGCCGCCCAACCCGGGAGCGAGACCATCCGGGCGCTCCCGTGCAATCACCTCCTCAGCGAACTGCACGGTGAGGGGCTCAATGTAGACCCGATCCGCGATCTCCGTGTCGGTCATGATCGTGGCCGGGTTGGAGTTGATCAGGACAACCTGACAGCCTTCCTCGCGCAATGACTGGCAGGCCTGAGTCCCCGCGTAGTCGAATTCCGCAGCCTGCCCGATCACGATCGGACCAGACCCTATCACCATCACCTTCTGAATTTCCGCTCTTCTCGGCATGCTCCGTCCGCGCTCTTTCGGTCTTTCTAAAGTAGACCCAACCGGGTGGGGGGCCAGTAGCGCAACCACGCTCGGCCCTGCAGTGTACGGCGGTTGAGCGGTCCCCAGACGTGACTGTCCGCGCTGTCGTTGCGGTTGTCCCCGAGGACCCAGTACTCATCCGGTCTAAGTCGCACGGGCTTCATCCGGTAGCCGATGGGATCGTGCTGGTACTGTTCCTTGATCACCTGGCCGTTGACCCGGATCTGGCCGTCAACCACGGAAATCCTTTCTCCGGGCAGGCCGACGATGCGCTTGACCAGGATGGCGCCCAAGTGATTCTCGGGCTGGGGATTGTTGAACACCCAGATCTCGCCCCGCTTCGGTCCCTGACGGAGGGCGAAGTACACGTCGGCCCGGAAGAGGTCGCCCGGTTGCAGGGCGGGACGCATCGAGGCGGACGGCACGGTGTAGGGGTTCGTGCCCGCGACGAACAATCCAATCCCCAGCGCACCCGCGGTCGAGGCCAGCAGGCTAAGCCAGGGTGAAAACCGCCGACGCGCGGAAACCCGCCGACGACGTCTCGGCGGGGCGTAGGGATCTGAGCCCGACGATGCCGGCCGTTCCCTACCGCTCATGGCTTGTGCTCACGGTTTTGCGTGCCTCCGGAACCGTCCACCCCGGATCGATCGCGCGGAGGAACCTCTCGAAGAGGTAGGCGCTGTCGCGCGGGCCGGGATTGGCCTCAGGATGATACTGGATGGTGAAGATGGGTAGCTCGCGGTGGCGAAGGCCTTCGACGGTGCCGTCATTCAAGTTCACGTGAGACACCTCCAGGCCGCTGCGCTCCAGCCCGGCAGGATCGACGCTGTAGCCGTGGTTCTGGCTGGTGATGTAGACCCGGCCCGTCGCCTCCTCGCGCACGGGGTGGTTGCCGCCTCGGTGCCCGAAGCGCAGCTTGAAGGTGCCCGCGCCGAACGCCTTCCCGACGATCTGGTTGCCGAGGCAGATGCCGAAAATCGGCTTGCCTGAGTGAATCAGTCGCTGCGCGGTGGCCACGACGCCCGATAGGTGCTCAGGATCACCGGGACCTGGCGAGAAGGCGATCCCATCCGGACGTCGCTCGAGGATCTCCTCGGCGGAGGCGTGACAGGGGAAGACCGTGGTGCGCACTCCGAGGGCCGCAAGCGACCGCAGAATGTTGAACTTCACGCCGCAGTCGATCAACGCCACCTCATACGTGCGCCCACCCGTGGCGAGTGCGGTCGGCTCCCACGTGTACGGTTCCGGAGTGGTCACGCGCCGGACGAGGTCGACGGCACCGTAGCCGGGAGCGGCGGCGAGGCGCTCCCGCGCGACCTCCAACTCCAGATCCGTGGTCAGGATCCCCATCATGACGCCGCGCTCGCGCAGCCGACGGGTGAGCGCCCGAGTGTCCACGCCCTGGATACCGACGATCCCATTTGCGGCCAACAACGAGCGCAGCGTGCCCTCGCTCCGCCAGTTGCTCGGCACTTCGCAAAGCTGCTTCACCACGAACCCCGCTACCTGCAGTCCGCGGGACTCGAAATCCTCGGCGGTCACGCCGTAGTTTCCGATCAGGGGATAGGTGAGCGTCAACAGTTGGCCGGCATAGGACGGGTCAGTCAACATCTCCTGGTAGCCGGTCATGGCGGTGTTGAACACGACCTCGCCGAGGGTCGTTCCGGGAGCCCCGATCGACTCCCCGGGAAAGCTCGACCCATCTTCCAGCAACAACAGGGCCCGCATCAGCATGCCACCCAATGCATGTCGTTCATTCCACGATCGCTCCGTCCCGCATCAGCACCTTGCCGTCAACCACCGTGGCCACCGCGCGCCCTCGCAGGCTCCAGCCTTCAAACGGCGTGTTCTTGCTGCGGCTATGCATCTGCTCCGCTCGGACATGGTAGTCACGGTCAAGATCGAGGACGGTCACGTCGCCCGGTGCCCCCAGCCGCAAGGTGCCGATCCGCGGATCGACGCCCGGCGGCAATGAGACACCATCTCCAATCAGCACGCGAGCCGGGTGGGTGGCGAGTGCCGCGACAACGCGCGAGATGGGCATCACGCCCGCGTGGCAGAGGCGGTCGAGCGCTATCGGCACCACGGTCTCCAGGCCAACCATGCCGAACATCGCGCGATCAAACTCGCAGTCCTTCTCGTTGATGGCGTGGGGAGCGTGGTCGGTCGCGATCGAGTCCAGCGTGCCGTCCGCCAGGCCTTCGAGCACGGCGGCCACGTCGTCGGCGCTGCGCAAGGGTGGGTTGACCTTTGCCTGCGTGTTGTAGCCCAGGCAGGCTTCGTCGGTGAGGCAAAAGTGGTGCGGGCAGCCTTCGGCGGTGACCGGTAGTCCCTGCGCCTTCGCGCGCCGGACGAGATCGACCGAGACGCGGGTGGATACATGGCAGATGTGCATCCGACAGGCCGTGAGCCGGCACAGCTCAATGTTGCGCGCCACCGCGACGTCCTCGGCGCAGTTCGGGATACCGCGTAGTCCGAGTTGTGTGGAGATGGACCCCTCGTTCATCACCCCGTCCCCGGAGAGATCCTTGTCCTCGCAGTGGAGCGACACGCCGCGGTGCAGCATCCGGGCATACTCCAGGGCATGCCGCATCACCCGCGCGTTCTGGATCGGAAAGGCGTCATCTGAGAATAGGGCGGCTCCGGCATCGGACAGTCTCCCCATCTCGGCCAGTTCCTTACCCGCATTCTGCTTCGTCATCGAGGCGAAGATGTGCAGCTTCACGCCGCATGCCCTCGACGCCTTGTCCTGGAGCAGCTCCACCACCGATGGGTCGTCGATCGCCGGGTCGGTGTTCGGCATGCAGCAGACGTGGGCGAATCCGCCGGCCGCCGCGCTGCGCGTGCCGGTGGCGATCGTCTCCTTGTATTCCTGCCCGGGTTCGCGCAGGTGGACATGGACGTCGATGAATCCGGGACAGACCACCTGATCCGCCGCCTCGAGAAGCTCGTGTCCCGCGGGGGAGATGCCGGGCTCGATGCGGTTGACGCGGCCATCCACCAGAAGCACGTCCGCCTGGACGTCCAACTCCTGTGCCGGGTCGATCACCCGGCCTCCTCTGATCAGCAGGCCCATGAGCTTCGTCCGCCTCTCCGGCCCAACCGGCCACGACTAAACGGCATTGCCCGCGCCTCCCAGGAGCAGGTAGAGCAGGGCCATCCGCACGGCCACGCCGTGGGTTACCTGCGCGGTGATCAGGCTATAGCCCGCATCCGCCACCTCTGGGCTGATCTCCAGGCCCCGATTCATCGGCCCGGGATGCATCACCGCCACACCCGGTGCCGCTCGCTCCAGCCTCCGAGGGTTCACGCCCCACCGCTCGCTGTACTCTCGGAGGGAGGGGAACAGCCCGGCTTCCTGCCGCTCGAGTTGGATACGCAGCACGTTGACCACATCGACGCCCTCGATGGCGGCATCGAGGTCCTCGAACACCTCGATGCCGGCCGAGTCCAGTCCGGGCGGGATCAGAGTGGATGGGCCGCAAAGCCGAACATGGGCGCCTAGCGTCCGCAATGCCCACATATTGCTCCGCGCCACACGGCTATGCAGCAGGTCGCCCACAATCAACACGCGCAGTCCTTCAATCCTGCCCCGAGAGCCCATCAGGGTCATCACGTCCAGCAGGCCCTGACTCGGATGCTCGTGCATGCCGTCGCCGGCGTTGATGACGGGAATGCTCACCTGGTTCGCCACGTAGTCGGCGCTGCCGGAGAGCGGGTGGCGGATGACGATCAGATCCATCCCCATCGCCTCAAGAGTCAGCGCCGTGTCCTTGAGGGATTCCCCCTTGGCTACACTGCTGCCCGAAGCGGAGACGTTGATGGCATCCGCGGACATCATCTTGGCCGCGAGCTCGAAAGAGACGCGAGTCCGCGTCGAGTTCTCGTAGAACAGCGTGACCACCGATTTGCCGCGTAGGGTGGGGACCTTCTTGATTGTCCTGCCCATCACTTCCTTGAACGCCGACGCGGTGGCCAGGATGGTCTCGATCTCCTCGCGGTCCATGGTCCGCAGGCTCAGCACGTCCGTGCGTTTCAGGCCTCCGCGTGGCTGCCCCACGTCCTCCCGGTCGAGTGTCATGGCCATGACTCGAGATCTCTACTCAGCATCGGCGGCCTTCTCGATGTAAACGCCGTCCTCGCTCTGTTGCTCGACGAGTCGCACGTCGACGTGCTCGCGCCTGGCCGTGGGGAGGTTCTTGCCAACGTAGTCCGGGCGGATCGGCAATTCGCGGTGGCCACGGTCGACGAGAACGGCCAATTGGACCGATGCGGGGCGGCCGTGGTCGATGACTGCATCCAGAGCCGCGCGGGCCGTCCGCCCTGTGAAGAAAACTTCGTCCACCAGCACCACGTTCATGCCGGTAAGGTCGCCGGGGATGTCCGTCTCGCGGACCTGGATCGCGCGCTGCAACACGTCGTCGCGGTAGAGGGTGATGTCCAGCGTTCCCACGGGAACGGTCGAGCCCTCGAACCGGTGGATCAGCTCAGCGATGCGGTGGGCCAGGGGCACGCCCTTCCGTTGGATCCCGATCAGCGCCAACCGCTCCGCCCCGCGATTCTTCTCCACGATCTCATGGGCAATGCGGGTGAGCGCCCGTCGGATGTCGTCCGCGGACATTACCTGCAGCGGGATGGGCCCAACCGACGCCATGAAAGAAGTGCCTCCGCCAGGTGGGCCGAGGCTGACGCCAGGAAGCGCGCGCTGCGCCGACACCCGCGCCTGGTGGGGTTCGGCACGGGCGGTTGGGGAAGTGCGGCGTCCTTGTCAGCCTCACAGGACCGACTTAAAGGCACACCTGAATCTCCCTACTCTATCACGCCGGCCGGCAGGCGTCAGCCGGCCGAGCGACCACCAGAAGGCCCCGTTCCCCCCCCACTTCAGGGAGCGGGTGAGCGGAGCCTGGCCCCGTGCATCGCCACCCGCAGCGCGGGCAAGTCAACCCGCGCGAAGTTCCCGCTGCGTCCCTTGATGGGCAGGAAGCGATCGTCCACGACCAGCCCGACCCAGAGGTAGGAGTCCCGATCCCACCCCCCCGGCGGAATGTAGACACGAAACCGCTCGCCGACCGTCCGCCCGAGGGAGCGATCTCCGGGCTGCATCCCCTGCCCCAACCAGTGATTGTTCTGGAACTCGATCGAGCCGTCGGGGAACGTTGCGTAGTTCCCCTCCGCATCGGCGAACATCACCCGCACGTGCGCCCGCTGCATGAGTGCCGGGTCATGGACCAGCCAGTCATACCTGAGCTCGGCCCAGGGCGGCGCGTCGTCGGGGGTGTTGGAAAGAGGGATGATCCGTGCCCCGAGCAGAGTCCCCACGGACCTGGATCCGGAGGCCAGGAACTCGATGGGGGAGCTCGTGGCGAGGAGGTTTCCGTCGGCCGCCGGGGTAGGCGGCGCGCCCCGCGTGAGCTCCATCAACGGGATGCTAGTGCGTTGGGTGCCGCGGTAGGGGGCGAGCAACTCCTGCATCCAGGGTTGTCGCAGCATCCTTACTGGCTCCCCCAACAGACACACGGGGCGCTTGCCCACGTTTTCTTCAAGGATCCGGGCCAGCAAATGCGTGTCCCAGTTGCGACGACCATGCGGCGCGAGGTAAGGCTCCGGGATGCCCGAGAGAGTTCCCTGGGCTATCAGCGGTGCCGCCCGGCGGCTACGGACGGGCAGCAACAGATCGTAGTATCCGGCCAGGGTCACGTCGGGGCGCCGGCCTTCCACAAATCGTGTGTAGAGCAGGGGGAAGTACCAGCCGTCGCCGTCGCCGATCAACAGCGCATTGCGCGGGACCGCATCCAGGGCGGCGCGGGCGTAGGCCAGCGTGCGCCAATCGTCGCTGCGATCGTTGGTTTCCCAGTTCTCCGCCAGCCCAACCCCAGGGATCAGCGCCGCGAGGAGGCCCCCCGCGAGCGTCACCGCTATCCGAGCTGAGCGGGTCCTCACCACCCTCCGCGCGCGGCGTTCCACCCAGAGCAACACCTCACGCGCCCCGACGCCGATCCAGCAAGCGATAACCAGTGTTGCGCCCAGGTAGTAGACCTCGATGTCGGAGATCTTGTAGTTGGCAGCCCAGAAGATGACACTGCCCGCGTAGAGGGCGGTGAAGCCGATCCAGCGTCGATGCCGCCGATAAAGGCCCGCCACGCCCACGGTCCCCAGGAGCAGCAGCCAGGGCGAGAATTGCTGCGGCAGGTATCCCGGACGCCCTCCCGGAGCGCTCCAGGCATACGCTTGAAGCTGGGACACGAACCCGCCCACGCCCCCGGAGAACATCCTGTCGCGGTACTGGCGACCCGTGATGTGCGCCAGCATGTTCGCAGGGGTACTGGGGTCGCCCCAATTGGCGGGGGTGTTGCGCAGCGCGGCCCACGGCAGGTAGGCGTAGAGCAGTAACGGCAGCAGCATCAGGGCAGCGGCCGGAGCCAACAGCCGCGGCACCGCGGCGCGGTGTCGGGAGGTGAGCAGCAGGAATAGTAGCGCAGGGGCCAGCAGCACGCTGCTCAGATGGTGCGCAAACGCAGCGCCGTAGAGAAGGGCAGTGCAGAAGAAGCTGGCGCGGGTGCCGGCGTTGTCCCAGCGCAGCGCGCTGAGCATCACCCCGGCAACCATCAGCATGTGGAAGGCATAGACCTCGGCGATCACCGCCTGCGACCAGAAGGTGCTGCTGTAGCCGAAGAGGAGCGCCGCCACCGCGCCGCCGGGCCGGGATCCCGTGAGGCGGATGGCGAGGAGACAGACAAGCCCAACGGCTCCTGCCGCGCAGAGCGCGGAGAGCAGATTCATCCGTAGAGCCACGCTTCCCCACTGGCACACTCGGAGGAAGCCATGGCTGAGGAGCATGTAGAGCGGATAGCCGGTGGGGTGCGGCACACCCGCTAGGTGGGCCGCAGTCGTCAACTCGGAGCCGTCCCCCTCCACAATGGAGGGAGCCAGAGTGCAGAGGTAGACGACCAGCACGCCCACGGCGGAGAGGAGCGCCGTCAGCCCGTTCAGCCACGCGGTGGGTCTCACAACACGCCCCACCCCCCTACGCGGCTGGGAGGTGCCCGCTTGCGTCGGCCGTTCGCTCATTCCGTCTCCGCTCCGGCCAGGGCCGGGTCCACCTTTCGGATGACAGCGTTATCGGAAGCCCCGTGCGAATCTGGAGGGTGGTGTCGCGTGCGGCCGGCGTGCTGTCGCCGGGCAACCGCCATCTCGCCCGGCGAGCTGCCTCCCCGCTGGGGCGCTCACGGGCTCATACGAGCGGGTTGACGACGTCGAGGAACGGGAACTTGAGAAAGTCCCTGTCACATGTGTAAAGCCGGCGCACGCCATGCTGCTGCAGGATCGTGGCGAGGTGGGCGTCCGGAACCAGATTTCCACGGACCCGCATTTCGCCGGTGACCCTGCGGTAGGCTTCAAGAAACCTATCGCCCTCCGTGACGACAATGGCGCGAGGCATCGCCAGCAGGGCGTCCACGTTGGCGACTGCCTCCTGTGGTGCCAGCGGAGCGCGGAAAACCCGCGGGTGGGTAGCGATCCGCACGTAGGCCATCAAGACAGGCCAAGCCAAGCAGAGGACGTCCGGGCTGCGGTGGAGGTCCCGCACGAACTGCTGGGCTGCCTCAAACTGGGGGTTGCCCTCGTCCGACGCGTAGAGCAACAGGTTGGCGTCCAGCGAATAGCTCATTCCTGATCGTCAAGAGCGGAGTAGAGGGCATCTTTGTCGGCCAGGTCCACTCTCGCTCCCATGGGGCGACTCTTCCAGCAAAGCGGGCGACTCTCAGCCTCACTTCTGCCTGCCGCAAGCGCCTCCGCCAGGAGTTGCGACACGATGGCTCCCATTGATCGGCCCTGCTGACGATGGAGTTCGCGAATTTGCGCCAGGACCGGATCATCAATGTGGAGAGTAGTTCTGGCCATGATGGCTTGATGCTAGGTTGGCGAACATCTGATGTCAAGCGGCAACCCGATCACCCGATCCCCAATCACCCATGTCAGGCGTTTTCTGATGCGTCGTCCGGCAGTAGCGCCCGGAGCTCAGCCGGACGCGACCACGGGTTGGGCGCCCCCTTTCCCGTAGAGCGGCTGATAGAGTTGGACCTCAAATCCACCCGGCACTCTGAAGTGCGTGACAAGCCCGTAGCCGTGGTTCGCCACCGGCCCAGTGAACTCCACACCGCGAGCGGACAGTTCGGCCACGGTCTGCTTGATGTCATCGCAATAGAACGAAATGTCGTGAGTGCCGCTCCTCGCACCCCCGCCCTCGTCGGCGGGATGGCACCCCATGTCGGCCTCCGGCAGGTCGAAGATCAACCAGCCTCCGCCTACGTCGGTTGCCGAAAACCCCAGCTTGTCCCGGAGAAAGGCACGCAGGGCCTCGGGCTCGGACGAGTAGAACATCGTGTGCACACCGCGGATCATCGCGCCTCTTGCCTCACCGCGTCGGCGGGTTTCGCCGGCTGCCGGAAGCTGCGCTCCACGATGTCCTTGGGGTCGGTCGACACCGGTCCATCACGCCAGAGCCAGCGCATCATCTCCGGCATCGCCAGTCCGCCGAACTTCTGGCCGTGGTTGTTCATCCCCCAGGTGTAGTTCACGTCGTACCCCTTCTGGGAGAGGGCCTTCATCATCCGGACGTTCTGCAGGAACCAGTCCCACTTCTCGTCATACGCGCCGTTCCGGATGCCCCGGTTGTCGTTGCGACCATCGCAGAGGAAGACCCGGATCGGCTTTTTCGGCGTCTTCAGCACCATCTCCGGGTAGGCATGCCCGCCGCGGATGTTGGTGAAGCTCCCCACATTACTCAATACCTTGCGGAATTCGTTGGGCCGCTCCCAGGCGACGGTGAACGCGGCGATCGCCCCGGAGCTGGAGCCGCCGATCCCGTGCTGCTCCGGGTCTCGTGAGATATTGTACTCCTTGTAGAGCACCGGCATCAGTTCTTCCGTGATGACCCTTGCATATTTGTCGTTCAGGGAATTGTACTCTGTGCCCCGATTAGTGAACCCATCGCCCCAGCCGATCTGCGGCGATGGCTCCGGCTGGTCCGGGCGACGGCCGGGGTTGATGAACACGCCGATCATCACCGGGATTTCCCGGCGGTAGATGAGGTTGTCCATCACGTTCTGGGCGCGCATGTCGCCCTTCTCGTCCTTGAAGGCCTGGCCGTCCTGGTAGATCATCAGGCTGGCGGGCACGGCCGGGTCATACTGCGCCGGCACGTAGACCCAGTAGGTGTGCTGCGTGCCTGGATAGGCCTGGCTGGGCAGCGTGAACGGACCGCGGATGTCGCCTTTTGGGACGCCGTCTTGCGCCAGGCTGTCCGGTCCGAGGCGGTACTGGGAGTCCGGATTAGGGCGGGGCGAAGCGGGTTGTTGATTCGCGGCGGAGACGGAGATCAGCGCAGTGACCCCCAGAGCCACCCATCCGCCCGCCGCGACCACTGTGGTTATGACTTTCACTGCACTCAACTCCTTGAGGTTGGTCGGCGGCGCACGGCCGTTCTGCGTGAGGTTTCTCCCCCGCGCAACTTTCGCCGGTGCACACCGGACGCCCTTCCCGCCCGCGAGCGGCGGGACAGACCTCAGTCCTGCACCTCCGCCAGCCTCCATCGGACCTCGATCTCGGTGCCGACATCTTTGACGCCCACATCTTTGGCGCCCACAGCCTCGCCGCGGCTGAAACATGACAGCTCGTACACGCCGACCGGCGGCGCTGCGGCAGCGGTCGACAGGGCCGAAGCCCGGCTAGCCGGCGCGGCCGCGGCTGTCACCCGGTAGGTCGTTCGCTCCAACTCGCCGTCCCACCAGCGCCCGGTCTCTCGCCAGATCGCAGCCACGCTCAACACCTCGTAGCGACGTTGACGCCAGAAGAACGCCGCCGGGATGGTGCCGCCTTCTTCCCTTTGTCGCAGCAACACCCGCACGTCCTCATCCACTCGCTTAGCCATCGCCGCTTCACTCCACGGCGGTGATAAACCGCGATGCCGCCACGCAACTCCCCGACATCAGCACGCGCTCCCCGTACCGTTCCTGCACCCGGGCCACCACCGAGCGCAACGCCGGAGAGCGATCCTCGTCGCCGAACAGACTGAGCTGCAGTGCATCCGATCCCGTGAGATAGGTCACGGAGAGTTCCATCAACTCCAAGCTGGGACGACGGAAAACTGTGGCCGCCCCCGGCAGATCTACGGCTTCCACACTCTCGTCGGCCCGTTCGCCCAACGCCTTGTCCAGCCGCGGCAGCAATTGCATCCACAGTGCACAGGCAGCCTCGGACAGCGGTCGAACCGCCCGCACCGGCTCTTTCAGCCTTCGGGCAGCGAACAGCAGGGCACCGCCGCGTGTTCCGCCGGCCACATGCAGCGTGAGCGCCACCTCCTTGCCGAATCGCCCATGCTCAGCCAGCGCGGCGGCAAGCTCGCCCGCCAGGCGCTCCAGCCGAAGGGCCAGGTGTTGCGCGTCCCCCACGCCTTCATCCACAAAGCAGGTCGCCACCTCCGCCGGCCGAGGCTGCCAGACAGCCACCGATCGCCGTTCCATTCCCTGGGCCAGACGCCGATACCACGACCCGACCGGCCCCAGTGTGGCCGTCAGCACCTCTGCGGGCAGCGCGGCCATCTGGCCTAGCGTGCGAATCCCCAGCAGCTCCAGCCGGCGCACCGCTTCGGCGGACATGTCCCAGAGGGCGCCGAGCGGCTCATCCGCCAGGAATCCACGCTCTCTCCCCGCCAGCACCAGTTGCACTTCCCCCTCGCACGCACGCCTGCCGGCCACCCGCGCCGTCACCTTCCCCGTGCCGAGACCCATGCGAGAACCAAGGCCCATCTCCACCTGCAACTGATCCCGGATCCGGCACCCCATCTCCACCCCGCTACCGGCATCCCCCTGCCCCAGATCCGCAAACAGTTCCCCCAACACTCCCAGGCTCCGACCCCCCGGTTTTCGTTCCCCTGAAAAAAACTCGACCCACGGCGTGAAACGATTCAACACCTGCGCCAGCCGCTCCACCACCGGCGCGTAGCGATCCGCCTGGTAGAGCGTCACCACTGCCTCCGGGCAGCGCCGCTGCGCATGCCGCCAGTTCATCCCCCGGCATACCTCATCCACCTCCGCGGACGCCTCCACCACCCGCCCCTGTGACCCACGACCGGTGACCACCAGCAGCGGCCGCTCCGCCAGCGTCGGGTCCAGCAACCTCTCCGCCGTCACCAGCAGACACGGCGTCCAGACATACAGGATGCGGCGCATCCCTTCCCTCCCGGCTCAAAGATATGCAAACGATAGTTTGATTCTAGAAGAGACGGCGGCGAGGAGTCAACGGAGAACTGGGTGCGCCCCCAAGGTCCGCGGGCTTACGCCCTGCGGTCAAGGATGGTCAGCGGCGCTGCATTTCGTGGACCGGCGAACCGGCGCCCTCTGTGCTGGTGAACAGGGCCTTGCCGTCCCGCCGATAGGCGATGGCCTCGCCTTGATTCGTCGCGGGGATCTTGACACGCAGCGGTCGCGCGCGGACGGCAGCGGCGATGTCGGCGTTGGCCACGGGCCACTCGTAGGCGTCCAGGTAGGTGCGCAGCACCAGCCGCTTGCCGTCGGGGGAGATGTCGCCCGCCGTGCCCAATTGGGCCATGGCGAGTTGTTTCACCGTCTGAGCGCTGTTCGGGTAGAGGCCGAAGTTGACGGAGCCGACCTTCTTCAGCGTATTCGGCTGGTCCGTGCGCAGGGTGGTCGGCGCGACGTAGAGCCTGCTCCCGCTGAGGGATTTCGACAGGATGTAGAGTCGGCGATCCCTGGGGTGAACGAACAGGGATTCCGCGTCGCGCGGACCGTCCGGGTAACGAAGTTCATAGCGGACGGCACCGTTGAGATCACCGCTGACGCCGGATTGGTTCACGTCCACGACGGGTTCCGGAACGGCGTAAACGAAGACGCTGCTGCGAACGGCGTTGTTGTCCCCAATGTCTCCAAGCCAGAGCAAGGGCTGGCCCTGCGGGTCCTTGCCACGGGCCATGTCTTCCCAGTCGATCGCGTCGGCACCGGTCAGGCGCAGAGTGGCCAGCGTGAGGCCCTGCCGGTTGACGGCAAAGATGCGCGGAGCATCGCCGCTGTCGTTGTGAGTCCAGAAGTAGGCATCCGACCGGGCGCTGGCCGCGAGTCCGCTCGACTCGGTGATGGCCGCGTCCTGAAACGTGCAGAGCACCCTGCCGGATCGGTAGCCCGCGGCCGCATCCGCTGTAACGGCTGCCAGCAGCAGGGGAAGCATGAAAACGCGGACGATCATTGGCATGGAGCGCTCCTCACCTGCAGAGCATACCGGCGGCACCCCCGCATGGGCAATCGGATAGGCAATCGGGCAGGCAGTCGGGCAGGCTGTCAGGCAATCCCTGCCCGGGACGGGTAGGAACCGACGGCTGCCGGGGGGAATGAGGGTTGAGGCCCGGTGGCGCTGCCGGGGGAGGTGGGTACATGGTTCGAGTGGGCATCGCCGGCATCGGCTTCATGGGAGTGACGCACTTCAAGGCCTACAGCCAGGTGGACGGGGCGAAGGTACACGCCGTTTTCACCCGCAACCAGCGCAAGCTGGCGGGCGATTGGAGCGGCGTGCGCGGGAACTTCGGCGATGCGGGCGGGACGCAGGACCTCACCGGTATCCACGGCTACTCCGACCTGGACGAGATGCTGGCGGACCCGGAGATCGACCTGATCGACCTCTGCCTGCCCAGCCATCTCCACAGACAGGTGGCCGAGAAAGCCCTCGCCGCAGGCAAGCATGTGCTGGTGGAAAAACCGATCGCCCTCTCCGTGGCGGACGCGGACGCGATGATCGCCGCGGCGACGGCGGCCGGACGCCTGCTGATGGTGGCCCAGGTGCTCCGCTTCTGGCCGGAGTTCGCCCTGATCGGAGACCTCATCAGATCCGAGGAGTACGGCAGCCTGCGTGGAGCCCATTTCAAGCGCGTCATTTCCCGGCCGGACTGGTCCGGCGATGACTGGTTCGCCGACCCCACCAAGACGGGAGGCGCCGTGGTCGACCTGCACATTCACGACACCGACTTCATTCAGTTCGTCCTGGGCAAGCCGGCCGCCGTCTGGTCCACCGGTTCGGTATCCGACCGGGGACAGATCGACTACCTGGTCACCGAGTACCAGTATCCGGGGCGCAACCTCTGCGTCTCCGCGCAAAGCGGGGCCGTGGCGATGAAGGGACTCCCCTTCGAGCACGGCTACGATGTCTACTTCGAACGGGCCACCCTGCGGCACAACTCCGGAACTTCGCCGGGGGTGACCGCCTACACGGCTGACGGAGAGCACCACACACTGACCCCCCGGATTCCCGACGCCTTCGCCGAACAGCTCCGGATCGCCACCGAGGGTGTTGCATCCGGCACGCTCCCCTCGGTCCTCGCGGCCCAGAGTGGTCGCGATAGTCTGGCGACCGTGCTGGCCGAAGCGCAATCTGTCCGAACCGGCTGCCCGGTCTCGCTGGTCTGAGGGAGCACGTCATGCCAATACTGGATCTTCGCGGCATCGTGCCGCCCGTGGTCACACCCCTCGACCCGACCTCCGCGGAAGAGCGGGTCGACGAAGCGGCGCTCACGAGTCAGCTCGAGCGGTTGGTCGCTGCGGGGGTGCACGGTCTCTTCTTCCTGGGGTCGACCGGGGAGCAGCCCGCGCTGCGCGACGCAGAGAGGCGACGCGCGGTCCGCATCGCGCACAGGGTGGTCGGGGGGCGAATCCCGCTGATCGTGGGGACCATGGCGGCCAGCACCAGCCGCGCGATCGACAACATCCAGGCTGCCGCGGAAGACGGTGCCAACGCCGTTGCCGTCACACCGCCCCATTACTACCCGAGCCGCGGTGCCGCAGAGCAGGTGGCCCACTATGAGGCATGCGCAAGGGCCTCACCCATCCCGGTGGTCATCTACAACATCCCGAGCACCACCAAAGTGATGGTGGCGCCATCCACGATGGCGCGCGTCGCCGAGATCGAAGGGATCGTGGGGATCAAAGACTCCAGCGGCGACTTCGTACACTTCCTCCGCGTGCTGGAGGCGGTGGCGGGGCGAGCTGATTTCCGGGTGATGATCGGTACGCCGCCCTTGGCCGGCGCCGCCGTCCTCGCCGGCGGCGCGGGGGCCGTGCCGGGCGTAGCCAACATCGATCCGGCGACGATGCTGGGAGTCTACAGGGCCGCCCGCACCGGGGACCGAGAAGCGCTTGGTCGGCTTCAGCCCCGCGTCCACCGGCTCATGGACATCGTGCAATTCGGCGCGCCGATCGTCTGCATCAAGACCGCCATGGAATTGATGGGGCTCGGACCGTCGCGTGCCTGCCTGCCGCTCCAGCCGCTGGACGCGGGCAGCCGAGAATTCGTCGCCGCGATCCTGCGCGAGCTCGGGCTCCTCCCCGGGCAGTGACGCGGGCGCAAGCATCGACGCATGATTTAGGGGTGGGGCTCCAACGTGGGGGCCGGTCACGTCTTTTGGAGAGGATGGGGAGATGCGCATTCATCATCGGTTGCTGGTCTGCGGCCTTGCAGCCGCCGGGCTTGGCTCGCTCGGTGCCGTTTCCGGTGCACCGGGGGACGCCATCACGGACCCGGCCGCCGCGGGACCCTCCTTCCGCGTGCAGGGTGAGTACTCGGGCACGAGCCCGGAAGGCAACAAGATCGGTGCCCAGGTGATCGATATGGGCAAGAACACCTACCGCGCCGTCTTCTATCCGGGCGGCCTGCCCGGCGACGGCTGGAGCAAACCTACCCGCCATCAGTTGGACGGCAAGGGAGAGGGAGAGACCGCCAGCTTTACCTCTGCCGACGGTGCCTACGAGGTGACCGTTGCCGGCGGCAAGATGAAGATCAAGCACGGGGATCAGAGTGTAGAGCTGCCGCGGGTGGAGCGACGAAGCTCTACGCTCGGTCAGAAGCCCCCCGCGGGTGCGGTTGTCCTCTTCGACGGCACTTCGGCTGCGGCATGGCAGGGCGGCCGCCTGGCGGAGGGAAACCTGCTCGCCGTCGGTACGCGGTCAATGCAGGCGTTCCGTGACTTCCAGGCTCACCTGGAGTTCCGTCTTCCCTACATGCCCGAGGCCCGAGGACAGGGCCGCGGCAACAGCGGCGTCTACGTCCAGGACCGCTACGAAATCCAGGTGCTCGACTCGTTCGGCCTCACCGGCGAGGACAATGAGTGCGGCGGCATCTACAAAGAGAGCAAGCCCAGCGAGAACATGTGCTATCCGCCGCTCGCGTGGCAGACCTACGACATTGACTTCACGGCAGCGAAGTTCGATGCCGCAGGCACGAAGACGGCGCCGGCCGTGATCACCGTCCGGCACAACGGCGTCGTCATCCACGACAAGATCATGCTCAAGAACGTCACACCTGGCGGGGGATTGAACAAGGAATCGGCCGATCCCGGCCCCTTCTCGCTTCAGAACCACGGCAATCCGGTCGTGTTCCGCAACATCTGGGTAGCTGAGCGGAAGTAGAGTCAGTTCCCGAGTGCGGCGGGAGCTTCTATAATCGTGGTGGCGTGGGAGAGCATTCCCGCGCCACCACTCATGCAACCCACAAGGTCGCGGCAATCAGTAGACACAGCCGATGCGGCTCCGCATCCGGCCATTCGGCTCTCGGACGAGCTCGAGGAGCAGTGTCGACGCCTGAGTGCCACGCGCACCGCGCTCACCACGCTCGAGAACACCCTGCTGCTGGGCGTCCTGGCGGCGCTGACCCTCTCTGGCGCAGCCCACCACGTGTTGGTAGCTACACGGACGTGGCTACCGGCAGCATGGCCGGCCTGGGTGGCGGACCTCTGGTTCCTGCTCACGCTCGGGTTCTGCACCCGCTGCCTGCTGCTCCCAATTCACGCGGTACGGGATTACTGGCTGGAGCGTCGCTACAGGCTGGCCCGTGAGAGCTTTGGGTCGTGGCTCTGGGAGTGGCTATGTCGATCGGCCATCTTCGGCGTGGCCACGTTGTTGCTGCTGCTCCCCGTCGCGGAATGGCTCCCCTACTGGCCGTGGCTGATCCTACCCGGCACGGTGGCCTTTCTGCTCCTCCGCCGACTCTTCCTGGAGTGGGTCTACGTGCCGGTGGTCAACCTGTTCTACCCGGTGCGCTTCCTGCGTCGAGAGTCGTTCGTGCTGCCGGGACACGGCACCCGCACCCTACCCGTCTACGAAGTCCGGGTGAGCCACAAGACGCGGCGAGTCAGCGCGTCGTTATGGGTGCGTGGGAAACAGACGGCGATCTTCGTCACCGACACCCTCATCGACGCCTTCACGGATGGCGAAGAACGCATCGTGATGGCGCATGAGTTCGGCCATCTCTACGACCGAATCCACCTGGAGGAACGCACGCGCGCGGGGGTCTCCCAGGCGCAGCGGAAGTTGTTCTGGGGGACCGCCCAGCTCGCCGCCGGGGTAGCCGCCCTGCTGGCGATGTCGATCATCGCGCCCCGAATCGGGCTAGCCGGAGTGGACGACCTCGCCGGTTTTCCGCTGCTGGCGGGCCTCACCCTCGGTCTGGGGAATCTCTTCACCCCCATCCTGTGCGCCGAGGCTCGCCGCGACGAGCGAGATGCCGACCAGTATGCCCTCGCGGCCACCGGAGATCCGGAGAGCTACCTCTCTGTGATGCGCAAACTGCGCGAGATCAATCTGGAAGAAGCCTCGGGCCACCGGCTGGGCAACGTGCTCTGGGACACCCACCCAAGCTACAGCGACCGGGCTCAGCTTGCCTTTGGCTACCGCGAGCGGTTCACTCGTCGCCGCCGCGGTCATTCCTTCCGAGGCCGTCGCCACATCCAGCGCCACGGGAGGCGATAACCGCCGACCGCTGGCGGGCCCGCCCAGTTCCTGGCACAATAGCCGTGCCATGGGACCTGTTTGGATTCGAATTGTCTGCCTGCTTAGCCTCGTGGCTGCCGCTTGCATTCCGGCCGAGTCCGCGCGTCCTCGCTCCAGCCGGGCGGGGCTCTACACCGTCGGTAAGCAAGGCACTGGAGTCGCCTACCGCAAGGGACTCGTGCTGGGTGTGGGAGTGCACGTCATCGAGGCGGACACCACCGACCCCAGCGTCGCGCTCGGGGCGATGGTGGCCCGTGGAGGGATCGGCACGGCGGAGGGTTTCGGCCGAATGGTCCAGCGTGTGCGACCCGCCGCCGCCATCACCGGCACCTTCTTCGGCACAACCAACCAGATCCCGACAGGCGATCTCGTGATCAACGGCCAGCCCGTCTTCCGGGGGTTCATTGGGACGGCCGTTGCGATCACCCGCGGGAACATCGTCAGCTTCGTGAGCACCAACTACCGTTCGGCGGCCCTGGATTGGTCGCTCTACGACACCGTGATCCGTGCGGGGCCGCGACTCGTTTCCGGCGGAAAGGTGCTCATGACGGCTCGGGGGGAGGGGTTCCGCACCCTGCCGGTGACGCAGCGTCGGGCGCGGACAGCTATAGGATTGACCGCTGACGGACGCCTGCAGTTCATTGCCGTGCGCCAGGGGATCACCCTATGGGAACTGGCCAAACTCTCAAAGGCGATCGGTGCCTACCACGCCGTCGCGATGGACGGCGGAACATCTACGGCACTCTACTACGCCGGCCAGTTCGTCGCCTATCCGGGCCGACGGCTCACGAACGTGCTGCTGCTCTACCACCGACGCGACAACTATGAGGCCGCGAGAAGCCTCTTCGCCGGCACAGCCTACCGCCCGGCGCCGCCACCGGTCGCCGCGGGGGCGCCACGTGCCGCCGAAGCAGAGCGCGAAACCGGGAGCGGCTTCACACCTGCTCAGAATCTGGATCTGCCCGTGAAACCCCCTGCCCCCGATTGACAGCCCCCGGACCCGTCCGACCCGTCCGACTACGGAATCCCCAGACTCTTCGTGATGAAGTCGATGGTCTTGCGCTGATCGAAGTAGTTCAGGTGATGGATGCGGTCCTTTCGGCCGAAGTCGAGGGAGGCGGCGATGTCCGGGCGGGGGTCGGGCGCGTCCAGCCCGCCGTAGAGGGATCGCATGGAGGCGGTGTCCACCACGAGATCGTTCGCGCCCTCAAAGAGGAAGTCCGCGCCGGCATCCGCTACGGTGGAGACCACCTGGCCTTTGTTGAACCACTTCCAGAATTCCCAGCCCGGCTGATCCGGCTCAAAATCCGAGGTGATCGCGAAGTAAGCCGGCGGATTTGCTTTCGCCTGCTGATGCAGCCGACGCAGCTCGAGGTTGTTGCTGACGCGGGATTGTCCGCCGATACCCGGCACCAGCGCCACCACGGTGTCCGCGATGGGCGTCTTGGCGGCAATGCTCGTGAGCGATCCCAGCACCTTCAACAACGCCAGCGAGACGATCCGAAAGACCCCGGGAGGCACGAGGTGACCCACCCCTTGCTCCAGGCTCTGCCCGATGTTCGTGAACAGCGACAGGGTGTTGCGCAGATTACCAGGGGCGGCGATGCTGGTGCCGGCGAGGGGACAGCCCACGAGCACTGCGCGGGGATTCTTGCCGATGGTGTGGCCGAACGCTTCGAACCACCACCGGGTGACGACTCCGCCCCGGCTGTGGCACACCACATCCACCTCCGCGTCCGTGCCTGCGAACAGTCCGGCCAGATCTACGGCGTTCAGCAACGGGCCGACGGCGAGGCTCTGGTGATCGAATGTCAGCACGCCGCCCGGGTAGTGCTTCGCCGCCCGGTGCAGAAAGTCGCGCCCAAAGTCGCTCTTCTGAAAGCCCTGGATAAAGCTGCCATTGTTGCTGAAGGTGCCATGGATCAGCACCAGGGCCCGCTTCCCCGGAGTCGGGCCGACGGGTTGGGATGCGCTCCCTTCCAGCGAGCCCACGCCGGGAGTGGTGCCCTCGACCCACCGCCGGAGTCCGTAAAACGCCTTCTTGCCGACCTGGTCCGCGCAGTGGTCCGCCTCCACCTTCTCCAGAGTCTGGATGACCTGATTAGGGGAGAGCTTCGGGAACTTGAACTCGCGTCGGACCGCACCCTCGAATTGCAGAAAGAACGGGAGGCCGGACCGGCGGCCACTTGTCTGCAGCGCATCCAGGGCGCTGCCCTGCCACTCCACGGACCCGTCTTCCCGCTGGACCAGCGTGAAACGCCCCATGGCGTCATCCTCGTCCGGGAACTCCGCTGCTCGGCGGCGAAGCAGGCCATCCTCGTCGGAGCTCGTCTCTCCTTCCGGCAGGATACCGAGGGCGCGCGCCTCCTCATCGATCTTGCTGAACTCATCCCCTGTGTTCATTCTCATGAGTTGTCTCCCCGCATCAGCGGCAGCGGCGTGACGGCGTTCTTGGCCGTCCGGGCCAGGCGCACATCAACCAGCGCCTCAAACGGGGTCTTCATCGCCAGATTGCGCCGGCCCTGGTCGATCGCCTCTCCGAATCCCCTCCGCCGGGTGAGCCAGATGGTCTCCATCGGCACCAGGCCACCGGTCGCCACCGCCTTCACTACCTGCTCGTAGTCCAGTTCCTCAGCAAAGTACCATGGCTCGAGGACACGCCCCATCCCCGGCGTGCCCGGGTCTTTCTGGCTGCGGGACTGCTGTGCCAGCTCGCGCGATGTCTTGAAGTCCTGATGAGCCTCCAGCGTCCGCCAGGAGCCCGGGAAGGCGTGGCCTTTCAGCAGGAAGATCACTGGATAGAGATCGATCAGCTCCAGGCAGGCGCAGACCAGCAGGGCCAGGTCGATGCACGTGCCTCGGTGGCCGCAGAGCACGTCCGACGGAGACCGGAGCCGCTGGGACCCGCGCGTGTAGCTGGGTGGCGGGTTAACGTAGGCGATGTTCCGGTCGAAGCTGAGCGCCGCCCAGATCGCCTGAACCTGCCGGTCGACGCGCTCGGGGGAGCTGCGAGCTTGCTGATAGCCGTCGAAGCCGCGCTCCACGCTGTCTGTGAGGGCAATGAGGTTGCGCTGTGCGTCGCGGAGGATCTCTTCAACCGCGGGGTCGCGGGGCAGCACGAAGGCGGGCAAGAGCTGAGTGTGCGGATCGGTGTCCTGCCACTCGTTGAGCGGGATGAGGGAGACGTGCTCGGTCTGATCGTAGAGAGTCCGCGTGATCCCACGCGTCACATCGCACCACTCAACAAGTACCTTCATGGTGGTGGTCACGCTCTCCCGGAATGCAGCTCGCAACCCAAAGGTTAGCGGGAGCCGAACGCTGTCCTTCAGGTCCGCCGTGCCCGGACCCCGCAGGTGCATCCGTTGATGGAACCGCGCCGTGGACCCGTCTCCCACCTGGAGTTCGACCAGCACGCCGATCTCGGAGACCAGTCCGGTACCGGCCACGCCGATGCGGAAGGTCTGAAAAAGGCTGCGGCGATTCTGCAAGAGGGCATAGTTGAGCGACTCGACGGGCGTGGCCAGAACGCTGATGAGCTTGTCCAACTCCTGGGGGTCATCCGGTAACACGAGCACTGAGGGCTGCGCCGCAGGTTGGACTTCCACCGGAGGCGGCGGGAGAACAGGCTCGGGCGGCGCCTCCGGCCGCGCAGCGACGCTCGGCAATCGGAAGCGGAGTAGCGAGGTCCGGCTCCAAAGGACCATTCCGGTGCCGATCGCAGCCTTCCCGGTCTCGCGCACCGCCTTCGCTGCCGCGAGGAACGGTCCAATGAGATCGGGAGTCCATCCCTCGCTGCGCCACTGACGGTAGAACGACTCGAAGAAGTGCTCGGCCGCGGTGTCATCGATCTCGTCCTGAAATCCGATCGCCGCGCCGGCACCCTCCGCCACCGCCAGTGAGGCGAGCCGGGCGCCGGAATGGAACAGGTTGAACGCCACGAGCAGCGGCGGAGGGCCTCCACCGACCAGCATTCTCGCCAGGTCCGGTCCCTTCACCCAGTCGAGCTGCCCGTCGAGCCGCGGGATCACGATGCCGTCTTCGGAGCAGCGTCCTTCCTTCACCAAGCCCAGTTGCGCCGCCTGGTGGACATCCACCCCCGCCACGTGAATGACGCCGGGATGCGTGGTCCCGCGGAACTCCTCGAGTGAGGCGAGGTGCAGGACGGGCCACTCGATCCAGTTGGAGATCTGCAATGCCTCCCGCACGAGCACCCGCTCGGCATCGAAACTGTAATACGGCGCCACCTGGCCAGGCGAGCTCTCGACAAACACCGCCGAAGACGGAGGCCCCGTCGGGCCGAAGAAGCCAGGATTCTGCAGGCAGTCCAGATGCCGAATCACAACGACTGAGTGGCCGGCTGAGCCGGGTTCGCGGAGCGCGGCGGAGAGAACATACTCCCAGGGGAACACACGGCCTTCCCACCCGACGTCCTCCTGGAGATACGGCACGCGGACCTCGAGGACGGTCGCCTGGGACAAGGCCGTCAGCGCCTCCTCATCCAGACCCAATCCGACGAGGGTCTCCCGCGCCTGGCGCGCCTGGGCAGCACGGCTTTCCTCTGAGTCCAGCCAGCGATAGCGGCGCTGGACCCGGTAGCTCCAGGCCATCGCGTCACTCTGCAGCCGCGTGTCCATGGGGATCTCGGCGCGCGCACCGTTGTCCCCCAGGATCCAGACCTGCCGCGCCGCGGAGACTACCGCGGGCCGCTTCCCCCGCGCGGAGCTACCTTTTGCCGCCATACTGTCCTCCCAGGTAGACAATACCGCGTGCCGCGCTGGATTGGCGTGATCGTCGTCACGCTCCGCCACGGAGCCAGGTCAGATCGAGTAGTCCTGGATGGCGGTCTCCGGGTCTTCCAGAAACACGCGCAGTTTTCGGGGTTTGATGTACACCTGGTCACCCGGGCTGAGTCGCAGTTCTTCGAACCGTTCCCGCGTCAGCTCGGCCTCCACCCCGCCACCGGTGTCGCGCCGGTCCAGGCTCACCCGCACGACCGGGCCGACGGCAACGACATGGCGCACCACGGCCGCGAGCGAGCCGCCGCCATTCGGCTGGAGTTCCAGCTCGAGATCGTGGGGGCGCACATAGCCCACCGCGGCGGCGTCGTGGGCGGCGGCATGCTCAGGGCTCGGCATATCCAGGGCACCCAGACGGGCCTGCCCCTGATGGACGCGACCGTGGAACAGGTTGACGTTGCCGAGGAAGTTAAAGACGAAGGGAGTGGCTGGGTGCTCGTACACCTCCTGCGGCGTGCCCACCTGTTCGATCCGCCCCTGGTTCATCACCACGACGCGGTCGGCCACCTCCAGCGCCTCCTCCTGATCGTGAGTCACGAACACGGACGTGATGTGCAGATCGTCGTGCAGTCGGCGTAGCCAGCGACGAAGCTCCTGACGAACACGCGCGTCCAGTGCGCCGAAGGGCTCATCGAGGAGCAGGACTCGGGGCTCGACAGCCAGGGCGCGCGCGAGCGCAACACGCTGCCGCTGCCCCCCGGAGAGCTCGGTAGGGCGCCGCCCGGCCAGCCCCTCGAGCTGAACGAGCCGGAGCAGCTCCGTGACTTTCTCCTTGATCACGGCGTGGCTCGGTCGCGTTCGGCGCGGGCGCACCCTGAGCCCGAAGGCCACGTTCTCGAACACGGACATGTGGCGGAAGAGGGCGTAGTGTTGGAAGACGAAGCCGACCTGCCGGTCCCTGACCGACCGCCGTGTGGCGTCGTCCCCGTGGAAGAGCACGCTGCCCGTATCACCCGCCTCCAGGCCAGCGATGATCCGCAGCAGCGTCGTCTTGCCGCTTCCCGAGGGACCTAACAGCGCTACCAGCTCACCGGTCTCAACCAGCAGGCTGACTCCATCCAGCGCCGAGAAAGCTCCGAAGCGCTTGGTGATATCGCGGACTTCTATGCTCATCCGGCACCGCCTGCGGTGGCGCGTGCGGCCTGCCACTCCACCAGGCTCTTCGCCACGAGCGTGACGAGTGCCAGCAGAGTGAGCAGCGAGGCACAGGCGAACGCGCCCACGTAGTCATACTCGTTGTAGAGGATCTCCACGTGCAGCGGTACCGTCGTGTTCAGGCCTCGAACGTGACTCGACACCACGGAGACGGCGCCGAACTCTCCCATGGCGCGGGCGTTGCACAGGATGACTCCGTAGATCAACCCCCACTTCACGTTCGGCAGCGTCACTCGAAGGAATGTCTGCCAGCCGCTCGCCCCAAGGGTTAGCGCTGCCTGCTCCTCCTCCGTTCCCTGGGCTTGCATCAGCGGGATCAGCTCGCGGGCGACAAATGGAAAGGTAACGAACACGGTAGCCAGCACGGTGCCGGGCGTCGCAAAGATGATTTTGAGGTCATGCGCTTGAAGCCACGGCCCGAAGACTCCCTTCGCGCCGAACAGCAGGACGAAGACCATCCCTGAGATCACCGGCGACACGGCGAACGGAAGGTCAATTAAAGTGATCAGCACACTCTTACCGGGGAACTCGAACTTCGCGATGGCCCACGCCGCGGCGATGCCGAAAACGAGGTTTAGCGGGACGGCGATGATCGCTGCAGTCAGCGTCAGGCGCACGGCAGCCAGGGCGTCCGGCTGTCGAATCGCGGTTGAGTAGGCCCCCCATCCCTTCCCGAGTGCCTCCGTGAAGACGGAGGCCAGCGGCATCAGCAAGAAGAGCGCAAGGAAGGCGAGCGCAACCCCGATCAGCGCCACTCGCACCCACAGCGGCTCCGTGAGCCGGTCGTGTCGGCTGGCCACATCCCGGCGATGCAGGGTCCCGGTGACGGCGGGCATCTAATCGACACTCCGCGGCATCAGGCGAACCCCTGCCGCCGCCGCGTCCATGCCTGCAGCACGTTGATGACCAGCAGCAGGGCAAAGGAAGCAGTGAGCATCACCAGCGCGATCGCCGTCGCCCCGGCGAAGTCGTATTGTTCCAGCTTGGACATGATCAGCACGGGCGTGATCTCGCTCCTCATCGGCAGATTCCCGGAGATGAAGACTACGGATCCGTACTCGCCCAGGGCTCGCGCGAAACTGAGTGCAAACCCTGTCAAAACCGCCGGAAGCACGAGGGGAAAGAGGACCCGCCGCACCGTCTGCCAACGCGATGCCCCGAGGCTCGCCGCCGCCTCCTCCACCTCGATATCGAGGTCCTCCAGCACGGGTTGCACTGTACGAACGACGAACGGCAGACCGATGAAAGTGAGCGCGAGCACCACGCCCAGTTCCGTGTAGGCGACTTTGATCCCCCTCGGGTCCAGCAGCCTGCCCATCCAGCCGTTTGGGGCATAGATGGCACTGAGAGCGATACCGGCCACCGCGGTTGGGAGCGCGAAGGGCAGATCCACCAGCCCATCGAGCAGCCGACGACCAGGAAAACGGTAGCGGCACAGCACCCACGCCACGAGAAGCCCGAACACGCTGTTGATCAGCGCCGCCACCAGGGATGCCCCAAAGCTCAGTCGGTAGGCGGCTACGGCTTGCGGGTCGCTGACCGTTTCCCAGAAACGGGGCCACGACATCCGGGCGGCGGTGAGCAACACCGTGGACAGCGGGATCAGCACGATCAGCGCCAGGTAGACGAGCGAATACCCCAGGGTCAGGCCAAAACCGGGAAGTACGCGACGTCGATTCATGCTGCAGGTTCAAGGCTGGGCCGGAGGCGACGATCGCTCTCAGCGCCGGTAGATCTGGTCGAAGCCGGCTCTGTCCGCGAAGTGCGCCCGGTGTGCCCGGGCCCAGCCGCCGAAGAGCTGCTCCACGGTGAAGAGCCTCAGCCTGGGCAACTGGACAGCCGCTGCGGACGCTGCCTTCGGGTCCCGCGGCCGGTAGTAGTGCCGAGCCACAATGGCCTGGCCAACCGGGGAATAGAGATAACCCAGGTAGGCCTGCGCCACCGCGCGACTGCCGCGCTTGTCCACCACACTGTCCACCACCGCGACCGACGGTTCGGCGAGGATGCTGACCGAGGGGTTCACGATCTGGACCTTCCCTGCTCCGAACGCCCTGATCGCCAGGTAAGCCTCGTTCTCCCAGGCCAGCAGCACATCCCCGATCCCCCGCTGGACGAAGGTGTTGGTGCTTCCCCTGGCACCGCTGTCCAGCACCGGCACGTTCCTGTAGAGCGCCCGGACGAATTCTCTGGCCGAGGCGTCGCTGCCCCCCGGACGCTTGAGCGCGTAGCCGTAGGCGGCCAGATAGTTCCACCGCGCACCGCCGCTTGTCTTCGGATTGGGCGTGATCACCTGCACGCCGGGCCTTACCAGATCGCCCCAATCGCGGATGCCTTTCGGGTTTCCCCTACGAACCAGGAAGACGATGGTGGATGTGTAGGGCGCGCTGTTATGCGGCAGCCGCTTCTGCCAGCCCGCCCGGATCAGCCCCGAGTCACGGATGGCGTCCACGTCGTACCCCAGCGCCAGCGTCACGACATCCGCTTCCAGCCCGTCGATCACAGCGCGTGCCTGCTTCCCCGAGCCCCCGTGGGACTGCTGGATGTTCACGGGCTTGCCGGACTTGCCTCGCCAGTAGCCGGCGAAGGCCGCGTTGTACTCCTGATACAGCTCTCGGGTGGGATCATAGGAGACATTGAGCAGCGAACTCTGCGCCCTCGCGGCGAGTGGCGGAAGGAACGCCGCGAGGGTAAGAAGCGTGAGGACCTGTCTGAACAGCGCTATGGCTGGCGGGGAGCATGGTTCGCCCAGTCTCTGCCTGTGGGAGCTCAGCTTCAGCGGTCGGCATCGCGTGGGTCGGGTTTTCGATGGTTCAGCCACAGTTGGTTCCCTCAGATCACGTAGTCCAGCACCTCGGACGACCTCGACGCTGACTGACGAACCAGTAGCTCATGGCGGCGGCGAATGTCGGTCAGCGTGGTGTTGTCCAGCACGGTTGCCAGTGCGTCGCGCGCTTCCTTCCAGGCGACACGCAGTCCGCACGTCTCGGGTTCCGGACAGCCGCACTCCATATAGCCGGAGACGCTGACGCAACTGATCGGGGCCAACGGCCCGTCGATCGCGCGCACGATCGCTCCCAGCGTGATCTCGTCCGGACTCCTCGCCAGGAAATAGCCGCCCCCGGGGCCCTTGCGGCTCTGTACAAAGCCAAAGCGTTTCAGCGTCAGCAGGATCTGTTCCAGGAACTTCTCCGGGATTAGCTGACGTGCCGCAATGTCGTGCACTTGCACCGGCCCCTGGTCGTTGTGGAGGCAGAGATCGAGCATGGCACGGGTTGCGTACTTGCCGCGGCTGGTCAGCATGACAGGAAGTCTTCTTATCCGATCAGATTAGTCGTGTATTGTATAGCAGGCCGGCCCAGGCCGGTCAAGCAACAGAAATCGCGAGGATCTGTCGAATTGCGGGGCCGAGCGAGGGAAAGAGCCTGCCGTGGGCGAAGCGGATGTTGGAACTCGCCCCAACCCGGAGATCAGCTATGTCGATGCGACTTGCCGTCGCCCTATTGGCCCTGCCGATGGGTCCTGTTTTTGCCCTGGACGAGGGCCCGGCTGCACGTCCCCTCACGATCCGTTGGCAGGTCGTGAAAACCGTGGACCAGAAGTCCCGCTCGTTCGTGGTTCCCCGTGTGACGGGGAGAGACGGGGAGAAGCCTCAGCAGACAGACGTCGTCGTGATCACCACGGACACGACGCGCCTAATGAGGCCAGCTCGCGAAAGCGAGGGCCGCGACCCACTGCCGGTGACGTTCAAGGAGATCGTCCCAGGGTCCAGGGTGAACGTGAAGGGGACCCTGTTGCCTGACGGACGTGTGCAGGCCACCGAAGTGATGGTCTCACCGCCCCGTCCCCCGCGTGAGGGTGACGGACGTGGCGCACGGGGTAGCAGTGTCTTCGAGGGAGAATCCTGATGCGCTCGCCTCAACCCAGACCTTCCCTCGCTCGAGCGCTGGGAGTGCTCTACGCTTCCGCGCTCATCCTCGCCTCCGCCGCGGTGGCGCAGAACACCCAGCCGGCAGATGTGCCTGCACCCAAGCTCGGCCCTGACGGCCAAATCCAACCGCGCTTCCAGATGATGCACGAGGCGTTCCTGAAGCGTGGCAAGGACGGGAAGATCGGCGTCCTCTTCATTGGGGACTCAATCACGGCCGGATGGACGAAAGCCGCCGACACCTGGCAGAAGCACTATGGGGGCTACGACCCGGCCAACTTCGGCATCGGCGGTGATCGCACGCAGCACGTGCTCTGGCGCATCGACAACGGGGAGCTGGACGGCATCCAGCCGAAGGTCGTGGTGCTGATGATCGGCACCAACAACAGCGGCTACCCCGCGGCGGAGATCACCAAGGGGGTGTTGAAGATCGTGGAGATGATCCACAAGAAGTTGCCCGACTCGAAGCTGCTCCTGCTCGGCATCTTCCCACGGGGCGCGGATCCAAAGGCCCCCAACGTCATCGCCGTCCGCGAGAAGCTCTCGGCGGTGAACTCCGAACTGGCAAAGCTGGACGACGGCAAGCGGACGCGCTACCTGGACATCGGCCCGAAGTTCCTGGACGCGGAGGGCGGCATCCCAGCGGACATCATGCCGGACGCCCTGCATCCCAACGCCAGGGGCTATCAAATCTGGGCAGAGGCGATGCAGCCGCTCCTTGAAGCGATGCTGAAGTGAGGCAGCAGACCGACGCGGGCTCGATCCTGCGGCAGAATTGATCCGTGGCGCTTTACGAGGAACTCGGGATCTCCCGAGTGATCAACGCGAATGCCACGCTCACCCGGCTTGGAGGGTCCGTCCTGGCGCCCGGGGTGGCGGAGGCGATGGCGGAGGCCGGCCGGGCCTTCGTCAGCCTGACTGATCTTCAGCGTGCGGTCGGCGACGAGATCGCGCTACTCACGCGGAATGAAGCCTGCTTCGTGACCTCTGGTGCGTCGGCCGGCCTGACCCTGGTCACGGCCGCATGCATCGCCGGCACGGATCCTGACCTGCGCGAACGCCTGCCCCAGACGGCGGGTCTGAAGAACGAGGTCATCATCCACGCCCATACGCGCGTCGGCTACGACTTCGGCATCCGGATGGCGGGCGCGGTGCTCGTCGAGATCGGCGGTCCCGGGGGCACGACGGCGGAGGACCTGCTCAGAGCGATCACTCCACGCACTGCGGCCATGTTTTTCTTCCCCCGACACGAACTGGCGCGGGGAGAACTGCCTCTCGAAACTGCGGTTGAGATTTGTCGTCCGCGGGGGATCGCCGTCATAGTGGATGCAGCCGCTCAACTCCCTCCCCGACGAAACCTCTGGGACTATGCCTGGCGTGGCGCCGACGCGGCGATCTTCAGCGGCGGAAAGGGTCTGCGTGGGCCGCAGTCGAGCGGGCTGATCCTCGGCCGGCGTTCGCTGGTGGAGGCGTGCGCCTTCCACGCGCCGCCAAACCCATTTATCGGCCGGGGATTCAAGGTCGGCAAGGAGGAGCTCTGCGGGATTCTCGCAGCCGTGCGGTGGTACCTCGCCCAGGATGAGGAGGTGCAGTCGCTGTTCTGGGAGTCAGTGGTGGAGGGCGTGGTGCGGAGCTTCCGCGGGCACAAGCACATCGTCGCCGCGCGCGACTGGCCGAACGAAGCCGGTCAACCGGTTCCGCGGGCGGCCCTTACGCTCGACGAAGCCGGGCTGGGCAAGTCTCGATCGATGATCCTTGCGGAGTTGCTTGCCGGCGATCCGGCGATTGAGCTGGGTGAGGGACCACCGGGCGTGGTCTACGTCAATCCGCAAACGCTCTCGGAGGATGAAGTGGAGCCCCTTGTCCGTCGGCTGTATCAAGTCCTGGCGCCTGACTCCTGAGGTACCCCCCACTGATAGAAGAGGATGGCATGGCGGACCTACCGCACTCACCGACGCACCGCCACTACAAGGGCGGGCTCTACACCCTGCTCGGGGAGGCCACCCACACGGAGACCGAGGAACCGATGGCGGTCTACATGAGCGCCGACGGGCGGCTCTGGGTGCGCCCGCTGGCGATGTTTCTGGACGAAGTAGTCCTGGAAAGCGGCACCCGGGTCCCGCGTTTCGCACCGATGGACCAGCCGTAGGAGGCGGCGAGAGCGGGGCGGAACAGGTGGATGGTCACCGCGAACGATTGCCTCCTGCCACCCCCACGGAGTACTCCCATGCCCCGCATCCCCATCGCCCTTCAGCTCTACAGTGTCCGCAAGGAGTGCGAGGCGGATCTGCCCGGCGTGCTGGACGCCGTCGCGAGGATGGGCTACGACGGGGTGGAGTTCGCCGGCTACTACGGCCGCTCGGCCGCTGAACTCCGAAGGATGCTGGATGAGCGCGGACTAAGGTGCGCCGGCACTCACACAGCCTTCACTTCCATCCTCGGTGAGGAGTTGTCACGCACGGCAGAATTCGCCGCTACCCTCGGCCACCGCTTCCTCATCGTGCCCGGGCTTCCCGCCGAGCGCCGGGCTTCGCGCGCGGCCTGGCTGGAAACGGCGCGGCTCTTCACCGAGGCTTCGGCGGCGGCAGCAGAACTGGGCATGCTCGTCGGGTATCACAATCACTCCGTCGAGTTCGAGGAGATGGACGGTGAGTTACCGTGGGACACCTTCTTCGCGCACACCCCCGCCTCGGTGGTGATGCAGGTTGACATCGGAAATGCCCTGCACGGCGGGGGCGATCCCGTGCCCTACATCGCTCGCTATCCGGGCCGGGCCCTCACGGTTCACCTCAAGGAACACTCCGCCACCAACGACCGGGCGCTGGTCGGCGAGGGCGACGTCGACTGGCGGAAAGTCTTCACCCTGTGTGAGACCGTCGGGGGGACGGAGTGGTACATCGTCGAGCAGGAGAGTTACGCCTACCCTCCCCTGGAGTGCGTGGACCGCTGCCTCCAGAACCTTCGTGCCATGGGGCGGTGAGGCCCCGATCCTCGGCGACGGTGCGGACCGCCCGTCCTACCCCTTGATCCCCGATGTCGTCATGCCCTGGATGAACGTGCGCTGCGTCAGGAAGAAGAGCACCAGGATCGGCACCGTCATCACCGTGGTGACCGCCATGAGCTGCCCTGGGAACGATCCGTACTGGCTATTAAACTGCGCCAGACCGATGGAAAGAGTGTAGTTCTGGGGGTTCGCGAGATAGATCAGAGGCCCCATGTAATCGTTCCAGGCCCCCAGAAACGTGAAGAGGGCGACCGTGGCCAGCACTGGTCGTGAGAGCGGCATGATGATGCGGGCGTAGACGCCCCATGGGCCGCAGCCATCGATGCGGGCGGCATCACTCAGGTCCCTGGGGATCCCGAGGAAGAACTGACGCATCAGGAAGATGGCGAAGGCGCTGCCGAAAAAATGCGGCACGATCAGCGGCGCCAGCGTGTCTACCCAGCCCATCTTCGCGAACAGAACGAAGATCGGCACCATCGTCACCTGACCGGGCAGCATCATCGTCGCCAGCAGGGTGTAGAAGAGCGCGTCCCGCCCACGCCACCTGCCGGCCGTGAGGCTGAAAGCGACCAGCGAGGAGGAGAGCACCGTCCCCAAAACGGAAAGCAGCGCCACGGTCAGCGTATTCCCGAGCATCTGCAGAAAGGGAATGGCCGCCAGGCCCTTTTGGTAGTGTTCCAGGGTGACCGGACGCGGCAACCAGACAGGCGGCCAGGCGTGGAGCTGTGAGTCCGTCTTCAAGGACGAACTGATCAGCCAGTAGAGGGGGATCAGGAAGATGAGGCTGAGGCCGCAGAGAGCCGTGTGCAGCACGATCTGCCGGTTCAGCCGTCGGCGTCGACCCATCAGAGTCGCGGGCGCGGCCGTCACGACTCGGCTCCGGCGTAGTAGATGTGCCGAGCACTGCTCTTCAGCACCAATCCGGTCGCGATGAGCACCAGGAGCAGCAGCACCCAGGCCATGGCGCAGGCATACCCCATCTTGAAGTCGCTGAACGCCTTGTTGAACAGGTAGAGGCTGTAGAAGGTGGTGGAGTCGACCGGCCCGCCCGAGCCGTTGGTCATCACCATGGCCGGTGTGAAGAACTGGAAGGCGCCGATGAGCCCCATGATCAGGATGAACAGAATCTGCGGGCTGATGAACGGAATGGTGACGTGGCGAAAGCAGTCCCATCCGCGAGCACCATCCAGGCTGGCCGCCTCGTGCAATTCCCTCGGCACATCCTGAAGCGCCGCCAGAAAGATCACCATCCCGCCGCCCACGTTCCACAGGCTCCAGAGGATGATCGCCGGCTTGCTCCAGTCGGGATCCTGAAACCAGCCCGGCGGTTTTGGAACGCCGAACATTCGGAGCACGTCATTGACGGCCCCATTCTGGGGGTTGAGCAGCCAGACCCAGAGCACGGCGCTGGCGACGATAGGCACCACCGACGGAACGTAGAAGCAGGTGCGGTAGACGGCCAGGCCCCGGACGCCCGTGTTCAGGAGCAGTGCCAGGGCCAGGGCGAGGAGTATGCCGAGCGGCACCGCGAAGGCAGCGTAGTAGAGCGTGTTCCCGAGCGACGTGTAGAGAAGCGGGTCGCGTGCGAGGTGCTCGTAGTTGGCCGTGCCGATCCACCTGGCCGGCTTCAGCACGGGGTAGCTGCAGAAGCTGTAGTAGAGCGACGCAAGCACCGGATACGCGGTGAACCAGAGCAGCCCCATGATCGACGGCAGCGCAAAGGCGACGCCCGACCATTGCCGTTGACGCGTGATCCGCCCCGCGCTCTGCACCCGACCCGACGCCATCAAGAGCTCCCCAGCCGGGCCACCGCGCCCGCCACCGCCTGTACTTCCCGCCGGGGGGGAGTGCTTCCTTCTCGCCCTGGGGCTACCCCGACGGCTCCGCGGCGACGAGGCTGCTTTCGAGGAGTGCGGCTGTCTCACTTCGGCCCGCGGACCAGTGCCGGATCCATCGCGGGATCGCATCCGCCAGGATGAGCACGACGCAGACGAGCATGATCGACGTAAGCCCCGCGTTCAGGAAGCCCTTCACCTGGTCCCCCGGCGCCTTGTTCGCGAACGCCAGCTTGAGGAAGTTGTCCTTGATGCTCATCACACCGCCGGTGACCGTGGTGATGCCGACGAGCGTCATCGGCACCAGGGTCACCCAGGCGTAGCGGCTCCGGCCTTCGTTGATCAGGACGGTGGTGCCCACCGTCAGGGCCACGATGGCGAGTAACTGGTTGGCCACGCCGAACATCGGCCAGAGCGTCTGGATGGTGCCGGTGTAGATAAAGTACGCCCATCCGGCGCAGACCAGAACACTGGCGGCGATCGTGCCGGGCATCCACTCCGCTTTGCCGATGCGCGGGTGCACCGCGAGCACCAGCGCCCCCGCCACGAGTAGGCCGGCTCCGACCCAAACCACGACTGGCGGCGTCGAAGCACCCGTGATCAATGGCCAGAGCGCGGCCACAGCCCCGATGGTCACCGCTCCGGTCGCGGGCCAGGCGAGGCCGGCCGCCGTGCTGGCGGCTCCAGCCTTCGGCAACCTCCCGGCGAACTCCTGAACCAGGAAACGGGCAATGCGCGTGCCCGTGTCGATCGTGGTGAGGACAAAGAGCGCCTCGAACATGATCACGAAGTGGTAGAGGTAGCTCATCGCCCCCTTCAGCCAGGGGACGTTCCCAAAGATCTGCGCGATCCCCACGGCCAGCGACACGCCGCCGCCGGTTCGGCCGGCGAGGTTGTCGACACCGACGAGCGCCGCCAGTTCGGAGAGGTGGGCCCCGTCTAGCCCGAGCCCCGCAAAGACCTCGGGCTTCAGGTTGATCTGAAAATAGTCCGCCGGGTAGAGCGAGCTCGCCGCGATGAGCGCCGTCACTCCCACCAGGCTCTCCATCAGCATCGCCCCATAGCCGATAGCCCGGCACTGGCCCTCACGGTCAATCATCTTGGGAGTGGTCCCACTGGAGACGAGAGCGTGGAAGCCGGAGATGGCACCGCAGGCGATGGTGATGAATACGAACGGGAACAACGGACCGGGGACGAGCGGTCCTCCGCCGCCGATGAACGATGAAAACGCGGGAGCTTGCACCGTCGGGCGGATGATCAGTACCGCCCCCACGATCAGAAAGACCGTGCCGACCTTCATGTAGCTCGACAGGTAGTCTCGGGGACAGAGCAGCATCCACACCGGCAGAACGGAGGCTATCAGCCCGTAGATCGCCATGGACGTGGTGATCGCCGGCTTGTCGAGGGTGAACATGGGGGCGAAGGCGTGCAGGAAACCGCCCGGCTGAAACTGGGCCCCAAGCACGACGCAGAGGATCAGGAGAGACACACCGATCGCCGACGCTTCCGCCACCCGTCCTTTTCGGAACCGGTACATGTAGAGCCCCATGAAGAGGGCGATCGGGATCGACGCCGCAATCGTGAACATGCCCCAGGCGCTCTCTGCCAGCGCGTTCACCACTACGAATCCAAGCACGGCGAGAGCCACGATGACGATGAAGAGGATCGCGATCATCGCCACCGAGCCGCTCAAGGGGCTGATCTCGGATCTCGCGATCTCCGCCAGCGATCGGCCGTTTCGCCGCACCGAAGCAGCCAGAATGATGAAATCCTGGACGGCACCGCCGATGCAGACGCCGAACACCAACCACAGGAGGCCCGGCATGTAGCCGAACTGGGCGGCCAGCACCGGACCGATGAGGGGGCCGGCCCCCGCGATCGCGGCGAAGTGGTGGCCCCACAACACCCACTTGTTGGTGGGGTGATAGTTCTGTCCGTCGTTGAACCGGTGCGCGGGCGTCACCCGGGAGTCATCGAGGACGATCACCTTTCGCGCCAGGAAGCCGCTGTAGTAACGGTAGGCTATGGCGTAGACGCCCAGAGCGCCGAGCATCAACCAGAATGCATTGATCTGCACGTTCAATCCCTCGCCGTCCGGGCGGCCCCGGGGCCGCGCCCGCGGGCATCCTTCGACAACCGCCGGCTCCATTCCTGGTTTGACAGGCACGAGTTCGCCCCTCGGCCTCGAACCAGAGGTATAACCCGGTACCGTCGCCGCCGCCGCCCATGGAGCCGTCGTTCATGAAGAGGATCATCTGCATAGCCGGCGATGCTGTGAGTGGGAAGTCCACGGCGGCACAAAGGGTCCGTGCGATGCTGGGGGAGCCCTGGCACGTGGAGAGCACGGGGGCCCGTTTTCGCGAATACTGCGCCCTAAGGGGACTCGACCCGCAAGAGATCTCCGCGTTCAGCGACGCGGACCATCGCGGCGCAGATGCCCACATGTATCAACTGCTCGCGGAGGGGAACTGCCTCATCGCGGAAGCGCGGCTGGTCGGTTACCTTGCCCGCAATATGCCCGATGCGCTGCGTGTGTTCTGCGATTGTCCGCTCGAGGTCCGCGCGCAGCGGCTGGTCGGTCGGGAAAGCGAGCGCGGCCTGGACGAAGCCCGGATGCGCATTTCCGAGCGTGACGCGGCGGACACTGCCAAGTTTCTGAGGCTCTACGGCATCGACTTCCATGACCCGGCGTATTACACGCACCGCGTCGACACAGCCGAGCTGAACCCGGAGCAGGTTGCCGCTGAGATCGTGCGTGCGGCGGGCGCCAAGCTCTAGATGAACTCAGTCTTTCGAAGCTTACCCCCGGGTCAGTCCTGCGCCAGAATAGGTCAATGGGTTGCACGCCTCCGAATATCCGACGTTCGCACGCCGGGCTCTCTCGTCTGGCGGGGCTCTGCGTCTTGCTGCCGCTGATCCTCGCGGGTGCCGCAGGCGCGTTCCAGGTTGAGCAGACTCAACAGGCGAACAACAACGACCTGCCCCCGGAGATCCGAGCCCTGCCATTCGAAATCCGCGACGGCTATCGACGGTTCGTCAAGAACTGCACCCGGTGCCACGACGCTGGTCGCGTGACGAAGGCGAAGAAGACACTGTTCGAGTGGCAGGGCGTCATCGGCGCCATGGCGCTCAAGCCGAAGGCGAACATCCCTCTCGAGGATCGCCAGCACATCTTCCACTACCTGAGTTATCTCCACGGCCAGAACGGCACTCCCCAGGAGAAGGATGATCACATGACCTTCCTGAAGGGATGCGAGAACTGCCACGGCATCGGGATCATGTACCGCAACCGGTATCCGATGAAGGACTGGCCAAACATCGTCCACCGCATGGCGGGCAAAAACCAGGCCCGCATCAGCCCGGAGGACGAGGCGAAGGTGATGCGTTATATCCAGCGCATGAGCCCTGACCTCTTCGGCATCGAGTAGATTACCGGCCGAACTCCCACGCGGCGGACTCCCCAGAGTCCGTGTCGATCAGCAGCAGCCGCTTCCAGGGATAGTCGCCGCCGACGTTCCAGCAGACCCGTTGGCCGACCCTCGCTTCCACGGCAGCGTGCGTGTGGCCGCACAGCACGTAACAGATCCGTTCCTCGGCCAACACAAGATCCTGCATCGCCCGGTTTCCCGTATAAGCGAGCCAGAATCTGCCGATGGTTCCGCGGACCGGGCCGGGATAAAACAGCGCCTCCAATGGGGGGTGGTGTGCAGCGAGGACAACACGTTCGACGTCCGCCGGCAGCGCAGCCAGTTGCCCTCGGACCCGATCCACCACATACGCTGTGAATTCCTCGTCCGTCAGTCCGAGATTTACATACCGACCGTCGTTGTGAAGCCCGCCGGGGAAGAGCTTTCGGCGGTACATCCGGCCGGCGTCGGGGTAGTCAGAGAGGATCCCCGGATCCGCGAAGGAGTAGTCGTACCAGTTGATGGTCCCGACGATGGCTTCCCGACCCAGGACGCACGGCGCGTGGTCCAGGTAATGCCAGCCGAGCTCCGACGCGCGCTCGGGGAGGGTGGATTCGTAGAGCACGAGCGAGGCCGGGCTCGGCTCGCGCGTCCACAGGTCATGGTTACCCGGCATCACCAATCGCCGGCACGGCAGGTGGGTAAAGAGGTTCAGACACTCCGCGAAGCGGCGGCCCTCGCCCACATCCCCCGCGACAAGCAATACCTCCGGCGCGAGCAACTCGACCTGCCGAACAAGCTGGAGCGTGGCTGCGTCGCCCGCCGGATGGTGCCCCCAGTGCAGGTCAGCCGTGACGGCGAGGCGCATGGGCGCGACTACCTGGAGCGGAGGAGTCTGACCGCCTCCCGCAGCGTGCCCAGGAGCGCCGCGTCGGGTTTCGGCGATCTCTCCAGGACCGCGATGAGTTTCTCCATCACGCCCGCGGAACCCAGGCGGGAGAGGCGACCGCCGGCAATCGGGCGCGGGCCCTGCTCGAAGGCGAAGGTGTAGCCGTCCTGGGCGATGGATCGATCCCGCGCCTCATCAGCCATGGCGGCGACCACCCAGGCATGCAGTTGAGTGCACATCGCGGGGGGCAGTGGGCCGACAACGGCGAAGGCTCGTCCGGGCACGACCGGAGCCGGTCGCTTACTGACGAGCCAGAGGGCGGGCAGCGGCCTTGCGCCGCCGCCGTCCCAACGGATCTGAATGGAGCCGGGCTCCTCAGCCCGCCATCCCGCGGCGGCCTCGGACACTCCATCCGACATGGTCGGGATACGAATGGCGGGTGCCCAATCGGCGAGGAACCGCGCGGGGCCCGCCTGAACTCGATCGTAGCGGGCCAGCAACTCGATCACGGCTTCCGCTTCTCGACCCTGAAAGTACTGGTAACCCCGGGACGAATCCACCGGGGGGCGTTCGAGCGGCCAGATCCCCGCCTTGCCGACGGCCCCTCCGTCGAAGAAGCCCACGCGAATGACGTCGGGACGGAAGCGGGTGGAGGGCACCGTCCGCAACCCCAGCAGCGCCGACTGAACCGCGGAGGCCGCTCGCAGCAAGGGCGGAGCCTGTGCGCCGGACGATTGTCCAACTGTCGACTCCACCATCCGCAGCTTGCCGTCCAACTGCGCCCCCACGATCACCCTCCTGGGCCCTGGGCGACCAGAGGGCGTGGCGGCACCGCGGACCGTAAACAGCCCTGTGGCGCGGATCGCCTCCTGGACACTCGCCAGCCGCTCGGGTGAGAGGGTTGCCAGTCGCCAGGCGTTTGGGTCACGTGCGGCTCCAACAGCAGGCGAGCGCTCTTCGCGCCAGATCAGCGTGCCGTCCTTCAGCAACAGCAGACGCGGCGTTTCGGAAGTCAACTCGTCCCCCTGCCGAAGCGAGCCGCCGACCTCGGCCAGGAACGCGATCCAGTCTCTCGGCGTCTGCTCCGGGCTGGCCGCGTCCGCGCGCAGCACCACGCGCCCCGTGGGGGTGAACGACGGCTCCGCGAGCACCGGAAGTCCTGCGGACAGCACGAGCAACGGAGCGATGAGCAAGCGGCGGATCAGGCGGACCATCGGCATCAGGGCCTCCCCGGGGCGGGTGCGGGACTAGCGGTTGGACCGTGCGGCGGCCGCGTAAGTTGCGGGGCTAACCACCTGAAAGCCACCGCAGGCTCCGGCGCAGGAAGTGACGCGCAGGTTCGTCCAACCGGCGGGCGTCGCAAGGCCGGTACCAACACAGTCGCCCTTGCCCAAGCTGCCACACCAGGCACTGGGCGGCCACAGCCTCGGGGTCCTCAAACTGGGCTTCGGTGATGACACGGCTGGGCGGTTGCGCCAGTCCCGGCAGGGGGTCATCGCTCGGGGCGAGGACTGTGGCATCACTCACTGCGGCGGCGAGGGGGTGCCGTGGCGCCGTCACGCGTGGCGCGGCCGCCCGTCGCACGCCGGGGCGATCGCTCTCCCCGGGACCGAGCAGCGCATGCAAGAGAGACCGCGGGCCGTCGCCGAGCAGGATGACTCCCATTCCTCGACGCAGGGCAGAGGCCAGCGCCGCCCACGTCTCCCTCGCGGGAGGCTGGGCGAGGGAGAGAACCAGCACCCCGACATCCCCCTGCGCCGGCAAGCCCTGGTGGAGTTCCAACCGATCTGCCCGCGCCCAGCGCCGCAGCTCGGCGACCGGGGCGTCCGACCCTGGACCCTCCGCCCAGACATGGATGGCCTGGTCGGCCGTGACCGGGTTCAGCGGTCCCAGTGCCGCCGTGGCAGCCGCGGCCGTCCCGAACCGAAGGAAGTCTCGCCGCGAGGAACCTGGAGCCACTGCGCTCTCGACGACGGGGGCGGTCAGGTCTCCCAGGATGCGCCGAAGAGCCTTGTGTGCACGGTGAAGCCGGGACCGAATCGTTCCAACCGGACAATCGATCCAGGCCGCCGCCTCAACGTACGTGGCCTCACCGAGATCGCACAGCTCGACCGTGAGGCGCTGCTCCGGATGGAGCGTGGCCAGCGCCTGCCGGTATTCGGACGGTATGTCGGCGTCGACGACATCCTGCTCGGGATCGACGATCCCCTGGTCCGGATCGCGCCTCGCCGCTTCCGTCAGCGCGCCGCACATCGCCCGGCGACGGCGAACCCGGTCGATCTGGTTGTTGCTGATGATGCGCGCAACCCAGCCGACGAAGTGTGAGCCCGGCCGGAAGCGGTGGAGGGAGCGGAAGGCGTCGATGAGGCTCTCCTGCATCAGATCGTCCGCCTCGTCGGGATCACGTGCGCAGCGGAGGGCATGTCGACGCAAGGCTGCACCGTGCAGCCGCACCAACTCATCGAACTCGCGCTGCCGTTGCTCCGACGTCAACTTCCGCTCGTGAATCACCATCCCGAACACGCTCCCACATTGATTCTTTCGTCCGCGCCCTCCGCCGTCAAGACAAAGGCCCTGTGCGGAGATGGAGTTTTGGGGGCGGTCAAGGACCTGCCGGACGAGCCCGCCCCTCCGCCCAGGTCCGCATGGCGTGAATGGTCTCCTTCAACGTGCGCGAGAGGGGCACAATTCCGGCGGCGCCTTCCAGTAAGTCCGTGTCGCGGAGCAGACGCCGCCCGTCCGCGAATGCCGCGTAGAGACCCTCCAACACAACCTGCTCCAGTTCAGCACCGGTAAAGCCGTCCAGCCGCTCGGCGAGGGCTGGCAGATCGAAGTCGCTGGGGTTTCGGGACCGCTTGCGCAGGTGGACGGCGAGTATCTCGACCCTGTCTGCCGGCCCCGGGAGATCCACAAAGAACAGCTCGTCGAAGCGGCCCTTGCGGAGTAACTCCGGAGGTAGAGTGCGGATCTGGTTGGCGGTGGCCACCACAAACACCGGCGCCGTCTTCTCCTGCAGCCAGGTGAGAAACGTCCCCAACACGCGGGCGCTGACGCCACTGTCGTGGGACTCCACGGTGGAGCCGGCAAATCCCTTCTCGATCTCGTCGATCCAGAGCACCGCTGGAGCCACGGCCTCGGCCGAGCGTATCGCTCGTCGCATGGCAGCTTCACTCTGTCCCACAAACCGACCGAAGATGCGGCCCATGTCCAGCCGCAGCAGCGGGAGTCCCCACTGGCGGCTGAGTGCCCGGGCGGTGAGACTCTTGCCGCAGCCCTGGATGCCCAGGATCAGCACGCCGCGGGGAGCAGGGAGCCCGAACTCCTTTGCCTCTTCCGTAAACGCGGCTTCGCGCCGTTGGAGCCACTGCTTCAACCCGGAGAGGCCCCCGACATCCTCCAATCCTTCCTCCGAGTTGCAAAACTCGAGGATTCCGGATCGCCGGATGATCTGGCGCTTTTCGTCCAGCAAGTGGCTCAGCCCGGCATCCGTCAGGCCTCCGTGCGCCACCAGCATCCTCGCAAACGCCGCCTCCGCCTCTCCCAGCGTCAACCCGAAGGCACCCCGAAGCAGCCGCTCGCGCCCCTCGGGCGTCAGATCCGCCGTCGCAGCGGCACCGAGCGCCGTGGAGACCGAGCAGAGCAATTCCGAGAGTTCCTCCCGTCCGGGTGGCGGGAGGTCGACCAACTCCACGTCCTTTTCCAGATCATCGGGAGCCGAAAAGCCGGGGCCGAGGAAGACGATCTGACTTCCCGAGTGAGGCAGGGACCGCGCCAGGTCGCGGATTCGGCGCACCACAGACGGGTTGTCCAGATAGTGATGGAAGTCCCGGAGGACGAACAGGGCGGGTTGATCGTACCCTGCCACAAACTCAAGCGCAGAATGCGGGTCGGGCGCCGAGTAGCGCTGCGCCACTGAGCCATCCGGCCCGGGGTACGACTCGAAGCCGCGCGTGCAGGACCAGAGATACAACTCCCCGCCGCGCCACGCGTCGGCAAGCGGCTTCAAGAACCGCTGCTCGGCGCGGGCTTCTTCGTGAGTCACCAGCGCGACCAGCGGTATCCTCGCCCGCAGCGAGAACTCCAGCGCACGATAGGTTGCTGAGCCTGTGAGGTCGATCATCCCTTGAGTCTGGAGCAATTCGTCTGACTGGTCAGACTGATCGGGGTGATCGGACTGGTCGGACTCGTCGGACTCGTCGGACTCTGCTGGGCGGCAGGGTGGTTAACCCTGCCGGATCGACTTCAGGTACTCCAGGAGGGACTGCAGCTCCCAGTCCGCGCCCCAAATGCGGGGCATGGTGGTGTTGGGCACCACCCCCGCCGGATCCCGCAGGTGCTGCAGAACCCAGGCATCCGTCCGCGGCTCCTTGAGGGTGACCAGGCTTGGACCGGATCTTCCCCCTTTCCCGGCGTCCGCGTGGCAGTACCCGCAGTTCTGCTGAGCGTAGACCTTCTGCCCCAACTCCCGCGAGGGCTTCATGGCGGCTTTTAGCGACATCATGTAAAGAGAAAGCGACTGGATCTGGCGCTCCGTCCCCTGCACCACCGGCATGGTCGTGCCGGGCGCGACCTGGTCCGGTGCCTGGAAGTGCTGAACCAGCCATTCCGGCTTCCGGCCACTGACGCCGAAGTCGTCCAGGGCGGGACCCGCGTGTGTGCCCACTCCGCCGATAGCATGGCAGTTGTAGCAAGCCGCCGCGTGGTACAGCGCCTCGCCCTCGGCGACGGTAGGGCCTCCTGTTACCTCTGCCGGCGACGGCAGAGCTATGACCGGTGCAGCTCCGCCCGGCTTCAGCGACTCCATGAAGTACAGAAGGGACTGCTTCTCCGGCTCGCTGACCTCAATGAACGGCATCGCATACCGGGGTGTGGCCGTGGCCGGGTTCTTGAAGTGTTCGGTCAGAAACTCGCGGCTGCGCTTGACGACGGTCGCGTCATCCAACGCCGGCCCGAGACGCCCTCCCTTGCCCGCGACCCGATGGCAGTGGAAGCAGTGCTTCGAGGCAAAGAGTTGCTGTCCCCAGGCGATGCTCGGCTCCTGCGCCGTCCCCTTCGGCGCGGCACCGCCCAGCGAAAGCATATAGGCGGCCAGATCCTGCATCTCGTCGGCAGAGGCGCGTGTCGGAGGCATGGCGGAGCGCTTGTTTACGCTCGATGGAGCCGTCAGGAAGGCGATCATCTTCTCCGCCGTCCAGCGCTTGCCCACGTCATCCAGCGGTCCGGCGACCCTTCCGCCTTTGCCTTCGAGCGTGTGGCAGATGGAGCACTTACGGGCGGCGTACACCGCCTTGCCCCGCTCCACATCGCCCGCCAGCGCTTGCGCCCGTGGGAGGTTGCCGAACATGGCCAGGCCAGCAACAACGCAGACCCCTAGCCCGACCTGGGTGGGTCGGGTGACCTGCAAGTACTTCAGTGATGGACGAGGTCGCTTCATGCGGATCTTCTCCCTGCCCGGAGGCTCGTGCTGCGCGTGGCGGGGAGCCTGAAATGTCCCCCCGCCACGTGGCCATTTATCAGGGCACGACCTGCGCCGGCGCATGTGTGATGCTTGAGAGCAGAAGTTCGAGCGCGTAATCGTAGTTGTGCACTCCCAAACTGCCGTCGTTGATCACCAACGAATAGTTCCAGCGTGCCCGCTTGTACTCCACGCTCGTCTTGTCAGCCGCGTTCCCCAGGAGTCCGCCAGCGGCGTTGTTGTCCGGATCGCCGGAGGATGTCGCTCCGCCAAGTTGGATGAGCAACTGCCGAATCGTGGAACGCCGCGTGTTCAGATAGGCCCAACTGTCCAGATCGGCAACTCGTCGGGCATCCGTATGACAACTGCGGCACGCCGTGATCTTCGGCACGAGGCTCGAGTGGTCAAGGATAGGCGACCTCGGGTCGCGGGCAGTGTGGCAGGTGACGCACGTGGTCCTGATCCTCGAGTGGGCCTGGGAGTGACCCTGTGAGTAGTCCTCTCCCTCGTACTCGAATCCTCCCTGCCCCGTAACCATGACGCCGGCATTGTGGGAGCGACCGAGCGAGGAGCCGTACTTTGCGATTGTCTCGTCCGAGGTAGGTCCAATCAGAGGGTTGCCCTTTTCGTTCGGGGTGCTGGCGTGGCAGTTCCAGCAAGTCTGCTTCGGATCCGGAACCCGGTTGATGCGACGGATATCCCCGCCGCTGAGCACGTGCTTGCTTCCCGGCCCATGGCAATTCTCGCACTGCACACGAAGGAAGAGGTGGTTCCGGACGACGTCGTTGTAGGGAACGCTCGGATCAAATCCGCCGCGGCTGGCCGTCTGCGGCTCCTGGATCGTGGGGGCGCCGGTGCTGTGGCAGGTGCCGCAGCTCTTCGTGCCGTCCACCGCCTCGCCGTCCGTAACCGTCCGTGTGTAGACGTTGGTGGTACCGCTCGACCCCAGCTTCGTCGCGTCCTTGGAGTGGAAGTTGCTCGGGGCTTCCCACTCATCGATGATGGTGTGACTCGGGCGAGTACTCGTCAATCTCCCATGGCAACCGGCGCAGACCTGGTAGCCCACATACGTGGAGTTCACCAGGTTGTTGTTCGTCGGGCGAGGAGACTGGTCGTTGAAGATGACGGATCCGGGCCGGGGACGCTGACGCGCCTTGATCCGCGACTTTGCCTCGCCGGCGGCCGTGGGACCGGGCTGTGCGGCGATGGAATAGGCGCTGCTGGCGATCGGGATGACTCCAAGGAGCCATAACCAGCGGCGGGGGGCAACACGGAACGGTTTCTTCGTCATTTCAAGACCTCTTTGGATATCGGCTACCGGAATTCTTTCCGATAGCCGACTTGCAGGATGAAGGGGAAGGCGGTGAAACTGGTTTTGCGACGGGCATCACGGAAATTCTCGTACTGGTACCCAACGGAGTAGTAGAGGGACGGGCCCACATCGCGACGGTACTGTAGCACGGCGAAGTAATCCCGGCTGGACTGCCCGCCGGTCGATGAGTACTGGTTGTAGGTGAGGTCGAGTGAAGACCGGGGGGAGAGCCGGTAGTCCAGCCCGGCGGTGAGCACCCGACCATCGCTGAAGAACAAGCGGGGAGGCAGATCACCCGCGGGACCACCCGGTCCGCTGCGAAGCGGAGCCGTGCTGCCGTCCCAACGCTGCTGCGAGTACTCGAGCGTGGCGACCAATCGATCGCTGAGCGGTGACACCGCCCCGAGACTGAAGCTGTTCAGGCTGACTCTGGTTTCTCTCTCGTCGTTGCTGCGCCACTGCCAGAGGTAGTCAAGGTAGGTGCTCAGTCGGGGGAACGGGAAGTAGTCGAGCCGCGTGTCCACGCGTGTGTTGCGTGAGTAGAAAAGGGAATCTCGGGAAGTCAGCCCGGGGATGGTGGTGATGGGTGCGCCATCCAATCCGCGATCGTCGAACCGGATGTTGAGCGACCACCGTTCCGGATCTGAGGCGCGGAAGTGCATCCAGCCCCCCAGCCAGGATGCGTCATCGGTCCCGCCGGAATAGCCCCGGTTGTACCGGATGTCCTCTCGGTAGAGCCCTCCTCGCAGGGTCACCCGGCGCAGGGGCGACACGGCGGCATCCAGACCGACGATGCTGTTGCGTTCGGCATAGGAGGTCAAAGTGAATGGGAGGTCCGCCGTCTGCTGTCGGAAAAACGCCTCCACCAGCAGGCCTCCGTCCCCACGGAAACGGCCCCGAGTCCGCAAGATGTTCCAGGTGGCGTCTTCGCGCCCATCGACGGCGGTGCGCACCTGTTGAAAACCGGCCGTCAGGTCCGCTCGATCCGTGATCGGGTACAGGATCTCGCCCCCCAGCCAGGAGCTGGAGCTGCTCGGCGTGCGGCCGATCGTACTGGTGGTGTCCCTGAAGCGCGGCTCGAACCGCACCGTCCCTTTGCCCACAGGGATCACCCCGAGGAAGTCGTAGTCGCGGGAGGTAAAGCCCACACCTGGTTGGGGCGCAAGCCGCAGCAGTTCGGGTATCGATTCGCGTTGCTCCCAGAACTGGAAGGTGCCGAGCGGGCCCGGCCCCGCCGACTCCGCCTTCAGCCGAATGCGCGTGTTGTCGCGCTGGGAGTATCGTCCGTCACCGGACCTGGGGTCGCCGAAGAAGTCTGTGGTGTCGCGCCAGAGCCGCAGGTACGCCGGATATCGCTGCGATGTCAGATCCAGGTAACCCTTCTGGTCACTCTCTCCGAGGTTGCGCCACCAGATTTGCTGGAGCACTGCGCCTTTCTCGTCCTTGCGCAGCGCCTGGAGCAGGCCGAGATAAAACCCGCGGGGCAACCGCTGATACCGGCTGAATTCAGCGCGACTCCCAGTCAGGTCGTCGTGCCCGAACGCCGGAGCGAGGATGAGCTCGACCGGCCTCGGCGGCGCGGGCGGCTTCTTCTCCGCCCCGCCTGCGGGCTTCTCGGGAGTAGTTGCCGGCGGCATGCCGGGCGGAACGGGGTCAGCCGCTGTCCCAGAGGCTCCCGGCACCACTGTCAGCGAGTCGCCGTCGGGCACCCCGTCCGGGGCCGCGAGACCGGGCACTGCCCCAAGCGTGAGCGCAGCCCCCCCCAACGCCAGCCATCGTCTGAGTTTCAGAGTCATTACCGGAAAAGGAACCGAGAGTGATTTGAGCCATGCACGGCAACGTGGCAGCCCGACCGCCAGCAGTCCCCTGTTCGAGCCCGGTGAGGTGGGTCGCGCTGGATGTCGGTGTGGCATTGAACGCACAGCCCCCGGCTGAACTGGGTGGTGAGTGCACGATTGGGCGAGCCGTGCGCCCGGTGACACTCCATGCACGAATCTCCGAGTCCCCCCGCTTTCACCGGGTCGTGCTCAAAGCGGAAGGGTCCACGGTGCTGCTCGTGGCATTTCAGGCACGTGTCTGAGACGCCGCCGCGTGAGTGTGCCCGCTCCTGATCGCCGCGGTGGGCATCGTGACAACTGGTGCACTTCAGCCGCCCCTCAAGAATGGGATGGTGTGAAAGGAGGCGAGCCTCGGTCAACTGCCGCCGATGGCAGGACGAACAAACCTCGTTGATTGCCTGCTCCTCGGTGACCGCACCCGCGATCCTGGGGAAGCTTGACCGCAACTCCGGGGCCGGCACGCGCGTCTGGGCGGCTAGTCCGAGCCGGGAAGGACGAGCGGGCGGATCTGGAGCGGAAGGGTCGGCTGGAGCCGCCGGAGCCGGATCGGGTGGGGAAGGAGGACGCCGGGCATCGCGTGCCGAGGTCGGCCGACCGGCCGGGCCGCCGACTCCTGGCAGCCGAAGGAGGTAGGGCGTGCCCAGATGGTAGTGCACCTCGTGGCAGGTTGCGCAACTCATGTCGGCACGGCTGTGCGCGGCGCTGGTGAAGTGTTGTCGTTCGACGACCTTCTGGTGGCACTTCAGGCACGCATCGTTGATGCGACGGCTATTCTCCGCGGTTTGCACGGAGAACCGGTAGATCTTGCGCTTGTCAGGATCGCCGACGTGGTCGCTGGCGGGGCCGTGGCAGACCTCGCAGCCGGCAGCATCCTTGAACTTCACGTCGGCCGTCCACTGCGTGTGGCGTACGCGTTCCGCCGCTTCCACCAGAGCACCATGGCATGCGGGCGTGCCGCAGAAGCTGCTGCCGATCACCTCGGCTTCGGGACCGGGTGCATCGGGATCGGGCCTGGCAGGCTTACCCTTTGCGGGAGCCGGCGCCGGCGCTGCGGGCTGCGGTTGCTCCGATCCACCCGCCGGAGTTCGCGGTTCGAGGGCCATGACTCCGGCCACGGTCGCAGCGATCAGCAGGGCGATCCCGTGGCGCGTCAGTTGTTTGAATGGCCACTGGATGGCTGGCATATCGGAATCCCGAGGGAACAGACAGGACGGCGGGAGTCGGCGGGAATCAACAGCCGGCTCCGCTGGCTGGGTGGATCAGTCGGGACGCGACTACTTGGCGAGTGTGCGCACGTAGGCCGTGACAGTCTTGATCTCTGCGGGCTTCAATTGCGCCTTGTAAGCGGGCATCGTGCCGGCCCCGTCTGTGACTACCTTGACCATCTTGGCCAGAGTAGCCTTCTTTAGATAGGCCTTAGTAGAGAAATCAGGGGAATTCGGCACCACAGGTTTGCCGTTGGGGCCATGGCACGCCGCACACTTTTCCTTATAGATCCCCTGGCCCGGGTGTGGTTTCACGCCGACGGGTGCAGCAACGGCGGCCAGCAGCGCCGTGGAGGCGACCAGGCCTGAACAGGCGTAGAGAAAAGCTCGCATGCGAAAACCTCGAGGATCGGGGGACGAAGCAGGGCGGAATGAAACGCTCTTCGAAGAGTGTTCCCGGATTTCCTGCGTTCGAAGCGCCGGAACTTCGAAATCCTCGTGATTAGGATTCCGGAAAGCCAGCGCGGGCCGGATCAGGAGTTGCGCATGAAGTCGGCGACGCGGGTGAAGTAGCCATCCATCACCCCGAAAGCAGGCTCGGGGATAGCGGTCCTGACCAGGGCTGCACGCATGTGTCGCAACCAGGCGTCCCGCTCCGGGATGCCGATGGCGAAGGGGAGATGCCGCATCCGCAGCCGGGGGTGGCCTCGTTGCTCGGTGTAGGTGTCCGGTCCCCCGAAGTACTGAATCAGGAAGAGCGCCAAGCGCTCTCGCGCGCCAGCCAGGTCAGCCTCCACATAAAGCGGCCGCAGCAGCGGATCCTCCTCCACGCCTGCGTAGAAATGCTCCACGAGCCGATGAAACGTCTCCGCGCCGCCCACGAACTCGTAGATGTTCACCGCCGCCCCCAGCCTTCCGAATTCACCGGGACAGCACGTCCCGAAGCACCCCGAGACCGTACCGGCAATCTTCCAGGCGGTGGCGCTGTGTGCCGACTTCGCGCTCAATGACCAGAGGACCGGTGTACCCCACCTTCTTCAGTGCATCGATGAACGCGACCATCCCCACCTGCCCCTGTCCGAGCGGCACTTCCTCACCCCAGGCACCGGGGATGGTCGGCCGGTTGGCGTCCTTGGCGTGCACGCTGACGATATCGGGACCGAGTATCTCGATGGCGCGGATTGGATCCCCCATGTCGTAGAGCAGCATGTTGGCGGGGTCGAAGTTGACTTTCAGGTTTGGACAGGCCAGGTCGTCGAGGGTTCGCCGGAGCAGATCCGAGGTCTCCTGACCGGTCTCGAATCCCAGCGTGACCCCCCGCTCGGCGGCGATGGCCGAGGCGCGACCGAGGGTATCGAGGAAGGCACCGCGGCCGGCATCGTCTGGTTCGGGCAGGAAGCCGGCATGCAGGGTCAGCAGGTTCACGCCCAGGGCAACCGTGCGGTCCACCGCCCACTGCAGCCGTTCCAGGCGCTCCACGCGAGTGCCCGGGTCGCCGAAGCCGCCTGTCTGCTTGATCGTCTCCGGCGTGGTGTAGTCCTCACCGGGGAAGCCGAGCATGGCTGCGCCGATCTGGAATCCGGCAGCGACGGCCGCGGCCGGCAGGGCGTCGCCTTCGTCCCAGGAGGCGTGGACGGGATCCCCGCAGGCGATCTGGATGACGTTTACACCCAGGTCGTCAAGGAATCCCCGGAGTTGGGGCACGCTGGTGACCTGCAACGACCAACTGCAGACACCGAGAGACAGGGGTGCGATGGGGGCAGACATTCCAGGCTCTCCTTGATCAGCTACGTCCGCCGCCCGAGGCGTCGGAGTTCGGCGGGTGCTCTCGTCCAGCAGCGTCGACCCGGTCGACGGTGACCGGGCCATCGTTCCACACCAGCGGGAAGAACTCCCCCTGCAGGATCTCGCCCGGTGCGCAGGTGACCCGGTGTTCCATCAGGTGCGTCCGGTTGGCGACGTAGCGGGTGTATCCGGGCATATAGTGCACCGCGATCGCGGGGCGACCGCGATCGCTGCGGTTCGGCGGGCTTCCGTGCCAGGTGAGGCAGTGATGGAACATCACCTGCCCCTTCCGCACCGGGCATGGGACGGGCGTCACGTCCGTGCCCGCTGGGAGGGCGGCGAGATCCGGTTGCGGGTCGAAGGTCTCCGGGTCCGTTCCGATGGTGCCGCCTTTGTGCGGCCCCCATCGATGGCTCCCGGGGACCATCCACATGCAGCCATTCTCCACGTCCGCGTCGGCTAACGCCACCCAGGCCGAGACCAGATCCGGGGGTTGAATGATCGGCCAGTACGGGTGGTCTTGATGCCAGACAGTGGGGCCGCCGATGCGCGGCGGTTTGTACTGGACCTGGTCGTGCCAGACGCGGAGGACAGGGTCCCCGATCAGTTCGGCGACGGCGGCGCACACGATAGGGTTGGAGAGGTGTTCGCGGAAGAGATCATCCGCCTCCCAGATGTTCACGATCTGGACTACCACCTGGTCCGTGTGGCCGAGCATGTTTCGCAGCGCCTCGGGCCGACCCGACGCCTCGCCCGCCATCACGGCGTCGAGGCGGGCGCACAGCCGATCCGCCTCGGCATCGGAATACACCTGGGGGCCAGCCATGAACCCCCGCTCCCGGAATTCCGCCAGAGCCTCGCTGCTCAGCATCGAATCACCATACGGTCAGCATCCCGTCGCACGACCAACCATCAGAACTCGATGAGGCTGAGGATGTCGTACCCGGGGAGAGCGGCGCGTCCGTTCAGGAACCCGAGTTCGACCACGTAGGCCAGCCCCACCACCTCCCCGCCCAACTCTTCAATGAGCCCGGCGGCGGCGGCGCTCGTTCCGCCGGTCGCCAGCAGATCATCGACGATCAGCACCCGCTGGCCGGGCAGGATACCGTCTTTGTGGATCTCGACGGTATTGGTCCCGTACTCCAGGGCGTAGTCGCGCCGGATGGTCTCGCCGGGGAGCTTTCCCAGCTTTCGCACCGGCACAAAGGCGGCTCCGAGCGCCAGTGCGACGGGGGTGCCGAAGATGAATCCCCGCGACTCTATACCCACCACGGCATCCACGTTGTGACCGCGGCCGTAGGCGACGATCCGATCCGTGACCTCTTGAAACGCGGGCGCGTCCTGGAGAATCGGCGTGATGTCTTTGAAGACGATCCCTTCGCGGGGGAAGTCTGGGATGTCGCGGATCAGGCGGGCGGCGAGGAGGCTCATCAGGCGGGGGTCTCCGGGGCAAGGCGCTGGGCGGCAAGCGATTTCAGGTAGGGTGGACGGGCGATCCCCCGTTCCGTGATGATCGCGGTGACATACTCGGCGGGCGTCACGTCGAACGCGGGATTGTAGACGTTTATCCCCTCCGGTGCCAGTCGAACCCCGTTGGCGTGGGTCACTTCTTCGGGATCGCGCTCTTCGATCGGGATCTCAACGCCGCTCCCGACGCTCGGGTCGACTGTCGAAAGAGGCGCGGCGACATAGAAGGGGACTCCGTGGGCGCGGGCAAGGACGGCGACCGTGTAGGTCCCAATCTTGTTGGCCGTGTCCCCGTTGGCGGCGATCCGATCCGCACCCACGATCGCCGCGCTCACCCGGCCCTGCTGCATCAACCAGCCGGCGGCGCCGTCCGCGATCAGCGTGGCGGGGATCCCGAGTTCGCGGCACTCCCAGGCCGTCAGTTTCATCCCCTGGAGGCGTGGCCGCGTCTCATCGACCCACACGTGCAGTTGCTTGCCTGCTTCCCAGGCCGCGCGGATCACCCCGAGTGCGGTCCCGAAATGCACGGCGGCCAGGCTCCCTGTGTTGCAGTGGGTGAGCACGTCGCCGACGTCCGGCAGCAGGGCCGCGCCGTGCGCGCCCATCGCCCGGTTGGCGGCGATGTCCTCTGCATGCATCCGCTGGGCTTCCGCCAGGATCGCCGGCGCGACGACCTCCGGATTGGGGGGCAGCCCTTCGACCAGATTCATCACGCGGGTAATCGCCCAGAACAGGTTGACCGCGGTGGGGCGCGTCCCGCGCAACTCCTCAGCGGCCGCACGTAGTTCGCTTGAGAATCGCTCCGGCGAGGCATCTGCGAGCTCGCGCGCCGCGAGGGCGAGGCCGAACGCAGCGCTCACGCCGATCGCAGGTGCCCCACGCACGGCCATCGTGCGGATCGCATCCGCCATTGCGCGGTGGTCGCTCAGAGCCAGCACCTCGAAGCGACCCGGCAGCAGGCGCTGGTCGATCATCCGCACAGCCCCGTCTTCCCAGTAGACGGTATAGGTGTCTTTCGGCAATCGCATGCGGGTGATTCGAGGCTGAGCGGGGTGTGCGGGGCCGACCGGCGCTAACTCACCCGAGCGCGTCGGGCTTCCTCCGCGCAGGTGCAGTCACGAGGAACATCGAGCAGAGGCAGCGTCGCACGGATGAGCGACTGCACCTGACTGACGTTCTCCCGAAACACTCGAAATACTTCCTCGATCGAGACCGGCTCCCGCCCCTGGGCGACCCCCGTATCGTAATCGGTCACCAGAGCGATCCCCACGTAGCAGAGGCCGAGTTCGCGGGCGAGAATCGCCTCCGGGTGCTGGGTCATGCCGACCACGTGCCAACCCTCGCGGGTGAACCAGCTACTCTCGGCGCGTGTGCTGAACCGGGGGCCCTGGATTACCACCATCGTGCCGCCGTCGTGGACGGGAATGCCTAACTCACGACACGCTTGCAGCGCCGCCCGGCGACATCGCGCACAGTAGGGCTCCGCGGCGCCGATGTGGTGGGTGACCGGGCCGTCGAAGAAGGTGTCCTTGCGTCCGGACGTCCGATCCACGAACTGGTCCAGGATCACAAAATCGCCCGGGTGGATGGCCTCCTGCAGGCTGCCGCAAGAGCAAGGCGCGACGATGGTGTGGACCCCCAACTGGTGAAACGCGGCGATGTTCGCCCGGAAGTTCACTGTGTGAGCGGGGATGGAGTGATCGCGGCCGTGACGCGGCAGGAAGGCCACGCGCCTCCCGTCCAGGGTTGCCAGGGCGATCCGATCGCTGGGGGGACCGTAGGGAGTGTGGATTCGCAGCTCTTCCACATCCTCTAGAAACTGGTAGAAGCCGCTCCCGCCGAAGATCCCAAACTCCGCCCTGGCCGACATTGCCCCTCCGTGCCCCTCCGTGCCCCTCAGTGCTGCCCCATGCCCCCGTACATGCCCGGACTCATCGGGTCAGCAGGATCACGAGCGCGCACGTCACCGCCCAGAGTATCCCGCACACCAGCAGGCCCCGGTCCTCCAGCAATTCTGTGCCGGGATCCCCGCCCTTGCCCTGGCGATGGGTCAGGTAAAAGAACCGCAAGACGCCATATATGACGAACGGGATCGTCACCATCATCGGGCGCCGCTGCTCGGTCGCGTGCGACGAGAAGGTATACAGCATGTAGGCAACCAGGGTGCACCCGGTGAAGATCGCGATCAACTGGTCGAGCATCTCGACGGTGTACTCGCGCAGGATGGGACGGGTCTCCTCCGAGAGATCGACCGTCAACAGTTCGTTGCGGCGCTTCGCCAGCCCGAGCAGAAGGGCTCCGAGCGTGGTGCACACGAGCAGCCAGGGGCTGATGTCCACGCCGATCACCACCGCCCCCGCGGCCGCCCGAATGACGTAGAACGCGGCCAGGGTCATGACGTCCAGCAGGGGGATGTGCTTGAGCCTGAGGCTGTAGAGGAGCGTCAGCAGCAGGTAGATGATCGCGGTCAGGCCGAAATCTCGGCCAAGGGCCAGGGCCCCGGCCATCCCCGCCACGGCGAGAACTACGGCGGTCGCCCCGGCCGCGCGGGTCGAGACGAGGCCGGCAGCGATGGGTCGGAGCCGCTTCCGCGGATGCAAGCGATCCTGCTCCAGGTCACAGAGATCGTTGACCAGATAAATCGCGCTCGCCAGACTGCAGAAGACGGCCACGGCGGCCATCACCCGCAGCCAGTCGTCCAGCGGGTGTGGCTGGTCGAGGGTGAAGAGGATCCCCGCCAGCAACACGACGTTTTTCGCCCAGTGCTTCGGACGGAGGGCACGAACCAGGGCGACAACCGGTGAAGCCCGGTCGACGGTCAGGTCAGACATACGTCGCTGTCGTCTCCTAGCAACAGACGCAGGGCTGCGGGACGCGCGCTGGCCCGGGCCACGCGGACGTTGCGGCCGAGCAGGCTGTCCTCGATCCGTTGGCCTGGGGAGAGGATGCGACAACCCTCCAGAATAATACTGTGTTCAATTTCCGCACCTTCGATCTGCGCGCCGTCGCTGATGCTGGTGTAGGGTCCGACGAACGTGTCGACCAGCCGGCAACCGGCCCCGATCACCGCCGGACCGCGCACGGTCGAGCGGATCAACTCCGTGCCGGGACCGATTTGAACTCGCCCTGTAACGCGGCTATCGGCGTCGAGCGTCCCTTCCACGCATGCGGGCAGCTCGTCCAGCACCACGCGGTTAGCCTCCAGCATATCGTCCTTCTTCCCCGTGTCCAGCCACCATCCGGCGTGGATGTGGCTGTGGACCGGGTGCCCTCCAACCACGAGCGCTTGGATGGCGTCCGTGATCTCCAACTCCCCCCTGGCCGAGGGTTTCAGGGTGGCGATCATCTCGTGGATGCGGGGAGAGAAGAGGTAGACGCCCACCAGGGCAAGGTTGCTCTTCGGCTCGCGCGGCTTCTCCTCCAGCCCGAGAATCCGACCATCCGGGGCCAGTTCCGCGACGCCGAAGGAGCGCGGGTTCTCTACTTCCTTGAGCAGGATCAACGCGTCAGCATCCCCGACGTTGAACTCCTGGACAAGGCTCGTGACGCCGTGCTGGATGAGGTTGTCCCCCAGAAACATGATGAAGGGCTCATCTCCCAGGAACTCCCGCGCCGTCCACACGGCATGCGCGAGGCCCAGCGGATCCGGCTGGTGGATGTAGGTGAGCCGGGCATCGAACCGCTCCCCATCCCCCAGCGCAGCCTTCACCTCCTGGTGGGTATCGCCGACAATCACGCCGATCTCGGTGATGCCCGCTGCCCGGATGGCCTCCAGGCCGTAGAACAAGATGGGCTTGTTGGCGACGGGGATGAGCTGTTTGGCGCTGGTGTAGGTTAAAGGCCTCAGCCGGGTCCCCTTTCCGCCTGCCAACACGAGTGCTTTCAAGTTCCTAGCCCCTTTCATCCGCGATCCCGCACCGAGCGGGAGCCTGTTCAGTATCGAAGATTCCAACGGCCATCCAAGTCGCCGCTCAGCTCCGACCCATGCTAGAGCTTTTGTGCTTTCTGTGCGACCCACTCCATGCCCACCCCCCTACCCGCTACACTTCGTCTCTCCATCCTGCTCTTCTCAACGTCGCCGGCGGTTTACGCAGGCGCGGGGAACCCCGCTTTGGCACCTCACCACCCTCCCCAGACGCCCTCCGAAACCAAGACTGAAACGCTCTTCGGTCAAGCCGTCTCCGATCCTTACCGCTGGCTCGAAGACGGGACCAAGCCCGAAGTTCGAGCATGGGCGGATCAGCAGGACCGGGTCGCGAGGCAGCGCTTGGACGGGCTGCCCGGGCGAGGGGACCTGGTGCGGCGACTGCGCGAACTCGTCTACGTCGACGCCATCTCGGCGCCGATCCAGCGCGGCGACCGGCTCTTCTACACCCGACGCTCCGCCGAACAGGAGAAGGCGGTCATCTACTGGAAGCACGGCGAAAAAGGGACGGAGCGCGTCCTCCTCGATCCTCACCAACTAAGTCAGGACGGCTCCGTGTCGCTAGGGGTCTGGGCTGTCAGCCTCTCGGGCAAAAAGGTGGCCTACGCCCGCCGCATCAACAACGCGGACGCCGCCACGCTCTACGTCCGCGATGTCGACACCGGCGAGGACAGCCAGGCAGACGTCATCCCCGGTGCGCGGTACGCCTCGCCGCAGTGGCTGCCGGATGATTCGGGATTCTACTATACCTACCTGCCGGATGACCCTGCTGTCCCAGTACACGAGCGGCCCGGCACCACCGAAATCCGGTTCCACCGGCTGGGGGCCGAACCGAAGTCGGACACCCTCATCTCCCCGCGAACCGGGAATCCAGAGGTGTTCCTGCAACCGGGTGTCTCCCGGGACGGACAGTGGTTGTTCCGCTACCGGCAGCGCGGCTGGAACCACACGGAGATCGACTTCCGCCGGCGAGACGGAAACCCGGAGGACTGGACCCCGCTGGCGGGCGAGCACGACGCGAGCTACAGCGTCATCGCGTGGAAAGACCGCTTTTATGTGACCACGGACGAGGGTGCCCCTCGCGGCCGCGTTTTCGTGGTGAAACCGGGCCGGCCGGGCCGTCAGGAGTGGCGGGAGATCATCGCCGAGGAGCCGGCAGCCACGTTGGAGAGCAGCCAGATCGTGGGGGGACGGCTCGTGCTGACCTACCTGCGGAACGCGGCAAGCGAGGTGCGCATCCACAACCTGGACGGCACGCTCGCGCGAAAGGTGGAACTCTCCGGGATCGGATCGGTGGTCGGGGTGTCCGGCTCGCCGGAGCGACCGACCACCTTTATTACTTTCCAGTCCTTTACCGTTCCGACCAGGATCTACCGGACGTCGGTGCGCTCAACGAAACTCTCCCTCTGGTCCGAGTTGAAGCTCCCCATCGACGACACCCCCTTCACCGTGGAGCAGGTCTGGTATCCCTCACGCGACGGAACGCGGATCTCGATGTTCGTGGTCCGCCGCAAGGACATGCCCCGCGACGGCAGCACGCCGATGCACCTCTATGGATATGGGGGGTTCAACGTGAGTATGACCCCTGCCTTTTCCGCAGGGATGTTCGCGTGGCTGGAGTTGGGAGGCGCCATTGCCCTGCCGAATCTCCGTGGCGGCGGGGAGTACGGCGAGGAGTGGCACCGTGCGGGGATGCTGGACAAGAAGCAAAACGTCTTCGACGACTTCATCGCTGCGGCAGAGTACCTGATCCGCGAAGGTTACACCCGGCCGGCGCGGCTGGCGATCCGGGGCGGGTCGAATGGGGGCCTCCTCGTCGGCGCCGCGATGGTGCAACGGCCGGATCTCTTCGGGGCCGTGATCTGTGGTGTGCCGCTGCTTGACATGGTTCGATACCACCTTTTCGGCAGCGGCCGGACCTGGGTCCCCGAGTACGGCTCGCCCGAGATCGAAGGCGAGTTCCGCACTCTCTTCGCCTACTCGCCCTATCACCATCTCGCCGCGGGCAAGAAGTACCCCGCCCTGCTAATGCAGTCCGCCGACAGCGATGACCGGGTCGATCCGATGCATGCGCGTAAGTTCGTGGCCCGGCTGCAGGCGCTGGCCGGTCCGCAGTCCTGCATCATGACTGTCGAACGAAACGCCGGGCACGGGGGCGCAGATCTCCGCCGAGCCGCTGTTGAGCAGGCAGCGGATACCTTTGCATTCATGCTGGACGCGCTCGGAGTGGATCGAGGCCGCCCCAGCCGCTGACGCAAGAGAGTGGCCGGGGCTTTCGCCCCGGCCACCATCTCACCTCGTCGACCCTGCCAAAGGGCGTGTGGGATTAGCGGCGAGTGCCGCGATCGACGCGCTCATCGCGGTCGATGCGCCCATCGCGATCCGGGCGGCCGGTCCTGGTGTCACGATCCATGCGGCTATCGGGTCGGGCGTCACGGCGATCGTAGCGCGTGTCGCCGCGGCCATCGTTGCGGTTGTCGTAGCGCGTGTCGCCGCGGCCATCGTACCGGCTGTCATAGCGGCCGTCATACCGGCGGTCTGGCCCACCGTAGCGAGAGTCGCGGCCTGCCGAGCTGTCCCACCCACCCAGGCCCATGCCCGGTCGGTAGCCGCGGTCGAAGTAGCCGCGATCGTCCCGGTAGTAGCGATTGCCGAAGCGGCCCGGGAAGCGACTCATGCCAACCCCGCCGCACCGTCCGAGGTGGCGCTGGACGTCGTCCAGATCGCACATCCGTCGATCGAACTCGGAGTCGGTCAGGTAGTGGTCGTCTCGCAGAAAGTCGCGGACGTCGTCCAGGTCATCCAGCAGCTCGTAGGCCTCACGGCGTGAGATCACGCCGTGTCGGTCAGCGAGCTGGATCCGCTCAACCAGGTCGGCCATCCGGGCACGGAGGATCTCCCGGCGACGGATTTCAGCTCCGTCCCTGCCGCGGACGAATCGTCCGGTGAAGAAGCTGCCATAGTGGTCCGCTTGTGCCGGCGAAGCGGTGAGTCCCGCGACCGGAAGGGCCAGGATGGCTGCGAGAATCCAGCGACGGGTGGTCATGGCGCTTGTCTCCTGTGAGCACCGTCCACCCCCTCGCCCTGACTGACTCCGGTGGGAGGTGGATCGATGCCAGGAAGACCCCGACCCGGTTAGCCGGTTCCACTCGATTGCCCATCCCGGCCCGACCCGTGCCGGATACCATGATCTCCGACGATCGCCTGAAGCTGACTCCCCAGCCGCCGACCTGCCGAGGCCGTATGCAATCGCCCGACTCCTCTCCCGAGCCCTTCAAGCTGCCCGGACTTGACCTGGAGTTTCTGTACCGGGTCTACCGAACGTCGAGCACGACGCTCGCGATCTCGGCGATCCTGATTTGGGGTCGGTTTGGGGCGCGGGAGGCGCTGGGGTGGGCAATCGGCGGCGTGATGACGCTCGCCATCCTCGTTATGGTCCACTACACCGTGGTGCGGATGACCACGGGCTCGCAGAAGCGCACCGCGCCGGTGTTGGTGGTGACGCTCGGCAAGATGCTCTTCCTGACGCTCCTGACCGGAGGCGCATTCTGGCTGTGGCTGAACGGGCACCTGAGCATGCGGTGGCTACTCGCGGGCTCCGGACTCCCCTACCTGGTGCTGATCCTGAAACTGGCGGGCCAGCGATTATTGGAGCGAGTTTCCGATGCTCCGGGGCGACGATAACCCACCCCGCAACATCGAATGGCCGGCCCTGCTCGCCGGCCAGGCGGAGTTCAACCTCGCAAGGTCTCGCCCCCGTCTTCGGGGGCATCCACGTCTTCCTGAGTGATCGCCAACACGTAGGTGTCGTCCCCTCCGGCGGCAACCATGTAAAAAACTCGGTAGCACGGGTCGACCCAGAAAGTGCGGCACCCCGGGAAGCGCTCGTCATCCGCGAGCGCGTACATCCTGGGCATTTCGCGGGCGTATTCCAGACGCTGCGACGCAATCGCTCGGGCTTCCTCGGGGAGCAGCCTCAGCACGCGCTGCGCCTCTTCGGACAGAAGGAGCTGGGCCATGGCGTCGTCATGATAGCGCCGCGACGGCAGGCTTCGGTCGCCCGCGATCAGAAAGCGCTGACTCGCAGGGCTATCCCGGCAGCCGGTTCCGTCCCAGCATCGGACTTCCACCAGACGAGCCGGTAGTCTCCGGGTGGAACCTGGCCCAGGATCACCTTCTCTCCCCGCGCGCATCGAGTCAGCCCTTCGCTTGCCGTGGCGGCCACCGTTGCCCCCGCCGCGTCGAGCAGACGAAGCTCGACGGTAGCGTCCACGCTCCAATCGTGCCGAGCCGAAAGCTGAACAGGGAGCGCCTCGCCTGCCGGGAACGACTCGGGCACGCCCTCCGCCTGGAGCATCCCCTGGTTGGCCGTCAACCCAAGTCGGCGTCCGCCGCCCCACCCAAGGGTCAACCGAACCGCCCGGCTCATCCCGGGGGCGAGGGCGTGCAGCGGAGGTAGGTCGGGCTCGGCGGGGAGCGTGCGCCCAGTCAGGCCTCGCCCGGACGCGGTTCCCACAGAAGCGGACCGGGTCGGGAGGCCTACTGCCGGAAGCCGCGTCGGTCCGCCAGGCTGCGGGCTCAGACCTGAACCGGGCTCGATGGGCTGGGAAGGCGTGGCTCGACTCGCGGCGGGGTGCTGGTCGGCCTGCGGGGATGGGGCCAGTCGTAGCGTGGTCGGAGATGGGTCGAGGCCCACGTGCTCCGATCCAAGCCGCGCTGCTTGAGCGGCCAGGAAGACCACTCCTCCCAGCGCGAGCAACGCGGAGACAATGAGCAGGCCAGCCGGCAAGGGCACCCTCGACCAGGCCCGGTCCGTGCCGGGGAGCGGTCCCGCCCCAAACTCGGGCTGCCCACCATCCGACGCGAGTTGTGCGGCCGACACGCGCGTCGTTGGCTGCAGCGTGGGTTGCGTGGATGGCGCCATGCAGTCATCGCCGGGAAGCACCGTGTGGTCCTGCTCCGCCGACCGGAGCCGGCCGGCCAGGGCGGGACCGACGCCGACGTACAGCACTGCAACGGGCTGCCCGACCAAGCCCTCCCCTGCTGCCGCAGCGGTGAGCTCCTCAACTGCCCGGGCCGGAGTCGCGCAGCGGCGCACGGCCTCCGCGATCTCTCTCTCACTCAGCTCTTGAGCGAGGGCAGCGGAACAGAGGATCAAGGCATCCCCGTCCGCGACGGCTCCCTGGTCTCCCTCTGCGGAAAGCTGATGCAACACCTCCTCCCGCAGGAGGAGCACGACCGTATCGACGACGGCCCGGAGGGCATAGCGCCCGTCGCGAACGAGCACTACTGCCGGCTCCGGCAACCCGCGGGCACGCATGGCGACGCCGCACCGATCCAGGAGGGCCGTCAACTCCTGGCGGGCCGCGCCCGCGTCGGAGAGCACGCCGACCAGGGCCTCTGCCGCGCGGTTGTCCACGCCGTGCAGGGCGAGGACGGCCTCCACCGCCTGCCGGCTGTCCGGCGATCGGGCGGGGCCGATGGCCAGGCACCCCGCAGTGCCGGCCAGGCGGAGTGCGAGCGAAGCCGCTGGAGTGTAATTGGGACTGCCCATGGGTGCCTGAAGTCCGGCGTCCGCAAGAGATGGGAACACGGCGGCCTGATGCTGTCCGCCGTGGTTACTTCGACGCCCCGAGCACGGAGAAGTTCGCGGAACGTGGGCCCGGATCCACGCGGGATGCACCCGGGGCCCATCGGCGACGTGCGGGGACGGTTGAGAGGCGGGGGCAGTTGGGCTACAGTATTGCCATGGACCACCGCTTGACGGCTCAAGAAGCCTCGATGATGTTTCGCGCCCTGGGGGACCCGCGACGCCTCGAGATCCTCCGCAGATTGCAGCAGTGCGGAGCTGATCAGGTTCAGGTAGACGAGAGAGGTCAGGTCCGGCCCGCCGGTTCGCTCTGCGTCGGGGAGGTCTGTTGCGACTTGCGGGTCTCTCCGTCGAACGCGTCGCATCATCTGCGGGAGTTGAGGTTGGCCGGCCTCATTCGAATGGAGAAGCGAGGCCGTTGGATCTATTGCTCCGTCTGCCAGGACTCTCTCGCCGCCCTCAGTGCCTGGATGCTGGACGCCGCAAACGACCCCCTCTGTGCCGGAGCGCCAGAGTAGTGGGCGGTCGCGGTCTGTTGATCCCCTCGGCTCTGGTGCTGTGGGCCGCCGCTAGCCTGACCTTCGCCGCCGACCCCATCGCGGAGCAGGAGGGAGCGCCGCTGCCCTACGGCACGGTTCGGGTGGCCCGGCCTACCATCCTCTGGCGCGTCCGCGTTGCGAAGGCGAGCCGCGTCACTTCGGCTGCGCTGCAACTGGACGGGGCGCAGATTCGCGCAGATTACGATGTGGATCGTGCCGCGCTACTCTACCGGCCCAGTCGCCCCCTGGAGCCGGGACTGCATAACGTCGCCGCCCAGATCGTCATCGATGGGCGGCAGGTCGTCGAACAGAAGTGGCGTTTCAACATCACCCCGGACGCCCTGGCCGACATTCCGCCGACAGACGACTTCCAACAGCAGATCCTGCTGGCGGCCAACAGGGTTCGTGCGGCGCTGAAACTGCAGCCCCTTGTACTGGACCGTCACCTGTGTGTCGCTGCCGCCGCTCACGCCGAGTTCGCGGGGAACGGGACCGGGGGGTCGTTCCACATTGAGGCACCGGGCAGGCCGGGGTTTACCTCCGCTCATCCACAGGACCGAGCCGTGGCCTTCGGCTACGGCGGCTTCTTTCGGGCCGAGGTCGGCACCACCATCCCGCAGCCGGAGGCCGCGATGGCCGGGTGGATGGAGGCGGTCTACCACCGGCTTCCTTTTCTGGACCCATCCGCGCGCGATCTCGGGGTCGGTCGATCTGCGCCGCGGAGCCGGGAGACGTGGACCGGGGCATCTATCGGATCACCCCGAGGGGGATACGCTGGGGAATCGACAGTGGTTACCTACCCCGCGGACGGTCAGACGAGCGTGCCGGTGGTGTTCCGCGGCCTGGAGCAACCCAGTCCCCTTCGCATCCATCCCGGGGTCAAGCCGGTGATTACCGGCTACATCGTCAGCCTGAGCGCCTTTTCTGTGCCCCAACGACGGCTATCGCGGGTCATTGCCAATCTTGCCGACGGCCGGGGCGCGGACGTTCCCTGCTACCTCAACTCGCCGGCCAACGATGACCAACTCACCAACGCGGCCTTCCTCATCCCCCGTGAGCCCCTCGAGCCGGAATCGACTTACACCGCCGAAATTACGGCGGAGATACCCGGCGATGAACCCATCAGCCGGCGGTGGAAGTTCACCACCGACGACGGGATGGGCCACCGCTGGCGGATGTGGAGTCTGAAGGCCACGCGCGTGCGCGACCGGGCGGGCCACGCAGCGACGGTCAGCCTGAGCATGTTCGCCGTGCTGGATGCCGACACGCCCCCCACCTACCCCTGCCGTCTCCGGATCAAGGACGTCCGAGGGACAGAGGTGGTGCAGGATGTCCCTGCCGTCGGTCCATCGGGCGGACGGCGTCGCACCGTTAATGTGCGGCTGAAGGCACCTGCCCGACTGGTTACCTTGACTCCCATCCGCAAGGGCGTCGAGGACCCTGGCTGGGCCCAATCCATCCAACTCGATTCAGATCTCGACTGAAGGGAACCACCATCTATGTTCGTTCACACGGTTTTTTTCTGGCTCAAGGACGGGGCCCCCGAAGCGGCCCGAAACCGCCTCATCGAGGATTGTCGGACCCTGCTTGCACAGGTGCCCACGGTTCGCCACCTCTGGGCAGGCGGCCCGGCCAATACCCCGCGGGATGTGGTGGACAATAGCTATGCCTGCGGGTTGACGGTCCTCTTCGCAGACGCGGCCGGCCACGACGTCTACCAGGACCACCCCATCCATCACGAGTTCATCGAGCGGAATCGGGAACACTGGCTTCGGGTGCAGGTCTACGACTTCGTCCAGGATGGCACGATCTGACTGGCCGGAATGATTGTCCTGCGAGGTTGGGAGATTCCACAGGATCCCCTCATCTTGCCGAGCCCAACGGCACTCTTGGTCGCACTGCCCGGGTTGATCGAACCCGTCAAAACCCTGGTTGAGACCTGCGATGAGGTGGCACGCAACACCCCTGATGATTCGAGGGTAATGACACCGGTCCGAGCAGCACTTGCCGTCGCCCACGGGCCTGGCACCGCGAAGACTGAAAGGAGATTTCTGGTTCTAGGGGTTGGACTGGCCGCGGCCATCGGGGACCATGGACGCCTGTTGCACGAACGTGCTGGCACCTGGATCACTGCACTCGTCGAGGCATGATTGGGTGGAATCAGCGTCCCGCCTGGCTGGACGCTGCGGACGCTGCGTGGGGCGGAAACCCGTGTCATTGAGGGAAACATCGGAGTCAACGTGCTGGAGATTACGCAGTGTCGACATTTGCTCGTTGAGCGCATCTACTCGTCTCTGACGCTACCGCTGGAGGACGGAGGCAGCACGCCGCTTGACGTCTACATCCCCCGAGCAGAGGGCGATTACTTGTACTCTCTGGTCCGCCACCACAAGCCAGCCATGACCGTTGAGGTGGGGCTCGCGAACGGGCTAAGCGCTCTGTTCATCACCGCCGCACACGCCGAGAATTCGATCGGCGGGCGACATGTCGCCATCGACCCATATCAGCGGACTGACTGGAACAACGTAGGAGTAGGGCTGATACGCCAGGCAGGGTTTGCTGACTATCTCCGGCTGATCGAACTCCCCTCACATCAAGCTCTGCCTGACCTGGAACGGGAGGGGGTGAAGGCCGGCCTGATCTTCATCGATGGCGCTCACTCTACAGATTACGTCTTCTCGGATGCTCTATGCTCTGACCGCATTCTCGCAGTCAATGGTCTGCTAGCCTTCGATGACTCGGATTGGCCCGCGGTTCAGCCCGTGATCCGGTACTTCGTGACCAACCGGCATTACGAGCCTGCGCATCCCGAGATCATCATTGAACCCCCGCCGGGCCGACCATTCGCGCTGGGACGATTGCTGTGCCGCTTGCCGGTACTTCGGGATCGCCTCAGGTCCGATTTTGTTCGACTGCCTGCGGACTTGGGAATCGTTGGTCGGTGCGTGGTGCTGCGCAAACTCCGAGAGGACGATCGCGACAGCCAAAACCGACATGGACATCGGGTCTTTTGAGGCTGGCCGAGGTGGGGGCGTCCGAGCTTACTGACCATGGTGGCTGAGATACGGAGGCCAGAGAACCGTCGACCCCGACGAATTCTGGGAATCACCTCGCTCTACCCGCCGTTTCACGGGGGAGGGTATGGCGTCCTCTCCCACACGGTCCTGGACGGACTCTCTCGCCGTGGTCACGCCGTCGCAGTGCTCTGCACGGATGGCGGGGTGAAGGGGAGGGCCGACGGGGACTTTGCGCACCACGCACAGGTATGGAGAGACCTCGACTTCGCCCGCTACGGCAGCGCAGCCCGGCTTCTTCGTCAGCGGAGCCGCAATCTACGAGCGGTGCGGGAGGCGATCCGCCGACACCGGCCGGAGTACATTTACTACCACTGCGGAGACGGCCTGGGGCTCGACGCCTACAACGCCGCGATCTCCACCGGCGTGCCGACGGCGGTGCTGATCGGCGACGCCTGGCTTGCGGATCTGGTTCGGGATCCGGGCTACCTCGATCCGTGGACGGCGGTGTGGCGTCGGCGTCCAGAGCCTCTGCCTCGACGAGCCATGCGCATGGGCCTACGCGCGGTCGCGTCGCTAACCGGGGGAGCATCGCTGGAGCACGTACGCTCGGCAGAGCGCTACCACGCTATCAGCACGCACTTGCTTGAGCAGCTTGTCCACCACGGCGTTCCCCGGGAGCGATGCGCCCTCTTGCCCAGCCCGCTCCCGGCGGAGTACTTCGAAGCCACCCCCGCCGTCCCCAAGCCATCCGATTCCGGGTCCACTTTGCGCGCGCTGTTCGTCGGTCGGATGCAGCTCGAGAAGGGGCCGGACGTGGCGATTCGGGCGGTCGCCGAGGCGCGTCGAACCGGCACCGACGTGGCGCTGACCCTCTGCGGGCTCCGGCGCGGGTTGGCGGAAGCGGAGCTGCGCGCGCTGATTGCTGAGCTGGGAGTGGCACCGCACGTCCGATGGGCTGAGGCCGCGGACACACCATCGCTGATTGAGCTCTACCGTCGGCACGATCTGCTGCTCTTTCCCTCGCGCCTGGTCGAAGGATTTGGTTTGGTGAATGCCGAGGCAATGGCATGCGGACTGCCTGTTATCGGCGTACCGACCGGCGGGGCTGCCGACATCATCCTCCACGAACGGACCGGGCTCGCGGTGCCGGTTGGAGACCACGGGGCGATGGCTGCAGCGATCACCCGGATTTTCAGGGAACCCGGGTTGGCGTCGGGCTTGTCCGAGGGGGCCCGGGTCCACGCCCAGCGACACCGGCCCGACTCCGTGCTCTCGTTCGTGGAGATGGAAATCGACCACCTCTGCAGACCCACCGTCGTGGCGCTGCGCGGCTGAGCCCGGCCCCTACCCTACGCGATCAGGTCCGGTATGACGTGCCCGTGGACGTCCGTCAGTCGGTAGCGACGGCCCTGGAACAGGTAAGTCAACCGCGTGTGGTCGATGCCGAGCAACTGCATGATGGTCGCCTGCAGGTCGTGCACATGCACCGCACCGGGGGTGAACACGTCCTTGCTGGGCTGGATCGGAGTTCCACCGGCGTCGGCGATGTTGTAGCCGTAGGCATCGGTCTGGCCGTAGGTGGTCCCCGCGCGCACCCCGCCACCGGCCATCCATAGGCTGAAGCAACGCGGATGGTGGTCGCGACCATAGGAGTCGGCCGTCAGTTTTCCCTGGCAGTAGCTGGTGCGACCAAACTCACCGCCCCAAATGACGAGCGTGTCGTCCAGCATCCCCCTCTGCTTCAGATCACGGATGAGGGCGGCGCTGGGCTGGTCGGTTTCTCGACACTGCACGCGGATCGCCCCAGGCAGGCCGCCGTGCTGGTCCCAGCCCTGGTGGTAGAGCTGAATGTAGCGCACGCCGCGCTCGGCCAGCCGGCGCGCCAGGAGGCAATTCGCGGCGAAGGAACCAGGTCGGCGGACGTCCGGCCCGTAGAGGTCAAGTACGTGCTCGGGCTCGGTGGTGAAATCGGTGACTTCGGGCACGCTCGACTGCATCCGGTAGGCAAGTTCATACTGCGCCATCCGCGACTCGATTTCCGGATCAAGTTCGCGCTCATACTGAAGCTGGCTGAGTTTCGCCAAAGTGTCCAGTTGCTGGCGTCGGTCCTGTGGGCGAACCCCATCGGGATTCACGAGGTAGAGCACCCTGTCCCGACCCGACCGGAATTGCACCCCCTGGTAGCGCGAATCCAGGAACCCGCTCCCCCATAGCCGGGAGTAGAGCGGTTGATCGCCCTTGCCGGGAGTGACCAGCACCACGAACGCCGGCAAGTCCCGGCTCATGGAGCCGAGTCCGTAGTGGACCCAGGAGCCGAGTGACGGCCGTCCGGCAATCTGCGACCCGGTCTGAAAAAAGGTGATCGCGGGGTCGTGATTGATGGCCTCCGTCCACATCGAGCGGACGATGCAGAGATCATCCGCCACGCGGGCGGTGTGGGGCAGCAACTCGCTGATCCAGGCGCCGGACTTCCCCTGCCGCGCGAAGCTGAACGCCGAACCCGCAAGCGGAAGCGATGCCTGATTGGCGCTCATGCCGGTCAGCCGCTGCTGACCCCGGACGCTGTCCGGGAGCGGCTGGCCGTGCTTCTCGTTCAGCAGGGGCTTGTAGTCGAAGAGTTCCTGCGAGGCGGGCCCCCCGCTCTGGAACAGGTAAATGACCCGCTTCGCTCGCGGCGCGAACTGTGCCGGACGGACCTCTTCGGCGACGGCCGAGTTCTCCGCGGCTGCCAGCCCGAGGGCACCAAGTCCGAACGCCGCGCCGGCAAAGAAGTGGCGCCGGGTCAGACTCAAGGGGTCAAACGGTTCCATGCTGCTTACCGCTTCCAGATTACCGCGTCGAGATTCAGGATGGTCTGCGCGAGGACGGCCGCGGCCGCCACCTCCGCAGGGACCAGATTCGGGTCCGGCTTCCGTTGGCCGATGCCGAGCAGCGACGCCGCCCGCGCCGGATCGCGAGAGAACTCCGCCTGCTGGCCGGAGTAGAGACGGACCAGCTCGGCCTCTTCGGCAGGCGTGGGGAGGCGAGCGGCCAGTAGTCGGAATGCGTAACGGACGCGTGTGGACGCCACCGGGCCGCCCTCGCGCAGCACGCGCTCGCCCATCACCCGAGCCGCCTCGACGAACTGGATGTCGTTGAACAAGACCAGCGACTGCATCGGCGTGCTGGTGTTTTGTCGACGGGCGACGCAATACTCCCGACTTACGGCATCGAAGGCCAGCATGTTCGGCATGGGCGAGGTCCGCTTGAGCACCGAGTAGAGGCTCCGGCGGTACAAATCCGGCCCGACGCCCTGGCGGTAGGCGGGGCTCATGGAGTTGCTCTCCCGCCAGAGGTCTCCGGGTTGGTAAGGGCTTACCGGCGGACCCCCAATTCGCCTATCCAGCAGGCCGGATGCCGCCAGCACGAGGTCCCGGACAATCTCGGCGGAGAGGCGATGGCTGGGTCCGCGCGCGAGGAGGTGGTTCTGCGGATCGCGGCGGCGGAGGTCCGGGCGCAGCGCGGAAGATTGGCGATAGGTATTGCTGAGCACGATACGCCGGATGAGTGACTTGGTGTCCCATCCACTGCGCACGTACTCGCGGGCCAACCAGTCCAACAACTCCGGATGGCTCGGCGGGCGGCCCTGCGTGCCGAAGTTTTCCGACGTCTCGACCAACCCGCGACCGAAGCAAAGGCTCCAGAGCCGATTCACCTGCACCCGGGCTGTGAGAGGGTGGTCCGGACGAGTCAACCACTGGGCAAGTCCGAGACGGCTTGTCGGCGCTTCGGCAGGTAGAACGCCCAGGGCAGCGGGGGTCTGCCGCGCTACGCGATTCGCTTCGGTTCGCGGCGCGTCGTAGCTCCCGCGCGGCAGGAGGTAGGTCGTCCGCGGATAGGGCGACTCTTCCATCACCGCTACCTCAAGCTGCGGGTCCTCTGCCATCCAGATCCGGGCCCGAGCCCTCCCGAGCTCCTCGCTTGCCTTGACCACTTCCGGGTCGTGCGCCGCGAGGTAGAACTCCCGGAGGTCCGCCATTGCCTCCGGCCGCCGCAGTGCCCCTTCGATGCTGCCCGGACGCACCAACTCGGTGACTTCGAGTGCAGTGAGCGCCCGGGAGAAGATCATGAGGTCGTCGATCTGGCCACCCTTAAAGCCGCGATCCCGGAAGCGCTGTCCGAACACCAGGGTGTGCTGGCCGGTGCCCTTGTAAAGTCGGTCCCGCACGATGTCGGTGGGCGTGGGCGCTCCGTCGATCGAGATGCGCAGACCGGCTGCGCGGCTGGATCCGTCATAGCTGACGGCGACGTGGACCCAGAGGTCCCTGGGTATCGGCTGCACCGTCCGGACCGCGATCGCGTTCCCCGGCCAGTGGCGAAACATGCGCGCCGTTAGTCGGCCCCGTTCCAGAAGCAGGTCATAGCCGTGCGGACCCGCATCCGTGCCGCTGCTGGCCTGAAACACCACGGCGGGCTCCGCGGCCTGGCCGGCATCCCGCATCCAGAAGGCAATGGTGAACGGTGTGTGCCGTGTGAACCGACCCAATTCCGGGAAGCTGACGCCGTTGTCGCCATCAAGCTGCGCAGACAAACCACGTCGGCCCGGCACCAGTGGGACCGCATCGATGCGGGCGCCGGGCTTCCCGCCGGGCACCTGGTTGCGCAGGGCAACGCCGTCAAACGCCTCGAAATCGAATGCGCCCGTGAGACCCGGCATGTCGCGCGGACCGGTATTCAGCCAGGCGCGGAAGGCCGCTTCGCGCCCGGCGCGGAGTCCGTTCAGTCGGCGCCCCGCCTCCCCCGCAGACAGTTCCGCCGCCTTCGACTCGCGCTCCTGATCGGGAGAGGGAAGCAGCAGGCTCGGCGAGGGCACGATATCCGCCCGGTCATACATCCCGTATTCGTCGATGCCGTCGAAGAAGGCGCTAAGCTGGTAGAACTCCCGTTGCGTGATCGGGTCGTAC
>CAZSRZ010000004.1:0-98564 GCA_964609085.1 uncultured bacterium | reverse complement strand
TCAGGGTAGCCGCAGTGCGATGAGGCGGGCGGGCTTGCCGTTCCCTCCTGTGGGTACGACGATGAGTTGTTTCCCCGCCACCATGCATGTGATGGGGGCGCCGGTGGGGTGGGCCGGCAGGGGGGCCTCGGCCAGGAACTCGCCGGTGCGTTTGTTGTAGGCGCGCAGGACGGCGGGCTCGGTTGGGGTCTCTTCGTTGAACCAGCCGCCCTCCTGTGTGGTGATCAGCAGGCTCTTGGTGACCATGCAGTAGGTGCGGTGGTAGATGCCGAGCGGGGGCAGGTTGAGGGCTTTCAGGGCGGGATGATTGCGTGGGCCGCTGCCCTGGACCGCGATGAATCGGTGGTCGCCGCTGTTCATGTCGATGCCGGTGACGCGGCCGTAGGGACCCTTCACCAGGGGGAGACCGTTGGGCAACAGGATGCGGTAGCCGTTCTCGCCGATCTTCAGCCGAAGGTCGGCGCCAGGGGCGTCGGGCGGGGCGAGGCGCAACCACATGGGGTTGGAGATGGACGGAACGTACAGCATCCCTGTCTCCGGATCGGTGGCGGCGCCGGCCCAGCTTGCCCCGCCTACCCAGCCCGGCATCAGGATGGTCTTGCGGGTGGTGGGCGGCGTGTAGAGTGGACCGTAGTTCCAGTTCTTCAGCTCTTCCTTCGCCATCTGGTGCAACTCGGGGGTGTAGTCGATCAGGGTCTCGTCGGAGATGCCCTGCCGGTCGAAGGGTGCCGGTCGGGTGGGGAAGGGTTGGGTGGGCCAGGCTCGGTCGCCCGGGTTGGTTGTCGGGGCGACCGGCTTCTCCTCGATGGGCCAGAGGGGTTTGCCGGTGACGCGGTCGAAGGCGAAACAGAAGGCCTGCTTGGTCACCTGCACCACGGCCTTCACGCGCTTGCCGTTGAGGGTGATGTCGAGCAGGTTTGGCGCGCAGGGCGGATCGTAGTCCCACAGGCCGTGGTGGACGAACTGGTAATGCCACACTCGCTTGCCGGTGCGCGCATTGAGGCAGACGATGCTCTCGCCGAACAGTCCGGCTCCGGGGCGGTGGCCGCCGTACCAGTCATTGGTGGGTGTGCTGACGGGCAGATACACGTACCCCAACTCCGGATCGGCGGTCATGCAGGTCCAGACGTTGGTGTTGCCGGTGTAGCGCCAGGAGCCGTCCTCCCATGTGTCGTTGCCGAATTCGCCGGCCTGGGGCACGGTGTGGAAGACCCAGAGCCGCTTGCCGGTGCGGGCATCGAACCCCTGCACGTCACCGGGAGGCATCAGGCGGGTGGATTGGAAGTCGTCGACGGCACCGCCGACGACCACGGTGTCGCCGCAGACGGTAGGCGGTGACGTGACGCTGACGATGCGCCGATCAACGGGGCGGCGCACCGCCCGGAGCAGATCGACCCGCCCGCCGACGCCGAACTCGCGGACGGCGCTACCGGTCTCCGCATCCAACGCCAGCAGGAAGCTGTCCAGGGTGGCGATGAGGATGCGGCGGCTGGGCTTGCCGTCCACACCGCGCCCTTCCCAGTAGCCGACGCCGCGGTGCACTGCCGCTCGCGTCTCCGCTCCGGTCGCCGCGTTGGCCACCCACAGAGTCTTGCCGGTGCGGGCGTCGATGGCCGCCACCTGACATAGCCCGGTGCTGACATACAGCACGCCGCGGACCATGAGGGGCGTGCCTTCGTTCGGCCCCGGCTTCAGGTTGGAGTGGCGGTCCAGTATCGGCTGGTCAACCGAGTTCCAGGTCCAGGCCACGCGCAGCCGAGAGAAGTTGGACGCACGGATCTGGTCGAGAGGGGCATATCTGCTCCCGTGGGGATCCGCTGCGTAGGCCCGCCACTCGCCGAGGGCGGACGACCGCCCGTTGGCGCCGCTCCCGCCGGCAGCGGCGAATCCGACAAGCCCGCCGGATAGCACCAGCCAGGTCAGGGGCAGGCAGGTCAGGGGCAGGCAGGTCAGGGGCCGCCGGTTTTTGGGCGGGCTGGGGAACTTCCAGGGCAGCATTGGGTTGCGTCTCCGCACTCACGCACGACGCTGGCCGATTCTCGACGAGGCCCAGGCCTTCCTGCCCTCCTGGCTGCCGGCGTGCCCGGCTCCCTGTCTTTTGTCTCGACCGGCTACCCGATTTCGCACCCCCTTCGGTAGACTGGCGTATTCATGAGGGGGCCGCTCTCGAGAGCCTGCCCCGTGCGGGGGGCGGCTTGTTTCCTGATTTCAGCCAACGGGCGGAAGACACGGTAAGCCAGGCGGATGCGTGGGCCGCCGTCGCCGCGCAGACGGGGGCGCGGTTCACTTATGGTGGTCCGCTGTCGGGCTGCGTGCTGCAGGCCTCGACCGATGCCTGGATTCTCACGCTGGATACCTGGCTCGCCCCTGGTGCTGACCCGTCGCAGACCGCCACTCGCATCCGCGCTCCCTTCTTCAACCCCGAAGGGCTTGCCTTCAGCTATGACCAGGCGCAGGTCGTCCCCATGCTGCTCTACCGGCTGCTGGGGCTGGAGTCCCTGGGGCTCGACGCAGTTTCACTCCGGGGCTTTCCGACGATCCGATCGAACAACCCCACGATGACGAGCGAGTTGTTTCGCTTGCCCACCGTTGCGCCGTGGTTCGCCACCCTGCCCGCGATCTCGATCGGGATCCGTCGGGACGAAGGCATCCTGGGCCCGCGATTCCCGGAGGGAATGGACGAACTCATTGGGCTGGTGCCCGGCGTGATGCGCAAGAGTGAGCCGATCGCGGCGCTCTTTGGGTTGTTCCAGGGCATGCTTCACGGCATCGACGAGTTGCGACGGCGCGGCCGTCCTCTGGAGGACGTGGTGTGGGAGCGCGTTTGCTATCCCCGAACCCAAATACGGCAGGGCGATCTGCTGCTCTGGGACGGAGCGAATGCGCGCCGCGAGGCCGCCAGGCAACTCACGGAGCTCCGGGGCCCGGGCACGGAAGCGCGGCTGGGGAAGCTCCTCTCCGACGAGGATGAATCGATTCGCGTCGCCGCCCTGGAGGCGCTCGGCAACGCGGACACGCCCGAGGCGACGGCGGCGCTGGTCAAGGCCCTGGGGTCGCAGTTTCGGGCCCGCGGGTGGCTCGTTTCGGATCAGGCCGCGACGCGGCTCCGGGCGATGGGGCGGGAGGATCTCGTGGACGCTTATGGACTGCTGCTGCGCGAGCCCACGCAGGGGGCGGCCGCGGTGCCTCCGGGCTACCGCCCCGCGTTGATCCAGGCGCTGCGGGGGGCGTTGGTCGGCGGCACCGCCGTCGGTCCTGCCGCCGCTGCCCTCGCGGAGCTTGGCGACGTGGAGTCCAGCAGGACCATCCGTGAGCTGCTGCGGGCGCGGGTGACGCGCGACCCGCGAACCAGGGCGATGCTTGGGGCAGCAGTGGAGCGCCTGGACAAACGTCAATCGCTCCCACTGCCTGCCGACTCCCCGGGCCGAGACGGCTCGGATTTGCCGCGACCCTCCGGCCCCGCCGGGTTCCTCAGTCGCTTCCTCCCCCGGCCGGCGTCAGGCCCGGACGACGACGGAGCCGGCGACTGATGTTCCATCGCGCGCGGGAGGAGCGGGAGCTGGTAGCCGCGTGGGTTGAGGCTGCGAGGGCGAGGGGTGGGGACGTGATTTGTGATCCCCTGCAGCGGTTCGTCGTGCCGCGCGGGCTCAGCCGGATGGTGGTGCGGCTGCAACTCCCCGGGCTCTTCGGTCGCCTCCCGTTCGATGCGTACGGCTCCATCGCCGTGGTCAACCCGGAGCGCGTCCGCTTCCATGTGACTGGCCGAAGCCTGTTCGATCAGCCGGACGAATACTACTTTCCCGAGCGGCGTACGATGGGCGTCCCCGAGTTGGATGCGCGGTTCTTCTTCCGGACGACCCTCCGCTTCGACCTGGCCGGTCTGCTCTCTCGCCCGCCGCTCTCCACACTGTTGCCGAGGGCCCAATTGCGAGAGATGTCGCTCCATGGGGAGTCGCTGCAGTTGGTCTCCGCGCTGCCCGAGGGGGCGTCCGAGCTCCGATTCAGGCTGGCGGTGCCGGATCTTGGACCGGAGCGGATCTCCGGCATACTGGAGTTCGGCGAGGCACTGCTGGATGCGTGGCTGACCGATGTCCGTGCGCAGCCCGGCTACGACTTCCCGATCGGCCGGCTGCGCGGTCCGGGGGAGCGACGGTCGAGTCAGGACGTCCTCATCTGGGATGGGGAGGGAGAGCGGGTGGAGGCGGTCCGGCTGCTCGGCCGCCGCGGGCTGGAACGAGACACCATCGGGCTGCTGACGGTGCTTCAGGATCCCAGCCCGGAGATCCGAGCCGCAGTCATCGATGCGCTGGCGGAGATCGCCTCCCCACGTTCGCTCCCGGCGTTGGTCAGGTTGCTCGGGGACCCCGTTGTTGTGGATGGTCGCAGCCTGGGTCAACGTGCGGCGGAGCGGTTGAGGTCGCTCGGTCGCCGGGACCTGCTGGCCCCTTTCGAGGCCGGGATGGCGGGGTCGCCGGGCTTCGAGCGCAGCATCTCGACGGGAGTAACCCACGGCTACATTGCGGCGTTTACAAATGCGGTCGAGGACCCGGATGGGAGCCGGGCTGCGGCGGCGGCTTCCGCCCTTGCTCGCCTCGGCGCGCGATCGGCGCTGCCGGCCCTCCGGCGCCGCCGGGAGCGTCTGGGTGTCGAGGAACGGGAAGCTCTGGCGCGGTTCACGTCAGTCATTGAGGAACTGGAGTCAGGGCGAGACCTGCCGCTTCCAGCGTCCGCGCCGGACCCGGATTCGAGCACGCTGCCCCGGCCCGCCGAGCATGGCGGGCCGCCTCCGACATCACTCCCCAGACCAAGCGATGGAAGAAAGGATTAGAGCATGGGACTGATGCGCGACCTCTTCGGGCCAAGTCAGAAAGAGATCTGGGGTCTCCTTGCGGACCAGGTGGGGGGCAGCTTTGCCGAGGGAGGCTTCTGGCAGCCCGGCAACGTGCAGGCCCGTTCCGGGGATTGGATCGTCACGCTCGACACCTACACGGTGTCGACGGGCAAGTCCAGCGTCACCTATACCCGGCTCCGGGCGCCGTTCGTCAACCGGGACGGTTTTCGGTTCCAACTCACCCGACGCAACCTGTTTACCGACATCGGAGTTGCCCTCTTCGGCATGCAGGATCTTGTGGTGGGCAGCCCGATCCTGGATCAGGCGTTCGTTATTCAGGCCAACAACGAGCCCAAGATTCGGGAGTTGCTGAGCGACCAGCGGATCGCCGATCTCGTGCTGACGGCGGCGTTCTCGGGGGTCCGAATCCAGCAGGGTCCTTCGGGCTTTTTCGGGACCACCTATCCGGCCGGGGTCGATGAGCTTTACTTCGTCGCCGGAGGGGTGATCCGCGATCTCAACCAGCTCCGCGGGTTATTCGAACTCTTCTCGTTGATCCTCCACCGTCTGGCCCACATGGACAGTGCCTACGCCGATGACGAGCAGATCTTCATTCGCACCGTTCGCGGACCGGGTGGCAAGGTGCAGTCGAGCGGTGTCACGCTGTGGGACGGCGACATGGTGCGGATCAGCGCTGTGGAACGTCTGGGTGCCGCGCGGAGTCAGGCGGCGGTGCCAGTCCTGCACGCGACCCTGTTGGACCCAAATCCCTTCATGCGTGCCGCATCCGCGGAGGCGCTCGGAAAGATCGGCGATGGCACCGCGACGCCTGTGCTCACCCAACTTCTCGGTGACGAGGAGGCTGCCGGCAGCGAGGTGGTGGGCACCGCTGCGGCGCGCGCGCTGGGGATGCTGGGACGGGCCGACGTGGTGAACAAGTTCGAGGGATCGCTGCGCGGAGATCCGGCAGCACTGGCCCAGGTGCGCGCGGACGGAATCACTCCGTACTTGCTCGGGTTCAGCCGCGCCGTAGAGAAGGCCGGGCTGGAACGCGCGATCCAGGCCGCCGTCGCGCTGGGAGAACTGGGTGCCGTCCAGCACGTGAAGCAGATCCGTGACCTGCGCCGCAAGCTGGGTCGGGAGATGCCCGGGGCGCGTGAACGCGTGGATCACGCTCTCGATTTGTTGGAACGTACCCAGGAGCTGCCCCGGGCGGCGGCCGCTCCGGCGGCGGACCCGACCCAGTTGCCCCTTCCCGCGAGCAGCCCCGGCCCTGAACCCCACAACCTGCCTCGACCCACCGGCGCTTCCGGGCGCGATTGAGAACGTCGGCTCGACGCGCCGCACCGGCCGCGCGGGTCAATTTCGATCTGAAGCGTCAGCGGAGGCGCACGACGGGATCGCGGTCGCGGATGGTCTTCTTGGCCACCAGGTCCTCGGCGGTGATGCACATCCATCGGTCGCTGTTGACCTCGTAGGTCACGCGCAGTCGGGGTGAGGTGCCTCGCCCCACCGGCTGCAGGGGGAGCGCCGGGTCCGCCGGGTTGAGTTCGACCACCATCCCGCGTTCATCGGCGCTCTTGGGCGCCCAGTAGGAGCTCCCGTTGGGTCGCTGTTCCCAACCGACTGGACGTTGGCCCAGTCGGCCGATCTCGCAGATGCTGATCCGCATCTCCTGCATCCCGGGGTAGTCGGCGTAGTACCGTACGGCGAAATCGCGGCTGGTGGGGTAGCGCGTGCGGCCGGGGATGAGCAACTCATACTCGACGGTGCCCGTCCGATCGTTCTGAACTGCCAGGGCGTAGTCGTGGTAGATGAAGTCCTCGACGGTGACACCGCCGGCATGGCGGGCGGCGCCGATGGCGACGCCTGTGAAGAGGTATTCCGGGTCGTGACGCACGACGGCCTCAGGGAAGGCGTCGTCAACCGTGGCCGCCACGTCCGGGAGTTGGGTCGAGCCACCGACGATCAGCACTTCGTCGATGGTCTGACGGCCGACCGCCAATTGGGCGCGGATGTCGTCGAGCGCCGCGCGGAGTTCGCGATAGAGCCCGCGCTCCTCCAGCAGCTTCCGCAGTTGCTCGCGGTTCATCTCCCAGTGGATGCCTCGCCAGCGGATCTCTCCGGCACCGGAACGGCTGACCTGCTCCTTCAACTGCATCACCTGCCAGCGGAGGTCGTAGTCCCAGTCGGCCATGTTGGCGACTTCGCGAGGGGCTAGGTGTTCCGTCAGCCACCGGTCCACATCGTCGCCGCCCATGAAGACCATGTGCTTGGCCAGCACCGGGGCGTTGCCGGTCTCGGCCGCCTGAGCGCCGAGCTGTACGGCAGCCAGGTTCAGCGTCCCGCCGCCGAAATCGACGACGAGCAAGTTCTCCTCCCGGCCCACCTGCACGCCGTAGCCCAGGCCGGCGGCCACGGGCTCATCCAGGGAGCGGAAGCGTTTCACGCCGAGGGCGGTCGCGATCTCCCGGAGTTCGGCCCGGTAGGTCTCGAAGTAGGCGACGGGAGCGGGGATGGTCAGGTCTTCGACCTTCTCACCGGTTTCCTTGCGAATGGCCTCGATGACGCCCCCGAGGAAGTAGCGCACGGCATCGCGCACCGTCACCTCTTCCCGCTCCGTCCGGATGATGCAGCGGTGAGATTCGTTGCCCAGGTAGCGCTTGAAGCTCTGTGCGAAGCAGGGTGAACGTCCGTCCAGGTTTCGGCTCACGGCCTTCTGTCCGATGGCGATGTCCCGGACGGGGCGCTTGAAGAGCCACAGGAACCGCTGCCAACCATCGGCGACATGAACGGCGGTGGGCACCAGCGGCTGCTGTTCGGTCGGCAATACGCGGGTGATCTCCGGCAGATGCAACACCCGGACGGACCCGCCCTCGGCGGCGGCAACGACGGAGTTGGTGGTGCCCAGGTCTATCGACCAGCGAATCGCCATGCTAGGTTCCGGGCTCGAAGTGAATCATCACGAAGGCAGCCGTCGGCGCGAGAGCACCCGCCAGACGAAGACCGGCAGCGTCAGCACCTTGGTGAACTTCCTGGGGTTCATCCAGAGGCGGTATAGCCACTCGAGTCCTCGCTTCTGCATCCAAAGGGGCGCCCGCCGCACCTGCCCACTGAAGACGTCCAGCGTGCCGCCAACCCCCATACACAGTGGGATCCCGAGCTCCTTCTGGTGCGCTTTGATCCACTTTTCCTGCCTGGGGATCCCCATCGCCACGAGCAGTACGTCGGGTTTCAGGTCGCGCAGTCGTGCGAGGAGGGTAGCCTCGTGATCGGGGGACCGGAGGAATCCGTCGGCAGTGCCGACGATGCGGCAGCCTGGGTAACGCCGGCGCATCTCCTCGGCCGCGGCATCGGCAATTCCCGGCGCCGCGCCGAAGAAGAAGATGTCCACTCCTTCAGCCGCGCTCGCCGCGCAGAGGAGCTCGGCCAGATCGACGCCCGACACGCGTTCCCTCAGCGGGGCACCAAGGCGACGGGCTGCCCAGAGAATCCCGGTGCTGTCCGGAGTCACCAGGTCCGCCTCGCGGACGATGCGCAAGAGTTCCGGGTCCGTGGCGGCCTGCACATGCATGGACGCGTCCGCGGTGACGACCATCCGCGGCGTTCCTTCCCTGATGAAACGGAGAAGGGTCTCCAGCGTCTCGCCGCGGTCGAGCGAGTGAATACGCATACCTAGCAAGTCGAAACCCGGCAATTCCGACTGGGACGCCGGGCCTACCGCAGTGTCCGGGGTCACGCTTCCAGTTGAGTCCGATACCACGCGACTGTCGCCTCGAGCCCCTCGCGGAGCGGCACCCGTGGCTCCCAGCCCAGGATTGTCCGGCTGCGGGTGATATCCGGGCGACGGCACTTCGGGTCATCTTCGAACAACAACTCCCGATGGACGAGTTCCGACCGACTCTCTGTGACCGCCAGCACCTCGCGGGCGAACTCCTCGATGGTGAACTCGCCGGGGTTGCCGAGATTGAACACGCCCGCCTTGGTGCCGTCGGTGAACATCGCTCGCAGTAACCCATCCACCAGATCCGACACGTAAGCGAAGCTGCGTGTTTGCTGCCCACTTCCGTAGATGGTGATCGGCTCGCCCCGTAACGCCTGCGTGATGAAATTCGGAACGACCCGGCCGTCGTCAAGCTGGTTGCGGGGGCCATAGGTATTGAAGATCCGCACGATTCGCGCATCCACGTCGAACTTGCGAATCCACTCCATGGTCGCTGCCTCGGCAAAGCGCTTGCTCTCGTCGTAGCAGCTTCGCAGCCCAATCGGATTGACGTTGCCCCAATACTCCTCAGTCTGCGGGTGCACCAACGGGTCGCCGTAGACTTCGGAAGTGGAGGTCAGCAGGAAGCGTGCGCCACGCTCGGTCGCCAACCGAAGCATGTTCAGTGTTCCGACCGAGTTGACCAGCAACGTTTCGATCGAATACGTGCGGTATCCCACCGGGCTGGCAGGGCTGGCCAGGTGAAAGACCGCGTCGATTCGTTCCGAGCCGGGGCCGGCATACGGCTCGCTGACATTCGCCTCGACGAGGGTAAAGCCCGAGCGGCCGGCGAGGTGCGCCACGTTAGCTGGGCGTCCCGTCAGGAAGTTATCGACGCACACGACCTCATGATCTGCGGCGAGCAAAGCGTCGCAGAGGTGAGAACCGATGAATCCGGCACCGCCGGTGACAAGAATCCTGGGCATAGAGGGTTAGGGTAGGTCGAGTTCGAGGCAGTATATCACCGGGCCCGTCGGCACCTGGGGCTAGGGACGAGGGACGTCGTCGACGAACTGGCCGAAGGCACGTGCGTACGTGTCCGGGCTGCCGATGTCCAGGCGCATCTCACCCGGAGCCAGACGTACTCCCAGGACCGTTTTCCCCTGTTCGGCGAGGTAGGTCATCGCCTCCGTCAGCTCAATCTCCCCGGCGGCATTCCGGCGGCAGGCACGGCAAGCCGCGAAGATGCTGGGGGTGAGGACGTAGCGAGCGGTGATGGCGAGTCGGCTAGGCTCCGCGCCCGGGCTCGGCTTCTCGACGATTCGCCGGACGCGAAAGATGGGCTCCTCGGCTTCACGGAGGTCGACCGGGTCCAGGATGCCGTAGCGCGAGGCCAACTCCGGAGCCACTTCCTGCACGGCAATGGTGGCAGCGGCTCCCAGGCGCTCATGGGCATCGATCATGCGCCGCAGCAGGGCGACTTCGCCACCGCCGCGCAAAACGGTGTCGCCGAGCGCCACCACGAACGGGTCTTCACCCACGAACGCCTCTCCGTGAAGCACCGCGTGGGCGAGGCCTCCCTGCTCCACCTGGTTGGCGAAGTAGACGGATCGGCGAGGAATCCCGGTGGCGGGATCCATGGCGCATGGGGTTTCCTCGGCGACCGGGAAGAGCGCCGTCTTGCGCCGATTGAGCACAATCAGGAGGGTGTCGAGCCCGGCGTGATCGCACTCTTCAATCACATGCTGGAGCACCACGCGGTTGCCGAGGGGCAGCATTTCCTTAGGCATGAGCTGGGTGAGCGGCCGTAGACGAGTGCCCAGGCCCCCGGCGGGAATAATGGCCTTCCGGACGGCGTGGCTCATTGTCGCAGGGGAGCCGGTCGCGAAGCTGTGGGTTTCGAAGCCGTGGGCTTGGAAGGCGTCAGCGGCTCTCGCTCCAGCCAGGATGGGAGGGTTACCGCGGCACTCTTCACCCAGGCCGACAGGTAGAGGGAGGCGAGGAAGCGAGTCGCGGCACGGGCGCGTTCGGTGGTGAAGGAGCGGATCTCCGCGGAGGGAGTGTAGCTGCCGGTTGCCGGCGGAAGCTGCGCTTCGAGTTCGTAGACACGGTCCACCAGAGCGTGGCTCGACTTCAACTCCGCCATCACGCCGTCAAAGATGTCCGCCATCGGGGCGACGATCTGCCCGCGCGCCAGCTCGACCGGTTTCAGGTCGAGTCGCTCGATCAGCGAATCGACCTTCATGTGGATCCCGGATCGGGGAGTCGACCCATCCGGCCGCGCCCGCCCGTCGTGATGGATCGTGGTGTGGAGCGGCATCGTCAGATCGCCTGCGTAGTGGGCGAGGGTGCCGGCGTAGATGAGACACTTCGTCCGTATGAAGGGGTTCTGTGGCCAGCGCCGGTGTTCCGCGAAAAAGACCGCCAGCCGTTCCGTGCCCTCCGACACCGAATACGGGAGCGTGCCTGCGTCCGCCGCGGAGACCGAGAGGCCCGCCAGTAACTGGTAGTACTTCTCGCGAGTGCGTGGTGCCAGGTTGCCGCGGAGGAGCTCCCAATCCAGGTAATGCTCGGGGCCTTCCGCAGCGGAGACGATAGGAAGGTCGCGATTCTTGGCCACGTCCGGATCTTGAGCGCAGTGGGCGATTTGAGCCGCGCCCTGCCTGAAGAAAGCCGGGACCTGCCCGGGCAGCGAGCGGACGGCGGCCTCGGCAACGATGCTGTGCCCCTTCGGCCACCAGCTCCAGCCCGGTGAGACCGCCATGCCAAGCAGGAGTAACGCAAGAACGGACTTCCGAGTCATTCTGGAACCTCTGGCGGGCTGGTGCGTCGGGTGCCGGAATCAGATACCGGCGATCGGGGTTGCCCTGGAACTATACCCTCGGTCGCCGACTCACCGGTGCAGCCGATCGCTGAAGCTGCTCGGCGGACGGCGGGCCGGGACGGGCGCGGCTGGGTATGGCCGGGTGCAGGCGCGGTACAATGCGGTGCTGGAGGCGACGTGTTCGGGAAGGGAGCTGCGGAGATGCGGTGGCTTTGTGCGGGCCTGGCGGTCACTCTCACCACGACCCTTGCAATCGGGGCTCCCACGCCCCGGACACCCACCGGCGGCACTGCCCCGGCGAAGCCCGCACCGACCGCTCCCCCAGCCTTCGCTTTCCGTCCGGCAACCCTGGATCTCGCGCCGGGCGAGACCTACCCGGTGGAGGTCGCCGTGCCAAGCCCTTCCAAAAAGGGAGGCGAGGTCGCGCTCAGCTTCACACCGACGTTGGGGCTCTCCGTGAAGCCCGACCCGCGCTGGTCGGGTCGGGTCGGTGCCTATGGTGCGAAGACTTTTCCCAAGGTGACCGCAGGGGCGGACGCGGCCGGAGAGCTGTCCGTGACCGCCACTGTGGGGGAGACGCCGTCCGGTCTACGCAGCACCGTCTTGAAGGTGCGCATCCTCCCACCGGGGATCGAGGTGATCCCCGGCATCAAGAAACTGACAGTCCGTGTGACGAATCCCTGGAGCACCCGGCTGCTTTTCGGGCGAATCGTGGCCTCGAACCCCGACCGATTCCTGCAGGACGTCACCACCCGCGAATTCCGCGTGGAGGCGGGAAAAACAGGTGAGGTGGTCTTTCCGCTCCCCGGAGCCGCGCCCGCGGAGGGTGAGACCTACGACTTCACGTTGCGGGTGGAGACCTACAACGGCTACCGCTCCGTAAAGAAGCACTCGCTGGCGTTCCCGCCTGAGCCGGATCGATGAGGCTGCCGGCTGTTGTCGCTGGTGCACTGGTGACGGCCGTAGGGCTGATGGCGCCGCAGTCCGACGCGCCGCGCGCCGCCCCGGAGCCCGCCTCCCCGCGAGAATCGCTGGCCCAGCGTATGTCCGCGGCCCGCCTGGCGGAGGTGCGGCAAGGGCTCGAGACGATTCGTAAACAGCGTCGCGAGATCGACGGGCATCCCCAATTCCGGGACCTGCGCTGCGTGCTTCACTGTCACTCCGGGCTCTCGCACGACAGCCGGGGGACGCCGGACGAGATCGCCGCCGCAGCCGCCAAGAACGGCATCGTCGCCGTTTTCATGACGGAACACCCGACCGCCGATCGCCGTTGGGCGCGAGAGGGGATTTCCGGCAAGCGGCGGGGCGTGCGGTTCATCTCGGGAGTGGAGCTGAGTTGCGGCCTGCTCGCCTGGAAGACAACGGGCGAAAACTGGGAGCCGGGCATGGGGGCGGCCGAGGTGCTCCAGCGGCTGGCAGAATCCAGGAGCGTGGCGTTCATCGCCCACCCCGAGCAGCGGCGCACGGAAGCGGACTGGCTCCTGCCGCCGTTTGCCGGGATGGAGATCTACAACACCCACGCGGATGCCAGCGACAGCAATTACGAATCCGTGCTGGGTGACTTCCGCGGCAAGGGTCCGCTCTCCATCCTCAACCTCTTCGACACCATCCGCCGATACCCGAGGGAGGCCTTTGCCGCCATCTTCGACGAGCAGACCGCGGTGATGCAGCGATGGGACCAGCTCACCCTCCAGGCCTCGGGTTCAGGCAAGCGGGTCGTTGGAATCGCCGGCAACGACTCGCACCAAAACGTCGGACTCTCCTTCACTTCCGTGGGGGAGACGATCCAGATTCGCGACGCCCTGGAGAAGCCGGTCGGCGAATTCCCGGCCAGGAATCTCCCCAAGCTCCTCTTTTCCTCGCCGAAAGCGGACGGCGTCTTGCTCCGACAGTTGCTCGACCCGTACGACGTCTCGATGGGCTATGTCAACACCCACCTGATGGCGAAGGATGCCCGGAAAGATGCCCGAGAGGATTCCCTGTTCGAGGCGCTGCTGGCAGGACGAGCCTACGTGGCGTTCGACTGGATCGCCGACCCTACGGGGTTCCAATTCCGAGCGGAGAAGGGCGGCCGATGGCTGGAGATGGGCGAGTTCGGTCAGGCGGTCGTCGGCTATCGACTGCGGACGGAATCGCCCCTTGATTGCCGCTGGCGACTCATGCGCAACGGGGCTGAGCTGCGGTCGGCGCAGGGCCGCCGGGCAGAGTGGGCGGTCACCGAGCCCGGAGTCTACCGGGTCGAGGCCTGGGTGACGTTGGCGGGCCAACCTCGTCCCTGGATCTACTCCAACCCGATCTGCCTGCGGTGAGCCGTGCCTGACTGCCCCAACCACCCTCGACAGCCGGCGGCCGGAAAGTGCGACTATTGTGGCGTCGAGCACTGCGTCGGCTGCCTCACTACGCACGCGGGCCGCCGTTTCTGCGAGCCCTGTCTCGTGCTGGCTACAGGCATCCGTCCTGCGCCGATTCGAGCGGTCGCGCAGCATCTCGAGGATGTCGTTTCCGTCGAGGGGAGTGGAGCGCGACTGGAATCGTCGACGTTGCCGCGCGTCGGCGCACTTCGAATCGTGATGGGGCTCCTGCTGATCATCGGCTCCATCCCCGCCGGCAACTTGATTGCCGGGTTTCCGCTGCTCGCAACCAAGACGGCCATGGCCCTCCTGGGTCGGCCCGTCGACATCGCCGACGCGATGAGCCTGACGGGATTGGGGAGCCAACTCTGGCTGGTGCTTTTCATCCTCGGGGGCATGCTGGGATTCGTCTCCCTCTTGCTCACCGCGGGCGGCGGAGCGCAATTGTTGGACCCCCGGCCGCTGCGGGAGTTGGGGTTGGGTGGCGGTGTCGTTCCCCGGTGGGGGTGGTTGGTGGGCATCGCACTTGGAGCCCTCTGGTTCGCCGCCGGCGTAGGGCTGCTGGCGGCTCGGGGTCAACTGGCCCTGACCCCCATCCAACCCCTGCCGATGCTGCTCGGATGGGGGTGTCTGGCGTCGCTGGCGATGCTGCCGTTCGCGGCCAGCGAAGGAGCAGTGGCGCGGGCTTTCGTGCCTGAAATCGTGCGCCGACGCTGGGGAGTAACCGCGTCGGTCGCGGTTGCGACCGTGCTCGGCACGGTGCTTCGTGCGGGGCATCCGTACGTGTTCAGAGCACCGGCGGCGCTGCTCCCGATCTTCGCCGGCGTGCTGTTGCTTGTGGCGCTCACCCACCGATTCCGCAGCGCCTGGCCGGGGATCCTGGCCCATGCGGTGCAGCTCGGCTTGACCGCCCTCTGCGGCGTCCCCGTGCTGCAGGCTGGTTGGACTCCGCAGCTCGTCAGGCCCGTGCTTACCGGGTTCAAGGCCGCAGGCAATGCGCCCCTGGAGGTGGTCGCCGCAGGGGATCCGGGCACCCTGATCATGCTGACCTCGGTGTGGTTATTGCCGGCGATTGTCCTCCTCGCCTGGCCATCGTTTGGAAGAGCTGCCGCGATGGGCGATACTTGGATGGAAGCGGGAGCTAATCCCGTACAGGGTTCCATCCCGCGGTAGCCGACAGTATTCTAAGGGAGGCTCGGAACCGCGGCCTCGTCGTCCCCAACCATCTTTTTGCCTGTTTCCACGGTGAGGGAGCAGGAATCAGGTGGTACGCGCGGTGAATCGCAAAACAAGCTCTCTCCCGTGTGGGTTGAGAGGCCCGGCCGTACGTGCCCGAAATGGATGCGCCCTTGGTCCTAGCCACCCTCCGGTGGGGATTGGCCCTCTGGTGTGTGGAACGTTCCCAGCCCCGCTGAAACCCCCATAGTCCGCCCGTTGACCCCGCCGACCTAGAGAATGATCTCCGCGATGAGTAGCAACAGCATGACCCGTCCCTCGCGCCGCGCCGCCGTGATTGCCCTGAGTCTTCTGGGCGTTACATGGGCATTGGCTGCCTCACGCAGTGAGGCCGTCACCGCTGCGAAGACGAGCCGCGGTGCGGCGCAGGAAACCCCGGACCAACTCTTGAGCCGAATCCCCCTCGCGTTCGAAGAGAACCGTGGGCAGACGGACAACCGTGTGCGCTTCCTTGCCCGAGCCGCGGGTCAGCACGTCTTCCTTAGTGCGAACGAAATCGTGATGGATGTTCGCTCCCGCACGGCTGCGGGTCAACCCCGTCGCGGCGTGGTCCGCATGGGGTTCGCGGGCTCCGCTCGGAATCCTCGGATCTCCGCCGAGGGGGCGCCTGTTTCTCGGGTGAACTATCTGAAGGGAAGGGACAGCGCGCGTTGGCAGCGACGGGTGCCCACCTACAGTGCCGTGCGCTACGAAGGTCTCTACCCCGGCATTGACGCGCGGGTCTACGGAACTGGCCGGCATGTGGAGTACGACCTGCTGGTGTCCCCAGGCGCAAATCCGGCCCAGGCCCGCCTCTCGTTCCGCGATGTGGGTGGCCGGCCTGCCGCTATCCGTCTTGACCGCGGGGACATCGTCGTGCCGACGCCCGCTGGGGACGTGCGCCACGCCGCCCCGAAGGTCTACCAGGAGCGGAACGGGCGCCGCGAGACCGTGGCCGCGTCCTACCGGATCGATGCGGGGGGTCTCGTAGGTTTCGCCTTGGGGCGTTACGATCGATCGCGCCCTCTCGTGATTGATCCGGTCCTCACCTACACCACCTACATCGGCGGCCTGCTTGAGGACGAGGCGATCGGTGTGTCATCCGATGCCTTCGGGAATTGCTACCTCACCGGGTGGACCAACTCCATCGATTTCCCGGTGACGCTCGGGGTGTTCCAGCCCAGCCTGCGCGAAGATTTCGATGCGTTTGTCACGTGTATCGACCCCGGTAACTGCTCCATCATCTACTCCACCTACCTGGGGGGCGGATTGGACGCAGACGGCCCGGGTGTCGACCGCGGCAACGCCATCAAGGTCGACCTCACCGGCAGCGCTTTCGTTACCGGCTATACCGACTCGCCGGACTTCCCGACCACTCTCGGTTGCGCGCAGCCCTCGGCGGGTGGGAATGGAGACGGCTTTGTCACCAAGCTGAGCCCGGACGGGTCCAGCCTGCTCTACTCCACCTACCTTGGCGGCAGCGCGGGATTACCGAACACCGGCCGCCTCGACTTTCCGCCGGGCAACGGTCCGCTGCCCGGCTCCCCCGGGATCTTCAACGAAGAGGGGCGCGGAATAGACCTGGACGCTGACGGCAATGCCTACGTTGCCGGCATCACCGATTCCGATGACTTCCCCAGCACGCCGGGCGCCTTCCAGCCGCTCTTCGGCGGTGGGAATTCCGACGGGTTCGTGACCAAGGTCAACGCCGCCGGCACGGGCTTCACCTACTCTTCGTTCCTCGGTGGCGGGCCCACTTTCAAGAGCGAAGGCAATGACTTCGCCAATGACATCGCTCTGGACGCGCTCGACAACGCCTATGTGACCGGTGCCACCGATGCGCTCAACTTCCCCCTCAACCGTCCGCTGCAAGTCGCCGTGGAAAAGTCCGATGCTTTCGCCGTGAAGGTCAACCCAGCGGGTAGCGCTCTCGTCTACTCCACTTTCCTGGGCGGTCTCAACAACGATCAGGGCAACGCCATTGATGTGGACGTACTGGGACGTGCCTACGTGGGCGGGGCGACCAACTCGCGCAACTTCCCCTCGGCTCCGGTGCCGGTGAACGGCTTTAAGGGCGGCGATTGCGACGGGTTCCTGCTGCGCTTGAGCACCAACGCCACCAGCATGGAGTTCCTGAGCTTCATCGGCGGTCCCCAGACAGACTTCGTCACCGGTGTCGCGGTGAACGACAAGAACCGGGCGTGGGTCTGTGGTGGGGCCAAGTTCGACAATCGCGGGCCCCGCGTTTCTCGGCTGGACGGCGGGGACGCCTTTGTGCAGCAGTTCAATAGCGCCGGAACGGCGGTGCTCTTCAAGCACGCCCTCGGCGGCCGTAAGGATGACGCCGCCAACCATCTCGCGCTGGACGACTACGGCAATGTCTACGTTGTGGGCGGCACCGAGTCGAAGGACTTCACCGTCGGGCGTCAGGAGCCGTTCCAGCGAAACCTCGCTGGTGGGATGGATGGCTTCATCGCCAAGTACGGCGACCGCCAACCCCGGGATGCTTCGGTCACCATCAGCCCGCGCCACCTCCGGCTCGAAAGCCGAGATGGCGAGCGCCCGATCGGCAAGATCAAGATCTGCAACACCGGTCGCCAGCCCATCGCGTTCCGCATCGTTGACGTCCAGGGACCCTTCGAGAACGTCTCGGGCTTCGTTCAAGCAGTCCTCGCTCCTGGCCAATGCCGTTTCATCTACATCCAGTTCGATCCCACTCGCGGCACTCGTGGCCGAGGCGTGGTGATCATTGCCACGACGCTTCCCGGCACCTATGCCTGCACCAAGGTCACCCTGTTCGGCAAGGTGAAGGATCCGGGCGACATCTAGCCTCGCGCGGGCATCGACCAACGAGGAAGGGGTCCGCGCCGCGGGCCCCTTCCTTTGTGTACAGCGGGCATTGAATTGCCTGCAGATACCGCCCGTTTGCGGCACTTCACCAGTAACGCCGTGCCGTGCTCGGCGTAGAAGCCATGCAGCGAAGTCAACCGATCCGCGCCGATCACTGGGACCCGGCCTCGGCCACCCCGCGAGAACTCTCGCCTGAGCCGCTTGCGGCGCCGCGTCGAAAGCGCGTCAACTGGGGGAACCTGGTTTACGGCTTTATCCTGGGGGTGCTGGTCTGGACCGCCTTGCTCCGTCTGGGCATCGACGCGATTCCGGACTTCCGCTCCCCGCACATGGTGCTCCTCGTCGGTCTGGCGTCCGCGCTGGTCGCTCGCACTCGTGCCAGGGTTCTCTTCGGAGTTCTCTCCGCCGCGGTGTGCGTCGCCCTGTTGCTGATCATGTACACCCCGATCGCGGCCTGGGCCGTCAAGGGATCACTTCGGGTAGATCGTCTGGAACCCGTGGAAGCTGTCGCCGTGCTGAACATCGACATGCAAAGCGATGGCACGTTGACCGAACCATCGCGCAGCCGGATTCTTCACTGTCTGGAGCTGCTCCGCCAGGATTACGCCGGGACGATGATTTGGGCTCGCCGGACCGGACTGAACTACTCCGCCGTCCCGGCGGTGCGGCGGCAGATGGACCGGCTGAGGATCTCCTACCCGATTGCCGATGTTGGGCTCGCCGAAGACACTCACGACGAGGCGGTTGCCGTGGCGCTGAAAGCGGGTGAGAAGGGCTGGAAGCGGATCATCCTGGTTAGCCACCCGGTGCACATGCGCCGGGCGGCGGCGGCGTTTGAAGCTGCCGGCGTGAAGGTCATCTGCTCGCCTTGCCCCGAGGGCCGCTACGACCTCGCGAATCTCGGCTCACCCGATGATCGGCTCGAAGCCTTCCGGGATTGGCTCCACGAAGCCGTTGGGTATCAGGTCTACCGGCTCAGAGGGTGGCTTTAGGGCTCGCGGAGGGCTCAATCGAGCCCCGAATCCGGGGCTGGCCGCGCTCCTTGAGAAGCCTTTCCAGGCACGAAATCCGGCTCCACGCACGAAGGACGGGCAAGGTCCGGGCACGTCAAGCGTACACCATTTGCCACGCTCAGGGGCGCGAAGATCACGGCCGACTAAGACATAGTTAATCCGTCCAAGGCGACCGATGGGGTGTTCCCGAATGCCCCCGGCCGGCCCCAGCGGCGGGGTCTCACGTAAGTCCGATCTGCCTAAACCGAACGCGTATTCGCGTTGTTCGAGGCGGCGAGACGACCTGGCTTGTGGCTTCGTGGGCAGGGCGGTTCGGCTCCGGCGGATCCGAACGAACGCCGACAGCATCGCTTGCGCTTGGACAACTCCTCCCACACTTCCGGGTCAACGTGCGGTGCCTCGCCGCCTAGACTCGACCTCAATCCGAGGCGGTGAATCCACCGACAGGTGGTTCTTCGCCCAGCCTATCGTAGTCAAGCGAACAAAAGTAACCAATGAGTAAACAGTTGCATCTCGATATGGATGAGCTGGACAAAGAGAGGACCCTTTGGGAAGCGGCGTTGGACGCCGCAAGAGATCATCTTGGAAGCGAAGCCGTTGAGAGCTGGCTGGGCGACGCGAGGGCGGAGCTGCGGCAGGCGGGCGTGTTCCGGGTCACCGTCGGCAACGGCACTGCGCGGGAGTGGATCGTCCGCAAGTATTCGTCCGCCCTCCGCGGGATTCTGCGCGACCTCGATCCCGGGCTCACCTCGCTGGAGGTGACGGTGCGGCAAGAAGTGGAAAGCAGGCCAGCACCGACGCGCAAGTCGCTGCCTGAGGCCGCCTCATCGAGAGCAGCATCCCATCGGTTCCCATCGCTGCCTATCGGAGAAAAGTACACGTTCGACTCGTTCGTCGTTGGCGGAAGCAACCGATTTGCCCACGCGGCGGCGACGGCGGTAGCAGCGCGGCCAGGGCAGGAGTACAATCCGCTCTTCATCTACGGGGGCGTGGGGCTAGGGAAGACCCATCTCCTTCAGGCGATCGGTCACGCTCGACGTAAGGAGAAACCAGGTGCCCGGATCGCCTACGTATCGGGCGAGACGTTCACCACGCACTTCGTGAACAGCATCCGGGAACACCGCGAGGAAGAGTTCCGACGGCACTACCGCAGTGTGGATGTCTGGCTCGTGGATGACATCCAGTTTGTCGCCGACAAGACCGGCACCCGCGAAGAGTTCTTCCACACGTTTAACGAGCTGTTCCTTACTACCCGACAGATCGTGCTCTGCGCTGACCGGCCTCCCCGAGATCTCCATCTGATGGAAGACCGGCTGCGTTCTCGCCTGGAGTGCGGGTTGATGGTGGAGGTAGCGCCACCCGAGCTGGAAACCCGCGTCGCGATCCTCGAACGACGCGCGCTGTCTGAGGGCGTCACCGTGCCTGCGGAGGTGCTTTTCCAACTCGCCAATGCCGTTCCTGCCAACATCCGCGTGCTCGAGGCGGCGCTGATCCGTACCATTGCCCTCGCATCCCTCACGCGTGCCCCATTCTCACCGGAACTCGCGCACCGCGCCCTGAGTGCGTTCGTGGCCGAGCGCACTCGGGAGACACTCGGCCCGGATCTGGTCGTCGCCGCGGTGGCTCGCGAGTTTGAGGTTGAGGTGGATGCGATTCTCGGTCCCGGTCGGTCTCGCTCCATCAGCCGGGCACGACAGGTGGCCATGTATCTGGTCCGGGAGCTGTGCCGTGTCAGTCTGGTGGACATCGGTAGGCACTTCGGGGGCAAGACCCACTCGACCGTCGTCTACTCCTGCGGCCGACTGGAGGAAGCTCTCGCCGCGGACGTTGGGTTAGGGCACCGTATCGAACAGTTGAGGAGGCAGCTCTGCTCCGGAGCGGTCAGCGTCCAGATGCCTGCGGGCAAACGCTGCAGCGCAACTCCGGGTCTACCAGCAGTGTCGGAGCAACCGAGACGCTGATCTGTCGCAAACGAACCCCAATCGCGCGCATAGCCGGGGTCGGGTAGACTCAGGCTGTCACACGGGAGGGTGGGGAGTTATGCGAGCCGCTCGAGTCGCCGCAACGGTGGCAGGGGTCCTGCTGTTTGGGATGTCGCTCGCCGGGGCAACCGCTCCTGCGGATACCGCAGCGAAGCCGCCGCAGCCCTCGCCAGAGGCGGCGGAGTTCTTCGAGAAAAAGGTCCGCCCGGTCCTTGTCGAGCGGTGCTTCACGTGCCACGGCCCAAAGCTGCAGCAGAGTGGCTTGCGCCTCGACTCTCGCGCGGCGATGCTCCGAGGCACGGACGCCGGACGAGTTTCGTTGGTGCCGGGCGATCCGCTGAAGAGCCCCTTGATCCAGGCTGTCCACTTCACCGGACCGGTCAAGATGCCGCCTGCGGGCAAGCTGCCGCAGGCAGAGATCGACGCCCTCACGCAGTGGGTGGCCATGGGCGCTCCCTGGCCTGGGGGCGAAAACGTCCGCCCTGCCGCCGCGCCGACGGAGCTTGCCCGAAACCACTGGGCCTTCCAGCCGGTGCGGATGCCGGCCCTCCCGACCGTGCGCAATCAGGCCTGGGTGCGCTCCCCGCTGGATCGCTTTGTGCTGGCGCAGCTTGAGGCTCGAGGTCTGGAGCCGAACCCCATCGCCGATCGGCGGACGTTGATCCGACGGGCGTCGATTGACCTCACCGGCCTGCCGCCTACCCCGGAGGCGGTGGAAGCATTCGTGCGGGATCGCGATCCAAAGGCGTGGGAAAAGCTGGTCAATTCCCTCCTCGACAGCCCGCTCTACGGCGAGCGCTGGGGGCGTTACTGGCTCGACATCGCACGCTACGCGGATACCAAAGGCTACGTCTTTCAGGAAGACCGCAACTACCCCAACGCCTACACCTACCGCGACTGGGTCGTCCGCGCTCTGAATGAGGACCTGCCCTACGACCAGTTCCTGATCCAGCAGATCGCTGCTGACCAGATGCCGCTCGGGGAGGATCGACGAGCTCTGGCGGCCATGGGCTTCCTCACTGTCGGCCGCCGCTTCCTGAACAATCAGCAGGACATCATCGACGACCGGATGGATGTGCTCGTTCGCGGGACGCAGGCCCTTGGGATCGGTTGCGCCCGCTGTCACGACCACAAGTTCGATCCGATCCCGATGAAGGACTACTACTCGCTCTACGGGGTGTTCGCCAGCAGCTTCGAGCCCGGGGATCCTCCGCTCATCGGCGTGCCGGAGCGGAGCGCTGCCTACCTGGAGTATGAGAGGAAAGTCCGCGCACTGGAGGCGGAGCGCGATGCCTACCTGGATCGCAAGCTCGCCGCTGTGATGAAGATCGCGCGCGACCGGTTGGCGGAGTCGCTGCTGGCCGGAGCCGCCGTCCGGCGCGGCGACCCCGTGCCTGCCGTTGCGGACAGGTATCAGCTTCCTCCCGCTCTGGTTCGGCGATGGCTGACTTTCTTCAACGCTCTCGGCGAGGGTCACCACCCTGTCTTCTCGGTCTGGCTGCGGTTTTCTTCGATCCCGACTGCGGAGTTTGGAAGCAAAGCCGCCGGTCTTGCCGCGCTCGTCGCCGGGGGAAAACTTGACTCGGGGCCAGTTAATCCGCGCGTGGCGGCCGCCTTCGTCGGCGTCGCACCGACAGATCTTCCGGACGTAGCGGCTCGCCTCGCCCGGCTACTGAACGACCCCCGAGGTGACCAGCAGTTGGAGCACGCCCTGGACAGCATCGGCGGCCCGTTGAATTTCGGGCGGCCGGAAATCCAGCAGTTCTTCGATCGTGCCGATCGAAATGCGTTCCAGGGCATTCAGCAGCGTGTGGACGCCTTCAAGGCCACTTCGCCTGCAGCGCCCGCCCGAGCGATGGTGCTCAATGACATGCCGAACCCCGTCGCTCCCAGGGTCTTCCTGCGCGGCAATCCCAACAACCCCGGCGAGACGGTGCCCCGGCAGTACCTCGCGGTGCTCTCCGGACCGGAGCGCCAGCCGTTTCAGAAAGGAAGCGGACGGGCCGAACTGGCGCAAGCGATCACCCGGAAGGACAACCCGCTGACCGCGCGCGTGATGGCGAACCGCGTCTGGATGTGGCATATGGGTTCCGCCATCGTGCGCACGCCCAGTGACTTCGGCCTCCGCAGCGACCCGCCCACCAACCCCCGCCTGCTGGACTATCTCGCATCCCGGTTCATGCAGGACGGCTGGTCGCTGAAACAGCTTCACCGCACCATCATGCTCTCCGCCACCTACCAGCAAAGCAGTGCGGACCGGCCTGCCGCGCGGGCCAAGGACTCTGAGAATAGCCTCTACTGGCGGGCGAACATCCGACGCCTCGACTTCGAAGCGATGCGCGACTCCATGCTCGCGGTGACGGGACGACTGGACCGGACTCAGGGCGGTCGGCCCGTGAACCTGTTCGAGCAGCCGTTCCCTGCCCGGCGCACGATCTACGGCTTCATCGATCGCCAGAACCTACCGGGCACATTCCGGGTGTTCGATTTCGCCAGTCCGGACACGCATAGCCCGGGGCGGTTCACCACGACCGTGCCTCAGCAGGCGCTGTTTCTGATGAACAGCCCCTTCAGCGTGGAGCAGGCGAAGCAGCTCGTGGCTCGTGCGGATGTCGCCGAGGCACCCACCGCCGACGCGAGGGTCAGGTCAATGTATCGCCTGGTCTACCAGCGAGACCCGACTCCGGAAGAGACGACCCTCGCCCTACGCTACCTCAAGTCTGCCTCGGTCGCCGGCGAGCAGGCGGAATCGGTCTCCGCCTGGCAGTATGGGTACGCGGCATTCGATCCCGCTACGCGCAAGATCAACGGGTTTCGGACGCTTCCGCACTTCGTCGGCGGTAGCTGGCAGGGCGGGCCCGCGATGCCGGATCCAACCCTTGGGTGGGTCCTGCTGCGCGCAGAAGGCGGACATCCGGGGAACAACCACCAGTTTGCCGCGGTTCGCCGCTGGGTGGCCCCACGGGATATGACCGTTCGCATAGAGGGCTCGGTCCAACATGGCTCGGAGAAGGGGGACGGGATCGACGCCCTCGTGGTGTCGAGTAGCCAGGGTGTCCTTGGCCAGTGGACGGTGAAGAACGCCAGCCGCGAGGCGGCGGTGAGGTCGGTGCAGGTTCGCCGCGGTGAGACCATCGACTTCGTTGTCGATTGTCGCGCGGAGCCGAGCTTCGACGCCTTCGCCTGGGCTCCCGGCATCAAGGACGCAGGCGGCACAGGCAGTTGGAGTGCGCAGGTCGATTTCAGCGGACCCGCGCAGAAGTCCGGCGGTCTCTCCGCGTGGGAGCGCTACGCTCAGGCGCTGCTGATCTCGGACGAGTTCTTCTTTATCGATTGACGGAGGAGGCCGGAGGAGCCACTCCGGCCGGGGGATCCACCATGTCTGGCCACCGAATGAAACTGGATGACCTGTTCCTCTCCCGCAGAGAGCTGCTCTCTCGATGCGGCACGGGGATGGGGATGCTTGCGCTGGCTGGCCTACTGCAGGAGCAGGCCTCGGCTGCGGAGAGCGGCAGTGTCCTCACGTCGGCGAATCCGCTCAGCGTCCGCGAGTCGCACTTCGCCCCCCGTGCGAAACGGGTCATCCACATCTTCGCGAACGGCGGCCCATCGCATGTGGATACCTTTGATCCCAAGCCCGAGTTGACGCGCCGTCACGGTCAGATGCTGCCCCGGCCAAACCTGGGCACGGAACGGAAGACAGGTGCCGCCTATCGATCCCCCTTCACCTTCAAGCCCTACGGCAAGTCCGGTCTGGAGGTCAGTGAGATCTTCAGCAAGACCGCCGAGCATATTGACGACATCTGTGTCATCCGCAGCATGCACGCCGATGTGCCCAACCACGAGCCGTCCCTCCTGCTGTTGAACTGCGGTGATGCCCGCCAGGTTCGCCCGAGCATGGGGTCGTGGATCACCTACGGACTGGGGACGGAAAACCAGAACCTGCCCGGCTTCATCTCCATGTGCCCCGGCGGCTACCCGATCCAGGAGAGCCAGAACTGGCAGGCCGGGTTCCTCCCCGGCGTCTTTCAGGGCACCTACATCGACACCCAACATACCGATCTGGAGAAGCTGATCGAGTACGTGCGCAATAACCACCAGTCGTTGGAGTCCCAGCGGCAGCAGCTCGACCTCCTGCGTGAGCTGAACATCCGTCATCAGCAGTTCCGTCGGACGGACGGCCGAATCGAAGCCCGCATTCAGAGCTTTGAGCTGGCCTACCGGATGCAGATGGAGGCCGCCGACGCCTTCGATGTCAGCCGCGAGCCCCAGTACATTCGGGAGATGTACGGGCCGGGTACTCAAGCGCGGCAGCTCCTCATCGCCCGGAAGTTGATTGAGAAGGGCGTTCGCTTTGTGCAGGTGTGGCACGGAGCCGGGCAACCCTGGGACAACCACGACGACCTCGAGGTGAATCACCGTCGACTGGCCAGGGAATGCGACCAGGCCATCTCCGCCTTGCTGACGGACCTGAAGCAGCGGGGCATGTTCGAGGACACTCTGGTCATCTTCGGCGGCGAATTCGGTCGGACCCCCACCGTCGAGCTGCCGACCCCCGGCGCCAATTCAGGAAAGATCAACGGGCGCGATCACAACCACTGGGGCTACATGACCTGGTTGGCCGGAGGCGGTGTGAAGGGCGGACAGGCCTATGGCGCCACCGACGAGTTCGGGTTCAAGGCCGAGGTGAATCCCGTCCACGTGCATGATCTGCAGGCAACAATCCTGCACCTGCTCGGTTTCGACCACACACGGCTGACCTATCGCCTCGCCGGGCGGGACTTCCGTCTGACCGACGTCCACGGGAACGTGGTCAAGGACCTGATTGCCTGAAGGGGCGATCGGCCTTCGCCAGTCGCCGCCCGGGCTACTCAGTAATCGACCAGAGCCGGATTGTGTTGTCGCCAGAGGCGGAGAGCGCGTGGCGGCCGTCGGGGCTGTAGTCCACGCCCCACACCCAGCCTCGGTGCCCGTCGAACACCTGCAGCTCCCGTGCCGACTCGACGTCCCAAACCCGCACGGTGTTGTCCAGGCTACCGAACGTCGCGACACTCCCGGAGAGCACGCGCTTTCCATCCGGGGAGAAGGCTACGCTGCGCACGCAACCCTCGTGGCCACTGAACAGTCGGACCTCGCGCCCCGACCGGACATCGCATAGGTAGAAGACCGAGACTTCGTTGCAGAAGAGCACCTGACGCCCGTCGGGCGAAAAGGCGACGTCCTTGAAGAGGCAAGTGTGCCGGCGCACCGGCAGTGCCTCCTGCACGTGAGCGACGTTGATCTCGGGTGAGATTGAAGTCTTTCCGAACCGCTGGGTTCGCTTCCGAGCGCCCCCGACAAGATGGACGCCCTGGTCCCATGACTCCACGTCGGTGTAGATGACATCGGGAAAGCCCACGAACGAGCGGGTCCGCCTCCCGGTCTCGATGTTCCACATGAGCACACTCAGGTCCGCGCAGCCGGACAGCGCATGCGAGCCGTCGGGTGAGAAGGCAACCCCCGTGAACCAGTCGCCGCTGCCGCTGAACCGTCGGACCTCCTGCCCGGAACGCAGGTCCCACAGGCACATGGCGCCGCCGGTCCCGCCGGCCAGGAGGCGCTTACCGTCCGGAGAGGCGCACACGCTGGTGATGTAGCCGATCTCCGCCTCGAAGCGCTCTTCCTCCGTGCCGTTCTCGACGTCCCAGACACGGACGGAGCCGTCGGCGCTGCCGGAGATCGCCCACTGCGCATCGGGCGACAGGCAGACGCTGTTCACCCAGTCCTCGTGGCCGACGAACACGCGGATCTCATCCCCGGAGTGGACGTCCCAGAGTCGGACCGTGCCGTCCACACTGCCACTGATAATCTGATTGCCGTCCCGAGAGAAAACCGCGGAATGGACAGACTCGACGTGACCTTCGAAGATATGGACCGGATATTCCTGATTGATCGCCTGACCGATCATATGCTTCTCTATTCTCCGTGGCTCTCCGCCACCACCGATTCAAGGTTCGCCGGTTCGCCCGGACGTGCAATCGCCCCGGGTGCACCAACCGATCCCGCCGTCGTCATGACACTACGCCCGATGGCGGCCCGGTGGGAAGCTTACCCTGTGTGCGCGGCATTTGGCTATCCAGCCATCGGTGCCGAGGGCGGGTGATAGAATGCGGGGCGTCCGCGATTGCCTTCAGCTAGATGACCCGTACCTTCGAACTCATCGCCACCTCCGGGGACTGTTCGGCCCGGCGTGGCCGCCTGCACACCCCTCACGGCGCGGTGGAGACCCCTGTCTTTATGCCAGTGGGCACCCAGGGGAGTGTGAAGGCGATGAGTCAGGCCGAGCTGCGTGCACTTGGTTTTTCCGTCATTCTCGGCAATACGTACCACCTCCACTTGCGCCCCGGAGAAGCCAGCGTCCAGCGTCTGGGTGGCCTCCACAGGTTCATCGGGTGGGATCGGTCCATCCTGACGGATAGCGGCGGCTTCCAGGTGTTCAGCCTGCGGGAGATGCGGACGGTGACCGAAGACGGTGTGCGGTTCCGAAGTCACATTGACGGCTCGGAGCATTTCTTTTCACCAGAATCTTCCCTGGATGTCCAACTCGCGCTCGGATCGGATGTCGCGATGGCCTTCGACGAGTGCGCTCCCCATCCCGCTGACCGCGGGTATGTCCGGCAGGCAATGGACCGCACACACAGGTGGGCGAAGCGGTGCCGCGATCACTGGAGCACCGCGGACCGCGGAGGGCGGCTGCTCTTCGGCATCGTCCAGGGCGGTGCCCATCTGGATCTTCGGTCCGAAAGCGTCGCCGCCATCCGCGACCTGGACTTCCCCGGCGTGGCCATCGGCGGTGTATCTGTCGGCGAACCGAAGCAGGAGATGGAGGCCGTGGTTCGACACACTGCGCCACTCCTGCCGGATGATCGACCGCGCTACCTGATGGGCGTGGGCACGCCCGAGGACATCCTCAACGCGGTGACCGAGGGTGTGGACATGTTCGATTGCGTGCTCCCGACCAGACTGGGCCGGAACGGCACCGCCTACACCTCTCGGGGCAGGATTCAGGTGAAGGGCTTGCGTTATGCCGAAGAGACGGGACCGCTCGACCCGACGTGTGACGGATGGTGCTGCCGCGAGCATTCGGCTGCCTATGTTCGGCACCTCTATCGGGCCAACGAGATCCTCGCATCGCGCGTGATTACCTACCACAATCTCTGGTTCTACGCTCGGCTGATGCGCGACATCCGGTCGGCCATTGAGGCCGATCGCATGCTGGAATTCCGGGCCGACGCTCTGGCGAGGCTGCGCGGCGATGCAGAGGGTGTCGCGCCATGAGCGAACCCCTTTTTCCACCTCCGGTCTGCGGCGCGGCGGTTGTCTGCCTGCGCGACGATGGGGCGGGTGGTCTCGATGTCTTGCTCGTGCGGCGAGGTCGACCGCCACATGAGGGCCGGTGGAGCTACCCGGGTGGCCGCGTGGAGCCCGGCGAGAAGGCTCGTGAGGCCGCCGCCCGAGAGGCGCACGAGGAGACGGGGCTCCGGCTGCGGGTGCTGGATCTGGTGGACGTGTTTGACGCCATCATCCCACCCTACCACTATTGCGTGGCGGACTATCTGGCAGAGCCCACCGAAGACCGGGACCCGCAGGCAGGTGGCGATGTGACAGACGCGGTCTGGGCCGCCGTGGCACAGATTGAGCAGTACGAGCCCACGGAGCCGATGCTCACCGTGCTCCGGCGAGCGATCTGGCTCCGAAACGCGCGGGCTTCGGCACCGGCCTCGCTGGGGCTCTCGGTTCCGGCGCACGGGCGGAAACAGCGATCACGGATCGCAGGAGTCTACGTGCTTACGGACGAGACAGGAGACCCGGTCTCCCTCGCCCGCGACGCTCTCGCGGGCGGAGCCCGTGCGATTCAGCTTCGCGACAAGCAGCGCGATGCCGGTCTGGTCCTCCCCACGGCCCGGGCCATCGCGGCCCTCTGCCGGAGCGCCGGGGCACTCTTCATCGTCAACGATCGGGTGGACGTGGCGTTGGCGGCCGGGGCTGACGGGGTGCATCTGGGCCAGACCGATCTGCCTCTGGGCGAGGCCCGCTCGTTGCTCGGGCCGGATGCCTGGATCGGCGTCTCCGTCGAGGATGCGGAGCAAGTGCGTCAAGCCGAGGTCGGAGGGGCAGACTATCTGGGCGTTGGTCCCATCTTCGGCACGGCGACAAAGCCCGATGCGGGAGATGCGGTCGGTCTGGAACAACTGCGGCGCTTCAGCGCGATCACAAGCCTGCCGATCGTAGCCATCGGGGGCATTACGGCCCGGGATGCGCGAGCCGTGATGACGGCGGGGGCAGCCGCTGTTGCCGTCATCACCGCCGTCTCCCGGGCTCCCGACCCCCGTGCTGCGACAGCGGCGCTCGTGACGGCCACCGCTGGAGCCGCGGATGGAGACGGCCGTGCGGATTGAGGAGCTGGGTGAATTCGAACTCTTGAGGCGTGTGATCTCCCGATCAGGGGTGGACCAACCTGTTCCTGGCGGGGGAGAGGTCCTCTGCTCCATCGGCGACGATGCCGCCCTCGTTCGGCTAGGCCCCGGCCGAGATCTGGCCGTCAGTTCCGATCTTCTGTGCGAGGGGGTGCACTTCCGCCGCGACTGGGCTACGCCCGAACAGATTGGTTGGAAAGCCCTCGCCGTCAATGTGAGTGATCTCGGCGCGATGGGTGCTCAGCCGCTGGCCGCGGTTGTGGGGATCGCCTTGCCCGCTGGGCTCCCCGTCGACTGGGTTCGCCGGCTCTATTCAGGCATGGGCGAGGCCGCACGGCACTACTCCTGTCCGGTGGTGGGTGGGGATACCGTCCGCGCGGCGGGTGAGGCGGTCACGATTTCCGTCTCCGCCTTCGGCACCCTGCTGGCGGGGGCGAGAGGGTTGCGGTCGGGAGCAGCGAAGGGAGACCTGGTCTGGGTGACGGGTGTGGTGGGGGAGAGCGCGGCCGGGATGGCACTCCTGGAGCGCGGCCGAACGTGGAGCGATGACGCCGGATTCTCTTCCCTCGTCGAGTGGCACCTGCGACCGCGCCCCCCGGTGTCGGCGGGCGCGCTGCTCTGTCGGGACACACTGTGCACCTCACTGATGGATCTCTCGGACGGTCTGGCGTCAGATCTCCTCCGGATCTACGAGCAGAGCGGCGTAGGCGCCCGTCTCGACGTATCCCGCCTGCCGATCTCCGCCGCCGCCCGGAGGGCGGCCCATGAACTGGGCGAGGACCCGCTCGCCTGGGCGCTCCAGGGCGGCGAGGATTACCAGTTGGTTTTCACGACACGGCCGGGCGAGGCTGCTCACGTGCCGCGCCTGTTGGCCGAGGTCGGGGTGGCGGCTACCCGGATCGGCGTCATGCAACTGGGCCCGCCGAGAGTGAGGATGTCGAATGGCAGGAGCGTACGGCTGCGTCCATCCGGCTTCCAACATTTTGCTTCGACCGGGAACTCCGAACCCCGTCCAGGTGTCTCAGACTCCCGGTGACCAACCGATCGAGTGCGTCCGCGCGGCGTGGCCCACGAGACCACGCCTGGCGAGCGGCCGAGTGCCTGAGAGGTTCGCCCTCGCCCGTTCATTCAGGAGTTCTTCATGTCCAGGTTGACCCGAGCCATCCTCATCGCCGCGATCTGCGGCGGGTCGATCGTTTGCGGCAGCAATGCGAACGCATCCAAGCCGTTCACGCCAGTCACGAAGCTGCAGTGCGCCAAGTGCCACACCAGCCCGGAAAAGAAGGACATGAGCGAGAAGGACCTCAGCGACGTCGGGAAGAAGGCCCTCGAGACACTCAAAAAGGGCGGCTACGTGCGCGGCAAGACCGAGCAAGAGCAGCGTGATTGGGCCAACAAGCTCCTGAAGGAGTTCAAGCCCTAGCCGTCCCTGGGTGCGCGGGCGTCCCGGCCTGGAAGCCATCCCTGGGTGCGCGGGCGTCCCGCCCGCATGGCCCCGCCGGACGGGCGACCCCGACCTCCGACAAGCCGGGGAAGACCCGGGTGCGCGGGCGTTCCGCCCGCATGGCCATCCCCCCGACTGAAGGCGTGACGAGCGCTGCGGGGCGGCTACACGTCCAGGTTCTTCACGTCCCGGGCGTGCGCTTCGATGAAGGCTCGCCGAGGCTCCACCTTGTCCCCGAGGAGCAGGCTGAAGGTCCGGCTGGCCTCTGTGGCGTCCTCGACGGTGATCCTCATCAGCCGCCGGGCGTCCGGCTTCATGGTCGTGTCCGCCAGCTCGTCGGCATTCATTTCTCCCAGACCCTTAAACCGCTGGACATGGGGGTTGCGGCCGGGGATCTCCTTCTGCCGAGCGGCAAGCTCGAGGTCATCCCAGGCGTACATGATGTGCTTCCCGTTGTTGGTGCTGATCTTGTAAAGCGGTGCCTGCGCAAGGAAGACGTGGCCCGACTCCACGAGCGGCTTCATGTACCGGTAGAAGAAATTGAGCAGCAGCGTCCGGATATGGGCACCGTCGACATCCGCGTCGGTCATGATGATGACCCGATGGTAGCGCAGCCGGCCCAGATCAAAGTTACTGGTACTCTGCTTTTCTCCGTCCGCGCCTTCCTCCTCGGGGCCGGTCGGTACGTCTAGCCCAGCGCCGATGGCGGTGATCAGAGACTTGATCTCCTCATTGTCGAGGGCTTTATCCAGCCGCGCCTTCTCGACGCACAACGGCTTCCCTCGCAGCGGCAGGATGGCCTGCGTGATGCGGTCGCGACCCGCCTGGGCGGAGCCGCCGGCGGACTGTCCCTCAACGAGGAAGAGCTCGCATCGCGCGGGATCTTTTTCGATGCAGTCCTTCAGCTTCCCGGGCATGCCGCCGCCGTCGAGGGCGCTGGCTCGACGCATGGTCTCCTGCGTCTTACGGATCGCCTCCCGCGTACGGGCTGCGAAGGCAGCCTTGTCCAGGATCTTCTTGGCAGCGGCCGGGTTCTGCTCCAGGAACTCCGTCAGCCCCTCACCGACGATGGAGTTCGCAATCCCCTGGATCTCGGCGTTGCCGAGTTTTCCCTTGGTCTGACCTTCGAACTGCGGGTTGCGGAGCTTCACCGACACCACCGCCGTGAGGCCTTCCAACACGTCGTCGCCGGTGAAGTTGCTCTCCTTCTCCTTCAGCACGCCGAGCTTTCGCGCAAACTGGTTGAGCACTCGGGTGAGCGCCGTGCGGAAGCCCGACACGTGGAAACCGCCCTCCGCCGTCTTAATGTTGTTGGCGAAGCTGAGGATGTTTGTCTGATAGCTGTCGTTGTACTGGATCGCGACTTCGATCTCGACCGGGCCGCTTTCTTCCTCCCGCTCCCGGCGGATGGAGACCGGCTTGTGGGTGACCTCGCGGCCCATATTCAAATGCTCGACGAAGGCCGACAGCCCTCCCTCGTGCAGGAACATGTGCGTGGTGCCCTTTAGTTCATTGGTGAACCCGAGCCGCACGCCTGGCGTGAGGTAGGAGAGGTCGCGCAAGCGGCCCGCGATCCGTTCGTCGTGGTACTCCACCTTGTTGAAGATGGTGTCGTCCGCCAGCCAGCGCACGCATGTGCCGGTGTCGTCCGGAGACGTCCGGCCGATGACCAACAGCTCCGTGGTGGGTGCCCCGCGCTCGAAGGCCTGATAGTAGATGTTGCCGTCACGCCGGATGGTGACCTCGAGCCAGACCGCCAGCGCGTTGACGCACGACACGCCCACGCCATGCAGTCCCCCGGAGAACTTGTAGTTCTGGCCCTCGAACTTGCCGCCCGCGTGGAGGACCGTCAACGCGAGGGTGACCCCGGGGATGCCTTCCTCGGGATGGATGTCGACTGGAATTCCGCGGCCATCGTCGGTGACCGAGAGGCTATTGTCCGCGTGGAGCACCACGTCGATGGAGCGGGCATGGCCGCTCATCGCCTCGTCAATGGAGTTGTCGACCACTTCGACCAGCAGGTGGTGCAGGCCCCTCGTGTCGGTGTCCCCGATGTACATCGCGGGACGGTGACGCACGGCCTCCAGCCCCTTCAGGACAGTCAGTTGTGCTGCGCCGTATTCGCCGGTCTCCATCAACCCCCCTCGCGCGGACCCGCGTGAGTACGACGTCCGACTGATGTGCAATCTTAGCACATTTGAGGCTGAAGAGACAACCCGGGTGCCGGGTTAGCGCACTCGATTGTTTGATATTTCTGGCGGTGCCAGCCGAGCAGGTTTCTGAAAGAGATCGTTCGATTGGGGCTGGCGGCGTCTCCGCCGGTGCAGGATGCTTGGCGGGGGGCTGGTGTTGGACGGGTGTTTCTGTAGAATAGGGCATCCCAAGATGCAATGGTGCTGCAACTAGTGCGAACCCGCCTCTCCATCGTCAGTCTGCTGGCCGTCGCCGGACTGCTCATTCCGGCTGCCCGCTCCGGCGCCCACCCGGGCGACGAGGCAAACATCTATCACTACCTCTGGTTCGAGGCACGGCCGCGGGAACTGTCGCTGCAGGTGGCGCTGGAAGTGGGCGGGCTCTTGACTCGGGCAATGTGGTCCCGTCTCGACACGAACGGCGACCATGTGATCTCCGCCGCCGAGGAGAAGGTCTTCTCCGGGCTGGTCGCCGCCGACATGGGCCTGCGGATAGATGGCCGCAAGCGACGGTGGCAGGTTGCGGATCGGACGTTTCCGGTCGAAAAGGTCTTCTTCGGCGGTCGTTTCCCCGAGACGGCGATTGTCATCCGGCTCAAGACGCCCCTGGGAGTCGGTTCGGGTCGGCGTTCGGTGGAGCTGCTCAATGGTGCATTCCGCGAGTACAGCGCCGTCACCCCGCTCCCGGTCACCAAGGGAATCGGGGAAGAAGTGTCTCCGCCATCCGTCGAGCAGAACGGTCGGATGGTCAAGTTTTTCCTGGGTCCGGGCACTGCGGCGGCAGCCCTCGCGCCGACGAACCCGGGGCAGCCTGGTGCCGGGCCCATCGGTTCGGAAGTGCGGGGAGGGGGATCCCGGCTACCGGGTCTTGGCCTGTCCGGGGACCGACCACCGGCGGAGCCTGGTCCCGGGCAGGGCCCTCCGCCGCACGGTGACCTCGCAAACGCGCCGATTTTTACGGGCAACTCCCCCGTGCTGTACGCGGCTCCCTCGGGAGGAGCGACCAGTTCGGACGGGCACGAGCATGGTGAGAATGGCCTGAAGGCGCTGCTCGGAAGGAAACTCACTCCAGGGCTGATCCTGCTGGGGCTGGCAGCCGCCGTGCTGGCGGGCATGGTGCACGCGCTGGCACCGGGACACGGGAAGACGATGGTCGCAGCCTACCTCGTCGGCTCCCGGGGTACCGTGCGAGACGCTCTGGTGCTCGGACTGACTGTGACGATCACCCACACGCTGTCGGTCTACGTCCTGGGGTTTCTCTGCATCTGGCTCACCGCCAGCATCCGGGCAGAGGTAGTGTCCAACTGGCTGATGTTCCTATCCGGGGTGTTGGTGTTGCTGATGGGGTTCTGGATGTCCCGTCGCGCCCTGCAGGTGTATCTGGGATTGCGGACGCCGGATTCCCACGCCCACGACTGCGCCGGTCACGCCCATGGCCTTCCCGCGCACGGCCACTCCCATGAACACGCCGGGCAGGCGGTCCATTCTCGCCAGGAATCACCCGCTCAGGCCGCAGTCAGCGGCGGGGTGCCCGAGCCGGCAGCGACCCGGCTGCCGCCCCGGGATCATCCAGTCGAGGCCGGGGCGTCCCCCGCGAGTGAGCGGACAGGACGGTTGGGTCGGTTCGGCGTCGTCGGGCTGGGGATCGCGGGCGGGATGGTGCCCTGTGTCGATGCGCTCGCGATCTTGTTGGCGGCGGTCAACCTGGGCAGCATTTGGATCGGCCTGGCGATCATCGCGGCATTCAGCGTCGGCATGGCGCTCGTGCTGATGGCCATCGGCGTGGTGATGGTCACCGCGAAGGACGCCTTCGCGCGATTCGCCGGGGATACTCCCCTCCTGCGGGTGCTCCCTTTGGTAAGCGGCGTGGTCGTACTGATACTGGGGATATGGCTGAGCCTGCAGGGGGCCGCACAGACCGGGTTGATTCCCAGATTGGGGTGAAGATGCTCCGCGGGTGCGTCAGCCTCCCGATGCCGGTCGTAACCTAAGGGAGTCGGGAGCGTCTAACCCGTTACTCCGTACTTCCGGCGTACCGTCGGCATGGCTGCGTGAAGGAGACCGGCATGGCCCAGATGGCGCTTCGAACCAAGATTGAGCATGCTCGCGAGTACTGGCGGGCGCTGATCCTCGGGGAGGGGCTGCTCTGGACGACAGGTGCGGTGGTCTTCCTCTTCACCCTGGGGTTCTACGTCGACCGCACGTCGCCCCTCTCCGTCGAAGCCCGGCTGGGCTACTGGACGCTGCTCGGCGTCGCTTTCCTGGCTTTGCTGATCGCTCTCGCGCTGCGGCCCTACCTCAGCCGACATTCGGCGGAAACGGTCGCAACCCGAGTCGAACGCCGCTACCCCCACCTCCGGGAGCGATTACTCTCCGCTGTGGAGTTTTCGAGCAGCTCCGTTGAGGGCTTCTCGCCCGCCCTGCTGGAAGACATCCAGAAGGACGCGCAGTCCGTGGCCGGCGGCCTGGACTTCCGGGCCGCGTTCGCCAGGGATGGGCTCCGACGCTCGGCCACGGCGTTCGCGATGGTGGCGGGATTTGTGGTGCTGCACCTCCTCTTCGCGGGACCGGCCTTCGGCCGCTACGTAGAGCGGATGGGACTCTCCAACAAGCCGGTTTTTCGGGACACGGAGGTCCAGGTCAGCCCCTTGCGGACGAAGACTCTCAAGGGCAGTGAGTTCACCATCACCGTGGACCAGTCGAAGAAGCCGGTCAGCGAGGCAACACTCAACTACCGCATCGGCCAGGGGCACTGGAACCGGGTGGTGCTCCGTGGAGATGCCGGGGCCGATTTCACGTTCCGGATCGCCGGGTTGACGGATGACATCCGCTACTACGCCGTTGCCGGTGACGGCCGTTCCGACGAGGGGATCGCGGACGCCGTGGATCCGGCGGCGATCATCGGTGCGCGGATGCGCCTGGAGTATCCGGCCTACATGGATCGCCCAGCGGCAACCGTTAACGTGGAGTCCGGCGGAATCGCGGCACCCGTCGGCACGCGGGTGAGCCTGGAGTTGAAGGCGAACAAGCCGCTCTCGGCGGCGGAGGCAACCGTGCCCCCGCGTGGGACCATGGCCTGGAGCGTGGATGGCGATCTCGTGAGGGGAGAACTCACCGTAGGCCAGCCGGGGAGCTACTCTGTCCAGCTGCGTGATGCGGACGGGTTCCAGGCACCCTCGCCGCAGACATTCCCGATCAAGGCGATCGTCGACCAGAGCCCCGAAGTGCAGCTTCACGAGCCGACTGGCGACATGGATGTGACGCCGAACGCGGCGGTCCGCCTGAAGATCTCGGCTCGGGACGACTATGGCGTCGGTGCCGTGCGACTTCCCTACACCATGGCCGGCAGGGCAGCGAAGAGCATCCCCGTGGGTGTCGGTGAGCGAAACAGGAAGACCCTGGAGTTGGAGAGCATCTGGGAGATCACCCAACTCCGAGTGCGGCCGGGAGACACCATCCGCTATCGTGTCGAAGCCCAGGACTGGGACAATCTGAATGGCCCGCACCTGGGAAAGACCCCGGACCTCGCGCTCCACATCATTGATGAAGCGGAAGCCCGCCGCCGCTATGAGGAGTCGCGGGCGGAGATCCTGCTCCAGCTCCGCGAGTTGATTCAAGAGCAAAAGGGCACGCGGGCGGATGTCGACCGCCAGCGGGCCACGGACAAGATGAAGCCCGAAGCAATTCGCGCGGCGGAAGATCGACAGCGCGGCGCAGCTTCCACGTCCCAGGACCTGGCGCGACGCGTGGCGGAACTGGGTCGGATGGGCGAAACCAACCGCCTCGCGGATGCTCGGGAGACCGAGCAGCAGCGCCAGGCGGCTGCAGGGCTGCAGCGACAGGGCCAACAGGCGATGCCGCAGGCGGCCAACCGCGTGGGCAGCGCTCAGTCCCAGGCGCAGGCCGATCCCAAGGGCGCCCGAGCCGAGCTCGGCCAGGCGTCCCAAGAGCAGCAGAAGATCGAAGAGGACCTGCGAAAGATCCAGGAGCAGCTTCAAGCCACGAACGAGCTGCAGCGACTGGCACAGCGGTTTGACCAACTGGCCCAGCAGCAGCGCGGGCTTCAGCGCAAGACAGAGCAGGCCCTCCCGCAAACTCTGGGCCGACCCGCAGGGGAGTTGAATCCGCAAGAGCGCCAGCGTCTGCAGGAGTTGGCCCGCGCACAGCAGTCGGTCCAGAAGGCCACGACCCAGGCGATGTCGGATCTCCAGCGTGCGGCCAAGAACCTGGAGGGTTCCAAACCCGAACAGGCCCAGGCGGCCCAAGAGACAGCACAGGAACTCCAGCAGGGCCAGGTCACGGAGCAGCAGAGCCAGGCATCGCAAAACACCCAGCAGAACAGCCTTGGGCAGGCGCGGACCCAGCAAGAGAATGCGGCGAAGCAGCTTGAGCGGGCAGCGCAACAACTGCGAGATGCGCAAAACCAGGATCAGCGCAGCTTGCAACAACAGCTCCAGTCCGCGATGAACCGACTGAACCAGGCGATGCAGCAGCAGCAGGGGCTGAGCCGCCAATCCCAGCAGTCGATGTCGCAGCAGCAGCAGCGAGCGGCCGCCGCCGAGCAGCGCCGGTTGGAGGAGCAGGTCCGCCAGCTTGCCCGGCAACTGCAGCGGCTGGAGCGGCGATCTCCGGACGCAGGCGAGGCGGCCAAGCAACTCAACCAGGCGGGGGACCAGCAAAACCAGGCCAGCCAGGAGCTGAACAAGGGCCAGCAGGGCGAGGCGCAGAAGAAGCAGCAGCAAGCGATGGAGTCGATGCAGCGCGCCATGCAGAGCCTTCAACAGGCCATGCAGCAGGCAAAGGCGGAGGCGGATCCCTTCGCCGAGCTCCGCAACCGACTCACCAAGCTGGCCTCACGCCAGAAGTCAGTGAGGGACGCCACGCGGCGGATCGACGAATCCCAACGTCAGAAGGGTCCGGATTCGGACGACAACGCAGCGCTGCAGCGCCTTGCTCGCCAGCAGCAAGAGATTGAAGGCGAGACCCAGAAGGTCGAAGCCGACCTGCCGGGCGACCTGCTGAAACAGTTCGCGGGGCAAGCCCGGCAGTCGATGCAGCGCTCACAGCAGGCACTGACGCAGAACAATCCGAAGGACAACCCCACCGGTCGCTCTCAGGCACGGGCCCAGACCATCCTCGAGCAGCTCAGCCGAGCGCTTGGTGACGACGATGATCCGACCAAAGACGAGGCGGGCGGTGGCGGCGGCGGCGGTGGCGGTGGCGGCAAACCCGACATGGAGTTGCTGAAGCGGCTGGCGGAGGTCCGGCTGTTGCGGTTCACCGAAATGGCGATTCGCGCCCGCACCGAGGAATTGGATAACCGTCGGCGTGAAGGAGAAACGCTCACCGAGGAGCAGAAGACTGAACTTGACGAGGCCACCCGCCAGCAGCGCCAGGCCAAGCAACAGGCGGACCAGATCGCGCAGGCCCTGCAGCGGTACCGAACACTCGCGCAGAAGGTGACGAAGGCAGGCGCCCACATGAAGGAGGCCCAGCGGGGCCTAGAGCGGGAGAACACCGGGGACGCCGTACAGGAGCAAATCTCTCAGGCGATCGTGGGGCTGAACGAAGCCCTCACGCGCATCCGCCAACAACAACAGCAGCAGCAGCGCCAGCAACAGCAGCAGCAGCAGCAACAACAGGCGGGTCGGCAGCCCGGCAGCCAGCAGGGTTCGGCACCGTCGCCGGGAATGGCCCAGTCGGGCTCCTCTCCCGCGATGCGCAGCCTGCAGCGGCGCACGGGCCTCTCGACCGGCGCTCAGGGCGGCTTTGACGAGGACGCCCGTGGCTTCGCTGGTCTCGACGGCCGTTCCACGGACGCGCTGCGACAGAGTTACAAGGAGAAGAAACCGGCCGAGTACGAGGACCTCATCAACCGCTACTACCGCGCCCTCAGCGAGCGTGGCCGCTGATGCTGCACGCAAACGCGGCGGGTTGCCGCAGGGTCCAGGCGCGACTCATCGCGGCGACCGTGGTGTTGGCGTGCGCCGTGCTGCCGGCTGCGGCGCAAAAGAAGAAGCCTGCCCCAGCCAAGCCGCCCGTGAAGAAGACGCTGTCCGGTACGGGATTCACCCTACAGGACCGCACGGGGGCTCTCGACTCGGACGAGCGAGACTATCTCGGCACCCCAAAGACGGAAGCCGCGGTAAAGAAGGCGCTGAAGTACCTGGCAGGCTCCCAGAGCGCGGATGGCGCTTGGGGCGATTCTCGCTACAGCTCGGACGTCGGCATCGTGGGCCTCTGCGCCATGAGCTTCATGTCCGCTGGGCACCAGCCCGATCGCGGCATGTACGGTGAGGTGCTGCGGAAGGCGACGGACTATCTGGCCAAGCACTGCCAGCGCACCGGCCTGATCTACAACCCCACGTCCTCGGCTGGCCCACCGATGTACGGCCACGGGTTTGCCACTCTGGCGCTAGCCGAGCTTTACGGCATGACCCGGCGCATGGACCTGCGCGACCGGTTGGATAACGCGGTCGCCCTGATCTTGCGCACCCAGAACAGCGAGGGCGGGTGGCGATACCAACCACGCGTGGCGGACGCCGATATCAGCGTGGTGATCTGTCAGATCATGGCCCTCCGGGCCGCCGCCAACGCGGGCATTCGCGTGCCCAGGGATACGACAGCCAGAGCGATCGAGTATGTGAAGCGATGCGCGGTCAATCCGGATGGCGGTTTCAGCTACATCGCCGGCACCAGGGGCTCCGGACAGGCGAGGACGGGTGCGGGGGTTCTTGCCCTCATCGTCATGGGTGAGCGGGATTCGGATGAGTGCAAGCGGGGCCTCGAGTACCTGATGCAGCGATCGCCGGGCTCCCGGGATTCCCACATCTTCTACGCACTCTACTACGGTACCCAGGCGATGTATCAGGCCGGCGGCAAGTACCATCGCCACTGGTACCCCAAGGTTGCCGAGTACCTGGTCGGCACCCAGCGGCCCGACGGGAGCTGGTACGACGGCCCCGGTTATTCGTATGCCACCGCCATGGGCATCCTCGCCCTGCAGGTGCCTGCCGCACTTCTCCCGATCTATCAGAAGTAGGCCCCATGAGACTGGCGCGTCGCGTCCCCCTCTTCCTGGCGGCCCTCGCTCTGGCCGTGCCGGCGGCAGCCGGAGATGCCACGGTGCTTCTGGCTGACGGCCGAACCCTGCTGGGCAGCTCGATCAAAGGCACCGCGGACGGCCAACGGCTGAGCATCGCGCACGCCGGTGGAACGGAGGAGTTGGCCATTCAGGACCTGCTTGACGTGGATTTCGGCAAGACCCCCGGCAAGTCGACAGTGCCCTCTGTCCGTCTCCACAATGGGGATCAGATGTTCGGAAAGGTCTCGTTCCCCTCATCCCGGCAGGTGAAGATCAGCGCCGGGTGGGGAAGCGTCACGGCCCCGATCGGGTGGTGCGCGGCGATCCGGATTCAGGACAAAGCCGCGCTTCCGGGACCTGTCCGCCGGGACACGATCTTCCTCGCCACGGATCGCGTGGAGGGGGAGATTGAGGGGGTCGTCGGCGGGAAGGTTCGCATCAACGTCGGTGGGACCGTGGTGCCCGTCGACATCGCCCGAGTGCTCGGGATGGCCTTTGCCCCGCAACAGCGCGAGTCGGAAGCACGAGGTACGGCAATGCTCGTCGATCTCGGCAACGACGAGCGCCTGAGTGGTCAGTTCGTCAAGATCGATGCCGACGCCCTGACCATGAGGTTGGGGTGGGGCTCTGAACTCGCCGTCCCCATCACTTCGATGGCTCGTCTGGAGATCAAGAACGGCAAGGTGATCTACCTGACGGACCTGAAACCCGCTGAGACAAAGGTCATCCCGTACCTGGACGACGGCAGGCCCATCCAGACCAACAAGACGGTGGCGGGCCGACCGCTGCGCTTGCGAGGGAAGACCTATCCTCGCGGGCTCGGCATGCAGAGCCGGAGCACGGTCACCTACACGCTTGACGGAGGCTTCGATCGATTTCGCGCCCTCTGCGCTCTGGATGACGCGGTCGGTGCCCAGGGCAGCGTCGTCTTCCGCGTCTTCGGGGATGACAAGCTGCTGCTGGAGACCGCCGTGCAGCGGGGAGGAGATGCTCCGGTTCGCCTGGACCTGCCGATGAAGGGAGTGCTGCTGCTCCGGCTGGAGGTCGACTACGCCGATCAGGGTGACGTAGGGGATCAAGCCGACTGGGCGGATGCACGTCTCCTGCGCCCGTGACCAGGTTCGGTCGATGTGCCCTGGGAGTCCGTCCGCGATGAGGCCGCTGATCGGGTTGCTGCTGGCCATCGCCTGCGCTGCGCTCCCGGAAGCGGAATCTCGCCGGCCGCTGGCCGCCCCTGCAGGTCCGGATCTCCCGGGCGAGGCTGTGAAGATAGGTGAAAACCGCTATCGGTTGGGGAAGCTGACCATCGATCTCGCAAGCCGGACCGCCACCTGCTCCGGTGCCGTGAACATGGATCGGGAGGCGATCGAGTACTTCGCCGTCGCCCCGGGAGGGAAACTGCACGAGAGCCTGCTGCGCCTCGACGTTCGGCCGCTGCACCTACAGTTGGGGCTGATCCTGCTTGGTATGGAGCCGAAGGGCGGCCTCGAGCAGCAAGGGGATTCCCGGTTGCCCCTCGGTTCCCCGGTGTCGATCAGCGTTTCGTGGGTGAGGGCGCTCCGGCGAGTCCGCGCTCAGGCGGAACAGATGATCTGGGATATCACCCGGAAACAACCCATGCCTCGTGGCGCCTGGGTCTTCAGTGGATCGAGAATCGATGCCGACGGCTTCGTGGCCGACCGGGAGTTGTCGTTGATCGCCAGCTATCGGGATCCCGCAGCCATCATCAATAACGCGCTCCCAACCGGCTCCGATGACGCCGCCTACAAGGCCAACTTGCGGGTGGTGCCGCCGGTGAAGACGCCCGTCACGGTGACCTTCCAGGCCGTCCCTCCGCCGACATCTGGGCCATGACGCAGCGGACGTTTCCGGACCGCGACACGAACCCCGTCAGTCGACACGCGCGGCGGCTCCTCGCACGGGAGAGTCGTGTGTGGGTGGTGCTGGTCCTTCTCCTCGTGGTCGGCGTCCTGGCGGCGGTCCTGCAGCGATTCTGGTTCGAACTCGACGACTACTCGCTGCTTCATGTCCCGACCCTGACTCGCTGGCTTCAGGTGCTGATCCTGGCTGAGGGTCTGGTCGTGCTGCCCTGGGCCGCCGTCCGCACGGGCCACATGTGGCACGGAATGCGGGAGCAGGGGTTGACGGATGAATATCGCCGCACGTTACTGTCCCCATGGCAGATCGTGGGCGGCGCGCTACTGGAATCCATGCGGCCGATCCTGACGTTCATCGGATTGTCGCTGGTTGCGGCGACGGCCGCCGGAGTGTTGACTCGCGCCTACGGATTGGTGGAGGCAACGTCGGCCCACGCCCTGCTGCTGGCCGAGGCCACGGCATTTGGAGCCCTCGGAATGCTGGCAGGAGGGCTCCGGCGACGAGCGTGGGTGTTCGCCCTGGCGATGGGTCTCCTCGGCCTGTTCACCTGCGCCATCGGATGGATGGACGTGTTCTACCGGCACCTGCGGGACCCGTCGCCCTGGATCTATGCGGCGCTGCTGATGAACCCTGTCACCGCGGCCGCGGGCAGCCTCGGTACCGACGTGCTCCGCTTCGGTTGGATCTATGAGCACGTGCGCGCCGCAGACTACTTCTTCGTCTATCCGCCACTCTGGCAGAGCTTTGGCTGCTATCTGGTGATGGGGGTGTTGTGTTTGTTCGGCGTAGTGCGACTCCTGCGGGCGGAGCGCGTCTGAAGTGTTGTGGTCGGAAACGGTCACCCGAGGGAGACGGAAGGACGAGTTCCGATGAGAACTAGAATGGGGATCCTCTCGCTGACGATGCTGGCCTGGGTCACGGCTTCCGGCGTTGCCCCGGCCGGACAGTCTGCAGCCGGGAGTCGATCCGCTCTTGATCGATCCGTCGCGCGGGGTCAAGCATTCCTCCGGAAAACCCAACGTCCGGACGGATCGTGGCAGCAGTATCCGGGGATCACGGCGGTGATCGTGCTCGGATTCCTCCGGAACGGCATCACGGACAAGGACCCAGCGGTCAACCGCGCCTGTACCTATCTTGCCGGGTTGGCAAAACCGACCGGGGCGATCTACACCGACAGCCTGGGTCCGGCGCAAGCGCTGCCGAATTACAACACTGCGCTCTCCATGACGGCTCTCCACGCCACCCGCAATCCGAAGTACGTGGACATCGTGAAGAGGGCTCAAGGGTTCCTTGCTCGCTCCCAGTTCGATGAGGAGGAGGGGTTCAAGCCCGGGGACCGTCAGTATGGCGGCATCGGGTACGGCTCGAAGGAAGACAATCCGGACCTCTCCAATCTCCAGAACGCGCTTGAGGCGCTGAAGGAGACCGGCTACCCGCAGAACGCGGAGGTCTTCCGTAAGGCCGTCATCTTCCTTCAGCGGTGTCAGAATCGCTCCGAGAGCAATGACCAGGCTTGGGCGGGCAAGGACGGCGGTTTCGTCTACGCGTCCAGTGGTGAGAGCAAGGCCGACGAGTACACCCGGTCCCCGCACTCCAGCTACGGCAGCATGACCTACGCGGGTCTCAAGAGCCTCCTCTACAGCAACGTCGGACGGTCCGATCCTCGCATCACTTCCGCGCTGGGCTGGCTGCGGGCCAATTTCGACGCCAACAGCCATCCACGGATGGGGAATGATGGGCTCTACTACTACTACCACACCATGTCGAAGACCCTGGCCGTGTGGGGTGAGAAGGTCTTTACTGACTCCAGCGGGAAGAAACACCTCTGGGCCGCGGAATTGGCGAAGTCTATCCTGGCTCGACAGCGGGCGGACGGCTCTTGGGTGAACACCGTTCCGCGATGGCGGGAGGATATGCCGGATCTGGTGACCGGCTATGCGTTGATCGCTCTCGCAAACTGCAGGAAGTCGCTCTAGCGTATGTATGGGTCCATGAACGGCGCCGGCAGCCTGCGGGCAACGCGCCCCCGTCATTTGTTTGCCCGCGCAGTGCGGGCGATGAAGGAGTGAACGTGTCGACCGCCACGACCCGCAACGCGGGATCCGAATCCGCTCGCGAAGAGTTGCATGAAAAGGACAGGAAGGCCCTGGAGCGCCTGCGCCTCGCCCACCAGACGATGACCCAGGAACTGGGAAAGGTCATCGTCGGACAGAATGAAGTCGTCGACCAGTTGTTGCTGGCCATCTTTTCCAGAGGCCACTGTCTCCTGGTCGGCGTGCCGGGGCTTGCCAAGACCCTTCTCGTCAGCACCCTCTCCCGCATCCTCTCGCTGGACTTCAAGCGGATTCAGTTCACCCCGGACCTGATGCCGGCGGACATTACGGGAACAGAGATCATCCAGGAGGACCCCGTCACTCGACAACGGGCATTCAAGTTCCTTCGCGGGCCGATCTTCGCGAACATCATTCTCGCCGACGAGATCAACCGGACGCCCCCGAAGACTCAGGCAGCGCTGCTCGAGGCTATGCAGGAGCACCGCGTCACCGCCGGCGGCCAAACCTACACCCTCGATGAGCCGTTCTTCGTGCTTGCGACGCAGAACCCGATCGAGCAGGAGGGCACCTACCCGCTGCCCGAAGCCCAACTCGACCGCTTCATGTTCATGGTGCGCGTGGATTATCCCAGCCTCACCGAGGAACTCGAGATCATGCGCCGCACCACCTCCAGCATCCGGCAGGAGGTGGGGCATGTGATGACCTCGGACGAAATCCTCTGGCTGCAAGACTTTCTGAGAGACTTCCCGGTGCCGCCGCACGTGTTCGACTACGTGCTGCAATTGGTCCGCGCCACTCGCATCAACCGCGAACCCGACGCCGGGATCGACACTCGCCTGCGCGACTTCGTGAAGGAGTACGTCACCTGGGGTGCGGGCCCTCGTGCGGGCCAGTATCTGATCCTGGGGGCAAAGGCTCGCGCGGCGCTCGAAGGGCGGCACTTTACGGACTGTAACGACGTGGCCGCCATCGCTGCCCCGGTGCTGCGGCACCGCATCATTACGAACTACAAAGCAGAGGCGTCCGGCATCACCGCCGATGACGTGATCCAGCGATTGGTCGAACTCACGCCGAAGCCGACCGCTCGCTAGTCCCGGCTCCAGCTCGAAGCGAAAGATCGGATGCCCCTAACGCAGCAGCAACTCAGCGATCCTGAGATCCTGAGTGCCGTTTCACGCCTGGAGTTGCATGCCCGCGAGGTCATGGAAGGCGTGATCTCGGGCATGCACCAGAGCCCGTACCACGGTTTCAGCGTGGAATTCGCGCAGCATCGCGAGTACACCCCCGGCGACGAAATCCGGACGATCGACTGGAAGGTGGTGGCTCGCTCGGATCGGTACTACGTCAAGGAGTTCGAGGAAGAGACCAACCTCAAGGCCTACCTGCTCCTGGATACCAGCGAATCCATGCGCTACCAGGGCGTGAAGCGCAAGTACAGCAAGTACGACTTCGCCTGCCTCATCGCCTCGGCGTTCGCCGCACTGCTGGTGCAGCAGCGCGACGCGGTGGGGCTAGGGCTCTTCAACGACGGCGTCCAGAAGATCATCCCGCCCCGGGGAACCGCCAGCCACTACACGCAACTGCTTGAGGAGATGGTCACCGCCCAGAGCGCCCCAAAAACCGGCCTCGGAGCCACGTTTCACCACATGGCTGAAGAACTGAAGCGACGTGGTTTCGTGGTGATCCTCTCGGATCTCTTCGGCGATGCTCGCGAAGTGCTGGAAGGCATCCGACACTTCCGCTACCGGAAGCACGAGGTGCTGGTCCTCCACGTTCTGGACCCCGACGAGATCAACTTCCCGTTCGATGACCTCACCAAATTCGAAGGCCTGGAATTGGAGCCGGAGATCCTGGTGGACCCGCGCGGCATCCGGCAGGAGTATCTCAGCCAGTTCAATGCCTTCTGCCAGGAGTTGGAAAAAGGCTGCGCGGAGATGCAGGTCGACTTGATGCGGATGACGACCGACGCCAGCCCCACGGACCTGCTGTCGCGCTACCTTGCCGGAAGAATGCGGAAGTAAGCGGCATGATCCTCAACTTCCTCAACGGCGCTTTTCTGGCCGGGCTGTCGCTCGTCAGCATCCCCATCATCATCCACCTGCTCCAACGGAAGCGATTTCGGGTGGTGCACTGGGGCGCGATGGAGTTCCTGAAGCTCAGCCAGCGGAACCGCAGCCGACGCCTGCTTATCGAGCAGCTCCTGCTCCTGTTGCTGCGGTGCCTGATCATCGCGCTGGTGGTGCTGGCTGTCTCCCGCCCCGTAGCCAGGGCCTCCAGCGCCGGCTTGATGCAGGCCCGCGGCTCGGTCCACGCCATCATCCTGCTCGACAACAGCTACAGCATGGGGTATGCCCCCGCAGGGCGATCGGGCAGCGAGTGGACCCGCGCCGTGAAGCGAGCTCACGACCTGGTCGCTCGCGGTCTCCGGCAGGGTGACTCGGTGAGCGTCGTGCTCGCCTCTGACCCGCCCCGCGCTGTGATTCGAAAGCCGACGCTCGATCTCAAGAGCGCGGTGGCGGCAATCGACCGCTTGACACTCTCCGACCAGACCACTAACTACGGCAAGGCCGCCCGAATGGCGCTGGAGATAGCCGGGGAGTCGTCGTCGATCAACCGCGAGATCTTTTTGATCGGTGACTGTCAGGCGTCCGGATGGGAAGGCAAGGGGAAGGATACGGCGGCGTGGGAGGCGCTCTGCAAGCTGGGCAGAGTGATGTTCCTACCGGTGCGCGATCCCTCACCCGCATCGAACGGCGCGGTGGAGTGGGTTCAGGCTGCGCGAGGACTGGCCACGGCGCGATCAGCGGCCCGGATCCAGGCCCGCATTGTCAACTACGGCCGGCAGCCGATGCGCAACGTGCTCGCGACCCTGGAAATCGACGGCAAATCCACTGACTCTGCTCAGCGCGTCGACATTGATCCGGGGCAGGGCGCGCTCGTGACGTTCAGCCACCTGTTCGACCGCCCGGGCGTCCACCGATGCACCGTGCGCATCCCGGAGGACAACCTGCCCGCGGACGATCGGGCGTACCTCGGCCTGCGGGTGCGAGAGTCGGTCCGCATCCTCATCGTCAATGGCAAGCCGAACATCAGTAACCCGCAGAAGGACGCGGGCTTCTTTCTCAACCTCGCGCTGGCACCCCCCGGCGATCGGGGTGCCGAACCCGCAGCGATCGAACCGCGGACGGTGATCGGTGCCGGTGGACTCGGTTCCGCCAACCTGCCGGATTACGACGTGGTGGTGCTGTCGGACGTGAACGCGGTGCAGGATCGGGATCGCCGTAATCTGGCCGAGTTCGTGCAGAATGGCGGCGGGCTGGTGTTTTTCCTTGGGAGCCGCACCGACCCCGCGCTGTTCAACCGTGACCTGCTGCAGGCCTCCCCCAGCCTCAGCCCTGCCCGGATTGGCATGCAGGTTCCCGACCAGGCGTTCCTCGATCCGGCCACGTTTGACCATCCCGCGCTGCAGCGCTTCAAGAGCGCGCAGGATGTGGACGTGAGCACGGCCCTCTTTCGCCGCCATTACCGGCTGGAACCGGCGGAGGGGGATCGGACAGTCCGGGTGATGGGGCGCTTCACCACGGGTGACCCGGCTATGGTGGAGAAGACGTTTGGGCTGGGCCGGGTGATTCTCGTGCCAAGCACGGCTGACCTGGAATGGAACGATCTGCCGGCGCGGCCCTTCTTCCTGCCGATGCTCCACCAGCTCGTGGCGTACCTCGCTTCCGGCACGGACGGCACACGCAACGGCCTGGTGGGCCAGACGCTGATCAGGCCTATCCCACTGGCCGAGGCGGGGCGCAAGACCACGCTGACGGATCCACGGGGTGCGTTGACCGTGATTCGACCCATCGTGGACGATCGGGGCGCTGTCGTCAGCCTGGAGGATCCGTCGCACGCAGGGTTCTACAGCCTGCAAATCGAGGACGGCACGAAGGATGCGTTCGCCGTCAACCGGGATACCGCGGAGTCAGACCTCCGGGTGAGAGGGGAGTCTGCGCTCCGCCGCGAGATGCCCTTCCCAGGTTGGGAGTGGGTCGACGCCAACGAGGACATGCTCAGCGCCCTCAGCCGCTCCCGTCAGGGCGTCGAGCTGTGGCGACACTGCCTGATCGCCGCCCTTTGCCTGATGCTCGCGGAGACGATGCTCGCCCAACTCTTCGGGAGGCGGGCGTGAACGATCTTTTCTACCGACTGCTGGGCATAGACCCAGGCCAGGACACGCTTCGGGCCGACAGGATCTTCTACGTCCAGGGCTGGCCATTCTGGGTGGCGCTGCTGGCATTGGCAGGGCTGCTGGGCTGGGTCGGCTTCTTCTATCACCGCGACGGCACCCGGCCGAGATGGTCGTGGAAGGGAGTGATGGTCGCCCTGCGGGTTCTCGCCGTGAGCGTCCTCGTCTGGATGCTATGGCAACCCATGCTTCGAAGCCAGCGCACGGAAACGACGCAACCGGTCGTGGCTGTGCTTATCGATGAGTCTCGCAGCATGGGGCTGAAAGACCGCTGGCAGAATCGGGTGCGTCGGGACGACCTGCTGAAGGCCTTTGCCGATCCCTCCATCACCTCCGCAGATCGGGCCACAGTGGCCTCCCGACTGTTGAACCAGAACGACGCCGCGGTGCTTCGAAAGCTCCTGAAGGGCAACTCGGTCCGCATTTATCGGTTCGGCAGTGAGGCCAGGGCGGGCGAACTTCGCACCGGGTCGCGACGCGACAACCAGCCGGGCGGTGCAGTTTCGGAGACCCTTCCCGTGCGCGCGGGGCGCACCGCGGCGGAACAGACCCGGCTGGGGAACGCACTGGATCTCGTCCTGCAAGATTCAGCGGGCCAACCGCTGGCCGGTGTGGTCGTGCTGTCCGACGGCGGGAGCAACATGGGTGAGGATCCCACGGTGGCGGCGCGCCGGATGGCCGACGCTAAGGCACCCATTTTCACCATCGGCTTCGGGGACCCCACGGCGCCACGGGATCTGAGCATCACGAGCATCCTGGCGGACGAGGTGGTCCGCAAAGGCGACGATGTCGTCGTCACCATCGGCGTTCGACAGCGCGGCTTCGACGGTCGGACGGTACCGCTCACTCTGAAGCTCGGGGATCGGACGCTGCGAACCGTCCCGGTCCGCCTGGGGAAACAGGGCGAGAAGCAGGAGATCAACATCTCCTTCACCCCGGACATCACTGGGGCGCAAACCCTGACCGGGATCGTCCCCAACCTTGCGGGTGAGTTGACGCTCAGCAACAACCGGAAGAGTTGGCCAATCCGCATCATCGACAAGAAGCTGCGCATCCTCTACGTCGAAGGTGTGCCCCGCTGGGAGTACCGCTTCCTCAAGAATGCCATCCTGCGCGACAAGACCACCCAATTCGCCTGCCTCCTCGCGGACGGGACGCCGGGCAGCGGCGGCGAAGGCAACGTGCCGATCTTTGCATTTCCAAAGGATCGGAAACAGCTCTTCAATTACGACATCGTCATCCTCGGCGACGTGCCGCGGGACTTCTTCTCGGCGGTCGACCTTAAGAACATCCGGGCCTTCGTAGAGGAGCGTGGCGGGAGCCTGATCACGATCGCGGGCGAGAACTTCCTGCCCTGGCAGTACCGCAATACGGAGTTGGAAGCCGTGTGGCCCATCTCCGTGCCTGCCTCGCGCAGAGAGCAGCTCTTCCGCGAGCCTTTCCAATTGGCCATCACCGACCCCGGTGCGCGCAACCCAATGATGTTCCTGCTCCCGGACGTCGATCGGAACCGCGCACTGTGGAACCGCCTGCCGGGGATGTACTGGTGCGGAGTGTCCGACCGGGCCAAGCCCGGGGCGACGGTGCTTGCCACCCACCCAAGCCTGAACGGCTCTGATGGCAAGATCCCCCTGATGGCCGTGCAGCAGATGGGCGAGGGCACCTCGTTCATGTCCATGGTCGACAGCACGTGGCAGTGGAGATTCCGCGTCGGCGACAAGTACTTCTACCGGTTCTGGGGCCAGATAGTTCGCTCGCTGACCCCGCATGAGTTGCCTGGCGCCAACCGGTTCGTCCGCCTCACCGTGGACCGCACCACGTACAACCTGGGCGAAAAGGTGACCATCCGCGCCCGGCTCCTCACGCCGCAGTTCCACCCCGTGCGGGTGCCGATGGTGATGGCAGAGATGGAGCGGACGGACGGCCAGCGCTTCCCCGTGAAGCTGGAACCGTTGGCCGGCGCCGCAGGCGTGTACACCGCCGAATGGTTGCCGGGACAGCCCGGCGCCTACCGCGCAACCCTCGACGCTCCGGGAGTTGGGCGGACAGAGTCGCTCACCAACGTCGTCGTGGAGACGTCCAGCCTCGAGTTCGACCAGCCGGAGCAGAACGAGGCGCTGCTCCGCCGGCTAGCCGGGATCACAGCCGGGCGCTACCTCCTCTGGTCCGAGTTCGCCCAGCTCCCCGGGCTGATCCCGGACCGGCATCTGGAGACCCAAACCCGGATCGAGCATGAGTTGTGGGACGCACCCTTGTTGTTGATGGGCTTCGTGCTGCTCCTCACGAGCGAGTGGATTCTGCGCAAGCGAAAGGGCCTGCTCTAGTTCACGGTTGTTCGGCCTCGACACGCCGGACGCGCCCACGCCCGTGGCGGTGAATTGCCCGCCCCTCAGCCGGGTGGTATAATCGACCGATAAGGCCACCGAAAGGCCTGAGTGCACTGTAGGTGGTGGAGGCGATCTCTTGAACCGCGTCATGCGAAGTCTGCTCTGGCTCTTGCTGCTACTTGTTGTCGCAGCGGTTGTGGTCAAGAGCCCTCTCAGCGGCTTCGGCAATCGAGATCGCAAGATCAAGTTCTCGGAGTTCGTGGCTCGGTTGAGTTCCGGCGGCGTGCAGACCGTCACCATGGAATCCGCCCGCGTCAAGGGACTCTTCAAGACCAGCGACGGCGGCAACCCCGAGTTCTACTGCGAGCTGTCGCAGAGTGACGCCGCCTATGGGGCTGTGGTGAAGATCCTGATCGACCAGCGCAGCCGACAGCCCGACCTGGTGATCGAGACTCCGAACCCGTGGGTGTCCGACCAGATCAAGAACATCGTCATCTCCCTGGTCTTGCCGGTGAGCGTGATTGTGGTGGTGTGGATTCTCTTCTGGCGCCAGGCCCAGAGCACCGGCAACCAGGCGCTGAACTTCGGCCGAAGCCGTGCCAAGCGCCTCACCGACAACGTACCGAAGGTGACCTTTGATGATGTTGCCGGGGCTGACGAGGCGAAGGCCGAGTTGATGGAAGTCGTCGAGTTCCTGAAGAACCCGAAGAAATTCCAGGCCCTGGGTGCCAAGATTCCGCGCGGTGTGCTCCTGCTCGGCCCTCCAGGATGCGGCAAGACCCTCCTCTCGCGGGCCGTCGCGGGTGAGGCGGGCGTACCCTTCTTTCACATCAGCGGCTCGGACTTCGTTGAGATGTTCGTCGGCGTCGGCGCCTCTCGCGTGCGCGACCTATTCGACACCGCCAAGGCCAACAAGCCGAGTCTGGTCTTCATCGACGAGATCGACGCAGTGGGACGACAGCGCGGTGCCGGCCTCGGCGGCGGCCACGATGAGCGCGAACAGACGCTGAATCAACTCCTCGTGGAGATGGATGGCTTTGACCCGAACAGCGGCGTCATTCTCATCGCAGCCACCAATCGCCCCGACGTCCTCGACCCGGCGCTGCTTCGTCCGGGCCGGTTCGATCGGCGCGTGGTGGTGGACCAACCAGACGTCCTCGGCCGCCGGAAGATCCTGGACGTCCACACGCGCGGCAAGCCTCTGGCCGAGGAAGTGGACCTGGAAGTCCTCGCCCGACGGACCCCCGGTTTCACCGGGGCGGACCTGGCCAACATGGTCAACGAAGCTGCCCTGAAGGCCGCCCGCGAGAACAAGACGCAGATCTTCATGGACGATTTCGAGGCGGCGATCGACCGTGTTGTCGCCGGCCCGGAGCGGAAGTCGCGCGTCATCAATGACAAGGTGAAGAAGGTCATCGCCTACCACGAAGTCGGTCACGCAGTGGTGCAGGAAGTGCTGCCGCACCCGAACCAGGTCCACAAGGTCACCATCTTGCCGCGAGGCATGGCGCTCGGTATCACCTGGAGCCTGCCGCCGGAGGACCGGTACCTGGTCAGCCGCAGCGAGTTGCTCGACGAGGTGTGCGGCCTCCTCGGTGGCCGGGTTGCCGAAGAGATGGTGTTCAACGAGATCACCACCGGCGCCAGCAACGATCTGGATCGCGCCACCGAGATCTCTCGGTTGATGGTGACGGACTACGGGATGAGCGAGCGGTTGGGACCGCTGAAGTTCGGCCACCGCCACGGCAACCCGTTCCTGGGCCGCGACATCATGGAGGACCGGAACTACTCCGAGGATGTCGCTAAGGCGATCGACGAGGAAGTCCGGAGCATCATGGACAGTTCCTATTCTCGCGCCCGCGAGGTGTTGGAGCAACGGCGCGAGTTGATGGATCGCATCGTCGAGGTGTTGTTGGATCGGGAGACGATCGGTCGCGAGGAGTTCTTGGCGTTGATGCACGGGGAGCCGTTGCCCGAGCCGTCGCATCCCAAGAACCCGCCCGCGCCCAGTGCACCGGCCGAGGAGGAACCTCCACAGCGGAGAACCCCTCAGCCGACGCTAAGGACCAATCCGGAACCGGCGTAGACGCTGCCGCGGAAGGGCGCCCTCCAGGGCGCCCTTCTTTCGTCCGAAGCCGGAAGCCGATGATCCGGCAGGCACCGTCGTGAGCGACACCGAACTACTGCGACGTGTGAGGATGCCGGAGGATCGGGATGAGCCAGGCCAACGCCGAGATTGACACAGAGCCCGCCTATCGTGTGATCGGCAAACCCGTGCCGCGTGTCGATGCCGTGGACAAAGTCACGGGTGCTGCGCGCTACGGGGCGGATATCAACATGCCGGGCCAACTCTGGGGCCGGTTCCTCCGCAGTCCTCACGGCCACGCCCGAATACTCCGGATCGACACACGCCGGGCCGAGAAGATCCCGGGGGTGATGCGGATCATCACTCAGACAACGCTTGGCGCGGGTGCCACCCAGGAGACGGAGGATAACGTCCACGGCTTCCGCCTCTCACAAAGTCTCTTCGCCTCGGAACTGGTCCGATACCAGGGCGAAAAGATCGCGGCTGTCGCCGCCATCTCGGCCGAGATTGCGGCTGATGCGGTTGCCGCTATCGAGGTGGAGTACGAACTCCTGCCGCCGATCGACACAGAAGAGCAGGGGATCCGTCCCGACTCGCCGAGACTGCGCGACGATGCCAGGAGTGTTGCGTCCATTCCGGGGAGTCCCTGGGCGGATATGGCCGACTGGCAGAACATCGCACAAGAGGCCCACTTCAGCGCCGGGGACGTGGACGCGGGTTTCGCGGAGGCCGATGTGATCCTCGAAGACCTGGTCCGCATTCCCCGTGTCCATCAAACCTACATTGAGCCGCACGCCTGTGTGGCTCGGGTGGAGCCGAACGGAAAAGTCGTCGTTCACACCAGCACGCAGAGCATCTTTGCCATCCGCAGCGGCATCGCCAGCAGCCTGGGTATTCCTCAGCGCGACATCCGCGTGGAGGGGGAGACCATCGGCGGCGGCTTCGGCGGGAAGTTTGGGATGTTGGTGCATCCCTATGCCGTGCTGTTGTCCCAACTCACCGGCAGGCCGGTGAAGATTGTCTACAGCCGTGAGGACGAAATGCTCGACGGCCGGCCTGCCCCCGGGGCCACCATCTGGGTGCGCACCGGGGTCAAGCGGGATGGCACCATCACAGCGAGACAGGCCGTCGGGCTGTGGGATTGCGGGCATGTTCCCGGCGCCAGCATCCACGCAACCGGTAGGATCTCGGGCGTGTACACCTGCCCCAACATCCGCTGGGACGCCTACGGCGTCTACACTAACAAGCCGGGGACGGCGGCCTATCGGGCGCCCGGTGCGCCTCAAGGAACCTATGCCTCAGAAGAGAATCTGAACCGCTGCGCCGCCGCCATCGACATGGATCCAATTCAATTCCGCCTCCTGAATATGGCGGAAGACGGCGATCAGCGGGTCACGGATCGCCAACCCCTGCGCCGCGTCGCCTTCAAGGAGACACTGCGTGCCGTGGCGGACCTGGCCGGATGGGATCGACGCGTTCGCCGCCCGAATGAGGGATGGGGAGTCGCCGTCGGAGAATGGACCAATGGTGCTGGGCCCGGCAGCGCCCTCGTCTCCCTGGGCGAGGACGGTACGCTCAAGGTCTTCTCGGGCGCTATGGACATCACGGGGACTGACACCGGGATGGCCCAGATCGCAGCGGAGGTCGTCGGCGTCCCCTTCGAGGCCACTCGCGTGATTCGCGGCAACACCGACAGCGCGCCATACGCCACGGGTTCCGGCGGTTCGGTGGTGTTGTTTTCCATGGGCAATGCTGTGAAACGAGCCGCCCAGGACCTGCTTGCCAAGATGCTCATTCTCGCCGCACGCCACTTGGAGACCACGGTCGAAGACCTCCGGCCAGTCATGGCCGAAGAGGGTGGTCGGGCAACCGCCAGGCTGCAGGTGCGCGATGATGTCGAGAACAGCGTCACACTCACGGAACTGGCCCAGATCGCGCTCCGCACGACGGGAGGCCCCCTGGTGGGCACCGGCACCTTTGCCGGGGAACCGAGCCACCCGGTCATCTCCGCACAGGTGGTGAAGGTGCGGGTAGACCCGACTACGGGGGTGATGGACGTGCTCGAACTGCACCAGGCGCTCGACGTCGGGTTTGCCGTCAACCCGCTCGAGGTGGAAGGGCAAATGGAAGGAGGCGCGGTGCAGGGTCTCGCCTGGGGCTGGATGGAAGAGATGCAGATCTCCGGTGGGAAGAACCGGAATACGCACCTCTCCGACTACCGGCTGCCCACGCCGATGGACACGCCGTCGATCCGCAGCCGCTACGTGGAAGTCCCGAGCGAGAACGGTCCCTTTGGGGTGAAGGGCATTGGGGAGCCGGTCATCGTGCCGACTCCCGCCGCGCTACAGGCTGCGGTCCATGACGCGACCGGGGTCTGGATCACAGATCTCCCGCTCACGCCGGAGCGCATCTACTTTGCGCTGGCGGCGGCGGAACCGGGCCCAGGCTAGGCCTGGGCTTTGGCCTGACTGATCAACCGCGCAAGCACCTGCGCTTGCTGCTTGGCCCGCAGCATGTCAGCCTTGTGGGTCTTCTTTCGGGTGGTCGAGTTCCGCTTGCGGTCATTAATCGTTACGGTGCGTCGCGAGGCCATCTGTCCCTCCTGATCCGGCCGCTTCCCCGAGTGCGCGGCGGGCGGGAAGCAAACCCGCGTAGTATAGCGGAACCCTCCTCCCGGCACAACGCACCCCGGAACGCCCGGAACGCCTGCTCGGACAACTTGACCGGTCCTTGGAGCGCCGGTACCATGGAGCCACACCCTTCTCCCCGGATCACGCGCATGCATCGCCGGACCTGTGTCCTCGCTCTTCTGGTCTCCGCTGCGGTTCTCGCCGGATTGTCCCCCGGAGCGGCTCAGACGAGCTTCCGCATCGAGAGCTTCAACACCCGCCGGCTGGTCAGCGGAGCAGTATGGCAGTCCGGGGCCTGGGCCGCGTTCTGCGTCGATGAGATCAACCGGGATCTCAACGGCGATCGAGACACCGACGACGCCGTCCTGCAGGTGCTGAATACTCGGTCACTTGCCACCCAGAATACCGGCATTGCAATCGACCCTGCGCTGATCGACGGCGACGAGGACTGGCCGGTGGATATCAGTGCCGACCAGTTCGTGGTCCAGTACGCGGAGTCGGACAACGGCGACAAGGACATGAACGGCGATGGCAAGGCCGTCGACAACGTGCTGGCACTCTACAGCCCGGTGTCCAAGCAATTGACCGCGCTCGGGATCGCCGGGACGATGCCCACCCTCATTGGCGGCGATCTTCTGTTTCGCCGACGAGAGCTGGAAGCTCGCAAGGACCTGAACGGTGACACGGACTTCGGCGACAACGTGCTATGCCGAATGAACCTGGGCACGCGGGAGATCGAGTCTCTGGGCGTGGATGCTGAGGACGGCTATGTGCGTCTCGGGGACTGGGTCGCCGTCCTCACCCGTGAGAGTGCGCAGGGAAGCCGCGACCTGAACGGAGATCGCGACTTTGCTGATGAGGTGATGGCGCTTTATCAGATCTCCACCAGGAAGCTCACCATTACCGGGCTCGACGGCTCGTATGGCTACGAGCTGACCTCGAAGCTCCTGGCCGTTGGCGTGGAAGAGGAACGACAGGGCGGACGGGACCTGAACGGCGACATGGACGCCAAGGACGTCGTGGCGCACGTTTGGGAACTGGCCACCGGCCAGGTAACGAACCTGAAACTCGACTGCAGCGGAGATCTGGTGGCGGCCGACGCCATGGTGGCGCTGGTCACCAACGAGGACGCTCAGAACAAGACCGATCTCAACCACGACGGCGACGCGCTCGACGATATCGCGCAGATCTGGGTGATCGGCAGCACGAAGACTTTGAACCTGGCTCGGGACGCCTCCGGCGGCATCGCCGTCTCGATGAATCGGGTCGCCCTCGCCTGCTCGGAGTCGGCTCAAAATGAGAAGGATCTGAACGGCGACCGCGACATGGGCGACACGGTACTGATGATCTACAACCGGGAGACCAACCGGGTGACGAACACACAGCTCGCTGTCGAATCCATGGAGGCGTGCCCGGAGGGTTACCTCGCGTGGTTGGTGCCGGAACCGGATCAGGGCGAGAAGGATCTGAACCGCGATGGCGACGCGGACGACAGCGTCCTCTACGCGATGGACATGGGCACGCAGACGACGGTTTCCACCTCCCTGGCCGCGGGTGAGGTTGCCAGTATCACCGCGAACGCCATCTTCTTCACCGTGTCCGAGACGGACCAGGGTGGCCGTGATCAGAACGGCGACGGCGATCCGGACGGCGACATCCTCTTCCTGGCGCGCTACAAGAAGTAGACCGCGTACCCCTACGGGCTGACGAGGTCGCCCTCAATGGGCGACACCTCAACTCCTTGCGCGCGCAGATACGCCACGCCGCGCTCAATCTCCGCCTCTTCTCCCTTGAGCTCCAGCACGATCTCACCGACCGTCTCGGTTACGCGGGCCCGTCGGATGTTGGGGACGATGTCGAACTGCCGGACCATCCGAAACAGAACCGGTTCCTGGATCAGGCTCTCCGGGTAGCTCAGCAGCACCTTGCGGGTTACCATCTCACCTGCTCCTTCGCCCGGCTACCCGCCGGCAATCGCCGGTATGATCGAAACTTCGTCGCCGTCATGCAGGAGGGTCTGCTCGTTATCCCCGAAGCGGATGTCCTCGTTGTTGACGTAGACGTTGACGAAGCGCCGTAGGTTTCCCGCATCGTCGCACAGTCGGCCCTTGATGCCGGGATAGGCCGCCTCCAGGGCTTCGACGAGAGCCGCTACGCTTGCCGCCTCTACCTTCACCTCGCCGCTCCCACCCGTCAGCTTCTGCAGCGGGGTGGGAACCAGAACCGTGACTGCCATTTATGGGCCTCCTCTGAACGTAGCGCGACGTCAGCGTGACGCCGCGAGCACTTCTCTCTCAAAGCTGTGGATGGTGGGGTCGATCTGCGTCGGATGGCCGATGTGGTCGCGAACGGCATCGATGGTCTTCAGTCCGTTGCCGGTGATGCAGACCACGGTGGACTCGTCTTGCGCGATACGGCCCTGCTGGATCAGCTTACGGGCCACGGCCAGTGTGGTCCCGCCCGCGGTCTCCGTCCAGATCCCCTCGGTCGAGGCCAGCAGCCGGATGGCATCCACGATTTCCTCGTTGGTGGCTACCTCTCCCCAGCCGCCGGATCGCTGGATCGCCTGCACCACATACGGCCCGTCCGCCGGGTTGCCGATCCGCAGCGATGTGTCCACGCTCTCTTCGACCGGTCGGGGCTTGACAGGCCGTATGACGTCGGATCCCCGGTGGATCGCCTGGATCACCGGGGCGCAGGCTTCCGCCTGTGCCGCGAAGACTCGGGTCCGGACCTCGTCGATCAGCCCGAGTTGCTGGAATTCTTCGAATGCCCGCCAGATTTTCGGGAGGATCGTGCCGCCGGCGACCGGGCAGACAAGGTTGTCCGGCGTCCGCCAGCCCAACTGCTCGGCTATTTCGAAGCCATAGGTCTTGGCGCCTTCCGTGTAGTACGGCCGCATGTTGACGTTCACGAAAGCCCAGCGGTACTTGCTGGCGATCTCGCTGCAGAGACGGTTCACGTCGTCGTAGTTCCCGCGAACGGCGACCAGGTTGGGTTGATAGATCAGAGAGCCAATGACCTTGCTGGCTTCCAGGTCGTTCGGGATGAAGATATAGCGTGTGAGACCAGCGCGCGCACCGTGGGCGGAGACAGCATTTGCCAGGTTACCCGTCGAGGCGCACCCGACCGTGTCGAAACCCAACTCCTTGGCCTTGGAGAGCGCCACCGGCACCACCCGATCCTTGTAGGAGAGAGTGGGGAAATTGACACCATCGTTCTTGATCCAGAGCTCCCGGACGCCCAGGACTTGCGCGAGGCGGTCCGCCCGGATCAGTGGCGTGAAGCCGGACAGATGACCATCCGTGGGCTCGCCGTCGAGGGGGAGCAGTTCCCGATATCGCCAGAGGTTGCGGGGACGGGACTCGACGATGGAGCGGGACAAGCTCTGCGCGATGCGGCCGTAGTCATAGCGCACCTCGAGCGGTCCAAAACAGAACTCGCACACGTAGGCTGCTTCGCGGGGGTACTCCCGACCGCACTCCTTGCACTTGAGGCCTAAAACCAGGGACATCCGTCACTCCGCCGTGGCTGTGGACTGCTTCCGCCAGTCGTCCGGCCCGGTTCGGGGAAGCTGCGCCACGATAGAATCGGCCCGTCAAGGCGGGCCGGCCGCATTGCCTGTCTTATCATGAAACCACGCCCCCACGTTTCCGGAGCCGGCCCGGTCGTCGAGCACCCGCATGCCTGAAGATCCCGTACGCCTTGAGACCCTCTGCGCGAGTGCCCGAGAAGGACCGCGCCCCACCAACGATCCGCTGGTGGCGCCCATCTACCAGGCCGCCGTCGGATCTCTGGCTTCCCTGGAGCAGTGTCTGGAGATCTATGCGGGCAAGGCCCAGGGCTTCATTTACACTCGCGACTCCAATCCGAATCACACGGCACTGGAGTCGGTGATCGCGCAACTGGACCACGCTGAGGCGTGCGTCGCATTCGGTTCCGGGATGGCGGCGCTGGCGGCGACCCTGACTGCGCTGACCGGGCAGGGGCGTCGCGTGGCTGTCGCTCGTCAACTCTACGGGGCGACCGTGGCGCTGCTGGAGTCGGAGCTGAGCCGCTTCGGGGTGGAGACCGTCTGGTTCGATGTCACCTCGGTCGCAGATGCCCGCAGCGCGGCGGATGGCGCCGCGATGATGTTGGTGGAGACGATTGCCAACCCGTTGACGGAGGTGGCCGATGTCCCGGCGCTGGCGGAGATCTGTCGGGCCGCCGGGGTTAGCCTGGTGGTGGACCACACCTTCGCCTCGCCCTACTGCTCGACGCCCCTGGACCAGGGCGCACAGGTGGTGGTGCACAGCATCACCAAATGGCTTGGCGGCCATAGTGACTTGACCCTCGGTTGCGCCTCTGCGGATCGCGCCACCGCTGACGCGCTCCGGCGGCAGAGCCGGCTGTTCGGCGGCGCGGCCAATCCCTTCGAAGCGTGGCTTGCTCTGCGGGGGATCGCCACCTTCCCGTTGCGCATGCAGCGGTGCTGTGAGAACGCGGTCGACCTCGCAGCGCGTCTGGCCGCGCATCCCGCCGTGGTGGACGCCTTCCACCCATCGCTCCCGACGCACCCACAGCACGCGCTCGCGGCCGCCCAACTCCGGAACGGCGGCCCCATGCTGGCTTTCACACTCGCTGATGCCGCAGCCGCCGCGCACGTGCTCCGGCGGCTGCGTCGGATCCGCTTCGCGCCGAGCCTTGGTGACGTGGCCACGACTGTGTCGTACCCGACCGCCACCTCGCATCGGGCACTGACGGAGGCCCAGCGCGTCGCACTTGGGATCACTCCGGGCACGATCCGCGTCTCCGCCGGCATCGATCACATCGACGACGTGTGGGACGATTTCAGCCAGGCGCTCGACTCGCTGACGTAGAGCCGCGTCACGCACGCGCGATCTCGTCCTGAAGCCAGTCCACCAGCCTCGGGAAGGGGTCGAAGCCGATCACTCTCGGCGCATCGGCGACGAAATTAGAGAGGGCATTGATGTCGTAGTAGTAGACTTCGCCGTCGCGATCGTCGACCACGTACTCGACCCCACCGACGGAGATCCCGGCAGCATTCTGGATGCGTTCTACCGCGGCGATCACGGACTCAGGTGGGCGGTAGCCGTCCACGCGCAACCCCGTCCGCGGGGCCTCGGCCGGGCAGGCGGAGTCCAGCGGTTTCGGCGTTCGGCAGAGGTCGGCCGGGCACAGGTCGAAAGTGGCACCGGCGAGATGTACCTGTATCGCGTAGAGGAAACGGCCGCCCAGGCACTCCACACGGACGATATGTCCGCCCCGGGCCGGGATGAACTCCTGAACGAGCGCGACTCCGTCGAGACCGAGATCCAGTCCCCCCGCCGCTGCGGTCGCGAGCTGGGCCGGTGCGTCGAACCGGACGATGCCGACTCCGCTCCCGCCAACATTCGGCTTTACGACCACCGGAAACCGCAACCCTTCGGCTGCCGCCGGTGCATCGGCGGCTCGGTGAATCACTCGCGATCTCGGTGCTCGTAGCCCCAATCGGGCCAGCAACGATAGCTGCCGCGCCTTGGAGATCTCAATGAGGTACGCCCGCTCACCGTTGATCACTCGCTTCCCCGATAGCTCCAGATGGGACAGGTAATTGAGGGTGTATAGGATGGCGTCGCCGTGACCGCGGTTGTGCGCGGAAGGGCTCATCCGATTGAGGACGACTGCCACGGCTGGATCGGCCGCCAGGTCCGCCGGGTCGTAGCCGTGGCCGTCCGAGCGCAGCCGAGCATAGGGCATCTCGCGACGATCCATCTCAGCGAACAGAGGCTCGAACCACCGAGGGTGTTCGTAGTAGACGGCCAGCTTTCGTGTGGCCACGGCCGCGGTCAGGGTGAGTGCACTCATCAGCTTCCCAGGGTTTCAGAAGACGCCCCATTCTATATCTAGTTGATCAAGAAAGTCTAGATTGACCCCTCAGACCCTTGCCCAGGGGAGACCCAGCTTGGGGCGGCTGGCCTCCAGCTCGGCTTCCTCACGACCGACGCAGCAGCATCCCGGTATCGCTGAGATCCAGCTCGACCTCCCTACGGCCGACGGAGCACCATCCCGGGAACGCCGGCGTCCCGCTGGCATGCGCTACACGCTGCTGGAGTGGCCGCCGATGAACTCGACCTCAGGTACTCGGACAGGGATGGGCACGAACCGCGCGGAATGGAGGAGCATGAGGCCAGAGGTAGGAGAGGCCTCCCCGCGACCGGCCTCGAGCGAGACAGATGGAACTGGACTGGGGAAAACTCGCCCTGGGCGGGGCGGGAATGTTGTTGGGAGCGATCTCCGGAGCATGGATCTGGGCGCAGCGCGCCGCCGCGATCGCCTCCGCCGCGGCACAGAAGGCGGGTGAGGATGCCCTGATCGAGACGGCTCGGACGGCCGGGACCGCCAGCCTGGCCGCGTCGCTGCAGGGTGCCTTCGTCGGCGGACTCATCGGGCTGGTGGCGGTCGGCGCGTATCTCTACTTCTCGGACCCGGATCGTGAGTTCAAGATCAAGAAGATGGACACGGGGGACGACCGTTACTGACCGCCGCGGCAGGCTGAGGCCTCATGCCTACGGGGTCGACGGGTCGACGGGCGACAGGTTCATTGTTTTGACCGGCACCGGGGAGAGTGGTACACTGCATCACCTGTGAGAGGGGAAATCCTTGGCGGCAACACGTTACGTCACCCACGCCCTCGCTCGCTTGCGAGAGCGTGGGTTTCGGATCACGCGGGGCAGGAAGCTGGTGGTGGATGCCCTTGAGCGGGCGGAACGGCCTCTCTCGCCCTATGGGTTGCACGATGCTCTGGCGGGAACCGGCGAGTCTGTGGATACGGTGAGCATCTACCGCATCCTGGAAACGTTGGAGCGCAATGGCCTGGCGCACCGCGTGGCCTTCTCGGGCGGGTTCCTCCCATGCCGCCTGGAGGACCATCCCGGCTGCCACCACCATCTGATATGTCGCGTCTGCGGCCGGGTGGACGAGGTCGATTGCCCCGGAATGACGCAGGTCGAGCGCGGTGCCGCAGCGGGTTCCGGCTTTCTTATCGAGCGGCACCTGGTGGAATTCGTCGGCGTCTGCCCCGCGTGCCGAGGGAATGGACTCGCTCTGCCGGCCCCACCCGTCGACGAGTGCTGCCCCGGGCACTGAGTGCCGCGGGGCAGTTGTCCTCAGTCCAGAAACTCGCGCAGCTTGCGGCTCTTGGACGGATGCTTCAGCTTCTTTAGCGCCTTCGCCTCGATCTGCCGGATGCGTTCCCGCGTGACGCTGAAGGTTCGACCGACCTCTTCCAGCGTCTTGGGAGTGCCATCTTCCAGCCCGAAGCGCATGCGGATCACGTCACGTTCGCGGTCCGTCAGCTTGTTCAGGGCGTCCTCCACCTCGCGGCGCAGAAGCGTGTTCGCCGCCGCCTGGGAAGGCGATGTGGCGTCGTGGTCCTCCACAAAGTCCGCCAGATGGCTGTCTTCCTCTTCGCCGATCGGCGTTTCAAGGGAGAGCGGCTCCGGAGCAATCCGTTGGATTTCGGCAACACGGTCAGGAGAGAGTTCCATCTCTCGCCCAATCTCCTCGACGGTGGGTTCCCGCCCGAGGCGCTGCGTGAGCTGCCCCTGCGTCTTGATGAGGCGGTTGATCGTCTCCACCATGTGCACGGGGATGCGGATCGTGCGACCCTGATCAGCGATCGCCCTGGTGATGGCCTGTCGGATCCACCACGTAGCGTAGGTGCTGAACTTGAAGCCCTTCCGGTAGTCGAACCTCTCCACGGCGCGGATCAGCCCCAGATTCCCTTCCTGGATCAGGTCCGGAAAGGAGAGCCCGCGGCCGCTGTACTTCTTCGCGATGCTGACGACCAGGCGTAGATTGGCCTCGGTGAGCGTCCGCTTGGCCGCGCGGCCGGTCACCTCGTCATTGGGCATGTTTTCGATCCGCTTGGCGAGTTCCAACTCCTGCTTCGAGGTGAGCAGAGGCGTCTTGCCGATCTCGCGGAGCCACATGCGCACCGAGTCATCAATCGGGATGCCCTCAACCTGGGGGCTATCCTCCTCGCGGATCTCCATGTCCTTCAGCAGAACATCCTCGGTGGCCGCCGGGCGGGTTGGGCGTACGTTGGAGCCCTTGACCACCTGGATCCCCTCCGATTCCACGATCTGGAGGATCTCGTCCATGTGGTCGGCATCGAGATCGCTGCCGAATTCTTCGTTGATCTCGTCGTACGTAAGGATCCCCCGCCGCTTGCCTTGCTCAAGCAGCCGGTTCACCGCCGGATGATCCCTGATTGTAGTCTCCGATGCCAACTTGCCGTCACCTCCTCCGGCTACCGGGGGAAGGCCTGAACTGACGCACGCCGCGCGCTTGTCAAACCTGTTCATTCGCCGCTTCTCACCGGCGTCCCTGCCATCAAACCGGATATTCCTGTTGCTTCTGTTCAAGAACTTCTCAATCTTCGCGCGCCCGCCCGCCGCCCAGCGAGCGGCGAAGCTCCACGACTTCGTCATACTCCGCGTCACCGGGCCGGATCTCACCACTTTCAACGCGGCGCCAGAGCTCAGCCTTGCGGCGCTGCGCCGCGGCCCGCTTCAACTGGCTTAAGCAGCGGTTCAATCCTTCTTCGCTGACCGGTTCATCCTCTACCACCAACGCACTCAGGACCCCGGATCTCTCGGCGTCGTCGGACAGCTCCCGCAACGTCTCCCTCACTGACGCCGGTTCCCGCAGGCCGTCTCTGCCCAGGATTTCGGCGGCCAGTTCGCTCCAGGGTTCCGTCACGAAAAGCGCTGCCGAGGCTTCGAGAGCCAGCCGGTCTGCCCAGAGCGGTTCCGCAAGTGCAGCCCGAAGCAGGTAGCGTTCCGCCATGGCCTGCGGCGACTTCGCCATGCTGGGGGGCGCCGTCGGCACAGTCCCCCGATCCCGGCCCTGATTCAGTTTAAGCAGCCGGCGAATCTCCTGTGCAAGCGAGACCCGGGCCTGCAGTGCCTTCTGAGGGTCGCCGGGATACCACTCATCGGCCAGGCGCTCCAGCAGCGAGGTCAACTTGCCGCCGTACTCCTGGTGCACCAGTCGGCTGCCGCTTTGCGCAACAGCTTGCGCCGCGCGCCGGACGAAGGTCAGCCGCTCTCGCTCGTCCGCCAGATTATGTTCGGCACGTAGCTGGGCAAGCTGATAGTCGAGAATCGGCGTGGCCCGGTTCAGCTCTCCCAGCAGTGCCTCGGTGCCAAATTGTGCCAGGTAGGTATCCGGGTCCTCGCCAGCCGGCAGTGTGGCGATGCGCGCCGATACACCGCCCTGCTCGAAGAGAGTGGAGTTTCGCAGGGCAGCGCGTATGCCGGCACTATCCCCGTCATAGCAGAGGATCAACTCGCCATCCGCGCCCGTGTATCGCCGGAGGATGGCCACATGCTCGGGCGTCATGGCCGTGCCGAGGCTGGCGACACTGTTGACAATGCCTGCCTGGTGCAGGGCGATCAGGTCCATGTAGCCCTCTACCACGATGACTCGTCCGGAATCGCTGATCGACTTCCTGGCGCGGTCCAGCCCGTAGAAGATGCGGCCCTTCCGAAAGATGGGTGTCTCACTACTGTTTAGATACTTGGGGACGCCGTCCGGTTTGAGCGTTCGCCCGCCAAACGCCACGGTGCGGCCCTCGAGATCGCGAATGGGGAACATCAGCCGGTCGACGAAGCGATCTCGGAGACCGCGCTCGGATTCGATCACCAGATCGGCCGTTCGAGCATCCTCGATCGACAGCTTCTCCTTGCGCAGCCAGCCCAGTAGGGCTTCGTAACCGTCGGGCGCGTAGCCCAGACCAAACTCCTCCACGGTCGACGCCTGCATGCCTCGCTTCGCCAGATAGTCTCGAACGTGAGTCACGCGTTCGAGTGACTGCCGAAAGTAGCGCTCGGCGAGGGAGTTCAGGTCGTAAAGGCGCTGTCGCTCCGAGCGGGCCTCCACAGTTTCGCCCTGCCGCCGCCATTCGATGCCGAGCCTGCGGGCCAGCACCTCGCCGGCTTCGGGGAAGCTGAGTCCCTCATGTTCCATCAGGAAGGAGAAGCAGTCCCCGCTCCTGTCGCACCCGTAGCAGCGCCAGAAGTTTCGCTCCCCGTCCACGTTGAAACTCGGCGTCTTCTCACTGTGGAATGGGCAGAGGCCGACGTGATTGCGCCCACGCCGCTTGAGCGGCACGAACATCGATATGAGCTCCACCAGATCCGTGCGCTGTTTGATTTCGCCGACCAGATCCATACAGGACCTCAACTTACGCGGCCCGCCTGGCGGACCGATGCGGGGCTGAATTCGTTTTCCCGATGGGATCGCCGCCTTGGCGGAGCGGTCTTACTCCCTGACAAGCTGGAAACAACCGCGCCACCCATGGCGCGGCAACAAAAAGAGCCCACCCTCAGTCCGCCTCGGCGGACTGAGGGTGGGCTCCGTTGGAGCTCTTCCTTCTAGTCCGCGAGGGCGATCGTCACCCGCACGACTCGAAGCTGCTTACGGGTATCGAACGTGAACGCGGCGTGATGGTCCTTGCTGTAGAACGCCTCGTAGAAGCGGGCACCCGGCAGGAGTCGATGTCGCTCGGGATTGCCGTAGCTCTCCATCACGCGGGTGAAGCCATCACCCATGGCGACTCCGCGCTGAGTGCGCACGCCCGGGAACGGCTTGTCTGCAGGTGAGGCGACGGAGATCTGGGCAACCCGTCCATCCTCGTTGATCAGGAATTCGATGCGGGCCTCTTTGCGCTGGTAGATCCAGAGCAGCGCGGTGCTGTACTCGGGCCCGGCGCCACCAGAGGCCGACCCACCGGGACTGCCGCCCATCATCCCACCCATGGATGGGCCATTTCCGCCGCCGCCGCTCGAGGCGCCGCCAAAGCCCGGAGGCGGGCCCATCATCATGCCGCCCGAGGAGGCACCGCCGCCGCCGCTCGAGGCGCCGCCAAAGCCCGGAGGCGGGCCCATCATCATGCCGCCCGAGGAAGCGCCACCGCCGCCCGCTCCCATGCCGGAGCCGGCGTTCATCGCGCCGAGTCCGCCGTCGGGAGCACCGCCGCCGCTACCGCCCAATCCGGGGAGCTGCTCCGGGCTAGAAGCCAGGGCAACTGTCTGAAGTTCGGTGGGAGCGCCGAAGCGGCGGATCACTTCCAAGTAGGGCCGGCCCAAGCGGACGCCCAGCAACTGCTGCTCGGGGATGATCCCTCGCGTCTGGGCGGGGGCGGATCGGGGCGCCCCGACGAGGGCAACTCCGGCTCCCAGGAGAGCGGTGATTTTCAAACTGGTGCTGACGCGCATGCAATCGGCCTCGCTCGGACTCTAGCGTCCATGGATGATCGGTAGGGACACCGGGCAGGCTGAGAGCCGCTTGCGATCCGCGGCCCGACCTTACCTTCATTCAGACGTACTCCAACCCCCCTTAGTTCCGGCGATTTGGCCGCGAGTCCTTCATCCGCACGGTGACTCTTCACGGCCGGCCACCAGCGCGGTCAACCTAGAAGCGCAGGCGGAACTCGCCGCCCAGGTAGGTCTCGCGGTTTTGCGATTCCAGCTTCAGGGTGAACTGGTCGGTCGGCTGGAACCAGATCCCGGCGTTCAGGCGCCGGGAGTCGAATTCCGCGATCAGGCTTAGCTGTGGGGTCAGCTTCGTGCGAGCACCGAGGAAGAGGCCGCTGAACCGTCCGGTGCCGAAGCCCAGGTTCATCTGAACCTCGCCCAGCAGGGGCGGCAAACCAAACTGCCCGCGCTCCAGCGACTTGGTGAGCACCAGGAACGCCCGCCGCCCGAAGGGCGAACTGTTGGTTACGTCCCAGATGCCAACGGCGATCCCCGGTGTGACGATGCCGTCCGGGAGGAGCTGCAACTCCACCCCGCCCTCGAACTCGTCACGGCCGCCGACGCCGTGGTAGTAGCGGAACATCAACTCATACGCCAGGCCGATGGGGAGAAGGGCCGTGGCGTAGCCAAGATGATCCCCGTCGATCTGGTAGCGGTAGCTGACCGTCGGTCCGACCACGCGATCCGCGGTGGGAGTCTGGATTAACTCGTCGGCAACGGCCGGCCGACCGACCAGCGCGACAAGGAGCGCGAGGACGGAGAGAGATTTTTTCAGCGGCGAAGGCATTTGGGCGGGTTCCTGGCTACCTGGAGGCGCGGGTATTTACGGTCTGTTGCGCGCTGACGCGGCGAGCGACGAATCGCCCCATCCGAACCAGGGCTTCCCGAAGGTTCTCCACGCTAGCGGCATATGAGCAGCGAACGTGGCCCTCACCACCGGCACCGAACGCCGTGCCGGGCACGACGGCAACTCGTTCCTCTTTCAGGAGCGCTTCCGCGAATTCCTCGCACCCCAGCCCGGTGGGCACGATGCTGGGGAAGGCGTAGAACGCTCCTTCGGGCTCATGACAGGGGAGGCCAATCTGGTTTAGGCCGGTCACGAACATCCGTCTGCGGAGATCGTACTGCTCCACCATCGCCCGCATGTCGGGTTCACCTTCGCGGCAGGCGGCCAGCGCCGCCTGCTGGCCGATCATCGGCGCGCACAACATCGTGTACTGGTGGATCTTGGTCATGGCGGCCAGGATGTCTGCCGGACCCGCAGCATACCCCACGCGCCAGCCGGTCATGGCGTAGGCCTTGCTGAAGCCGTTGAACACCAGGGTCCGATCGCGCATCCCGGGTATTCCGGCGAAGCAATGGTGCCGCGCCTCGCCTGTTGGGCCCGTGGCACCGAACCGGGGGTAGGTGAGATTGGCGTAGATCTCGTCACTCAGGACCAGCAGGTCATGCTGTTGCGCCACGGCCCCGATCTCCACCAGATCCTGCCGGCTCAGCGTCGCCCCAGTGGGATTGTTGGGGTAGTTGATCAATATGGCTCGCGTCCGCGGTGTGATCGCCGCTTCGATCTCCCCGGCCCTCACGCGAAAACCCGTTTCGGCCGTAGTGGGCACGACCACCGGCAGGCCGCCGGCCAGCGCTACCCCCGCCGTGTACGAGACGTAGCACGGTTGAGGGACCACCACCTCGTCGCCCGGATTCAGTATCGCGCGGAGGGCGAGATCCAGGCCTTCGCTCACCCCCACCGTCACGAGGATCTCGTCCTCGGGCCGGTAGGCGACGTCCCAGCTCCGCTCCATCAGCGCTGAGATCTCGCGACGCAACTCCAGCAATCCCCAGTTGGATGTGTACTGGGTCAATCCCCGTTCCAGGCTCTGGACCGCTGCCTCTCGGATCACCCATGGGGTCACGAAGTCCGGTTCACCCACTCCCAGGGAGATGACGTCTTCCATTTGCGCGACAATGTCAAAGAAGCGACGAATGCCCGAAGGGGGCACCGCCGAGACCGCGCGAGCGATGCGGTTGGAGCCCGCCTCAGTCAGTGCCGGGGTCATATTCGAGCTGGTGTGCGTTGCGGACATGAGGGGTGGGAGGTTAGCGGCGCGTGCCGGATCGCCGCATCAGGGCAGCACATTGAGCAAGGTCGGCCCGGCCGAGGGCGGGCGCAAGTCAAACACTACGGCGATTTCGCCGCACCCCTGGAACTTGGGGCACCGGATGCACTCATTCCAGACCTTATGCGGCAAATGCGACTTGTCGACCACCCGGAACCCCAGCCGCGTAAAGAAACCGGGTCGGTAGGTGAGGGCGAACACTGTCTCCAGGCCGAGCTGATCTGCTTCGTCCAGGCAGGCCTGGACGATCATCCGGCCAACCCCCCGACCCTGCTGTCCTTCGTCGACCGCCAGACTCTTAATCTCCGCCAGGTGTCCCCAGCAGACGTGCAGACCGCCACAACCGACAACCCTGCCTTCCGACTCCACCACATAGAAATCGCGGATGTTCTCGTAGATCTCGCCCAGGGAGCGATGCAACATCTCGTCGCGGCTGGCGAAGAGGGTGATCAGACTCTGGATCGCGTGCGCGTCAGCCACTCGCGCTCGCCGCAGCACGGCGGGCGGGGACTTGGGGAGCGTAGTGCTCATGGAAGGACCGGGTTTCTTGTTAGAGCGGGCTGGACGGCGTCAGGCTGATCCAACTCGCGGACGAAGAAGCGGCACTATAGCACGGGCACAAACCGAGCGGCAACGACGGTTCAGAGCAGCGAAGCCGCCCGCCCCGAATTTATGGCTTTTCCGCCACCTCAATCTCTCCCCGAAGGAGTTCGCCCTGGCGCTCCACCAGAATCGGCACCTTTTGTCCCATTCGCACCCCGGCGAGGATTCGATCAACATCCTCACGCCGGGAAATCTTCTTGCCGTCCAATTCCCGCAGCAGGTCCCCCGACCGTACGCCCGCGACGAAGGCAGGCGAGCGCCGCAGGAGACGATCGATGACAACGCCTTCGGAGCGCCGCAGCCCCAGGTACATGGCAATCTCCGGCGTCACCTCCGTGGTATTGAGCCCGGTCCATGGCCGCTTGATCCTGCCGCTGCGAATCAGCTCGTCCGCGATGGACTTGGCCACATCAATGGGGATGGCGAACCCAAGCCCTTGCGCCCCTTGCCGTACGACGGTGTTGATCCCGATCACCCGCCCATGGATATCGACCAGGGCCCCACCGCTGTTTCCAGGGTTGATGGCCGCATCGGTCTGAATCAGCCGTTTGTAAAGCCGGTCATCCACCTGCAGGGACCGACCAGTGTGGCTGATCACCCCCACGGTCACTGTCTGTTGGAACCCGTAGGGGTTTCCGATGGCGATCGCCCACTGTCCCGGCCGCAGTGACCGGGAGTCGCCCAACTTCGCCACGGGCGGTGCCTTCACGTCGAGTAGCTGCACCAGTCCGACGTCTGTCTCGTGATCAATCCCCAGGACGCGGCCCCGGTGTTTCCGTCCGTTGCCGAAGGTCACGGTGATTTCGGTCGCTCCCCCGACCACGTGCTCGTTCGTCAGGACATAACCGCGAGAGTCGATGACCACCCCGGAGCCCGCGCCGCTGGATTCGTAGACACGCTCCCCGAATAGGAAGTCATCTTGAACGACACGTTTTACTGTGTCGATGTTGACGATACTCGGTGAGGCAAGCCCTACAGCGCGGGCCACGGGTTCCTCTGCGGAGATGGCCGAGGGTGTCGCCGGTTGGGATTTGGGCTGGGCCGCTACGCCGTCCGGCAGTGGACCGGAATCCCAAACGATACGGAATCTCGGTACGACCCAGCTCCCGACCAGGAAGCTGACGGCCATCAGCAGCGTGATGACCCAGAAGCGGACCGGGTTGTACTGCATCTTCGCGTCTCCGGGCGGCGCGGGAAGCCGAGGCGAGCTACGGCTCTAGAAGTACTTCAGCCAGTCGTTTCGAAGAATTCCGAGAAGCACAAGGCCCATGATCGCCAACCCCACGGTGTAGACCAATCTGTGGGCATTCGGCTCCAAGCGGCGGCGGCGGATCACCTCGACGGTCAGGATGAGCATGTGTCCACCGTCCAGCACCGGGATCGGCAGCAGGTTGAAAACGGCGAGCGAGAGGGAGAGGGACGCGAGCTGCGTGACATAGATCATCAACGGGAGTCGATCTGCGTCGGACAGCAACTGGAAGATCATGATCGGTCCGCCGACGTTTTCGCTGAGAACTTGCGGCTGGCTGAACATCACAGCGAAATTCAGGAAGTAGCTGGCCACCATCGTCAGCCCCTCCGTCACTGACTGCGCCAGCCCGATCCGTGGTCCCTGCGCCGCGACCGGCGTCAGCCCGAGGCGCCCAATCTTTCGAGTGGCCGTCTCCAGCGACACGACGAGCGGCGCGGCGATTCCCTCCACCTTGAGGCGGCCGGCGTCCTTGCGGTACAGAGTCACGGATACAGTTCGTCCGGCGAGCTTCTTGAACCGGTCCATCAACATCCCGGCAATGAGCTCCTTTCGCTCCTCGGGGTATACCGACTCGTTGTTGAGCTTCTCCAGCACGTCTCCGGGGCGCAGGTCCAGCCCACCCTTGGCCGGGGAAGACTGCACCACCAGGCGTTCCCGTGTCTCCTCAAAACCGAGCGTCTGACCTTCCAACACCAGTTCGTGGCCATCGCGCCGGACGCGCATGCGGATCGTCTCATCTACATGGGCGTTGATCACGTCCGCGACCGTGGATGTCGAGGTGACGGGCGTCTCGTTGACTGCGAGCACCTGGTCGCCGACACGGAGACCGCGGCGGAAGTCGGCCGGTGCGGGACGGCCGTCGATGGAGACCACCTGCATCCGGGTGCCGGGGAGCTTTGGTTTCACCTCCGCCAGGATAACGCGGGACGGATCGAGGGTACCGATGGCGCTGCCCATGAACATCAGCAAGACGGACCCGAACAGCACGTTCATCAAGGGGCCCGCCAGGTAGACGAGCGCTCGCTCGACCGGTCGCTTCCCATTCAGTCCATCGGGAGTGAGCGGATCATCCGGCTGCATCCCCTTGATCAGAACAAAGCCGCCCATCGGAATGCAGCGGATGGTGAAGGCGGTGCCCTGACGCCGCATGTAGGTGAACAGTCGCGGCCCCATCCCGATGGCGAATTCGTAGACGTGGGCACCGACGGCCCTGGCCGCAATGAAGTGGCCCCACTCGTGGATGGCTACCAGGACGCCGAGTGTCAGGACGAAGAAGAAGACGCCCTTCAGCAGATCCCATCGAAGGAGCAACGCAGCCACGGCGATGGCGACGATCAACAGGCTGCGCCGCAGCTCTGCCCGGTCATCGACAGCAGTGGTGGTCTCCACGGTCGGTTCGGTTCCATCGTTCACGGTGCGAGGTGCTCCTCAGCGGCCTGCCGGGCCCAGGCGTCGATCGCCAGTAGGGACTCAAGATCCGGCTCGGGCACGCACTCATGTCGGTTCATCACATGTTCTACCGTTTCCGGGATCGCGGAGAAACGTACGCGTCCGGTCAGAAACGCGTCCACAGCCACTTCGTTGGCGGCGCTCAGCACGCCGGGGAGCGACCCGCCACCCCGGGCGGCGGCGAAGGCAAGTTCCAAAGCCGGGAATCGGCTCACGTCGGGCGCCTCAAACGTGAGGCTTCGGCCTCGAACGAGATCCAGTCGCTCCAGGGGATTAGCCGGCCGGTCCGGGTAGAACAGGGCGTACTGGATCGGCAGTCGCATATCGGGGATCCCCATCTGCGCCATCACGCTGCTGTCCCGGTAGTAGACGAGGCTGTGGATGATGCTCTGTCGGTGCACGACCACCTCAATCTGGTCAACGAGGATGTCGAAGAGCCACCGCGCCTCGATCACCTCCAGGCCCTTGTTCATCAGCGTGGCCGAGTCGATCGTAATCTTACCGCCCATGTTCCATGTGGGGTGAGCAAGGGCTTCGTCGATCCCCGCCCCCGCGATGCGTTCGGCGGGCCAGTCCACGAACGGACCGCCGGAGGCGGTCAGCACCAGCTTCTCCACCTCCTCTCGCCGATTGCCGCGCAGCGACTGCCAGATGGCTGAGTGTTCGCTGTCGATCGGCAGGATGGTCGCGCCGCTCTCGGCCGCGGCGGCGGTCATCAGGTGTCCGCCGACGACCAGCGCCTCCTTGGTGGCCAACGCTACGTTCTTGCCGGCGCGCAGGGCGGCGAGCGCGGGAGCCAGCCCGGCGGTCCCCACCACCGACACGATCACGAGATCTACGTCCGACCGCGTGGCGGCTTCCAGCATACACTCGGACCCGGTGACGGTCCCCGCCGGCAGGCTGGCGCCGGACGGGGGGTCCGTGATTCCGAGGTAAGCGGGGCGGAACCGGGCGGCCTGGGCGCTCAGCGACTGGGCATCGGACCGCGCCGTGAGCGCGGTCACGCGCAACCGATCGGGGAACCAGCCGGCGACGTCCAGGGTCTGCCTGCCGATGGAGCCGGTGGAGCCGATGATGGCGATTCGGACAGGCGCCGAGGACAAGTGTGGACGGATCTCCGAGTTGGGGGGCGGCCCACAGGATACCTGATGTCGTAATCCGCGGGAAGGGTAAACGACGGCACCACGAGGGCTAAACGGCGGCGGGCTCCCGGACCCCTCCGAACCGGCGCTCCCGTTGCTGGTAGGCCCGGATGGCTTCCATCAGGTCATTGCGCGTGAAGTCCGGCCAGTAGATGGGAGTCACCCAGATTTCGCTGTAGGCGCACTGCCAGAGCAGGAAGTTGCTGAGCCGGACTTCGCCGCCGGTGCGGATCAGGAGATCGGGATCCGGCAGATCCGGGCAGTAGAGCTCGCGGGAGAGGCTGGCCTCGCTGATCTGCTCCACGGACATGCTCCCGTCTCGCACCTTCTCGGCGAGACGGCGGGCAGCATCCACGATCTCAGCTCGTCCCCCGTAGTTCAGGGCGAGGGTCAGCGTCAGGCCGGTGTTCTCTCGGGTCAGCTCGACCCCGCGACGCAGCTCTTCCTGCAGCGAAGGCGGCAGGTCCTGGTCCCGCCCCATTAGCCGCAGCCGAACTCCGCTCCGGTGCAGAGCGGCGATCTCCTTCCGGGCGACCAGCTCCAGAAGCCCCATCAGCGCCCGGACTTCCTCCTCCGGCCGGCGCCAGTTCTCCGCGGAAAACGTGTAGAGGGTCAGGAATTCGACCCCCAGCTCGCCGCACGCTTCAACCACGTCGCGGACGGTCCGTTCGCCCCGGCGGTGCCCTTCCACGCGAGGGAAGCCCCGCAATTGCGCCCAGCGACCGTTGCCATCCATGATCACGGCGATGTGGCGGGGCAGTTCCATCAGTTGCTCCGTTCAAGAGGCGACGTGGGAGGTGCGGTGTGCGTCGCCCTGCTCATCGACAACCTCCCAGACATCTTTGTGCCACAAAGTGGACCTGGAATTCAACCGGCTCTACGGGGAGCTCCGGCGTGAGGGCTACACCTCGAGGAGTTCGGCTTCCTTGGTCCGCTGCACGTTGTCCAATTCGACGATGTGTCGATCCGTGAGCTTCTGGATGTCGTGCTCGAGGCGCTTCTCCTCGTCCTCGCCGATCTCCCCGTCCTTTTTCAGGGTGCGCAGGTGTTCGATGGCATCGCGCCGGATGTTTCGGATGGCCACCTTGCCCTCTTCAACCCGCTTGTGGGTGCCCCGGATCAATTGCTTTCGGGTCTCCTCGGTGAGGGATGGGATGATCAAACGGACGACGATGCCGTCGCTGCTGGGGTTCAAGCCGAGGCTCGATTTCATGATGGCGCGCTCGATGGCGGGCAATGCGCCCTTGTCCCACGGTGCAATCACCAGCATGCGCGGCTCGGGCGCCGTGATGGTGGCGACCTGCGGCAGCGGCAGCTTGCTCCCGTAGTAATCTACTTCCACCCGCTCTACCAGCGACGGGTTCGCCCGCCCGGTACGGATGGCTGCCAGATCGTGGCGGGTAGCCTCGATGGACTTCTTCATGCGGTTGTCCGCGTCCGCAACCAGTTCCTTGAGAAGCTCTTCGTCTGCCATCTCGGGCTCCTGTGTGATTGGCGCCGGGTTGATCGGGCCTAGGCCGGCAGCGCGCCCACGATCGTCCCGACGGGCTCCCCCAGCAACACGCGCCGGATGTTGCCCGGCTGGTGTAGGTCAAAGATGACGATGGGGATCTTGTTTTCCATGCTTAACGAAAACGCGGTGAGGTCCATCACCTTTAGCCGCCGGGAGAAGGCCTCCTCGTGGGTGAGATGAGTGAACCGCGTCGCCGTCGGATCCTTCCGCGGGTCACGGTCGTAGACGCCGTCGATGTTGGTGGCTTTCAAGATGACGTGAGCGCGGATTTCCGTCGCGCGGAGTGCGGCGGCGGTGTCAGTGGTGAAGTAAGGGTTCCCTGTCCCCGCCCCGAAGATCACCACCCGACCTTTCTCCAGGTGCCGGATCGCCCGGCGCCGAATGAAGGGCTCCGCAACAGAGGTCATCGTCAATCCCGTCTGGGTGCGGACCTCGGTGTTGGATTTCTCGAGCGCGTCCTGGAGTGCCAGGCAATTGATCACCGTGGCCAGCATCCCCATATGATCCGCTGTGGCTCGCTCGATACCGTTTGCGCTTGCCAGTTCACCGCGGATGATGTTGCCGCCGCCGACGACGACGGCCAGTTCCACGCCCAGTTCCATCACGTGATGGATCTCCTCGGCGATGCGGCGAACGGTGGGGGGGTCAATGCCGAAGCCATGCCCGCCGGCGAATGCCTCGCCGCTCAGCTTCAGCAGCGCCCGTTTCCACCGAGGCCGCTCTTCCGAGGGAGCCTCTGTCGGCTCCAGATCCGAGATCACATCCAAGATCAGGCCTCTTCGCCGACCTTGAAGCGGATGAAGCGACGGACCTGGATGTTCTCCCCAACCTTGGCGCGCACGTCCTGCACGACGTCCCCGACGGCGCGCTTCGGATCCCGCATGTAGCCCTGTGTGAGGAGAGAGTTCTCCTCGCGAAACTTGCGCACTCGGCCTTCCACGATCTTCGGGAGCGCTACTTCGGGCTTACCCTCATTCCGGGCCAGGTTGGTGGCGATCTCCGCTTCCTTGTCGAGCACCTCTTGCGGGATGTCTTCCGGGCGCAGATAGGTCGGGTTCGAAAACGCGACCTGCATCGCCAACTCCTTGGCGAGCGCCTGGAATTCCTCATTCCGCGCGACGAAGTCGGTTTCGCAGTTGAGTTCCACCATCACGCCGATCTTGCCGCCAAGGTGGACGTAGGTGCCGACCACGCCCTCGGAGGCGACTCGCGCTTCGCGCTTCGCTGCGGACGCAATACCCTTCTCGCGAAGGAACTGGATCGCCTTCTCCATGTCGCCCTCGACGGCGATCAGCGCCTTCTTGCAGTCCATCATCCCGGCCCCGGTCTTGTCCCGCAGGGCCATCACTGTCTGTGCTGAGATTTCTGCCATTCGTCTCTCTCCCCTGAACAGGGTCTTCTGGAAAACAGGGTTCGCGCGACTGTCGGTCGCGGCTACTCCTCGACTGGAGCGGGAGCAACCGGCTCCTCTACTTCGTCGTCGTCGGGAATCGGCGTCGGCTCCAGGGGCGCCTCTGCGTCCGGCGCGTCCTCGAGGTACTCATCGACCTCGGTGTCAACGACATCGTCGGCTGGCGACCACTGTTCGCCGGTGACGGCGACAAGAACATCAGCGATGCGCTCGGACATCAGGTTGATGGAGCGGATGGCGTCGTCGTTGCCGGGGATCACGAAGTCGACCTCGTCCGGATCACAGTTCGAGTCGATGATGGCAATGATCGGAATGCCGAGCTTCCGGGCTTCCTTCACGGCGATCTTCTCTTCGCGAGTGTCGATCACGAAGAGCGCGTCCGGCAGTCCGCGCATGTCTTTGATGCCGCCCAGGAAGCGGTCGAGCTTGGTCTTCTCTTCCATCAGGAGCAACTGCTCCTTCTTCGGGAACCGCTCCATCGTGCCGTCCAGGCACCACTTCTCGAGCTCCTTCAGGCGATGGATGCGGCCCTGGATCGTGGAAAAGTTGGTGAGCATCCCGCCCAGCCAGCGCTGGTTGACGAAGAACTGTCCCGAGCGCTTTGCCGCGATGCGCATCGGCTCCTGAGCCTGTTTCTTGGTGCCCACGAAAAGCACGGCGCCGCCACGCTCGGCGATGTCGGTGAGGAACTTCGCTGCCTCATCGAAGAGGCTGACGGTCTGGTGCAGGTCCAGAATGTAGATGTTGTTGCGGGACCCGTAGATGTAGCGGCGCATCTTTGGGTTCCATCGCCGGGTGTGGTGTCCGAAGTGGACGCCGGCTTCTAGCAACTCACGCATATCGACGGTAACGGTGCTCATGGTCTCTCCGGGTTATCGCGCCCTTGGGGCGCCCTCCCCGGCCGAGGAGGTGCTCGCCGGGCCCGCGAACGGGCCACCCAGGCGAGCCCTCGACCGGGTGTGTGGTAGCCGGTGGTGTGCCGGCAACAAACGCGGCACAGTCTAGCACGGCGGAGCCGACCGGTCTAGCCGTGCAGCGGGCACGCCGCGATGCGGGGCGCCGTTGGAACCCCTGCTCTGGGCACGTGCCCGCCACGGCTCAGAGCGGAGGGTTGCGGGCGGAAAGTCGTGTGCCGCAGGGCTCAATGGTGCAGGTTGGAGTGCACCTGCCAGGTGGAGTGGCTGCGATTGAGTGTGTAGAAGTGGATGCCGGGCGCGCCCCCGTCGAGCAGGCGTCGACACTGGGTCGTCGCCCAATCCACGCCGGCTGCGAGGACGGCCTGGTCGTCGGTCCGCACCTCGGCCAACCGGTCGCGCAAAGCGGCAGGAATGCTGGCGCCGCAGAGCGAGGTGAAACGCTCGAGCTGGCCCACGTTCGTGACGGGCATGATGCCGGGCACGATCGGGAGGTTGATTCCCGCCGCCCTCGCTCGGTCGACGAATCGGAAGTAGTGGTCCGGATCGAAGAAGAGCTGGGTGATCAGGAACTCCACGCCGGCGTCGACTTTGGCTTTCAGGTGCTCTAGCCCAGCTTCCGGGTCGCGGCACTCCACGTGGCCCTCAGGGTAGCAGGCACCGGCCATGCAGAACGGGAAGCGCGATCGGACGAAGGCAGCGAGCTCGGAGGCGTAGCCGAATCCACCTTCGGGACGGATAAACGTGGCCTCGCCCCGCGGAGGATCTCCCCGCAACGGCAGGATGTTCTCGATCCCGCCCGCCTGGAGGCGATCCAGCACCGCGGCGATTTCGTCCGCATGGTGGCCCACGCAGGTGAGGTGTGCCATCGCCTCCAGCTTCAGCTCCCGTCGGATCCGTGTGGTCAGGTCCACGGTCAACTCACGGGTTGTGCCCCCGGCTCCGTAGGTCACGGAGACGAATGACGGCTCCAGCCGGGCCAACTCCCCGATGGTGGCGAAGAGATTGCGCTGCCCTTCTTCGGTCTTGGGCGGGAAGAACTCGAAGGAAAAGACGGGGGCGTTCCGGCTAAAAAACTCGACGATCCGCATGCGGTCAGGGCTCCGGGGCGAGACTGCATTTCATACCGCATCGGGCTCGGATTGTCTTGTCTCAGTCGGGGGCGGCTCATCCCGGCGCTTCCGAGTCTGTCGCGGAGGCAGGGGCTCGGAGAGTCGGGGGAAGAGATGGATCAGCACCACGCGCATCGAAGCTGCCACGGGCACCGCGAGCACCATCCCCGGCAGCCCGAAGAGTTGCCCGCCGGCCATCAGCGCGAAGAGCCCTAGGACGGGGTGAAGCCCCACCTGGCGGCCGATGATGCGCGGCGTGATGAGTTGGTCGAACAACTGTCCCACCCCAAGAAGGCACAATCCGAGAATGAGGATGTGCGGTCCAAGTGGCCCGGTCGCCCAGGCCACCCCGCAGGCCGCGGCGATGACGACGAATTGGCCCAGGTAGGGTACGGCATACAGGAATGCGGCGAGGAGCCCGAGCACGAGGCTGTAACGGAGCCCGAAGCCCGCGGTGAGGACCAGGTAGACGAGGGTGCCGTAGCTAAGGCAGATGAGCGTAAGCCCCCGAATGTACGCTCCAAAGACGCCGCCGACCTTTCCGGCCAGATCTTCGACGGTTGGACGGTGGACGTCCGGGATGAGGAGGTGGACGCGGTGGCGGAGGCGGTCCAGGTCCATCAGCAGGTAGAGCGTGACGATCGGCACCACCACGACCCATCCAAGCGCCCCGAATGACGACTGGATCGCTTCGATCGCTCGCTGCAACAGGACCTGGAGCCCGCCTGTCAGGTTGTCTCGATACTGCTGCGTCAGCTCGGGCAACGTCGGTGGAATGTTCAGCTGCCTGAGAGTGGACGAGTGGGACCGCAGCCAGTCATTGACCGTGGATTCCACGCGCGCTGCGTAGGTCTGCTGGTTTGCGACGAACTCCGTGATCTGGCCCACCGCCAGCGGTGCCACCACGGCAATCAGGCCGAAGAAGATCCCCATGAACGCGAGGAAGGTGAGCGAGACGGCGAGCCACCGGGGCATGCCCCGACGGACCATCCGGTCCATCACCGGATCGAGCAACAGGGCGAGCGCCAGCGCGATGAGAAATGGGGGGAGGATCGGCCAGACGAGCCAGATCGCCCAGGCCACCAGCCCGAGCAAGACCAGAAAGACGATCGTCCGGGAAGTGGGGTCGTTCGGCACAGCATTCGCTCTCGCGGGGTCGGACCCGTCAGGCAAGATTGCCCGTCCGAGGCCCGCACACCTGCCGGCTCGAACCAGACCTAGCTTGTGGAGAACGGAGCCCAATCAAACACCGCCGCCAGGGCCGGCCACTGATGGCCCTGCAGCGCGCTGTAGGCGGACTGCGCGTCCGCCGGAGATGTCGATCGGTAGAGACCGGCGGCGGTGATGCGTCCAGTGGCCAGCCAATCGAGCGCGGCCGCGTAGTTCCCGAAAATGCTCCCGCGCCGGAATTCAGTAGGCTGTAGAGGGAGCTCCCACTCCCAGCCGCTGCGGACGGTGATGTAGCGGAAAAAGATAAGCCGGGTCAGTGTCTGTGCAAGTGTGTCCGTGTGCGCTCGCCAGGGTGCGCCGATCAGCGCTACCTCGCCGCCTTTCTTCACCAGCCTCACAGCGTCGAGGCAGCAACCGTCGTGCCCCGAACACTCGAGCACCAGCGCTACCTCACCGCAGAGATCCGACGTCTCGGCTGGCACAGATTCTCGGACGTCGGGGACTCCGCCGGAGCGGAGCCAGTCCCTACGTGCCGGATCGGGATCGACCGCGGTGATGCGGTAGCCGCAGGTGCCGAACACCAGCGCGGCCATATGCCCCACCAGCCCCAGCCCCGTGACGAGCACCCGGTCGTTCGGTCGGGCGGTGGTGGTTGTGAGCGTCGTCATGGAGACACCCATCAGCCGTGCAAACGTCGCGTCGGACGGGTCCAACCCGGCCGGCACGACCAGCGTCCGGTTACGCGGGACGCATTGCCACGAACGGTGCGACCCCATGCAGAACAACAACTCACCCGGCTGGACGTCTCCCACTCCCTCCCCGACCAGTTCGGCACGGAACACGGACGCGTAGCCCATCTCACGAGGGAAGCGCGTGCCGTCGAAGCCGTCGTTGATCTCAGTTCCGGCGCTAATGAGGCTCGCCAGCGTCGGACCGGCCACCTCTCCCGGTCCCGGTTTCGAGGCTGGCTCGGGCAACTCCAGCAGCTCTGCCCGCCGCGGAGCGGTAAAGGTCACGGCACGGACTCGCGGCATCGGCATCTCTCACTCCCCCCCGGTCTTAAGTGTCACAAGCTCCGATCTCGGAACAGCGCCGGAGGACGTCAGTTTCCGCAGCGGCGCGAAGAGCTGTCGAGCGCAGAACGGCACGCGAGGGCTACCGGGAGCCGCCGAGCCGACGTGGACGCAGCACTGCTGCAGCCGCTCAACGTTCAATGTCCAGGCGTCCATGAACGTCTTCACCGTGAATCGCTTGAGGCGCAGGGCCATCTCGTGGGGGCTGGACTTGCGCTTGCCCGCCAACGCCGCCAGCGGACCTCCAGAGCAGAGTCGGCAGAGGGTCTCGGCGTGCCGACCGAGCTCGGGACGTGTGGCGGTGATCGACTGACTCATCATCCCCAGCAGCGCCTCCGCCCCCGCCCCGCGCGCGTCGGCGAAGACGATGGTGTTGCTGACCAACCCCAGCAGGGAGCGGACGCGATCGTGCCCGAGCATTCGGGGGATCGATCGCACCTTCCCGTTTCCTTCGGTGAAGAAGTAGGTGATGGCGGTGCAGTCCGGGTGACTGCAAGGGAGTGCGATGAAATCGTCGGCGTGGATGTGATTCGGAAGCTGTTGCTCCAACCGCCGAAGGACTCCCGTTGTCGTCATCCTCGCCATCGGGTCGATCGGGATGGCTCGGCCGCTCCCGAAGATTGGCTGGTACATCATGCCACTCAGGTAGGGCGTGTCCAGCACCAGGCGCGCCGCCGCCCCCATTTCGTGGTCATTCAGCCCCATCGCGACGGTCATCACGAGGGTGGTGTAGACCTGCGCCGTGGTGAGTGTGAGGATCGCCGCCTCCTTGATCTCCCGGAGATCCTCGCCCCGGAGCACCTGGTGGGTCCTCGCCTCGAAACCATCGAACTGCAGGTAGACCTCGACGCGATCTCGGTGTCGATGGAGGTACTCCACGAAGCGGGGTTCTCTGGCGATACGCAAGCCGTTGGTGTTGATCAGGATACGGTGCACCGGGCGCGCGAGTGCGCCATCCAGGATCTGCTGCAATTGCGGATGGATCGTCGGCTCGCCGCCGGAGAGCATCAATACGTCCAGCGAGCCGTCCTCTCTCGCGATCGTATCGTCCAACACCCGGAGTACATGCTCGGCAGAGAGATAGTTCCCGCCGAACGGTCCGGCGTCGGCGAAGCAGGTCGGGCAGGCGAGGTTGCAGGCTTCGTTGATGTCCAACAGCAGGATGCACGAGTGCTGGGTTTGGAGGTCGCCCAGGCCTTGCATATAGCCCATCGGAATTGGCGCGACGTTCTCCGGAGCGTCCGGGATGATGGCGCGTGTCTGGGTTCGCCATTGCTGGAGGTATTCCCAGAGAGCGAAGTCCTCTTCGTAGAGGGAGACGACCTCGCCATGGCCCCGGCGGCACCGGCGGCGGAGATAGACCTTGCCATCCTCCATCACCAGGTTGCCCTGGAGGATGTCGGTTTCGTAATTGACGTCTCTTTCCGGGTTTTCCTGAAAGCACGCTCCACAGGTCGTCAACACCATTCGGAGCGGCATGTAGCTTCGGAGCGGCAGCGCCATCAGTAGACTCCCTGTGAGGCGGAGGAGGAGAGAGCGGTGCCCCGACGGGCCCGAAGGAAGCCAGGGAGCCAGAGAACGGCCAGAGCCAGCAACCCGCCGAGGCAGGCCCATTGGGCGGTTGAAAGGATGGGCGAGCCCTCGGGGGTCTGTGGGTGGTCTCGGGTGAACTCGAGCAGGAAGCGCGCCACCGCGTAACCCATCAGGTATAGCTTGAAAAGATCCCCCTCGCGCGGCATTCGCGGTGCGGCCCACCGCAGAACCCCCCACAGCAGCACCGCCTCCGCGGCGGCGTAGAGCTGCGAAGGGTGACGCGCCGCCCCGTGCTGCACGATCGACCAGGGCAGTTCCGCTGGCCGGCCGAAGCAGCAGCCGCCGAGGAGGCAGCCGATACGCCCCACCGCCTCTCCGAGGGGCAGTGCCAGCGCGAATGCATCCCCAGTGCTGCGCCGGAGGCCGATGACGCGCTTTGTCGCTTCCACCATGAGATAGCCGCCCAGCAACCCCCCGATCCAGCTACGTCCGGAGAGTGGCCCGGGCTCGCCCCCGACCGGAGCCGTCGCCAACGCCGTCGCGACCGAGTTCAGGACCAGTGCGCCGACGAGGCCCCCCAGCAGGGCGGCTGCGCCCAGCACCTGGCACGCCTCTGGGGCGATCCCCGCCCTGCGGATCGTCCGGTTGAAGAGCACGAAAACGACCGCCAACCCCAGGAGGTGGAAGACGTAACCGCCTATCCCCCAGGTCATCGCTCCCGCCGCCCGCTGGCGGAAGGCGGGTGGCTATCGCGAACGGGCATGGAGCACCAGCCGCACAATCGCCACGACGAATCCCACCACCATCAGCACGAAGCCGAGCACGGCAAGTCCGAGGCAGAAGGTCAACCACGCCGAGTAGTTCCCGCTTCTCCCGACGCTATCTAGACATGTCAGGAAGAAGATGACCCCCGCCGCCCCCAGCAGGAGGATGCCCGTGAGGATGATCCACAGGCCGACGGGTTTGAAGCTGTCAAGCTGTCCATTGACCACGCGTGCGCCGCACTGCGAACAGTTGCCGGATGCCGCGGGCATCTCCTGACCGCACCGCGGGCAGGGGTAGGTTGCGGAGTTAGGCGCCTCCGGCGCCGCAGGCGATGGGACTGACGGTGCCTCTCCCGGTCCATTCGAGGGCTCGCCGTTTGGCTGGCTCATTATCGGTTCCTCAGGGGTCCCGCGAAGTCGGGATTGCTCGGCGGGTGACCGTCAGACTTTCTTGACGGTGGGGAGGCTGCGTGCTACCATCCCGCGTCACCGCAGGCGGAAGTGGCGGAATTGGCAGACGCGCACGTTTGAGGGGCGTGTGGAGCAATCCATGAGGGTTCAAGTCCCTCCTTCCGCAACCTCAGCCCCGAGCCGTACGCTCGGGGCTTCGTTCGTTCCCGTTGCTCGGCTACCCTTCAAGCCGACCCATCCGACTGGTCACCTCCGGACCGCCCCGGCGAGCCGGCCATCCGCGTTGAGCCATGAGCGCCGAGCTTCCCCAGACCACGGCCGCGTTGATCGAGTCGCGCATTGTCTGGCTCGATGCGGAGATGAGCGCGGTACTCGATGCCGCATCGACGGACCTGCGGCTGTACGGCTGGGCCCGCTACCATCTCGGCTGGCTGGATGAGACGCTCGCACCCCTCTCATTGGAGCACCGCCGCCGGCATGGCGGGAAGCGGCTACGCGGCGTCCTGGCCATCCTGGCCGCTGAGGCGCTGGGGGGAAACGGGCTCGCGGCCGCGCCCGCCGGGGCGGCGGTGGAGTTGGTCCACAACTTCTCCCTGGTGCACGATGACGTGGAGGACAACGACGCCGAGCGGCGACATCGTCCGACGGTGTGGAAGCTCTGGGGGGTGCCCCACGCCATCAATGTCGGATCGAACATGCAGGCACTCGTCAACCTCGCAGCGCTGCGGCTCGCCCCGGGATTCCCCCCGGGCCGCGTCCTCCAGGCGCTGCGCGTCCTCACTCGGGCCATTGTGCTGATGACGGAAGGTCAGTTCCTTGACATGGCGGCGGAGAACGCCGCCGAGATGAGCCGTGAAGACTACTTCCGGATGACGGGCGGGAAGACGGCGGCACTGACGGAGGCATCACTCTGCCTGGGGGCGTTGCTCGGGTCGGAGGATGAGGGCCGGATCGCGGCGATGGCGGAGTTCGGCAGGCAGTTTGGTCTCGCCTTTCAGTGCCGGGACGATTATCTGGGGATCTGGGGTGACCCCGCCGTCACGGGGAAGCCGGTCGGCGCCGACCTCGAGCGGGGGAAACGCAGCCTGCCGGTGGTTGAGGCACTCGCGTCAGCCGCCCCCGGGACACCTGATGGAAGACGACTGCGGCGAGCGCTGGCTGAGCGCGATGTGCGGGCGTCTCTGGAACTGATGACGTCACTCGGCGTGGCGGAGCGGACGCTGGAGCATGTGCGGGCCAGCACTGACGCCGCGCTCAGCAACCTGGAGCGTGCCCTGTCCGGGGCGGCACCGGGGCCCGAGGCGGTGGCCGGAGAGGCCATCCGCACGATCGCGCACCACGCTCTCCAGCGAGAATCCTGAGCCGGACCCCATCCATGTCCACGACCCGATGCGCTGTGCTGGGCGGAGGTAGCTGGGGCACCGCGCTCGCCTGGATGCTGGGTGGTCGGGGGCACTCCGTTCGTCTCTGGTGCCGGGACGCCGAGCAGGCGAATTCCATCCGCGGCACCCAGCGCAACCCCCGGTATCTGCCCGATCTCACCCTCGCCCCCGCCGTGGAAGCAATGACCGATGCTCGGGAAGCGGTGCGGGGTGCTGAGATGGTACTGGTTGCCGTGCCGGTCTCGGCTCTAGCGGAGGTGCTAGGCGAGGTGCGGTCAGCGGTTGGGTCGCCGCTCGTCATTGCCGCGAAGGGCCTGGAGCGCTCCACCGGCCGGCGACTCAGCGAGGTCGCAACCTCGGTTCTCGGAGGAGGGGCGACACTGGCGGCGCTCAGTGGTCCAAATCTGGCTGGGGAACTGGTCCGGGGATTGCCGTCGGCCGCAGTCCTCGCCTGCCGTGAATCCGGAGTGGCCCTGCGGCTGCAGGCGATCCTGGGCACCCCTTTCTTCCGCGTCTACACCAGCGACGATCTGCCGGGAGTCGAGTTGGCCGGTGCCCTGAAGAACCCCATCGCCATCGGCGCCGGCATCAGCGACGGCCTGGGGTACGGCGAGAACACGAAGGCCGCCCTCCTGACTCGCGGCCTGGCCGAGATCACTCGCCTGGGCGTTGCCGCCGGGGGGCGCGAGTCCACCTTCAGGGGCCTGGCAGGTTTGGGCGACCTGCTGGCGACGGCGCACAGCCCGCTGAGCCGAAACTACCGTCTGGGCGCGGCTCTGGGGACTGGAGACAGCCTGTCCCACGCCCTGGAGGAGCTGCACCAGACCGCCGAGGGCGTCCCGTCGACGGAGGCCGCCTGCCGCCTGGCCGACCGAGTGGGCGTCGACGCCCCGATCCTGCGGGCGCTGCGTGACGTCCTCGCCGGAACGCTGCCCGTCCGTGAAGCCGTCCTGGCTCTGCTCTCGAGACCGATGCGAGGAGAAGACGCCTGACTCGGTTGGGTGAGAGCCGGCTGGGTGAGAGCCGATCGGGCGAAAGACTGTGCATTAACACCGATCCCGAGACCGGGTCGGCGCGTCATGATCCATGCTGCTGCACGTGCCCCGGCGCACCGCCGACGGCTGTTGGACACTATACTGAAGCTCTGCCGCCCGCGAAGCTACACGGGCCACGATGAGGAATCGCCAGATGGGAAGCATGCACGAACCGCGGAGAGGGCGTACGCGCCAGTGGGGAAGCCGAACTCGCCGAGGCAGCACCGGCCTGGGTCTGTGCGTCGCCGCCGCGGCGGGGATCGTCGCTCTGGCGGGGGGTGCCGCGGGGCCTGCTGCAAAGGCACCGGCCCAGGCGAACATTCTCGACATCCCGCTGGCCCAGGGCCCGCGAACCGACCTGAATCTACGGACCTTTGCGGGCAAGAAGGCGTTGGTGGTGGTGTTCATCGGCACCAAGTGCCCCATCTCCAACTCCTATGTCGAGCCGTTGGGCCGCCTATCAGAGCGCTATGCCGCAGCCGGCGTCCAGTTCATCGGCGTCAACGCAAATCCCGGCGAGTCAGCGGCAGAAACTGCGGCGCACGCCGCTGAGTATCGGATCGCATTCCCCGTTTTCAAGGACACCAGCCAGAAGCTGACCGCGGCGCTGGATGCGAAGGTGACCCCGGAGGCCTTCGTCCTCGACGCGGGCCGTCAGGTGCGCTATCGCGGCCGGATCGATGATGCCTACGTGAGCCGCACCCAACGGCAGACGAAGGTCGGATCCCACGACCTCGAAAAGGCCATCGACGCCGTGCTTGCGGGGAAGCCGATAGCGGTCACCACAACTCGGGCGTTCGGGTGCGGCATCGTGCGCGAATCGGGACAGCGGATCGCCGCCAATGCCGTTTCCTTCCATCGCGACATCGCCCCGCTCATGCAGGAACACTGTCAGAGTTGTCACCGGCCGGGGCAGGTAGCCCCGTTCTCGCTGATGACCTACGCGGACGCTCGGAGCTGGGCGAACGAGATCAAGGAATTCACCCAGTCCCGCCAGATGCCTCCGTGGCAGGCCGAGTTGGGTCACGGCGATTTTCAGGACTGCCGGCGTCTGGCGGACGGTACGATTGCGAAGCTGGCCCAGTGGGTGGACGCTGGGGCTCCCGAGGGCAATCCCGCGGACGCCCCCGCTCCCAAGAAATGGAGCACCGACTGGATGCTCGGTAAGCCGGACCTCGTCCTCACTATGCCGGAGCCGTTCACCGTCGCCGCCACGGGCGAGGATATCTTCCGGTGCTTTGTGCTGCCCACGGGGCTGGCCGAGGATCGACAGGTGGTGGGGGTGGAGGTCCGTCCGGGCAACTCCCGCGTGCTCCATCACGTGCTGAACTTCGTCGATACAACCGGCAACGGCAGGCGGCTGGATGCGCAGAGCGGCGGCCCCGGCTACGACACAGGTCCGGGCGGCATCGGCTTCGCTCCCAGCGGCTGGATGGGCGGCTGGGCTCCCGGCAACTTCCCCCGAATTCTCCCGAAAGGGATCGGTATCCCCCTGCCGAAGAACTCCGATCTGGTGATCCAGGTCCACTATCACAAGACCGGGAAGGTGGAGACGGACCAGACCCAGATCGGTCTTTACTTCGCCAAGGAGCCGATCCAGCAGCGGCTGCGCGTTCTGCCGCTCACCAGCTTCAACATCAACATCCCGCCCGGGGAGGCCCGGCATGAAGTAAAGGCGAGCGTGCGGTTGCCGTTCGACATGAGCGCGATCAGCATCATCCCTCACATGCACCTCCTCGGCAAGGAGATCAAAGTCACCGCCACGCTTCCCGACGGCAAAGTGAAGCCGATGGTCTATGTGAAGAACTGGGACTACCGGTGGCAGGATAACTACCTCTACAAAGAGCCCCTGCGGCTGCCGAGAGGAACGCAACTGGACCTGGTCGCCTACTACGACAACACCGCAGCCAACCCCCGCAACCCGAACAACCCGCCCAGGCGGGTCACCTTTGGGGAGGCCACCACGGACGAGATGTGCTTCGCCTTCATCAACTTCGTGATGGACGGGGAGCGCCTGGCCACTGGTGCGGCGCGCTAGCGCGAGCCGAAGGCCGGCTTCGGGAAGCAGATCCGTGCCTCTCGCATCGCTGGCGCGGTGAGAGGGGAGCGGCTGCCGCTCCCCTCTGAACGGAGCGCGTCAGGGTCGAGAGGCAGGTCGTCACAGTGCGCCGTGGAGTGGGTTTGACCGGGTCGGAGAACTGCGGGCGTCGAGGTGGTGAGCCGTGGGAGAGACCGATTGCAGCGTCCGGGAGCGCGTGCTAAACTGCCGCCAGGCCTGGGGAAACCCGGAGCTACGCGACGTGGAGAGGTGCCCGAGTGGCCGAAGGGAGCGGTTTGCTAAACCGCCGTAGGAGAAATCTTACCGCGGGTTCGAATCCCGCCCTCTCCGACCCGGTTGCCATGGGGCCCGCTGACCGATGCCGGTCGCGGGCCCTTTGCGCGTCTGATTTGTCCACTCATCTGGGCACTCATCTGGGCACTCGTCTGGGCACTCATCCTCCAGGCGGACGGCGTGCATTCGGATCCATCGCAAGTGCGAGGTGCGCCCTCTTGCCGATTGGTTCATCGAGTGTAGACTAAGGATCAATTAGCCCATAAGGAATGACTGCCATGCATCGACAAGCTGTTCGGGCGAATCGGGATCGTTTGCGGGGATGCCTCTACGGGCTGGCTGTCGGCGATGCCCTGGGGGCCGCGGTTGAGTTCTCCCATCCCGCGTCGTTCAAGCCCGTCACCGGCTATCGGGGCGGTGGTCCGCACGGATTGGCGCCGGGTGAGTGGACGGACGACACGGCGATGGCTCTGGCCCTGGCCGACAGCATCAGCACGGTGGGTTGGGACCTCGACGATCAGGCCCGGCGCTACGTGGATTGGCGCGAGAATGGTCGGTACTCCGTGAACGGCCGGTGCTTCGACGTCGGTATCCAGACCGGCAGCGCACTGGCACGTTTCCAGCAGTTGGGGGATGCCCGGCGTTCCGGCGACCCCTCAGCACAGGCCAGCGGAAACGGCTCGCTGATGCGGCTGGCTCCCGTACCGATCGCGATGGCGCACCTTCACCCCGAACAGCTCGAGCGCGTGGCGGAACGGGGGGAGCAATCCAGCATCCCAACCCATGCATCGCCCGTGTGCCGGTCGGCGTGCCGGTATCTGGCGGTCCTGATTGCCGCACTGGTGAACGGCGCGGATCGAGAGCAATCCCTCGCTCCCACCTCGCCGCTCCTCGCGCGCGTCGGCCCGCTGCACCCATCGGTCGCGGCGGTCGTTCGCGGGAGCTACCGTCATCGGGATCCCTCGAGCATCTCCGCCAGCGGTTACGTCGTGCACACCCTGGAGGCCTCGCTCTGGGCTTTCCACGACACGGCCAGCTTCGAGGAAGCGGTGCTGCGGGCGGTCAACCTGGGGGACGACGCGGACACCACCGGCGCCGTGACGGGGCAGCTCGCCGGAGCCTTCTGGGGGGAATCCGGCATCCCGCGAGCGTGGCGTCGGGACCTTGCCCGGACGGACCTGATCGAGGCGGCGCTTGCGGGGTTGCTCCGGCCGGACCGGTAGACGGGCGGCGAGCGCGAGATCTGGAAACGGTGGTCCCTCCCGGGTGTCGAACGCACCAGGCACGCCGCTTGGGGCAGCCCGAGGGCGAGTTCTTGCCGGACCTCTGGACACTGATACCCCAGCTTTGCCTCGCCTTCCTGGCCGGTGGGCTGGTCGGCTGGGAAAGGGAGCGGCACTATCGGTCCGCGGGGCTGCGCACGCACATGCTCGTGGCCGGCGGCAGCGCCCTATTCACCATGGTCTCGCTCCACCTCTCCCCGGCTCAGGATCAAACGCGCATCGCCGCCCAGGTCGTCAGCGGCATCGGATTCCTGGGGGCGGGGACCATTTTTCGCGCCGGTCCCGCCATCCGCGGGCTGACGACGGCGGCGGGGCTATGGGTCGTCGCCGCAGCCGGGATGGGCATCGCCGCGGGCGGGCAATTGATGACGCTCGGCCTCGTGGCCGCGGCGCTGGTCTTCGGGATCAACATCTGGATCCGCGCCTTCGAGCAGGCAGTCCTGCGCACCTACCTCGAGGTCACAGTGACCCTCGGCCGGCAAACCGACCATCTCGCGCGCCTGGTGGAGGGCCTTTCGGCCCGAGGAGTGCGGATCACCAGGATGGAGTGGTTGGCGGATCGGATGGATGGAGCCACCGCGGAGGAGGTCGTGGTCCTGTTGCGTCTGCGGCTCGGTCCGGGCGGGACAGCGGGGGAGACGGTCTCGTGGATCGGTTCCCAGCCGGGGGTGCGCGTGGCGGAGCTGAGCTGACGCTCCGGCGACAGGCCCGGAGGAAGGGAGGGGTAGGGATGGAAGCACGGAAGTGGTCACGCCGGTCAGTGCTGGGTGCCGGTGCGGGGGGCGTGCTGGCTTGTGCGGGCGCGCGGGATGCGGCCGCCGAGGCGGCGGATTTCTCCTTCGCCGTCATCAATGACGTGCACTACCTGAACGACGAGTGCGCCCCATGGATCCAGGGCGTGTTCCGGCAAATCGGCGGACATGCGGAGAAGCCGGAGTTCTGCCTGCTTGTGGGTGACCTGACCGAGAACGGCACGGATGCACAGAACGCCGGGATCGGACGGGTGATCCGTGAGACGGCGGGCGTCCCCGTCTACTCGGTCCCCGGCAATCACGACTATGTGACCGCCGCCAGTCGGGCACCGTACGACAAGTCGTTCCCGGACCGGGTGAACTACCGGTTCACGCACCGCGGTTGGCATTTCATCGGCCTCGACAGCACGGACGGGCAAAAGTACCAGCAAGTGGCCATGCCCCCCAGTTCCCTCGCATTCCTGGAGAAGGAACTCGCCGCCGTTCCGGTCGGTGAGCCGATGGTGCTCTTCACCCACTTCCCGCTCGGCGAGAACGTCCGCCACACGCTGACGAATGCTCCGGACGTGCTGGCACGAACGCGGCGTCACAGCCTTCGTGCGGTGTTCGGGGGACATTTCCACTCGCTGACTGAGCGCAAGAATGGCGAGACCCCGGTGCTCACCAACCGCTGCTGCTCCCACAGCAAGGGGAACCACGACGGCACCCCAGAGAAGGGCTACTTCCTCTGCTCTGTGAAAAACGGGGCGTTGGCCTACCGGTTTGTTGCAGCGAAACTGGGGTGATGGACCGGGACCAGACCCATTACGGCGACCATCTCGGATGGAAATCGGAGGGAAGGCCTGTCCGTGCGGCACGGTTTCGGCAGGGGGGAGTCCGCGGTCGAGCGGCGGCGCTGCTATGCTGCGCCCTGCTGCCCCTGTCAGGCGCCGGTGCCTGGGGGTTGTCGCATCCTGCGATGACCCGGCATGCGCTGCGCACACTGCCCCCGGCGGACGACCTCGAAAACCGCCTGGGAGGCCTGCGCCAGATGGACGATCTGTGCTGGGGAGGCGATTACCAGGGTGAGGTCCACGCCGGCTGGAGTGTGGACGACTACCTGCTCTGGCCGGAGTTCCCCCGTCACGTTTCGCACCTGATGCCCGACGTCGCGGATGCGTGGGTTCCCTTTTTTCGGCGGGCCGTCCGCGCGATGCGCTCCGAGAGCCCGGCGAATGCTGCCCGATGGCTGGGATCCCTCATCCACTTCGTGCAGGACAGCGGCTCGCCACCCCACGCACTGCCCGTTGGGGGCGAGTTGCACACGCGCATGGAGACGTACGTCGACGACATGGCGATCCGACTACCGGGATACCGTCCCCGGGAGTGGGGAAGGGATGAAGCCCGCGTGGTGACCGAGCTGCGTGACCGGCTCGCGGGTTTGGTCGCCTTCAGCCGTGAGCGGGCGGTGCGGCTCCGCCCCGCGGCCGAGCGGAACGACCGCGCCGCCTGTGAGCCGCTGGAGCTGGAGTGCGCGCTCGAGTCCGCCCGGGTGACTGCCGACGTGGCGCACGCGGTCGCCGTGCTCGCCGCACAGCCGGGCGACTCTACCGCCGCCTCCTTTTCCGGGCGCGTTCAGGTGCCGCGGCATTCGGAACGGCCCCTCGCCCCTGTGCGCGTCCTGCTCCTCGGTACGCCCTTCGGCACCGTGTCCGAGCCGATCACCGGCATCGCCCCGACCGAGGTGGCCTTCCTCCACCGCCATCTGCCTCCCGGACGATACCGGGTCGCTTTCGTCCGCGAGGGATGTCGGACCGAGATCCGCGCTGTGGAGCTTCGGGCCGGACGTTCTCTGCGGCTGGATCTCCGCCTCCAACCTTCATCAGAGCCCGCGAACCTGCTCCGGAACGAGACGGCGTCGATTCGCTGGCTGCGCCCCGACGCGCCGGACGGATGGCGGCGATTGGCGGGCGGCTGGATCTCCGACGCGGTGCCCGTGCGTCCCGGTCTGGATTACCGGGTCGGTGCGGCGGATCTGCTCCCCTCGGGCGGCGCGAGGCCGCGGTCCGTGTCGTTGGCGGTCGCCCAGACTCCACGAATCAGCGCGGCGCATCTGCCAGGCCTGGAGAACAGCGGGGGATGGGTGCGCGTTAACTCGCGCTACGCCGCGTTGTTCGTCACCGGCCCGGCCGTGCCCGACCGCGCCTGGCTGACTCCGGCTTCCCCGGGCGCACCTCCAGCATCCACTCCTTTTGGACCGACACCAGCCCACATAGCGCCTGCACTTCAAGCCTCACGGGTCCCGCCGTCCGCGGTCGGGCCTGGAACGAAACGCCCCAGCTCTGCCCCGGGCGCACCGTGCCGCTGTAGTTCAGCGTCACCCGACCGGCTCGGACGCGTCGGCTGGTCGGCTTCGGCGACCAATCACCCAACCCCAGCCCACGCTCTGCGGATTCAGCCATGACCAGCCCGCGCAGCAAGACGGGCGCAGGGTCGCGATTGGTCAGAGTGAGCGTCAGCCCGGACACGGCGCCGACCCGGAGCGCGGGCGGCTGAGACCCGAGCTTGAGGGCCACGCGGGGCGGCTCGGCGGTGCCGATGAGGAAGCCGAAGAGCGCCACGAGGCCGATCTGGCCCAGCACCGCCAGCACGCAACCGGCACCACAGCCGAGCACGAGACGAGGAGGCGGTTTCAGCACCGGGCGGGAGCCCGGCTCGGGGGCGTGCTCGGATGGATGCCCTTGGGAGGCAGCGCGGGCAGGGGTTGGGTGCTGTATCATGGGTCAGTGCGCCATGGACTTTTCCATACCCCCGCCGAGCGCGGTCTCGACTGAGATCTCGGACGATCCCCAGCAAGGACGACTACATGATGCAGTATGAGCGGCTGTGGGCCGGTGGGGGCAGTCGCCTGGGCGGGATGCCGACTTCGGGCGGCGGGGGATCGCCCTGAACATTCTGCTCGTCATCACGCCGTCCAAGGTCGCCGGCGCGGAGCGCTCGACGGTTAGCCTTGCCGCGCATCTGCAGGCCCGAGGCCACCGAGTCGTGGTGGCCTGCAGGCCGTCCCATCCGCTGGTCGATATCATGCGCCGGGAGGGTTTGGACGTGCGTGAGCTGGCGATCGGCGGGAAGCTCAACCTGCGAGCGGCCGCCCTCCTGGCCGGATTGATCCGCTCTGAGGCGATCGACGTCGTCCACACGCAGCTCTCGACCGCCGCTTTCTGGGGCAGTGTGGCCGCCCGGTGGACACGCCGGCCGGTGCTGGCCCATGTCCGGGCCCTCAACCAGAAGTGGTGGTACCTCCTCGCCGATCGGATTTTGGCGAACTCCGAGGGCGTGAAGGCCCACCTCGTGAGGCAGGGGGTGCATCCAGGGCGGATCCACGTGATCTACAACGGCGTCGACCCGGAACGCTGTCGCACCTCCCTCACGCCCGGGGAAGCCCGGGAGCGCTGCGGGCTGCCGTCGACGGGCCTCATCGTCGGCGTGGTCGCGCATCTGACAGCCAAGAAGGGGCACGCCGCCTTCCTTGAGGCGGCCGCTGACGTGGTCCGCTCAGTGCCGGACGTGAGCTTCGTCTTCCTGGGCGACGGCCCCGAACGGGCCCGGCTGGAAGCCCGGGTGAAGGCCTTGGGCCTCTCCGAACTGGTGAGATTTGCGGGCTTCCAATCCGACGTCTGCCCCTGGATGCAGGCAATGGACCTGGTGGTGCTGCCGAGCATCGCCATGGAGGGCTTCGGCAGAGTGCTGGTGGAGGCGGGGATGCTCGGAAAGCCGTCGATCACCACCGATCTGGGCGGCACCGCCGAGGTGGTGGAGCATGGGGTCACGGGCTACGTGGTCCCTCCGGGGGACGTGCCGGCGCTCGCCGAGGCCCTGCTCCGGATGCTGACCGATGCGCCCGGGCGGGCAGTGATGGGCGAAGCGGCGCGGGCGCGGGCGCACGCGCTGTTCACGGTGGACCGCATGGTGGCGGAAACCGAAGCCGCCTACCAGGCGCTGCTGGGAGCGTCCGTCCGCAAGCGGCAGGACGTCGGCCCTTCGGCGTCGCACTGACCTCCAACGCCTACCCAGGCAGAGAGAAAGCCCCATGGGCGGTGATTGGAGCCATGTCAGCACCTGCGGGGGGCCCTACCGCCTTCCGCGTCGCAGCCTGCTCGAGGCCGGCGGCGCATCGGCGCTGGGGCTCTCCCTGGCGGATGCCTTCGCGCCTGGCGCATGCGCCAACGGCAGCGACATCAATTGCCTCATGCTCTGGCTCTGGGGCGCGCCCTCGCACGTGGACACCTGGGATCTGAAGCCCGACCAGCCGGAGGAAGTCCGCGGCCCCTGGAAGTCGATCCCCACCTCGGCTCCCGGCATCCGGATCGTGGAACACCTGCCGCTATTCGCGCGGCAGATGCACCGCATCGCCCAGGTGCGGACGATGCACAACACCGCCCCGGACCATCCCGAGGGAGCCGCCATTGCCCTCTCCGGCTTCCCGTTCGTGCCGGGCAAGCCGGAAAAAGAAGGTCCGCACCTGGGATCGGTCATCGCCCGGTATGCCCGTCCGGCTTCTCCCCTACCGCAGTACGTCGTTCTGGGGCGTGAGTTGTGGGACAACGGTGCCCGCGTGCCGGGCCAGTACGGCGGCTTCCTCGGCGGCGCCTACGGCCCCTTCCGCGTGGAAGATCCCCGGATCGGGGTGGACAACTTCCCCTCCCTCAGGCTGCCGGAAGGTGTCTCCCCTGCGCGGCTGGCCCGGCGCGACGGGCTCCGGCGCGCACTGGATCACTTCGACGGCTACGTTCGCACGCGCGATACCGGCTCCTTCGACGGCAGCGTGCAGCAGGCCCTCAACCTCCTGACGGCCCCCACCGCCCGCCAGGCTTTCGACATCTCGCGCGAGCCGACGGCTGTTCGCGAGCGTTACGGCCCCAGTTTCTTCGGCCAGAGTTGCCTCGCTGCCCGCCGCCTCCTGGAGTCCGGCGTCCGCTACGTGCAGGTCAATTGGAGCCGGCACCCCGGTGCCGAGGGCCTCGAAGGCTGGGACGTGCACGGCAACTTCGGCGGCTTCCTTCGTGACTACCCCGAGAAACAGTACCCCACGTTCGACCGCGGTGCCTCAGCCCTCCTCGACGATCTGTCGGAGCGAGGCCTGCTCGAGAAAACCCTGGTGATCTTCGGTGTGGAGTTCGGCCGGGATCCCAAGATCAACAAGTACGGCGGTCGAGACCACTGGCCCGGCTGCTATACATTGTTGTTCGCGGGGGCGGGGATCCAGGGCGGCCGCGTGCTCGGCGAGAGCGACGCCCAGGGCGGATATCCCGCCACCGCCGCCTTCGGTCCGCGCAACATGCTGATATCCGTCTACCAGCGGCTGGGCCTGGACACCGCACAAACCCTGCGCGTGGCCGGGCTGGTCGACCAGGATCCACCGATCCCCGGCCTGTTTGGCAATGCCGGAAGCTGACCGCGCCTGGCGGCGCGGCGTGTCGTCGGCCGTCCGACCCGGTGGCTACCCACCTGACACCCGCTCCCTATGTCGATCAACTACAACACCGCCCGCTTCCTGATCCACGCGGTCCGTCTCGGTGCCGGATTCGACCGCACCCTGACCCTGGGACGGCAGAACCTGACCGTGACCGCGAGGGACCTGGCAGATCTGCTCCGCCGCGACGGCCGGGCGGCGGGGCTGGACGACGCCTTGCGGATGAAGGCCGCTTCCGAAGGCTACTGCGAATCATTCCTGCAGTACCTGGGTGCCAGCAGCGTCGACTCCGCCGATACCTCAGACTACGAAGGCGCCACGGTCCTGCATGACCTCAACGCCCCGCTCCCCGAGGATCTCACCGGCAGGTATGATGCCGTGATCGACGGCGGCACCCTGGAGCACGTCTTCGACTTCCCCCGGGCCATCCGGAGTTGCATGGAGGCACTGCGGGTCGGCGGCCACTTCCTCGCCGTCACCCCGGCCAACAACCAGATGGGGCACGGCTTCTATCAGTTCAGCCCCGAGCTGCTTTACCGGGTCTTCGCCCCCGCCAACGGTTTCCGGGTGGTGTGCCTCTACATCTGTGAAAACAAGGCCCCCTTCACCTGGTACAGCGTGCCGGACCCGGCAGAGGTGCGCGGGCGCGTACTCCTCACCAACTTCCGCGAGACCCACATCCTCGTGGCCGCCCGAAAGGAAGCCGAAGTCCCCATTTTCGCCACCCCACCCCAACAGAGCGACTACGTCGACGACTGGACCCACGGCACAAAGTTCCAGCCTGCCGCTCCGGACACTGGTCGGCAACCCAGCCTCCTGCGACGCCTCGCCCCCCGCGGGCTAGAGGTGGTCGTGCGGCCCTTCGTCCGCCTCATCCAGGAAGCGCCGATGCTAATCCCGTCGCGCCGTATGCCGCCCAGCCACTTCCGGAGGGTCGAGGAGCTGTCGCACCGCACTCACCAGCAGTCCCACCCAGAGCCGCGACCCTCCGACGAACCCGCGGCGGATTGAGATCCGCCCCCGCGAAAGCCGCCTCCGACAACAGAGACCAAATGCCGCCTCCGACAACACGGACTGGGCCATCGCCATCAACCAACCTGAGCTGCGCCGCGACCGTGAGGGAGCGTGGATAACCCACCACCGAAGCTCCGACGGAGTGAGAACCGACCCCGCCCCCGTGATCCGGACCGCAGACCCAGTCGCTGGCAAACGCCGCCTCCGACAACACGGACTCCGCCATCGTCATCAGCGGGGGTGTCCGGTTTTCGGTGACTGGGCCGACCGGCCATTGCGGATCCACGCTCCCTCACGGTCGCGGTTCAGCGGGGGTTGGCGGGTCTTCGGGTTCCGACAACGGAAGAGGGGCCACCGCTACCGGTGGCCCCTCTCCTCGTTGCCGGGCTGGACTGGCGGCTAGGGTGCCGGCACCAGCTCGATAGCCGAGACCATGGCGTTGTCGAGCACGTTCCTCAGGCCCACGGTGACATAACCCCCGCTTGCCGTGACGTTGAATGTGCGCACCACTGCGGTATTCGCTCCGCCCGCCGCCGCCACCACGTCGAAGTTGGTGAGGACGTTTGCCCCGTTGACCTGCACGTTGAAGATGCGGTTGCCGGGTGTGCTAAACCAGATCTCCGCAAAGTGCAGCTTGAGAGTGTAGTTGCCGTTCGCCGCCGGGAGCTGGTAGGTGTGCTGCCCGTAACGGAGGGACTGGTAGAGCCGCGGATCCGCGGTGCCGCCGATGTTCCGTCCCGAGACGCCGTAGGTCGAGCCGCCGGAGAAGTACTGGTCCGCTGACCACTGCACGCCGCCGGAGCCGGTGTAGGCCGCACCACCGGCGTTCAACCGGAAGACCGAGAGACTCGGCGTGGCGCTTACCTCGCTCGAGTTGCCGCTCTCGCCGACGCTGTTGCTGGCGGTGACGACGTAGTAGTAGGTCGTCCCGTTGGTCAACCCGGTGTCGCTGTAGCTGACGCCGGTGAGGCCGCTCGCGACCGTCGAGTAGCCGCCGCCGCTGGTCGTGCTCCGCTTCACGGTGTAGGACGTGGCGCCGTTGCTGGTGCTCCAGCTCAGGTCGACTTTCTTGTCTCCGGCCACCGCTGCGACACCGCCGGGTGCCGCTGGGGGCTGCGGCGAGCCGCCGGAGACCGGGATCAACTCGATGCCGGAGAACAGCGGGTAGTCCGTAACGATGCTCGTGGCGACCGTCACCGCGCCGTTGACGGGGGTCACCCGGAACGTGCGCGTCACCGCGGCGTTGGGTCCGCCGGCCGCCGCCACCACGTCGAAGTTCGACAGGACGGCGCTGCCGTTGACTCGGACGTTGAAGACGCGCTTTCCAGTGCTTGTGTAGTAGATCTCGGCGAAGTGGAGGACGAGATCGTACTGTCCGTCAGCCGCGGGCAGTGCGTAGGTGAAGGCGCCGTAGCGGCAGGACTGGTAGATGGTGGGATCAGCCGTGCCGCTGATGCCGCGGCCCGTGACGGCGTACGTCGCCCCTCCGGCGAAGTACTGGTCCGCAAGCCAGGTCGTGCCGAGCGCCGAGTTGGTGTAACCGGGCCCCCCGCAATTCACGCGGAGCGCATTCGAGGGTGGCGCGGTAGGTAGCCCGCTCGCCTCGTTCGAGTTGCCGCTCTCACCAGCCTGGTTGCTGGCGGTGACGACGTAGTAGTAGCGCGTCCCGTTGGTGACGGTGGTGTCCGAATAGGAGTTGGTCGTTAAGCCGGAGGCGACCGTGGCATAGCCGGATCCGGCAGTGGTGGAGCGCTTCACAGAGTAGCTCTGCGCACCGGAACTGGCGTCCCATCCCAGATCTACACGGGAACTCGACGCCGTAGCCGTCAGGTTGGTCGGCGCCGCCGGGGGGGTGGGCCCACTGTTGCCGGGCAGCAGCTCGATGCCGTTGATGATCGGGTTCTCCACGACCGACACGAACTCGATCGTCACGCTTCCCGAGGAGGCGGTGATGGAGAAGCTCTTTACGATGGCGGCATTCGTCCCCGCACTCGCCACCACGTCGAAGTTTGAAAGTATCGGGACACCGCCGACCTTGACGTTGAAGACTCGCTTCCCCGGGGCCGTGAAGTAGATCTCGGCGAAGTGGAGCTTGAGCGTGTAGGCACCGGATGCGGCAGGGATGACGTAGGACAAGCTCCCATAGCGCAGGAACCGGTACACGGCTGGGTCTGGCGTGCCGCTGATGCCGCGGCCACCGTCGCCGTAGGTACTGCCGGTGGTGAAGTACCGGTCCGCCGACCAGGCCTGGCCGCCGGAGCCCGTGTAGCTAGCTCCACCGCAGTTGATGCGGATCGCTGTACCGGGTGCCAGGGGCGTCACGGTCACTTCGTTGGAGCCGGCGCTCTCACCGGAAGCGTTGACGGCCGTGGCGATGTAGTAGTAGGTCGTGCC
>CAZSRZ010000003.1:85994-112944 GCA_964609085.1 uncultured bacterium | reverse complement strand
GAACCACGACCGTGAGGGAGCGTGGATCCGTCGCCGACGACGGATTCGACCTCCGCCTTGTGACGGAGTCTCGAGGCACTCGGGATTCTTCGACTACGCACCCCGGATGGGCCCATGGGGCGGGGCCGGGTTCGTCAACGCCATGCGGGCCGGACGCCCGCGCACCCAGGTCATCGCACCCGCAAGCCAACGGGGATCCCCGCCCGACGACGGATTCGACCTCCGTTTTGTGGCTGAGTTCGCCACAAAACTGGCTCAATCCTTGGTAGGCAACTCCCATCAGGCGCTGCGCGCATGCGGAGCTGGGGCTCAGCCGGAAGGGCATCCGGGTTGGCTGACGATCGAACAGTCCCGCAGGTCTGGCCTATGGGGTTTTGCGCGGTGGATCGCCACGTCCCATCGATACGGCGCGCATGTTTGCTGGCCGTGTGCCACGCGCCGCAAATACCGACACGGGCCACGCCAATCTAGAACGAGGCGGCGACCAGCGGAGATTCGACCCCGGCCTGCTCCAGACGGATTTCCCGCAGCGGTCGCGGAAGGCCGGCTTCCGGAGCCGGCTCCAGCACGACCCGCAAGGTGAGCCCCGGTAGCCTGGCCGAGACCCTCATGACCATCTCGAACAGCCGCTTCTGAACCAGATCGAGCCGCGCGATCGGCAATCCCTCCAGATCGCTCGCCTGTCGACGCAGCGGTTCGGGGAGACTCGCAAGCACGCCAAGGGGCTCACGCCCGCGCCGCGCCGCACGCAACTCGTTCCAGAGTAACCGCTGCGGATCCCGATACGCCCGGGCGCAATCGCGTTGCGGTGCGGTGAGCCTGCTCAGACCGATCCACTCATCGAGCCCCAATCGCCCTCCCTTCCGGCGGAGTTCGAGGCATCGCTCAATCAGCGGCGATGGCGGCTCCTCCTCCTCGCGCTCCGGCCAATACCAATGCCGCGCAGTTAGAACCCCGTCCTCGATGCGATAGATGAGCCCGAACTTGGCAGCTGCCGCTTCCAGGCAGGACCTCAGCGTCTTGTAGCGCTGCGGCACGAAAGGCAGTCGATCGCTGCGCGTGTAGTAATCGGACACCACGGCAAACCCCGACGGAACGGCGGCGTCCTGCAGAAACTCGACGGCGAGATAGTCTCCGGCTTCTCCGATGGGGGGCCGTTCAAGAATCTCTGGGCGATCTGCTGAAACGCGCGGTACCACTCCGTCCCCGGCGGTGACTTGCGATGTCAACAGAGCTCCCGTAGGCGTTTGCCGAGCTGCGAGGGTTCGAAAGATCACCTGGTGCACGATGCTTTCCAGCAGGCCGTCACCCGCCATGGCTCCGCCGGCCACGTCCTCAACCTCGGCGTGGGTTCCGGGAAGCGACAACCGGATGCCCACGCTGCCAAGCATCGGTGCGCCCACCGCCACACGGGACCGTCGGATTGATCTGGCGATGAGATCGTCCGGACTGCCCCCAGCCTGGACTCCTCGCCCCGACAACCACTCATGGAGGTGCCGTTGCTGAGCCGGCGCGAGGTCTCCGTAGGCCAGATCCAACGCGTAGACCGATTCCTCAAAATCCCCGCCCGATCTGGTAGGCGACGAATCCGCAAGGACCCGCGCCACTTCCCTCAGTTGGGCCTCCGACAGGGTCGACAGGAACCGCGCCAGCGGTAGATTCCATACGTAATTCGGCAGACCTTGCTCTGAACGATCAGTGCCGTCGTCGTAGCGGGCCACGTTTTCGAAGCACGTCTTCAGCCTGCTGAGCACCGTTGCCGCCGCGCGCTCTCTCGCCGCTCGCCTCCCTGCCTCCCGAGCGCGGACCCAATCTCCCAGCCACTCAGTTACGCCGCGCCTCCGGCGGAGCTCAAGGGTACCGGGGTTGCCGCCATTGGCTACCCACTCACCGCCGTAGACGCGACTCAGGGCGGCCATGAGCTGTCGGCGAGAACGGCCTTCAGCCAACACCGTACACTTGCATGCGGCGTACTCCCGAGCCGCTTGCAGGCGCACACCCTCGCCGCTGAGCGCGGTCAGTGCGTCCTGGAGCGGGACCCCCACAACTCTGACACGAGAGACGGCATCCAATGGCAGGTCAGCGCTCGCCGACAGGCCGCCATACACCGACGAGGCGACAAGAGCTAGTGCCAGAATTCGTGCACCCACGGCGACACCGTACGCCGTCAACTGGTGGAGGGTTCGAAGCCCGGTCCTATCGTGTAGGCGCTGCAGACGGGCACGCACCGTATGGATGGACACGCAGAGCATCCCGGCCGCCCGTCCCGCGGAGCCGTGTGTCACGACGGCCTGCAGAGCCTCGAGCTCCCGTTCAGTTGGGATGATCGGCGCATTCACATCCATGAATCATAGCCTGTAGAGTGCCCAGAATGGCATTTCGCACTTTTCGATTGGCGACTCCCGATGGTGCAGAGGGTGCAGAGTGGAACTGGCCGCGTGACCCCCCCGCGAGAACTGGCGAAGGGCGCTAACGCGCCAACCCAGCCGAGGCCGAGTGCAATCAAGAGCAAGGATACGCCAAAGGCCATCCAGCGATCCCGGACCAAAGGGCACAACACGCGAGTAGATGCCATCGATTATCCTGCGCCTGTCGATCCATACGATGGGTGAGGATTAGCTGCGCGCGCCTCCTTCTCCTCCCTAACAAATGCTTGGAATCAAATATTTTATCGACCGGTGGCTCATGCTCCGAACTCTAGTAGTCAGTTGCCGCTCCATGGGGACCGTGTTAGTCCGTCAGGGCTTGGGGTTGGTGGTGGATCGAACAGCCATAATGGTCTTTCCGACGGATTTCGGCACCGGGGGAGCTGAGCCGCGACCGTGAGGGAGCGTGTAACCGTTGCCACCGGCGGACTCGCCCTCCGCCTTGTGACGGAGTCACGAGGCACTCGGGATTCTTCGACCACGTACCCGGTTGGGTCTCTAGCTAGTCGGGCCGGGTTGCCGAGCGGAAGGGACTCGAGCGCTTCGCGCATGCCGAGCTGGAGCTCAGCGGTCCCAGGGGGTTGGGCGCTGTGTGCATGCCGAGCTGGAGCTCAGCGCTCCCAGGGGGTTGGGCGCTGTGTGCATGCCGAGCTGGAGCTCAGCGCTCCCAGGGGGTTGGGCGCTTCGCGCATGCCGAGCTGGAGCTCAGCGGTCCCAGGGGGTTGGGCGCTGCGCGCATGCCGAGCTGGAGCTCACCGGTCTCAGGGGCTTCGGGAGGACCCCCGCCGAGCCGCGACCGTGAGGGAGTGCCGAGCCGAATGGCTGGTCGGCCCGGTCGACGAGACCTGCGGCCTCAATCGCGGGCGGCCTCCAGGCCGGTGAGCGTGCCGGTCCCGGACCCGAACCGCTCCGCCGGAATACCGAGCCTCTGCAGCATGCTGGCGTAGAGGTTGCTCAGCGGCGGACCGTTCTGCGCATCGAACGCCAGGTGCGATCCGTGGCGGAATCCGCCGCCCGCCAGCAGCATCGGCAGGTTCTTGCAGGAGTGGCTGCTGGCGTTCCCCAGGTTGCTCCCGAACAGGACCATCGTGCGGTCGAGTAGGGTCGCGCCCTCCTCTTTTGTCTGCCGGAGCTGCGTCAACAGTCCTCCGAACAGCTTCATCGTTTCGATCTCCACCACCTTGAGCTGCTGAAGCTTGGCGGGGTCCTGCCCGTGGTGCGACAGGTTGTGGTGCCCATCATTTACCCCCGGGATGGGGGGCACCAGGCTGGTCCCCAGCAACATGATGGTGATCACCCGGGTGGAGTCGGTCTGCAGTGCGAGATGGCTGACGTCGAAAAGCAACCGGGTCTTGCCGACGAGATCCGCCGGATTGGCGGCATCCCGCGGCGGCTCGGCGCTGACCTTCGGCTTCGGCCTACCGGCCCACTCCTGAGCGACGGCGAGTCGTGCCTCGAGCTCGCGCACGCTGGTGAAGTACTCATCCAACTGGTCTCGGTCGCGAGCGCCCATCTGTCGCTTCAGCCGGTTTGCCTGGCCGCCGACTCCGTCCAGGATGCTGCGACCATCGCGCAGCCGCCGGACCTGCGCCTGAACTTCCTCCGGCCGCCCCTCCAGGAACAACCTCGCGAAAACGCGGGCCGGAGACGTGTCCGAGGGCACCAGGGCGCCGCTCCTCGTCCAGGACAGGCTGAAACCCTCTGCCGACAGCACCAGACTGGCGTGACGGGTCCGCCCACCGAGGTCCTCGGCGGCCAGTTGATCCATGGAGATCGAGTTCTGAAAGCCCGCGCGTCGTTCGGGGTGGGGCGCGGCGGTGAGGTAGCTGTAGATGGAATCGTGCGAGGAATCGACCCCCGGATGTGAGAGTCCGGAGATGATGGAAAACTCTTCGCGGAACTCGCGCAGCACCTCCAGGTAGGGCGTCGGCTTGTAATCGCGCCCCGGCTCCGCCGGGAACAGATTCGGTCCGTGGATGCCCAGCGGCGCACAGATACAGACCATGCGCCGTCGCGGTGCCTCGGCCCGGGCGGGGGCGAATGCGTCCAGGCATGGAAGCGCGATTGAGACGCCCGCGGAACGGAGCAATGTGCGACGGTCAAGTTTCACAGCGGATCTCCGGCTACTCAGGAGCGGAATGCCTGGCTCGCGGTCAGGGCGTGGATGAGGGAACGGAAAGGGTACGCGGTCGGGCGGAGCCGCTTCAGGATGGCCTCGAGTTCCAAGCGGTCGGCGGGGCGAGGTCCGCGGCCCGTAGCGTAGATCAGCAGCCGCGTCGCCATCGCCCGCGCGATCTGCTCCCGGTCCGCCAGAAGCAGCTTCTTCAGCCCGTCGATGTCAGCGAAACGCCGGCCGTCCGCAAGGCTATCCGCGGGATCCACGGGCAGTCCGCGGGCATAGGGCATCCGCTGGCCGTTGACCGTCACCGGCTCTCCTCGGCCCACACTTCGGTAGTGATCCCGAAAACCACCGATGACGTCAAAACTCTCCAGCGCGAATCCGGGAGGGTCAATCCGGGTGTGGCAGCCGGCGCACGAGGCGATCTGGCGGTGCTTCGCCAGTTGCTCCCGAACGGTGACCGCGCCGCGTATGTCCGGCTCCACGGCGGGCACGCCGGCCGGCGGCGGGGGCGGCGGCGTACCGAGCACGCGATCCAGCACCCAGGCGCCGCGCACGACCGGGGAGGTGGTGGTGCCGTTGGCCGTCACCTTCATGACCGCCGCCATCGTCATCACCCCACCGCGAGGGCTCTTCGGCGGCAGCGCCACCCGGCGGAAGGCATGCCCCACCACACCGTCAATGCCGTAGTGACGGGCGAGGCGCTCATTGAGCACCGTGAAGTCCGCAGCCACGAAACTGGTCAGACTGAGGTCCCCTCGCAGCACTGCCTCGAAGAAGCCATAGGCCTCGCCCATCATTGCCTCCCGCAGCATGTCGTCGTACTCCGGGTAGAGCCGACGATCGGGCTCGGTGAAGTCGATGTCGCGGAGCCCCAGCCACTGGCCCCCGAAGTTCTCGGTGAAGGCTCGGGCGCGCGGATCCTGGAGGAGTCGCTCCACCTGGGCGCGCAGGACTCCGGGCTGCGAGAGTTGCTTTCGGCCGGCCAACGACAACAGCTCTTCGTCCGGCGTGGTACTCCACAAGAAGTACGCAAGCCTGGTGGCCAGGGGATAATCAGCCGCCGCGGCAGAGGCATCGCTGCCGGCGAGAAAGAGGAACTCCGGGGAGACGAGCATCCGTGTCAGCGCGGTGCGGATCGCCTGCTCGAAACTGCGCCCCTCCTGGAGCCCGGCCTCAACCAGAGCCAGGTAGGGCCGGAGTTCCAGGTCCGTCGCGGGCCGGCGGAATGCCCTGCGACCGAAAGCCGCCAGGATTCGTCGCGCGTCGACGGCCGGGTTGTCGGAGGCGACCTCCACCCGCTTGCGATAGTCGCGCATCGGGGCTGGCCGCTGGGGGAGATCCCCGAACAGCCGTCGGTGGCTCTCCGGCGGCCAGGAGTCATGGATCGGGCCTTCCACCTCCAGCCACTGGATGGCGAGACCAGGACCGGGGTACTGATCAGCTCCGACACGATCGACCGTCTGTGCGTTGGCCAGCCCGTACGGAGTGATCCGCAGCGTGCTGCGCGCCTCCAGGTGGTCCACGAATTCCACGACGGTAGGCTGGTCGGGCGCGACGTCGAAATAGCCGACCAGGTGGTTCTTGGTCCCCATCAGCATCGGGCCGGCGTCCACCCGGAAGGTGACGGGACGCCCTGCACTCTGGAATCCCGATCCGGAGATGCGGAAGCGGTAGCGGCCGCGATCCGGCGGGTAGAACTGCGATGAAGTGATCGCATTCCACGGCGAAGAGCTGAACATCACCAGCCCCCCGCCGACCTTCTCGTCGACGCGCCGGTAGACACGCTCGGTCGTGGTTCGCACCTGACGCTCATCGACGAGTGAGTAACGCTTGCGGAGCAGAGGCGGCTGCGGATCATTGGCAATCGCCAGGTCGAGCGCTCGCTCGGCGGCGAGCATGTACCGTTCGAGCAGGAACGAGGAGACGTGCTGTCCGTCCGCCACCGTGTCGAAGCCGAGGTGCGCACTGTCGGGCGGGAGCATTTCCCGCAGCTCGGCTTCGATCCCCAGCAGGTCGCGCAGCGTGTTCTCGAACTCGATCCGGTTCATCCGTCGAGGCCGGGTCGCTTCATGAGCAGGCGATGCCTTCGGTGTGGTGCGCGGGGGCGTGGCCTGGGGACGGGCGGCGGCAGCGCCGATCGTCAGACACAACATCGCCGGCCAGAGCCCGGCGGCGAGTCGAAGACCGCGTCGGCGGTGCGGGCTGGTTCCCGGTGGGATCCCGTGGCGCTGCATAACTCCCCGATCCGCCTTCCCGCCGCGCTCGGCCCGGCCCTCCGGGCTGATGTCGGTGTCACGCAGGCAAGGCTGATGGGTGATAGTTCGCCACCCCTCGGGATCCTCCTTGCGCGAGGGCGGTCTGGGGAGCGGCTCCTAGCCCGGTTGGCCCTTTCCGCCGACGGGCTGCATCAGATCCTCGATCAGCGTCAGGAGTTCCGGCTCCGGGTCTTCCAGCACCAGCGAGGCTTCCGCGAAGCCCGAGGAACGGCGCGACCGCGGATGGATCGGGGCGAGAAGGGTGTGAAGAAGGGTGCGGATCGGTTGCATGGTTCGGCGCTCAGGGAGTCTGCGGGCCGGCTGCTCCGGCCTCGTGAAGTCGTGAGTTGAGGTTGCCGATCCCCCCGAGCTCGCGCAGCGAATTCCATCGGAAGAACTACTCAAGGGTCTGGAATCATCGATCCGCGGGGTGCAGCGAAGAGGGATTCGCCACGCGCCCGACCGAACTTCTCCACGCAACCTGGGAGCATGCAGCTCCCGTCATGAGGTTCCGATGCCCCGACTTCCCCGCCGCGACCTACTCCTCAGCGCCTCCGGCCTCGCCCTGATGCCCGTGACTGCCGCCCTGGGCCAACCGGGTGACCAGCTCATCGATACCCACCAACATCTGTGGGACCCAAAGCACATCAGCCCGCCATGGCTGAAGGACAAGGGTGCCGCGAAAATCGCCGGGCCGCACGACATGGCGGTCTATCTCCGCGAGGCGGCCGGGTTGGGAATAGTGAAGACGGTCTACATGGAGGTGGACGCCGCCGAGCGCGATCAGGTCCGCGAAGCCGAGTTCGTGATCGCCACTTGCAAGAGCGGCAAGACGCCGATGCGCCGCGGGGTGATCTCCGGTCGTCCAGCCACGCCCGGCTTCGCCGCCTACGCGCAGCGCTACAAGGACGTGCCCGCGATCATGGGCTTTCGGCAGATCCTGCATCCGCCGAATCGACCCAGAGGGTTGTGCCTCCAGCCCCAGTTCGTAAAGAACATCCAACTCCTCGGCCGGCTCGGGAAGTCGTACGACATCTGTATCCGCCCCGGGGAACTCCTGGACGGCTGCAAACTCGCCGACCTCTGCCCCGGCACGCGCTTCGTGCTCGACCACTGCGGCAACGGCGAGGCGAACTGGGGCGGCAAGGGGCCGGAGTACGACGCCTGGAGGCGGGGGATCCGAGAGATGGCGAGGCGCAAGCATGTCATCTGCAAGCTGTCGGGTGTCATCAAGACCTGTTCAGGCACCGGCTCCAAGGCCGACCAGCTTCGGCCGCTTGCTCATCCGGTGATCGACGCATTCGGCGTCGACCGGGTGATCTGGGCGAGCGATTGGCCTGTTTGTGAGTTCACCGCCCCACTCAAGGAGTGGGTGGAAGTAGCCCACGACCTGGTGAGCGATTTGCCGTCCGCGTCTCGAAAGAAGATCTTCCACGACAACGCCGCCCGTTTCTACGGGATCTGACCGGCTCGTCCACCCCATACGCCTCGGCCACGCCCGGCTCGAGGCCCCGGCCGGAGAGAGAGTTCTGGCGCGCATTCGCGCGTCCGGTTCCCGCTCCGTGGCTGCTACCAGCCATAATTGCCCGCGAGAGGACGCAACCCATGAGTACCACTTATCTGCCGCTGCGTGGCATCGACCACGTCCGCTTCTTCGTCGGCAATGCGCGGCAGAGCGCCTACTTCTTTCGGAATGCCTTCGGGTTTGATGTGGTGGCCTACGCGGGCCTGGAAACGCAACGGGGAAACGAGGCGGGCTACGTCCTCCGCCAGGGTGACATCACCTTCGTCCTCGCCTCCCCGCTGCGCGCGGACCACCCGGACAGCCAGCGGCTGGTGCTCCACGGTGACGGCGTGCAGGACGTCGCCATCGAGGTGGATGACGTGGCTGCGACCTACGCCCAGGTGACGGAACGCGGTGCCGTGGGCGTGCAGCCGCCGACCCTCCTGGAGGATGAGTTCGGTGTGCTGGAAGTGGCGAAGATCAGGGCTTATGGCGACACTACCCACAGCTTTCTGAACCGAGATCGATACCGAGGCATCTTCGCGCCCGGCTACAAGCCGATGGACGAGGGCCGCTATGACCCACGCACCTTCCACCCGGCCGGGCTGCGCGAAATCGATCACATCGTCGCCAACGTCGAGGAAGGCAGGATGGATGAGTGGGTCCACTTCTACGAGCACATCCTCGGCTTCTCGCAACTCGCCCACTTCGATGACAAGGACATCAGCACCGAATACTCCGCGCTGATGTCGAAGGTCGTGCAGGATGGGAGAGGCCGGATCAAGTTCCCGATCAATGAGCCGGCTCACGGCAAGCGGAAGTCGCAGATCGACGAGTATCTCGAATTCTATGGGGGTCCGGGCGTGCAGCACATCGCGCTGGCGACGGATGACATCATCGCCACGGTCGACGCCCTGCGGCGCAATGACGTCTCGTTCCTCACGGTCCCGCCCGCGTACTACGATCTCCTGCCGGAGCGTGTCGGTGCCATCGACGAGGACATGCAGCGCCTCGCGGAGTTGGGGATTCTGGTGGACCGTGATGACGAGGGGTACCTGCTCCAGATCTTCACGAAGCCGGTCGAGGACCGTCCCACCGTCTTCTTCGAGATCATCGAACGGCACGGGTCGCGCTCGTTTGGGAAGGGCAACTTCAAGGCGCTCTTCGAAGCCATTGAGCGCGAGCAAGCCCGTCGCGGCACGCTGTAGGCTCATCGACGAAGACCGGAGACTCAGTGGCGCGCCTCCCCCTCCCCACCTCCTTTCCCTCCTTTCGCGACTTCTACGCCTTCGAGGAACACGTGCGCAGCGCACGCCGCAATCGCGGGTTGGATGTCCCTCCCGAGTGGTATGAGGCCCCTGCTTTCTACTTTTCCAACCCGGCCGGCATCATCGGTCCAGGCGTGGATGTGCGAAAGCCGCCGGAGACGGAAAAGCTGGACTTCGAGCTGGAGCTGGCCATCGTCATCGGACGCGACGGCAGCGACATCCCCGCCGCCGAGGCCGATGCCTTTATCGCCGGCTTCACCATTCTCAACGACTGGAGCGCGCGCGACATCCAGGCGCGGGAGATGAAGGTCGGCCTCGGTCCCGCCAAGGGGAAGGACTTCGCCACCAGCATCGGTCCCTGCCTGGTGACCCCCGACGAACTGGACGCCCACGTGCTTTCAGACCTCAGCCGCGGCCGCCGCTACGATCTGCAGATGGTCGCCGCCGTCAATGGTCGGGAATACTGCAGGGCCAACGCCCGCACGATGCACTGGACCTTCGCGGAACTGATCGCGCACGCCTCGCGCAACACAACCCTGCGCACCGGTGATCTGATCGGATCAGGCACCGTCGGCGGAGGGTGCATTCTGGAATACCCGGCGGGCACGTATCCCTGGCTCCAACCCGGAGATCGCGTTCGGCTGGAGATTGAATCCCTGGGCGTGCTGGAGACGGGAGTCCTCTGACGCTGCGCACCGCCCTTCGAGCGGCACGGCGGGTAGGTGTCCGGCGCCGTCTCCCAGAACTCCCAAAGCGTGATGGCTGAACAACCCTTTGACCTCGTCCTGCGCGGCAACGTGCTGGACCCGACCGCCGACACGGTACGCCCCGGCGAGATCGGCATCCGCGACGGCCACATCGCCGCCGTCGCCGACTCGCTGGCCCAGACGCCCCGAGCAGAGACCCTCGACCTGGGCGCGGCTTACCTCTCCCCCGGCTTCGTGGACATCCACGCCCACATCTACGTGGGCGTCACCTCCTGGGGGATTCACCCGGATCCCGCATGTCTGCGATCCGGCGTCACCACCGTGGTGGACGCGGGCAGCGCGGGCTGGACCATGCTCCAGGGATTCAGGTGGTTCATCCAGGAGCCGTCACGCGTCCGGGTGCTCTGCTTCCTGCACATCTCCGGGCTCGGACTGGTCAACGGCTACGTGGGAGAGAGCCGGCAGCTCGGCCACATGCATCCGCGGACGGTGGGAGAGCACGCGGCGGAGAACCGGGATCTGGTCGTCGGCATCAAAGTGCGTCAGGGGGGCGCCCAGGTAGGGCGAAACGGGACCCGGCCGCTGCGGTTGGCCCTCGAGGCGGCGGAGATCGCCAGCAAGCCGGTGATGTGCCACATCGGACGCGGCGTTCCCCTGCGCGACGTACTCTCCCTGTTGCGCCCCGGCGACATCGTCACCCACTGCTTCCAGGGAAAAGGAGCCGAGGGCGAGAAGCTGACCGACGCCGACGGCACCATTCGGCCCGAAGCCCATGAGGCGCGCGCCCGCGGGGTGGTCATGGACGTCGGACACGGCGGCGGCAGCTTCCGCTGGGAGGTCGCCGAAGCCGCCCTCCAGCAAGGCTACGTCCCGGATGTCATCAGCACCGACCTGCATGCCTACAACCTGCACGGCCCGCTCTACGACATGGCGACGACGCTGACCAAGTTCCTCTACCTGGGGCTGCCGCTGCGGGAGGTCGTGCGCCTCGCCACCACCGCCCCGGCGGCAGCCATCGGCCGCCCCGACCTGGGCACCCTGGCCATCGGCGCCCCCGCCGACATCGCCGCGTTCCACATCGTCAACGAACCCGTGGCACTGGTCGACACCCATCACCACGTCCGCCACTGGGATCGTCGGCTCAAAGTGCTCGCCACCATCCGCGCCGGCAAGCTCTACCGCCCCGAAGAACTCGTGACCGACACGCCGGAGGAGATCACCCGGCGCTGCCGCATCCGTGCCCCCGGGAAGTTGTGAGGCGAGTCTCCGATCCAGAGATTGGGGCCTTCCCGAAGAGCGCTCGCGTCGCCTGGAGTGTCACCCGGTCCTTCCGGGTCGGAGGTTCGGTGCCGCCGGCAAGGCGGTGCGGGGAAGCCGGATCAGCTCGAGGCGCGCCAGGCCAGCACGACCATGGCGTCGGTTTCCTGAGTCAATGGACGGCCCTCGAAGTCTCCGTGGATCTCCCACCGATCGAAGCCGGCGACGCGCAGCAGCAACTCCATCTCCGCCTTGTAGACCCACCGGGTGCTGAACTCGGAGCGCTGCGTCCTGGCGACCTCCCCCTTTTCATCCAGGAACTCGATCTCGTTGACGGAGTGTTGCGTCTGCAGGACGCGATCGAAGCTGCGTGTGTCGTAGAGCCGGAGGGGGAGGCCGGTGTCGGGGTGGAGCATTTCCAGCTCGAGGACGCGGGTGCGTTGGGGAGCGCCGATGATCTCGAGCCCGGGGAAGAAGGTGTCGAACGCCAGCAGCCCACCCGGCAGGAGGTGTTCGCGGCATCGGTTCAGGCACGAGATCTGTGCCTCCTGGGTCAGGTTGTGGATGAACGCGTTGAACGTGATCATGATCAGCGCGTAGCGGCGGGGGAGCATGAAGTCGGCCATGTCGCCGGTGTGGAGCTCCGGTCGGAGCCCCAACGCATCCGCCCGCTCCCGCAAGCGAGTCAGCATTGCCGGGGAGAGATCCAGGCCGTCTCCGGTGGCGCCGGCCTGCAGGCATGGAAGGAGGATGCGTCCGGTGCCGCAGCCGATGTCCAGCACGGCCCCCTCTGCCCGACGGGCGAGGTCCACGTAGAAGTCGATGCCGTAGGTGAACTCCTGGAAGAGGAGATCGTAGAGGCCGCCGTCGTCGAACGGTGAGCCCACCTCTGCGGCGGCACTCCCTCTAGCCACGACGGAAGGCGTCCATCAGGTCCGCCAGCCGACGGCATCCTTCGATGGGCATGGCGTTGTAGATCGAAGCGCGGATACCCCCGACGGAGCGATACCCCTTCAGGGCGACCATGCCTTGCTCGGCGGCCGACTTCAAGAAGCGATCGGTGAGCTCCTGGTCCGGCAGCCGGAAGGTGACGTTCATATGGCTGCGTGCGGCGACGTCACCCACTGTGCCGGTGTAGAAGCCCCCTGAGCGGTCGATGGCGTCGTAGAGCATGGCCGCTTTCTGAGCGTTGCGCCGCTCGATGGCTTCCAGCCCCCCCTGGCGTTCCATCCACCGGAATGTCTCCAGCAGGCAGTAGATCCCGAATGTCGGTGGGGTGTTGAGGCAGCTCTTCGTTTCCGCCATCACCTGGAGACTGAAGATCTTCGGGACCGATTTCGGGATGCGGTCGTAGAGATCGCGGCGAACGATGGTCAGCACGACACCGGCGGGCCCCAGGTTCTTCTGCGCGCCCGCGTAGACTACCGCCGTTCGGTCCACCGGATGGGGCCGCGACATCATCTCGGAGCTGGCATCCACGAAGAGGGTTGGGTGCTCCGGCCAGACAGCCAGCCGGTGCCCGTGAACCGTCTCGTTGGAGCAGACGTGGAGATAGGCGGCACCGGAGTCGGCCGTCCAGCCGCTCGGGGGCCGATCGAACTGCGTTGCCTCGCTGGTCGCGATCACCCGCACCTGATCTCCGTGCGCGGCAATTGCGGCCTCCGCTGCCTTCCGGGACCACTCGCCGCCGACCACATACTCAGCGCTTCCATTGAGGAAGTTCATCGGCAGCACACTGAAGAGCTGGGTGGCGCCGCCCTGCAGATAGAGGACATCGTGAGTGTCGGGGATGCCGAGGAGCCGACGGCAGCGGTCCGTGGTCTCTTCCAGGACCTGCTCGAACTCCCGGCCGCGGTGGCTGCATTCCGCGATGCCGAATCCCTTCCCCTGATACTCGATCAGCGCCTCGGCGGCACTTCGAAGCACCTCCTCGGGCAGGGTCGCCGGACCGGCGCTGAAGTTGAAAACTCGGTGGCTCATCAGTGTTCACCCGTCAGCCGTCTGACAGGGCCTCAGGCTCTGGGCGGTCCGCGGGTGGTCTCCCTCCGACCTGTCTTATCAAACTGCGGCCCCGCCGTACTGCGGTCCCCCCTCGGCGACACCGAAACCCGGGCAGGCATCGCCACGACATGCACCGAACGACTGCTCGGAGACGGGCGTTCTGCCCGATGAGGAGTTCACCGTGAAGGCACGCATCTTCCCGTTGTTCGTCGGGGCCGGGTTGGCGCTGATGCTCGCCGGCAGCCAACCGTTGGCCGCCGACAAGCAGGGCGCCGCCGCCTGCTTTGAGCAGATGAAATCCCTGGCGGGAGAGTGGGTAGGCAAGGATCCGACCGGAATGGACAAGTCGGGCAAGGAGATCGTCTTGCTGCGTTACCGCGTCACCGCGGGGGGATCTGCCCTGGAGGAGACCGAGTTTCCCGGCACACCCCACGAGATGATGACGGTCTTCCATCTGGACGGCGATCACCTGATGCTCACCCACTATTGCCACCTCGGCAACCAGCCCCGCATGCGGGCGACCGCCGACAGCACCCCCACAGCCATCAACTTCGAATGTGCCGGCGTGGGGAACTCGGGCTCCCACGGTGAAGCGCACATGCACGCGGCGAAGTTCCGGTTCCCCTCCAAGGACAAGCTGGAAGCGGAGTGGACGCTTTCCGAGGATGAAAAACCCGGCTTCGTCGCCAGGTTCACAGCCACGCGCAAGCCCTGACCACAAACTGCCTCATGACCATCGCCTACGGAACCGAGCCGGAACTGGCCGTCTCCGAGTTCATTGATCTGCTGCACCGGTCGACGCTTGCTGAGCGCCGGCCGGTGCACAACATGGAGGTGATGGACGGCATGCTCCGGCAGGCGGACCTGATCGTCACGGCTCGAAACGCGGCGGGGTTGCTGATCGGCATCTCGCGGGCGCTGACCGACCATAGCTACTCCACCTACCTCGCCGATCTGGCCGTCGATACCGCCTACCAGGGACGCGGGATAGGGCGCGAGTTGATCCGGCTGACGCACGAAAAGGCTGGTCTGCACACCAGCCTCATCCTGGTTGCGGCACCCAAAGCCCGCAGCTATTACCCACACATCGGCATGCGCCCCCACGACTCGTGTTGGGTCATCGATCGGATCCCGGCGACGACCGCCGCCGGGGACCCGGTCTAGCCCGCGCCGCCTGCCGGCGACGACCCTGCTCGGCAGCCGTGGTGCTATCATCCCAGCAGCCGGGCCAGGCCCAGGAGGTCGGCGAGTGCCGCATTACGTCACGCGGGGGCGGATCCCCCCCAAGCGCCACACCCAGTTTCGCACCCCCTCCGGACAGCTTTATGCCGAGGAGGTCTTCGGCACCCGGGGTTTCTCCGGGATCGCGTCCATCCTCTACCACCTCCACGCACCGACGCGCGTAACGGAGTTCGCGGCGCTGCCGCTTCCGGCCACTGCGTCTGCCGAAGTGGTGCCGGAGGAGACGCTGCGGCACCGGCATCTGCGCACCGGCGGCATGCCCCCGCACGGCGACGCGGTCTCCGGGCGCATCGCCCTGCTCGCCAATGACGACGTGGTGATGGGGCTCTGCCGGCCCGCCATTGGGATGGACTACTTCTACAAGAACGCCGACGGCGATGACCTGCTCTTCGTCCACGAGGGAGCGGGGAGGCTGGAGACGTTGTTCGGCACGCTGCCCTACCGCCCCGGTGACTACCTCGTCATTCCCCGCGGGACCATCTACCGCGTCAGAGAGGAGCCCGGCGAGACGCGCATGCTGGTGATCGAGTCGGCCAGTGCGGTCGAGCCGCCCCGCCGCTATCGGAATGAGTACGGGCAGCTCTTGGAGCACTCCCCCTACTGCGAGCGCGACATCCGCGTTCCCCAGGAACCGCTAACCCACGACGAGCGCGGAGAGTTCGAGGTCCGCATCAAGGCGCGGGGACGCCTGACCGCCTACCGCTACGACTTCCATCCCCTGGATGTGGTCGGTTGGGACGGCTTTCTCTATCCCTGGGCCTTCAACATCGCCGATTTCGAGCCGATCACGGGCAGCATCCACCCGCCCCCGCCGGCCCACCAGACCTTCGAAGGACACAACTACGTGGTCTGCTCCTTCGTCCCCCGCATGCTCGACTACCACCCGAACGCCATCCCGATCCCCTACAACCACAGCAACCTGGAGAGCGACGAGGTGCTGTACTACGTCAACGGCAACTTCTCCAGCCGCCGGGGGATCGAGGTCGGTTCGATCACGCTGCACCCATCCGGACTACCCCACGGACCACAGCCCGGGGCTGTCGAGGCAAGCCTCGGCGCCACCCGCACCGACGAGCTGGCGGTGATGCTGGACACCTTCCGGCCCCTCCGCCTCACGCGTGCTGCGCTGGCTCTCGACGACGGCACCTACCCCATGAGCTGGAAATGACCCTTCCGGCTGGCCGCTCGGAACTGCGCAGAAGGGCTCGGGTACGCCGGATCGCGTCAGGCGTGCGGTGGCGCTCAGCCAACACGGCTGCCACAAGTGGTCCCAGCTCGTGACGCAGCGTTACGTCAGCGTCGATCCGGCCGGCTTGAGCGCCAGTGAATCTCACCGGTTGCTGCTCCACTGCGTCGCCCCCCGCCCCATCGCCTGGACCTCCACCCTCTCGGCGGACGGCGTGCCCAACCTCGCGCCGTTCAGCTACTTCATGACCGGCGGCGCCAACCCGCCATCGGTGGTCATCTCGCCGCTGACGACGCGCTCCGGGGGTCACAAGGACACGCTGCGCAACATCGAAGCGAGCGGGGAGTTCGTCATCAACGTCGCGACGTACCCCATGCGCGAGGCGATGAACCAGACGTCGGCCGAGTATGCAGCCGAGGTCAGCGAGTGGGAGCCGGCCGGACTCACCCCCCTCCCTTCCGTGGTCGTCCGTCCCGCCCGGGTGGCCGAGAGCCCCATCGCGCTGGAATGCCGGCTCTTTCGGATCGTTCGCCACGGCGAAGGACCGCTCTCCGGGAATTACGTGATCGGCGAGGTCGTCCACTTCCACATCGGCGAGGAAGTGTGGGCCGACGGGGCCATCGACCCGACCCGCATCGACTACATCACCCGCATGGGCGGGGACTGGTACGCGCGTGCCGTCCCCGAAGCGATGTTCGAGCTGCCCCGACCGGGGCGACCGTAGGCGGTCCGGGCTTCCGGCCTGTCCGCTGGGCATCGCGCCCCGCCCGGTCGCGAGCTTGCGCCGCGCCAGGGTGGCCGGGTTAGTCCCCGGAGGGCGATGCCGGCAGTATGCCGGCGGTCACGGGGAACTCGCTCCCGGCAATGGCGTTCGTCACTGCGCGCCGATAGGCGGGGAGTCGCACCGTTACGCAGGTGCCCACGCCGACCGCGCTCGCGATTTCGAGGGTGCCGCCATGAGCTTCAGCGATGCTGCGGCAGATCGCCAACCCCAGGCCCGTGCCGCCACTCGCCCGCGCCCGCGCCGTGTCCACCCGATAGAACCGCTCGCCGATGTGCGGAAGGTGCTCCGCCGGGATGCCCTCGCCGGTATCCGTTACCGAGAGGGCGATCATCTCACCGTCGGGATGCGCCTCCACGCGGATTTGTCCGTCAGTCGGGGTGTGGCGGAGCGCATTCCGGAGCAGGTTGGCCAGCATACGCGCGAGTTGGTGCTCGTCACCGAGGACCCGCAGACCGGGCACGGAAGGCCGCCAAGAGATCGGTGCGACCGTAGCCCCAAAGCCATCCTGCACGCTGCGACTCACCTCCGGCACCAACTCGTCCAGGGCCACCTCCGACCGCTCCGACCGTAGCTGCCCTGCGTCCGATCGGGCCAGGAGCAGCAGATCCTGGACGATCCGGGCCATCGTGTCCGCGGCCGCGTCCGCCTCCACCAGGGCCTCTCGGTACTCCTCCGCGGATCGGGCACCGCGGAGCGCGAGACTCGTATTCGCCTTGATGATCGTCAGCGGGGTGCGCAATTCATGGCTGGCGTCGGCACTAAAGCGGCGCTCTTGCTCGTAGGCCCGGGCGAGTCGATCAAAGGCCTCGGCTAACCGCCCCAGCATCCCGTTGAACGTGCCGGCAAGTTCCGCCAACTCATCGTCGCCCACCACCTCCAGGCGCAGCGACAGGTCACGCTCGCTCAGATTCGCCGCCGCCCGCGTCAGGTCGCGGACGGGCCGGAGGGCACGGTCAGTGAGAAAGATCCCCCCAACCGCCGCGACGAGCAGGACCAGGGGGCCCAGCATCAACATCGCACGCAGCACCCCGGCGTTGAGGCCATCGATCTCGGTGAGCGGTTGTGCGACTTGCAGACAGGCAGGCGGCAGTCCGGGCGGGGGACCGGCCGGATTACCAAACCCGCGGAGGGGCACCGTGAGCACTCGCAGGTGCTGGGCATCCACAACGACATCGCGCAGGTCCACCTTTCCGCCAAGCGCGACCTGCACTGCCCCGTCATCGAACGCCGCGTCGCCATCCGGCTGGAGCGGACGCCCGTCCCGCCCGAAGATCCGCGGGCGTCGCAGTCCGGCGGGCTCAGCAGGCTCCCTTCGGATGCCCCGGCGCTGAGAGTAGGGCTGCTCCGGCGAACCAGGGCCTGGCTGACCCGGCTGAGAGGGGCCGAACTGAACAGGCTGCACAGGAACTTCCGGCCCCGGACGAGCCTCTCCCGGTTGGCCAAACTGCCCGCCAGGCCCCGGCCCGAATCGTCGGTCCGGCGGCATCCAGCCAGGTGCCCCGGGCATCTCGCCACGCAGCCAGCGCGTCCCGACCACCCGGGCCCGCTCGTGCAACTCCCGATCGACGGCGGCTCGCAGCGTCACGTCCACGGCGGTGCAGACCGCGGCGCCGAACCCGATCAGCACCAGGCCAAGCACGGCCACGTTCCACAGCGTCAGCCGGAAACGCAGCGACGTGCGCCCACCAAGAAACCGTGGTCGCTCACGCGGCACCGGCGGTCGGCTCCTCTTCGGGGCTGCGCATCACATACCCCATCCGGTGCACGGTGTGAATCAACTTCGGCCCAGTCGCACTTTCAATCTTCTTGCGCAGCAGACCGATGTGAACGTCGACCACGTTGGAATAGACCTCTTCCTCTCCCCACAGGCGGTCCTGAATAGACTCCCGGCTCATGATCCGGCCCTCATTGGCGGCGAGCAACTCGAGCAACCGGTACTCGAGCGCCGTCAGCGACAGCGGTTGCTGATCCTTCCGGGCCGTCCCCGCGGTGGTGTCGATCTCAACCGGGCCGATCCGGATCACCCGCGCCCGGTGGATCTTGTCGCGCCGGAGCAAGGCGCGGACCCGGGCGAGGAGTTCCGCGAAATCAAAGGGCTTCGGGAGGTAGTCGTCCGCGCCCAGTTCCAATCCCCGAACACGATCGCCCACGTCATCCCGAGCCGTCAGCATCAGGACGGGGACGGCACTCCGTCGGCGTCGCAACTGCTCGCAGACCGCCCACCCATCAATTCCCGGCAGCATGACGTCCAGGATGATCAGAGAATAGCCGCCCTCCAGCGCCTGACGCAGTCCCGCATGGCCGTCGGCGGCCACGTCGACTTCGAACCGCGCCTCCTCCAGACCGCGCCGCAGCACCGAGGCAATCGGTCGCTCGTCCTCAACGATCAGGATACGTGCCATCCGCTGGACCCCCGCCCAACTTAACGCGACCGCGTGAAGGAATCATGAAGCCCCCGCCGGGAGGAACTCGTGGTTTTGTAGGGGAACGTGAGGAAGAAGCCAAACGCCCGGCGACATCCCGGGCAGGAGCACCGACATGCGTTTCTGGCGAACCACGTTCACTCTTCTGTTTCTCGCGGGCGCCGTCCTTGCTCTGGGTCAGCCCAGGGCTGTCAGCGCAGCCCGAAGTCCGAAGACCGGCACCGTCACCGGCAAGTTCACCCGCGCGATCAGCGGTCGCGTCGTGTTCAAGGTCGACGGCGTTCGCACCCGCGGAACTGTAACGGGCTCGCGGTTCTCACTCGGCCGAGTACCCAGCGGCTCGCACACCATCTCGTTCGTGCAGGCGGGGACCAACACGGGCGCCCACGTGGCTGTGAAGGTCAAGTCCGGCGGCACGTCCCGGCTCGGTTCGATTGCGCTCGAGCCCGGTGGGCAGATCACCGGTATCGTCAGCAAGATCAGCACTGAAAACGGCGTGCCTGAGCCGATCGCCGGTGTCGAGGTGATTGCCCGGGCGGACGGCAAGGTGCCGCCGGACGGCGGTGGAGGGGATCCCGGAAACCGGGGCAAATTCGCCCCGGTCGAGCTCAAAGCCGTAACGGATGACAGCGGGACCTACGCGCTCCGCGGCGTTTCGCCCGGCGGCTACACCGTCAGTGTCGTGGTCCCGGGCCTGGATGCGGGTGTCGAGTATGTTTACGTCGAGGTTGGGCGGACCGCCGTGGCGGACTTCCAACTGCGCGAACACATCGAGGACGGCGTCGGCACCGTATTCGGACGAGTCACGAATGCGGACGGGGAGCCCCTGGAAGGCGCCTACGTGAGCGTGTGGACGGACGACATCATCTACTACGCCCCCGCCATCAGCCCGATCAGCATCGCGCATGCACGGGCTCTGGGCCGTGCAATCCGCCCCAGCCAGATCCCGCGCGGGCAATTCAACACCCTCACTGACGAGCAAGGGGAGTACCGGCTCAATCTGCCGACCGGCCACCTCTACTTCAGCGTCTGGCTGGAAGGCTACGCTCCCGTCAGCCAGGAACTAACGCTCCATCCGCGTGAGAAACTCGAGATCAATCTGAAGCTGGAGCGAGACGTCGTGCCGCCGCCCGACAAGCTGGGCGTGCTCGAAGGCCTCGTGTTCGACCGCGAGAGCGGTGCCCCCATCGCCGGGGCCGAGGTGAGCATCGGATCGCCCAACGCCGACGGCACCGCGGGGGATGGCTACATTACACTGGTGACTGGCAAGGATGGTGGTTTCCGCGCCGAGTTGCCGGAAGGCGCTGTCTACGTCCAGGTGTATGCCGAGGGCTACGCAGCCGGTGAGTCGCGCGCCAAGATCCGCCCGGGTACGGCCACGTACCTGGAGATCGGCCTCGGTCGGCACAAGCGGTAGCGCCCGAACATCCACGGAGATCGGGAAGGGGTCGGCATGGCTGCCGACCCCTTCTTGATTCCGATATCACAGGGACGGAGCAACCCGAGATGCACGAATACCTGGTCCGCACCCGCCGTCCCCTCTACGCCTTTCTCTTCGTGGTGCCCCTGCTGCTCCTGTACCAGGTGGTGGGTCTGGTGGTGAACTTCGGCCAGCGGGGAAGCGTGATCAACGGCGCGGACGCCCTGGTGCACGACACTCTCCGCCTTGTAGGATTTCCGGCGTGGGCCGCGGGGTGGGCAGTGATTGCGGCCGCTGCCGGGCTCTTTCTCTACGGCCGAGATGCGGCGACCCGGAAGGAGGGCATCCGTTGGCGCTACCTCGGTGGCGTGCTGCTGGAGAGCTCCGCCTACGCCCTGGTGCTCGGCTCCCTCGTGGCGATGCTGGTGCGGGTGCTCCTGCCCTTCGGCGGCGTGCTCCAGGCGGGACCCTCGGGTGTCAGTTGGGGCCAACAGCTTGTAGCGGGGATCGGTGCCGGGCTCTATGAAGAGCTGGTCTTCCGGCTGGTGCTCACCGGCGGCCTCTGGTGGATCGCGCGGCGGGTGGGAATGAAGCAGACACCGGCCGTGGCAGCCGCCGTCCTCATCTCCGCGGTGCTCTTCTCCCTCTACCACTACGTCGGACCATTCGGGGAGCCGTTCACACTGGGCAGCTTCCTGTTTCGATTCGTGGCGGGAATCGTGCTGGCAGGGCTCTTCGCCGTGCGAGGATTCGCCGTGGCGGCCTGGACCCACTCGCTCTACGACGTGTTCCTCCTGGTGACCGGCGCGGCGAGTTAGCTCACCGGATGGAGTAGACGATCAGACGATCCCGGATGCCGACAGCCAGCAGGTTGTCGACGCAGAGCAGCGAAGTGAAACCGGGTTGGTCACCGACATCGCCGGTGAGATCGTACGCGGCGACCTCCTTCCCGTCGGAGGCCGAACGGAGGATGAGGCGGCCGTCGCTGATCAGGGCGATGCGATCGCCCGCAAGAATCGGAAACCCGATCGGGCCGCTGCTGGTCCCGCCCGGGGCTTCCCACATCCACTCCCGAGCACCGTCGGCCAGATTGATGGCCTGGAGGTGGTCGCCCGCGATGTAAGCAAAGCGCTCGTCGACTCCAAAGAGTTGCCCCCTGGTTGTCTGCCCGGACGCCTTCGGCGAGGACCAGATCAGCTTGCCGGTCGAGGGATCGATGGCGACAACATCCACGCCCCACCGCGGGCAGAAGACGATAGGACCGCTGCCTGCGGCGAGCAGGCTGATCGGCTCGTTGGTGATCGTCGGGCTGCTGTCCAGTCCGTTCCGGCCCGGATAGCGGCGACCCGGATCGTACCGGTAGATCCAGCGAACCTCGCCGGTCAGCAGGTCGACGGCGTTCAACGTGTAGAGCGTGCTCTCGATCCAGGCGACCCCGTCCTTGATGATCGGAGGAGAGCCATCCGTCATGCGAAACGGATCGCTCCCGGCGCCGAGGTAGGTGCTCCAGACAATATCGCCCGTGCCTGCATCAAGCGCCACGGCGGTGTACTCGGTGATGCCGCCCTTCTCCGAGTACATTCCGGTCAGCACCAGATCCCCCGCCACGGTCGGTTGGTTCCAGTAGAACCCCTTCGGCTCGCTCCCGGCGACGCGCTTCCAGAGCTGGTCGCCGGACCGCGCGTCATGAGCGGTGATGGCAAAATCGCTGGGGTACGCCGAGTAGCTGCCGTCCGACGGCCCGAGCGGCAGTCGAGAGGTGAGGATGTGCCCGGTTAGAACGGGGGCCACCTGGATGGCCCGCGACTGGCGGGCGCCCCCGTAAGATCGATTCCCCTGGATGGCGCCGACAGCCGCCGTCGCCTCAGGCGGGGCAAGGAAGTCCTGTCGATCCCAAAGAGCCTTTCCGGTGGCGAGGTCAAGCTGGGTCAGGTTACGTGGCCCCTGCACCCAGAGTCGGTCGCCGGAGAGCACGGGGAATGTGAGGAAGCTGAATCGGGTCGAGCTAAAGCCGCCCTGCACGGTGGTCTGGATCGCCCTCGTTTGCACCACGGACGCGTCCACATTGGTCGGGTAGGGGAACTCCCATAGCTTCTTGGGCGCGGTGGCAAGCGCGTCCATCCGGCGCTGCCCCGCACCGCCGAAGGACGTCCAGTTGGGCCGGATCGGTTGTGCCTCGGGGCGGAACCCCTTCAACACGGCGTCCGCGGCCACACTGCCGGTGGTGGGAACGCCAGCGAGCTGGATAGGCTCTCCGGGGAACTCCTTCTTGACCCGCGCCAGCGCCGCACGCGCCTCGCCCAGTTCGCCCGCGCCTCCTGCCGCCAGCGCATAGCGCAGCAGGATGCCGGCACCGGGGGCGGACTCTTTCACGAGCCGGGCGTAGGCGAGTCGGGCCAAAGCTGGGCGACCGTCATCCAGGGCGCGTCCTGCAATCCACTGCAGCGCCCGCGGTCCGAAGCTTGAGAACCGGTAACGGGAGTACACCTCCCGCATCTTTGCCTGATCGCCATCCGCCGAGGCCGCTTTGTAAAGTCGGCCGGCATCGGCATCGTAGAGCGCCCGGTAGCGGGCCCTCACCGTCGCAGGGAGGGCGGCGAGTTTCTTCGCGCACGCGTAGCGGACGCCGACATAGAACTCCGGATCCCGCACCACCACGGAGTCGCCCGGGTCATCGACCAGCCCCTGATAGGTGGCCAGCCATTCATCCCACAGCTTCTGCTGCGAGAGCCGCTGCAGGCGGTCCATCTGTTGACGGATTCGGGACGTGGAAGAGAATGTGGGGACGAACTCGCCGCCGGTGCGCTGTGCCGCCGCTGGCAGGACCGCCGCCAGAACCAGCACCGGAGCAAGAAGCCATCGCAGCGGAGAAGCGGAGGGCGAACGGTTCATTCGATAGGAGTCCCGGAAACCGCCGACGGCGGGCAGTCATACCTGTGGTATGACGCCTGATGGACGGTCAGCGTTACACAGATCGACCGGGGGCCGGCTGCACCGATCCACCTGGGCTGGGTGCGCGGGCCTCCGGCCCGCCTGCCGTTACGCCGATCGTCCGGGCGCGGTCTGCATCGATCCCCGAGCGCCTACCTCAAGGGGGCACGGCGACACATACTCGATGTCGAACTCAACCTCGCGGCAAATCGGGTAGAAGATGTCACGACCAAAGAGCAGGTAGAGCGCGAGTGAGTAAGGCCGGTCGTTCAGGTAGGCCAGCGATTCCGCACGCTGCTGCAGGCGGCGGACATAGGCAGCGCAAAGCAGGAACAACTGCAGCTCGATCCGCTCCCGCTCCCGCTCTTCCTGTCGGGCCATGGGAGCAAGCGGCGGCAGCCGGTCCAACTCCCGCGCGAGCCGCTCCTCGCGCCGGGCGGTGAAGGCCGCGGGCCGCCGCATCAGCAAGGCTTCCCGTCGACGGAGAAGACTGGCCGCGGATTGCGCCGCCTCCGCCGGAAAATCGGACCCGAATGTCTCCCATACCGCGGGGGAGGCTGCCCGCGCCCTCAGTCGGGTCTCGAGGCGGCCAGCGCGGCCCGGCGGGACCGGCAGTCCGGCCTTCCGAGCCAGCAAACGGGCGAGATGGACGTGCTGCCCCACCTCCATGGCCCGCAGCATATCCAGCGAGCCACGAGCTTCATCCACCGCCCGACGCCACCCTCCGGCCAGAGCCCTGCAGGCCAGCCGCGATCCCAGCGGTGCCTCCAGGAAGCGAGGCAACCGCAGTTCCAGATCGGCCATCGCCGAAAGCCGGTCCAGGGTGTTGAGTCCAATCCGAATCAGCAGCCCCGTCCCCGACTGCAGCACACCGCGTCGCCGCAATTCCGTCACGAAGTGATCGACCATCGGGGTGTACTTGCTGCCCTGCCGAGGCAGGCCGAGGCCGCGACTGGCACGCTGCATCTCGGCGGCGAACACCGCGGCTTTGCCCACGATGATGATCTCCCCCACCTCGGGCAGGCCAGAGAAGAGGAGCCGGAAGAGATCTGCCGCGGAGCCGGGTCGGGCATCAGCGCCAATCTCAATGGTGCCCACAGAGGGATTCGCCATCCGCAGAGTGCCCGCATCGGCGCCGACCCACTCCAGGCTGTATCTGTAGACGGGTTGACCCGACTCGCCCCGGGCGAACTCGACGAAAAAGGGGGGGGTGTACCGGCCGGTTTCCGCTTCCCACCGCACCCGCTGCAGCCCGAATCCGACACGGTTCAAGGCGTCGTTGTAGGCACCGGAGAACGCTTCGGGTTCGCGGAAGGCGAGGTCGAGCAGGCTGTGCATCGTCGAGGACGGCGTCTTGAGCCGTGCTTCCTCGCCGCGGCGGATCGCCATGAAGCGGCTCGCGCGATCGAGCTCGACCCGATCCGCCGGGAAGACGAGATCCGTCAGCCAGCGACCCATCGCCTCCTGGAAGTCCGCCACGCTGCCGCCCGGATTCGCCTCGAGCCACTCGCCGGCCCACTCCGCCACGGCCCGCGCCCGCTCTTTCACGTGGCGGCGGTGAACCCGACTGCCCGCCTGCCGCATCGCCCCAGCGGCGGCGACGCGAACCAGCAGGCGTTGCGCCGAGGCGCGAACCTGTGGGGCACCGGCTGGAATGCTCGACATCACGATGTTTTCGTTTTCGACCGGCACGACACCATAGAGCCCGTCGGTCTTGGTCAGCGCGTAAAGCAAGGCGTCGGGAGCATGGTTGACGGCCAGCGCCGCGATCACCTCGGGATCCACGGGGGGGCCCAGCCGGGTCGCCCCGTCACTCGCGGGACGTGCGATCTCCGGGGCGACGACCGAGACCCCAAGCGCCGCCATGGCCTTCAGCCAGGCAGCGTCGGCCTGGATCTCAGCCGCGTGACGGCTCCAGAGCGCCGTCGCCCGGTCGAGTGGAAGGCCACACGCCGCGAACTGCTCCGGCGAAACAGCCTCGGTAAAGAAGAGCCCGTAAGAGACATCCTGATGTTCCCAGACCGCCCCGGAACGACCGCGATAGTAGTCTTCGGTGAGCACGTACTGTCGGCCGAGTTCTCGCCAGCGGGGTGCCAGCCGGCTATCCCCGGTGCCCAGCCGCTCGTCCTGAATGAAGAGCGTGACGTCCACCCCATCGTCACCCACGGCCCGCGATAGGCAATGGTTGGCGAGCACGGCGTCCCAGGCCTGATTCTGATCCCCCTTGAACACCTGGTCGACGCCGCGGACTGAAAGGGCGCCGCGGATTTCGGCAGGCCTATCAGTGGTGGAGCGGAGGGTGACGAATCCTTCGCCGCGATTACAGACAGCGGTGGGCTTCATGGGGCGAGGCGCAATGGGGAACGGAGTGGCTATATCTTACGCGCCGCCGCCACACGGCGCAAAGCGGGCGCGTAATGCCCCTGTCCAGTATCGCCGTCAGGCTCGGCCTGACGTGACGGTCCAGGCGTGCACCGCCGGCCCAATGGGATCAGGGCTCTCGACGGGCAGCCGTCCGAGCCGCGTGAAAAGCCCCCAACAGCCGGGCGAAGCGACGGACGACGGAGGTGCGTTCCTCGGCATGGCTTCGCCCGGCGGTTGCCGCCTCGCGTGCCTCCAGCGTCTCCTTGCGAAGTGCGGCGACCAATCGGCCCAGCCGGACGGAGATCCGTCGAAGGTGGTTGGCGAGCCGCTCAACGCGTGCTGTGATGCGGCCCCCGTCCGCTGCGGCGCGCGCCGTGAGGTCGCGGCCCACGCGTTCGATGGCCCGAGCCCGGTCCACCACCGGAGTCGCCTGGCGCGCAGCCCCTCGCGCGAACTGTGCCAACCCCATCGCGCCGAGAGCCAGGGCGATGACGGACAGCACCTGCACCGCCGCCAGCGCCACGAATGCCCCATCGAATCCGGTCATGCGGTCACTCCTACTCGCGGCGACCTGCGTCAGATGATCTGGTGGATCGGCTCCGCCCCCTCCACGCCGACCAATTTCTGGTCCAAACCGGCGTAGAAGTAGGAGAGCAAGTTAGGATCCAACCCCATCTGGTGCAGCACGGTGGCGTGAAGGTGCTTCACGTGGAACGGATCCTCCACGGCGGCCGACCCTAGCTCGTCCGTCTTGCCTACGCTTGTCCCGCCATTGATGCCGCCGCCGGCCATCCACATGGTGAAGCCGTAGGCGTTGTGATCCCGCCCGGTCCCCTTTTCATATTCCGCCGTGGGCTGGCGGCCGAACTCGCCACCCCACACGATCAACGTGGAATCCAACATCCCCCGCATCTTGAGGTCCCGGATCAGCCCGGCGATTGGCTTGTCGGTTTCCCCCGCGTGGAGGTTGTGGTTCTCCGCAAGGTCGTTGTGCGCGTCCCAGGTGGTGTCGATGTGGTTCCCGCCGGAGTAGAGCTGGATGAAGCGCACTCCACGCTCG
>CAZSRZ010000003.1:0-85984 GCA_964609085.1 uncultured bacterium | reverse complement strand
GCGCCGTGCCAGGAGGCACTGCCGCCCGAAGACCTCAGTCCGGGTGTCGTCCAGGCCATAGAGGCGGCGAGTGTAGTCGCTTTCGCTCTTGATATCGACTGCTTCGGGGGCTGAGGCCTGCATGCGGTAGGCCAGTTCGTAACTGGCGATGCGAGCTGCGAGGTTTGTGTTGTCGATGCGCGGAGCCAGGTGTTCGTGGTTGTACTCGCTCAACGTGTCCAGCATCGCGCGTTGTGTGGCGTCGTTCTGACCTGCGGGGCGTCCCAGATCGAGGATCGGCGTGCCGTTCGAACGCATCAGCGTCGCTTGATAGTAGGCGGGCATGTAGCCGCTGGTCCAGTTCTTGGCCCCGCTGATCGGTCCGCCGCGGGGATCCAGCATCACCACAAATCCCGGCAGGTTTCGGTTCTCGGAACCAAGGCCGTAGTTCACCCAGCTTCCCAGGCACGGCGCCCCGCTCAGGATCTTTCCCGTGTTCATCTGGAGCATGGCCGACCCGTGGATGGGAGAGTCGGCGGTCATGGAGTGGATGAACGCGATGTCGTCGACACACGTGGCGAGGTTGGGGAAGAGATCACTCACCCACTTGCCGCACTGGCCGTACTGCTTGAAGCCCCACCGGGGCTCGACGATCCTGCCGACGTTCCGGTGCCCGCCGCGACCGAAAGTCTTCACCTGGACCGTCTTGTTGTCCATTCCTTTCATGCCCGGCTTGTAGTCGAACGTGTCGATCTGACTGGGTCCGCCGTACATGTAAAGGAAGATGACGCTCTTCGCCGGGCCGATCCGGTGCGCCGGGCGGGGCGCGAGGGGATTGAATGCTGTCTTGCCGTCCGCGGCGCTGGCCTGCTGCGCGAGGAAGCCATCTTCTCCCAACATGGCGGCGAGCGCCGTGCCGGTGAACCCGCATCCCATCTGCCAGAGGAACTGGCGGCGTGTGCGTCCGCAGAACTCGCCTCTTCGTTTTTCAGACATCGCGGTGGTCTCCCGTGCGCCGCGCGGCGCCCATCCCATCCGGGCGCAGCAGCGGCCGGGGTCAGTCAGTCAATCTACACGTCAGTCGATGTACAGGAACTCATTCGTGTTCAACGCCACGACGCAGAACGATCGCAGCGCCAGGGCGGGACTCAGCTTCTCCTGAGTCCGCAGGCGGTCGATGAGTTTCACGCCCCGAGCCACCTCTGCCGACGAGGGGTCGCGCTGGGTGATCCGTCGCAGGGCGAGGCGCACCTGGTCCGCGTCGCGGTCCCCCGCGTTCGTCCGGAGGTAGGCGGCAAAGACGTCGGCCTGATCCTGGATGAACTGGCTGTTCAGCATGCTGAGCGCCTGGGTCGGCTGCGTCGTGGCGAATCGCGCCGAGCATGTGAAGTCGGTTTCCGGGCCATCGAACGCGGCGATCAGCGGGCTGATAAGAGACCGCTTCACATAGATGTAGACGCTGCGCCGACGCTGTTCCTCGGGAGAGGAATTCCCCCAGCCTTCGCCCGGTCGCGATTGCCCCGCCAGAATCTCGGCGGGGATGGTCGGGTAGAAGCTCGGTCCGCCGGGCTTCAGGTTCAGGCTGCCGTTTGCCGCGAGGATCGAGTCGCGGATTTCCTCGGCGAGCAAGCGGCGCATCTCGAAGCGCCACATCAGCTTGTTCTCGGGGTCCCGGGCGAGGCCGGGCTGGCTTCCACGCGAGGACATCTGATAGGTGCTGCTGAGCAGGATGAGGCGGTGAATCGGCTTCATCTTCCAGCCACCGGCCATCAACTCGCTGGCAAGCCAGTCCAGGAGCTCCGGGTGCGTCGGTCGATCTCCCTGGAAGCCGAAGTTGCTGACCGACCGCACGATCCCCTTACCGAAGTGGTAGTGCCAGATCCGGTTGACCATCACGCGGGCAGTGAGGGGGTTGCGCGGATCAGTCAGCCAGGCGGCCAGCGCCGTGCGGCGACCACTCGTTTCGCCCGTGGTTCGAGGTTCGATCTTCGGCTCGGACATACCCAGCACGCTGGGGAACCCGGGGAGCACCTTTTCGCCTTCCGACTGCGGGTTTCCCCGTGCGAGTACAAAGGTGTCCCGAGGCCGGGGCCCGATCTCCGTCACGCAGAGGGCAGAGGCCAGCGCGGAAGGGCGGGTCTCGAACAGGCGGCGCCGCTCGCGGGCGAGTCGAAGGTACTCGTCCGCCTCCTCCGCCGTCACCAGTGCGGGTACCCGCTTCCGAAGGATCGGCACCCGTGCCCCGGGGTTCTGCCATTCTTCCTTCTCCACGGGACTGAGATCCGGGAGGATCTTACGCTCGATCGCTTCCATCGCCGTCTGGACTTCGCGCAGCTTGCGCTGATTCTCAGCCACCGCACGTCGCTGCTGCTCGATCTCCGCCATCGGCGCGATCGGCCGAAGCGAAGCCTCCGCAACCGACTCGTTGCTGCGCTGCCCGAACCGTCGCACGCCGCTGAAGAAGGCCAGGAAGCGATAGTAGTCCCGCTGCGGCAGCGGGTCGATCTTGTGATCGTGGCACCTGGCGCACCCCAGGCTCATCCCAAGAAAGACCTGCCCGGTGGTGTTGACGATGTCGTCCAGGTCGTCGTAAAGCGCGAGCTTGGGATCGGCCGGTTCATCGTCCCAGATGCCGAGGCGGTAGAACCCGGTGGCGATCAGATGCGCGGCGGTCCGGTCGGGAAGTTCATCCCCGGCGATCTGCTCCCGGACGAACTGATCGTAGGGCTTGTCCTCGTTGAAGGAGTTGATCACGTAGTCGCGGTACCGCCAGGCCTCGGGCTTCGGGCCATCCCGTTCATAGCTATTGGTCTCGGCGTAGCGGACCAGGTCGAGCCAGTGGCGGCCCCACTTCTCGCCGTATTGGGGCGAGCTAAGCAGCCGGTTGACAACCTTCTCCCAGGCGTCGGGGCTCCTGTCCGCAGCGAACGCGGCGACCTCCTCCGGCGTGGGAGGCAGGCCAAGGATGTCGTAGTACGCGCGGCGGATCAGCCCCGTACGGTCGATCGGGGCGTTCGGCGTCAGCTTCGCCTGCTCAAGCCGCGACAGGACAAAGGCATCGATCGGCGTGCGCACCCAGGTCCGGTTTCGGACAACCGGCGGCTGCGGCCGAGTGACGGGCTGGTAGGCCCAGAATCTCATCGTCTCGGGTGTCACCTGCGGTGGCGCAGGGTGGGCCTTGGGCTCCAGGCTGGCGAACTCGGAGGGCCAGGTGAGCCCGGTTCGCACCCATCGCGTCAGCACCTCGATGTCGGCCGGCGACATCTTCCCGCGGGGAGGCATCCGACGACCCCGGTAGTTGATCGCCGCCACGACGAGGCTGTCGAGCGGCCTGTCCAGCCGGACGGAGGGACCGGTCGCGCCACCCTTCAGCAGATCGGCTCGCGACGTAAGACGCAGCCCTCCCTGGGCCTTCTCGCCGCTGTGGCACGCCAGGCAGTTCTTCTCCAGAACCTTCCGCACGTCGGCAAAGACCGGCGCCCCAGCGGCAGGCCGGGCCGCTGGCTTGACGGGGGCGGTTGCGGCGATCACAGCCGGCGCACCCGCCGCGATCGCGAGGAAAAGGGCCGGTAGGAGGCGGCGAGTTGTGGAAGACATACGGATCTCCGGGCGAATTTCAGCCGGCAACGGCGAAGGCTCGTGCCTCAGCCAGCGGGAGCGAGGTGGAAGCCGAGGTGGGCGGGTAGTGCGGCGCGACGGCTTCGGTAAGGTGCTCCAGAATGGCCGCGATGGCACCCTGCCGCTTGCTCCCCCGAGCCTGGACGATCCGGCAATCAGAATACGTCGGCGGCAGCGTTCGGCGTTGCGTCTCCGCCAGGAGCCGGTCGAACACATCCCCGCCCGCGGCAAACATCCGCCCGTGAACGAAGAGCGTGGAGGGGTTGAACAGATTGATCACTGCCCCAATGCCTATCGCCAGATAACCCAGCACCTCGTTCAACTCCGCGTCCACCACGCCCGGGTCGCGGTTGGCCAGGTCCACCACCTGGTCGATCGTGAGGGCACGTCCCAGCCGTTCCGACACCATCAGAGCCAACGCCGTATCGCTGGCGACGGTCTCCAGGCACCCGGCATTGCCGCATCCGCAGGACCTACCGCCGCCGGCCTGGACCGTGATGTGTCCCAACTCGCCGGCCAGGCCGCTATTGCCGGTCAACAGGCGTCCGCCGCTGACAATCCCCAGCCCGACCCCCGTGGCGACATCCATCATCGCGAAGTCATCCAGCCCTCGGGCTGCGCCGAACCGCCGCTCGGCCAGACAGAGCGCGTGCGACTCCTGCGCCAGGCTGGCAGCCAGCCCCAGTCGCTCTGCCAGGTCGTCGGCGGGAGCTTGCCGGTCCGTCACCGGCAGATTCGGCGACAGGACACCCCGCCGCAGCCGGCTGTCGAGCAGCCCGGGCATGCTGATGCCGATGCCGAGCGTCGAGACGCCTGGTCGGTTCATCAAGGTCAGAGCCGCGGCCTCGGAGGCGTCAATCAGGGCGTCGTAGGTGCCGGGCGTGGGAAACTCGCGCACCTGGTCCTCGAGGATGATGCCATCGAGCCCCGCCGCCACCATCCGGCACTTGCCGGCATCCAACACCAGCCCCAGTATTTGTGTGCCCGAGGCCACCAGTCGCACTCGACGAGCCGGCCTCCCTCGGGAAGGCTCGCAGGCATCGACCTCTTCCAACCAGCCATAGCGCAAGAGGGCTTCCACCGCCCGAGAGGCCGTCGGCGCGCTCAATCCGGAGAGCCGCGCAAGGTCGGCGCGCGAGAGCGGGCCCCGGTCCTGGATCAGTTGGAGCACCGTGCGTTCGTTGATCCGGCTGAGGAGCACCGGCGGGCGGGTGGCGGAGTTGCGCATATCCGCATGATCGCGCCCCGCCTGGGGTTAGTCAACCTTCTTAAGTAAAGAGGGTTTAGAATATTCGTTGGGGCCGGCGCAAGCGCATCAGAGCAGCCGGGCGAGGCACAGGATCAGTTCTCCCACCTCCGGTCGCCCCACCGCTGCCGGACCCACCCCCAGGCCGGCCGCCGGACCGAGTCCCATGGTCGTTTGCCCTTCCTTCCAGCGCAGGAAGAGCACAATGCCTACGACGATCAGCACGATCACCAGGATCAGGGTGCCGATCTTCCACCAGCTCAGCGGTGCCTCGCCTGTCGCCTTCCCCGTCTGGCCATTGACCAGGAACCGGTAGCTCTTGCCGTTGTACAGATAGGCCGCCACCCAGATCGGGAGCAAGAGATGCTTCCAGGTCATCTGGCTCCAGGCGGTGTCCACGTGCAGATCCCGGTGGGTGTCGCCGCCGACATCGCCCGCGCAGCGGCTGTGGATGGCGCTCTCCATGCGTTCCCGCGCGACGAGCCACCCCTGGCCGAGATCAACCTGGTACTCCTCTGCGGTGAACCCGGAGAGAAACGCGGGCTGATAGCCCTGGAGCTCCGCCAGGTCGAACGGGCAGACGCCCTGAATCAGCTTAGGAGGCAGTCCGCGCGAAGCGCACACCAGCTCGTCGTCGAAGAAGTCTTGCCGCGTTCCCCAGGCGGGCTCCCACCGCGTGCGCTGGACCTGGCGGGTCCGGGTGACGGTGTTCCCATTCGAGTCGGTCTCCGTGTAGGTTTCCGTCTCGTAGTAGTGCCAGCCCCGCATCGCCGTCCAGCTTGACGCGGTAAAGGCGTCGTAGGTCCAGAAGGGCAGGTACGCGCCGGAGATCTTGGCTAGCTGGCCCGCGTGCTTGAGGTTGTTCGGCCGAAACCAGAGCTTCGAGATCCAGGTCCGGAACTGAGCCGTGGCCTCTTCCTTGCGGACACGGAACGGGACCAGGGTCTCGGGCTGGATGACGTTGACCTCAGACGGCCGCTCGACAATCTTGTTGGAGCCGCAGAAGGCGCACTGGCCCGCGACTTGCCCGGGCTCGAAGGTGCTGACCGCCCCGCAGTTCTCGCAGGCGACCGATCGCCGCTCCTCGCCCCATCCGGTGGTCTGCGGCATGCTGGCGAGCGCCGCTTCCAGGTCGTACTCCCGGACAGCCGCGATCTCTTCGGGGGTGGTCGGGATCTGCTCCCGATGCCCGCAGTGGGCACACTCAAGCAGGGTTTGCCCCGGAGAGAAGCTGAGCTGCGCCCCGCACTGCTTGCAGGGGAATTTGCGAACGTCTCCGGGGCCGTGCGTTGAGCCGACGGCCAGTAACTCGTGCTCAATGCCCGCGCTCATGTGGACCGACTCTCTGGGCTAGAGCTGGCTGACGAGATCGGCCTTCTTCGCCGCAAACTCGTCATCCGTGAGGATCCCCGCTTCGTGAAGCTCCTTGAGTTCCTTCAGCCGCTCCACGACGGTCTTGCCTGGGGCAGCAGGAGCCGTAGCGGGAGGATTGGCAGCGGCCTGCATATTCTGCACCAACTGCTGCCCAATCGCCATGCCGGCCATCATCTGCGCCATGTCGCCGGCCGGGCTCCCCCCACCGGCGGCAGCTCCCACCTCCATCGCGGTGCCGGCCTGGAAGGTGGTGAAGTCACGCACTCCCAGCACTCCCATGCTGGAACGCTTGTCCATCGCGGCCTCCACCTCTGGCGGCACGGAGATGTTCTCGATGAGGAAGCGGGTGAGCTCGAGCCCGTACTGGCCGAAGTGGTCGCTCAATTGCTTCTGGATGTCGGCCGACAGCGTCCGGTAGTTGGCGGCCAGATCCAGCACCGGCACCTTCAGCTCCCCGAGCACGGTCGTGAACTCAGTCACGACCAGGTCCCGAAGCTGGCCGGTGATCTCGCCGGTCTGGAAGAGCCCGTCGGTGCCGACCACCTCGCGCAGAAACTTTGAAGCATCCGTGATGCGCAGGGCATAGCTGCCGAACGCCCGCGTGCGCACGACCCCGAAGTCCGCGTCTCGCATCGGGATCGGGTTGCTCGTCCCCCACTTCAGGTCGGTGAACTGCCTGGTACTGAAGAAGTAGACATCCGCCTTGAACGGGGAGTTGAAGCCATGCGGCCAGCTCTTCAACATCGTGAGCAGCGGCATGTTCTGGGTCGCCAGGGTGTGCAGCCCCGGGCCGAACACGTCCGCGATCTGACCCTCGTTGACGAAGACGGCAACCTGACCCTCGCGGACGGTCAGCTTCGCCCCCATCTTGATCTCACTGTTGGCCACCGGGAAGCGGAAGACCATCGTATCGTTGGTCGTATCCGTCCACTCGATGACGTCGATCCACTGATTCAGAAGTCGGTTGAAAAACCCGGCCATGTTTCACCCCCAGTTCGGTCCACGATTCGCCCCGGCGCAGGCGCTCTCCTGCCCGGGACCCTCACCGCGGAGTCTGTCCCGGCGGATATAACGAGGTTAGGGCCCAGGGGTTGCGCAGGATTCGCGAACAGCCGGGCCGGGGAGAAGTAGGGATGCCATTCTACGACTATCGGTGCGAGGCCTGCGAGGCCGAATTCACACTGAAGCGGAAGATAGACGAAATGACGCTGCCCGCGCCCTGCCCCGAGTGCGGCAGCGAGGAGACGCGGCGGCAAATCGGCGTGTTCTACGCGACCAACACGGGAAGCTCCACCTCAGCCGCCAGCTCTCCCCGCACCAAAGTGCGACACATCTAGCCGCTCGTGCCGCAGATCCGGGCTCTCTGCGTCTTCTGCGGCTCCAGTCGCGGTGCTCGGCCGGAGTACCTCGCCGCTGCCCACGAGGTGGGCGGGTTGCTGGCGGATCGTGGGATTCACCTCGTCTACGGCGGCGGAAACGTGGGGCTCATGGGCGCCGTGGCGGACGCCGCGTTGGCGGCTGGCGGCGAAGTCACAGGAGTGATTCCAGAGGACCTTGTAACCTGGGAGGTCGCCCACACCAGGCTGACGCGGCTGGTGGTGGTCCGCACGATGCACGAACGCAAGGCCCTGATGGCCGACCTCTCAGACGCCACCCTTGCCCTTCCGGGGGGATTCGGCACCCTGGACGAACTTTGCGAGGCGCTGACCTGGAGCCAGCTCGGCATTCAGGGCCGCCCCATCGGTCTGCTCAACGTCGCGGGCTTCTTTGACCCCCTCCTGACTCTCTTCGAGCACGCCGTGAGCGAGGGGTTCGTCCGGCCGCAGCATCAGGCACTGGCGATCACGGATGAAGACCCGCGCCGCCTACTTGGGCGGCTGACGGATTGGCAGGCTCCCGAGACCCTCCGCTGGATCGACCGCACTTCCCGATGAGGGCACGGTCGGTCCCCTGGAGGCGACGCTCCCCTGCGGCGGCGTGAGGCGGATGCCGATCGCCAGCACCAGGTAGGCGACCACCACGCCGATCAGGCCGTATCGCACCCGCGAACAGAGCCGGAGCGCGCGGAGATGAAGGTCGCCTACCTCCCGCCAGCTCTTGTCGGACAATCTGCGGATGAGCTGGACCATGCATCCTGTCCCTATCAGGTCAAGCGGAATCGACGCCAGGGCGGCAAGCGCCAGCCCGGTCCCCAGGTCGCCAAGTGCGTCATGCAGATACTCATCCGCCCGGAGCGTGAGACAGGTCGTCGCCACGACCATCGTCGAAAACGCCACGGCGTGGAGCCCGCGCGTCCACGCCGCCAGTCTTACGATGGAAACCGGGAACTGTGTCACCAGCATTCGCGCGGCGGACGGCGACCCCGCCATCTCGAATCGCAGGATCCAGGTCGGCATCACCGTGTGCCGGAGTATCAGGTACTCCACCAGCGCGACGATCAAGGAGATGGAAAGGAGCGGCAGCGGAAGTGATCGGGTGAGCGTTGGAGTGAGCAAGTCGGTGGGATGGAGCCCCCACCGGACGAGGAGTATGCCGCCGGCCACGATCAGGCTCAGGGTGGCCAACGAGGCCGTGTCGCGGAGGGGGCCGATGCTGGTCCGCAGCCGGCCCCAAATGTAGGTGATGCACCCGGCCACCAGCATGAGGAGCCCGAGCTGCCAGACGATGGCGGGGGGAGCTTCACCCTGCGGGCGGATGGAGTGCACGAAGCTTCGGAATTGGATCCCGAGCGTCTGGATGAGCGGTACGGAGCTGAAGGAAGCGGGGACGGAGAGGGCTGGCCCGTACAACAGGCTGTAGACGCACATTGGCCCGCCAACCCCCGCCATCAGCCGCCCGGCGAACTGCCATGAGCGCGCCTGGAACGACCACCACAGGCTCTCCATGAGGAGAGCCAGAACCACAACCCCCCAGGTTTGCCAACGAAACTTCTCGTTCCAGCCCGTGAAGCTCAGCAGCACTCCCCCCACGATCAATCCCCACAGCACAGCGTGGATGGCGGCCTGCGCTGCCCGCCCCATGCGCATGGCGTTGGTGAAGTTGAAGAACGCCCCCGCCACGATACCGACCGGCTGGATCACCCAGGTGCCGGCCAGGCGTGAGGCCGCGCACGCCTTCACCCGCTCGGTCAGCGAGTTCTCGACCACATGCAAGGTCGCCAGAACCCCGCGTGCGGCCCGTTCCAGGTTCACCAACGGCGGAACGTCGCGGGAGAGTGTCTCCTCGCCGATGCGGTACTCGTTGGTGAAGAAGCCGACCAGTTGGGTGACTGAGAATCTGCCGTCCCCATCGCGGAAGAGGTCATTCACCATGCCTCGGGATTGGGCTCCGACGGCGGACCGGGTCGGGGAATCCGGCTGAACGCCGAGCTTCCGGGAGAGCATGTCGGCGGCTACCGCCAGGCCGGAGGCGACTCCCTGCTCGGCGGCATCGCGAAGGACCGGCGTGCCGTCAGCCACCCGATCTTCGCCCTGCCACTCCGCGTGCTCGGCGACGGCCTCGGCCAGTGCATCGGGCACCTCCTGCTGCAGGATCTCGATCTGGTGGCGGGCCAGGATGAACTCCTTCAGCAGCCTCATCCCGTCGGGGGCGAGTTGAGCGGTGCCGCTCCGAAGCCAGGCCTCGATCTTAGGTCTGGCCATGGCCCACCCTGTCACTCCCGAATCCGGCGGGGAGTACTCCGCATCCAGATAGGCACCGAGGTCGTCGCGCGAACCCGGGGTGGCGCCCGCGCCCAAGACGTAGCCCTGCACCGCGTCCAGTACCCGCGTCGCAACCGGAGCGTCGGGGGAGTCAAAGCGCGCGATCAGCCGTTCCAGGCGGCCCGGCTCGAGCAGCGCGTCCAGGAGCGCGGCGGAGCCGTCAAGCCGGCCCCACATCAGGTCGTTCACCCGCCAGGATCGCTTGAAGAAGCCGCCGAGGGAGTTGAAGGCATCGCCCGCCAGCTTCGCCGAGGCGCTGCGCTGCGAGAACCCCATCTGGACATCCCGGGCGCTGACATGGACCACTTCAACCTCGGACAAGCACTGGATGCGCGAAGCCCGCTCGATCGGATGCAGGTAGACGTCCAGGTATTCGAGCGCGGCGTCTTCGTGTTCCAGCCCCTCGTGCAGCAGGAGCGAGCGCTGGGTCGCTCCCGCCGGGAGGGCGGCCTTCCAGCCGTCCTGACTGCGAATGCTTTCGGCCGCTCGGCGAAACGCTGCCGCGAGCCGGCCGTGCATCTGTCGGATCATCGTCTCGGGGTCCGCCGGTTCTGTAGGCAGCACCGGGTTGGGCGGCCGGTCCGCGCGAACGGTCGCGAGCCGCGTTTGGAGGACTGCGTCAACGTCGTCAGGCGACAGCGCCCCCTCGATGGGAGCCAGCAGTTGCATCAGCCGCGCACGGAGGGCAATCGCTGCCTGCTCCGTGAGCTGCCTGACGGCCTCCGGATCCTGGAGTTTCTCCTCGATGACGCTTCGCCGTTGTTGCGCGTCGGCAGCCGACGGCGGGACGAGCAGGCGCCCAAGCTCCAGATTCTGGTCGGCAAGAAGCTCAGTGGTGACCTCGCACACCGCGTCGCGGATTCGCCGCGCGGCCAGGCTTAGATCCTCCACCTCGCGGATCGCCGCGCGCAACGTTGAGGGCAGTTCGGGATCCAGGCCCTCCAGATACTGGAGCATCTCCTGGAGCAGCCCCTGCGGAGTTCTGCCGGAGGAGTATTCGGTCAGGTTCTCGCTGCTGGTGCCGCCGGGATACAGCAGGTCACGCAGCTCCCGGCTCGCCCGGCCGAGGATCCGGAGCAGGAAGAGCGGGTCGAAGGAGTGCAGCCTCGCCCGTGCGGACTCGTCGCCGTGGAGGAACTCGCGCTCCAGGTACTCCAGCAGCAGCACCTCGACGCGCCGCAACAGCTCGGCCCGCGCAAGTTGAAGCCCACGGTTTTCCACGGCGTCCGCCGGGGAACCCGCCGTGAGGCCGTCAAACCCGGTCAGGCCGGCGGACCGGCGCCAGCACCCCATCACGAAGTCGCGGATGTCGAGCACGCGGAGCTTGAGCCAGAGGTCGCGGGAGATCGGGCTCACCGCGTCTCCGGGCTGAAGGTGCGTCCGGACGACCTTCAGCTCCTCAGCGAGCCGCCGTGCCGCGTCGTTGTGCTCGCGGATCTGGTCGAACCAGACGCTGAGACTCTGGTGGGAGGGAACCTGGTTCCAGAAGGCGAGGTGGCCCAGCGCGGTGGGTGGAGGCTGTTCCTCTCGAGGCTGCACCCCGTACTGGTCCGGAACGGGCTCGACAAAGATCAGCTTGCGGATAACCTCTTTGTCTGCAGGCCGCTCGAAGATCGCCCGCAGGCTCAGGTTGATGGGCCGGTTGTTCAGGTAGCCGCCATCGCCGAAGTAGTTGATGTCGTGGGTCGCGGGCAGGTCGATGACGCCGTTCATCAGGGAGCGTTCGACGCGCGAGGGTTCAAAAAGCGCCGGGAGGGAGGAGGTCGTCCGCGCGATGACCGCCAGCCGTCGGCAGATCTCCCGCCTGCGAGCCGGGCCATTCGACTTGAGGGCGGTACGGATGCCCTGCTCATCCCGCCGGCGGTCGCCGGCCAGGTCGGTGGCCTTCTCGATCAAATCCTCACCGAGCGTCCACGTCAGGTGGCTCTTCCCTTCGGCCGGGCGATGCCGGAGGTGGAAGACGCCGCCGAAGTCCTCGCAGAAGATCGGGGTGTTGCGAGCGTCGAAGAACGTGCTGGGGCGTCCGCGCAGGTAGGTCCCGGTGATGAAGAGATCCAGATCCCCATACTGAGCGTCAGTGCCGTTACCGGTGCAGCCCGAGTTGACGGGAGGCCTGGTGGTCGTCGACCTGTCCCAGGTGGGCGTGGAGGCGTTGTTCTCGTCCGCAATGGCGCTGAAGGCTTTCACCAACTCCGGCAAATAGAAGTCATTCCCCCTGAGCACTGCCTCGACGTTGGGGTTGTTGGGCTCCTGGAGCAGCCGGTCGATGTCGGCGAGCCGGATCCAGATCTCCCGCGTCGGCCAGAGATCCGTCTTCTGGCACAGGGCCGCGGCAAGGAAGAGGCTGTTGATACCGCCCGCGGAGGTGCCGGAGAGGATGTCCACGTACGCATGCGAGCAGGTGATCTGCTTGAGCAGCCCGTACATGCCGAGGCCGCGCGTCATCTGGAACAGCTCCTGAGCGGCGCCGTTTTCGTAGATGGCGAGGGAGATCCCTCCCACCATCGTCACTGCCAGCCGCACCTCGCGCGGAGGCGGCGCACCATCGGGCGCGCTCGGGCGCCAGAAAGCCTGAATCGGGTCGGGCGTCGAGGGGACTGCCATGGCGGCCTCCGTCACCGGCGGGCGCACCGGCTCTCTCCAGATGCCGATTCTTCGGGCAGGCACTCTCAACCTCTCGCACGTGACCACAATCACATGCAGGTCATGGCCGGTTCTCAGTCTCCCAACGATTCGCCCGACGAGTCACGCGGACCATCACGGCGGTCCAGCCGATCGCGCCAACTCCCAGCACGGGCGTCAACCAGGTCAGCGCTGCCCCGAGAATCAACCCCGCCAGCAGGAGCCACAACAGGAGCCCGAAGATCCAACCTGCTACCAGCCCGACACCCCAGGCGAAGAAGCCAACGTAAAACCGACGGCGCCGTCGGCTGAGGTCCCGATACCACGCCTGAGTTTCCTGCGGCAGGGTGCGAAACTGGCGGTGATGCCACGCGAGGGGGCCGATGACGACGAGCGCAAGCGCGATGACGGTCGCATAGGGCATCCAACCGGGCGTTCCCTCGGGGTGGCTGGCAACCAGGGCCGCCCGCAGGATCGCGAGCACGGCAACCGCCAGCCCCATTGCGCCGAACTGACCGAGCTTGTCCACCGCTGAGGCGAGGTTGCGATGGGCGTGCTGCTGGCGAGGGTCGATTTTTGCCGCCCGCTCGAACGCATCGATGGACTCCCGATGCTTGTTCCGCTGCTGCAGTGCGACGCCGAGGTTGTTGTGGGTGTGGCCGGCATTGGGGTCCAGCGCCAGGGCCCGCTTGAAGCACTCCTCTGCCAGCGCCGGCTTGCCCGCCATCAGCATCACCCGGCCCCGGGTATCGTGCGCGTCCGCCCAATCGGGAGCCAGTTCCACGAGCTTCTCGCTCGCCTCCAGTGCGCCCTTGCGGTGGTAGAAGTGCAACATCACCTCGGCCAGGCCATGGAAGGCGCGCGGCTCCCAAGGGGCTAGCTGAACGGCCATCCTCGCCGCATCCATCGCCTCGCGCCGGAGACTCATGTTCATCGCTGCATAGGCGCGCACGCGGCACGGCCATTCGTTGTCGGGCAGCAGTCCCGAGGCCGCGATCGCCGCCTCTCGCGACTCGGCATACCGCCGCAGGGAGAGGTACGCCCGGGCGAGCTCACACATCGCCATTCCATCCTCGGGATCTGACGCCAGGGCGGAGCGCAGAATCGGCAGGGCCTCCTCAGCCCTGTGCATCTCGATGAGGGCCGAGGCTCGCTGAACGGCTACCTCATTCGACAGCGGCGATCGGGGCTCTTGGTCCGACATGGCTGGCATTCCGGGGCAATGATTCGGCGCTGCGGAGCTTCAATGCCCGCCGCCCACCCCGTAGATCTCCGTCGGATCGACCTCGCGCGACTCGACCACATGCAGGTCCCCCTCCTCCCCGAGAGAGCGGAAGAAGCAACTGCGGTAGCCTTCGTGGCAGGCGACGCCTTCCTGGTGGACACGGATCAGCAGGGCATCCAGATCGCAATCGGCGCGGATATCCACCACATGCTGGAAGTGACCCGAGCTCTCGCCCTTCACCCAGTACCGCTGGCGACTCCGGCTCCAGTAGGTCACCCGACCCGTCGCCACGGTCTGCTCCAGCGCATCGACGTTCATGTAGCCGACCATCAGCACGTCGCCGTTGGCGGCATCCTGGATGACGGCGGGGATCAGCCCGTCGGCGGAGAACTTGAGCATGGCGGCGAATTCGGTCATGGGTCGCTCCTCAGCACCGGTCGAACAGGGACTCCCCGCCCGGCCAGGTACTCTTTCATCTCGCGGATGGTGTGAATCTGGTAGTGGACGAGCGACGCGACGAGCACCGCGTCGGCATGGCCCTCGGTGACCCCCGCGTACAGGTGCTGCAGCGTGCCGGCCCCGCCCGAGGCGATCACCGGGATCGGCACTGCGTCCGCAATCGCTCGGGTCACGGGGATGTCGTATCCGGCCTGCGTCCCGTCGGCGTCCATGCTGGTCAGCAGAATCTCGCCGGCACCACGACGGTGCACCTCTTCCGCCCAGCGGACAGCCTCCAGCCCGGTCGGTCGCCGACCACCGTGGGTGTAGACCTCATAGCTGCCGTCCGGCCGTCGGCGGGCATCGATGGCGACGACGATGCATTGCGTGCCGAAGCGATCCGCGCCCTCGGAGATGAGGTCGGGATCGGTGACGGCGCTGGTGTTGATGAAGATCTTGTCCGCGCCGGTGGCGAGTATTGAGCGCATCTCCTCCACGGTGCGGATCCCGCCGCCCACGGTGAAGGGGATGAATACGTGCTCTGCCACGCGCCGGGCCACGTCGAGGATGAGCCCGCGCTGTTCGTGCGAGGCGGTAATGTCGAGGAAGACGATCTCATCCGCCCCTTCGCGGTCGTAGAGCTGGGCCAGATCCACCGGGTCGCCCGCATCGCGCGGGTTCAGAAAGCGGACACACTTCACCACCCGGCCATCCTGGATGTCGAGCGCGGGGATGATGCGGCGGGTCAGCATGGGCGGCCCCCCGCGAGTGCGATCGCTTCCGGTAGCTTGACGGCACCGGTGTAGAGCGCCTGGCCGATGATCAACCCCTCGACGCCCTCCGTCACGAGGGCGCGTACCGCGGCCACATCCGTCGGGCTGCCGATACCCCCACTGGCGATGACGGGGATGCCCGCCGCCAGGGCGAGGCGACGGGTTGCTTCGATACTGGGACCGCGGCCGGTGCCGTCCGTCGCGATATCGGTGAAGATAACCCGCCGGGCACCCGCCGTTGCGAGGCGGACGGTCAGCTCCACAGCATCCAGGGCGGTGGATTGCTGCCAACCCGCCACGGCGACCCGGCCATCCCGGGCATCCACGCCGAGTACGAGGCTCTCCCCGAACTCCCCGAACAGGGCCGCGGCCGCTTCGAACTCTCCCGCAGCGGCGGTCCCGATGATGGCCCGGCGGACCCCTGCCTCAAGCACTCGTCGTGCGGATTCCCGATCTCGGACGCCGCCACCCATCTGCACGGGGATTTCCACCGCCGCGGCGATGCGAGCGACGACGCGCAGATTCTCACCGCGACCGGCCTCACCCACCGGCGCCCGGGCGGCATCCAGGTCGACAACGTGCAGCCACTCTGCGCCTTCGTCCCGCCATCGCAGCGCGACGCCCACGGGATCGTCGTCGAAGACGGTCTCCTGGGCGTAGTCGCCCTGGAAAAGGCGAACACAGCGGCCGGCGCGCAGGTCAATGGCGGGGAAGATACAGAGCCGCGGGGCGTCCGGCATCACGGAATGGCGCCCGGCGGCTGGGAACCGCAAAGCCGCTCCAACATGGTCCGCGCCGCCGCGAAGGCCCGGGCGCGGTGGCTGATGCGGTTCTTTTCTTCCGGAGCCAGTTCGCTCATCGTCCTTCCCCACTCCGGGAGCAGGAAATGGGGGTCGTAGCCGAAGCCGCCGCTCCCGCGCGGGTCGTCGACGATCTGGCCGTCACACGCCCCTTCGAACACCCAGACGCGGCCGTCCGGAGAGGCGATGGCCACCGCCGCACGGTACCGGGCCGTCCGCAGCGCAGGCGGGACTTCCGCCAGCAGCTCGAGCAACCGGCGGTTGCGATCGGCCTCGGTGGTCCCCTCGCCGGCGAAGCGATTACTCTGGACCCCTGGCGCTCCGTCGAGCGCATCCACTTCGAGCCCCGAGTCGTCCGCGATCGCCCAGACGCCGAACCACCCGGCGGCGGCGCGGGCCTTCAGTTCGGCATTCTCGGCGAAGGAGGTGCCGGTTTCCTCCACCTCGGGCATTCCGTCCGCGCCCCGGATCTGGAGCGGCAGCGAGCCCAACAGCGCCTGGAATTCGCGGACCTTTCCCTCGTTCCGGGTCGCCAGGACGAGTTCGAAGATGCCGGACGCGGCGGCGACCGACGGCGGCCCGGTGGAGGCGATCCGTTCCGGCGACATCAGGCCCGCGGTGCCTCGATCGCTTCACGCTGCAGCTCGAAGAGTCGCTCCACCCCGGCGAAGGCGCTCTCCATCAGCAGCCCCATCTGCCCTCGCGTGAACGGCTCACCCTCCGCCGTCCCCTGCACTTCCACCAGCCGGCCGTCGCCGGTGAGCACGATGTTCATGTCCACGGCCGCCGAGCTGTCCTCGGCGTAACAGAGATCCAGACAGACCTGGGTGCCGACAATGCCGACGCTGACCGCGGCCACCTGATCCTTGATCGGCCATTTCTTCAGAATTCCATCTGCCCGAAGGCGCTGCAAGCACCGGGAGAGGGCCACGTAGCTCCCGGTGATGGCCGCCGTTCTTGTGCCGCCGTCCGCCTGCAGCACGTCGCAGTCGAGCCAGATGGTCCGCTCCCCCAGGATGGCCATGTCCACTACCGACCGGAGCGACCGGCCGATCAGGCGCTGGATTTCCACCGTCCGGCCGCTGGCGGCCTTGCCGACATCCCGCGGGGTCCGCTGCCGGTTGGCGCGCGGCAGCATGCTGTATTCCGCGGAGACCCAGCCGCTGCCCTGCCCCTTGAGCCACGGCGGGACGCGGTCCTCAAATGAGGCTGTGCAGATCACCCGGGTGTCGCCGACCTCGATCAAGCACGACCCTTCCGCGTACTTCATGAAGTCGGGCGTGATCTTGACGGCACGCATCTGGTCGGGCCGCCGTCCGTCGTCACGAGCACTCATCGCTGTTGGTTCTCCCCGCTGAATCGGCCCCCAGTCTAACCCCTCGGCCCCACGGCGGCAATCCTCGCCGGCCGCGGCCTGCCGTTCCGACCCTGGCAGCGGCGAGGGCGGGAGCGGCCGTGCTGTTCGGGCCTGTATAGAATGAGGCCGGGGTGTGAGGATCAACGGGCCGCATGCCGGGAAGACGGGGGACGACGTGTCGAACATGGATGAACGGACGGGCGAGCCTCGGGACGCCTTCGGGACGGTGCGCGGGGAGGTGGACGGCCCCCGGGCGGCGGAGACGCGCTATCGCGCGCTCTCGCTGGTGGATCGGGTCCTCTCGCTGGCGCCGGGGGACGATAGCCGGTTGGTGAACCACCTGCTGCTGCTCCGGCGGCAGCTTGAGATGGACGAGGAGCAGTTCGAGGAGGCGCAGCGCCTGTTGGCGGACTACGAAGAGGCCTACCAGCGCCTCACCGCCCCCGCGAATCGCGTGGCAACCTTCCTGGGCGAGTCGGCGGACGGGCAGATGGCGGTGGCCCTCGGTGAGACCGAGTACATCTGCGGCGTCGATCCGAACCTGGATGCCCTCGGGCTCGCGGTAGGCACGCGAGTCAAGCTGAACGAGGCTTATGCCATCGTTGGGGACCTGGGCTACTGGCCCGGCGGTCCGATCGCGCGCGTGGGCCAGTTGCTGGATGGCGACCGGATCCGCGCGGATCTGGACGCTGCGGGGCAGAATGCGCGCGTGGTGCGACGCTCCGGCGCTCTCGCCGACGCCGAACTCAAGGCCGGCGACGAGATCCGCGTGGACCCCAACTTCCGCGTGGCGCTGGAGCACTACCCCAAGCAGGAGGCGCGCGACTTCTACCTCGAGGAAGTGCCGGAGCTTCCCTGGGAGAAGGTCGGCGGGCAGGAAGAGGCGATCGGCATCATCCGCGACGCCATCGAACACCCGCTGCTCTATCCCGAGCTCTACCGCAAATTTGAGAAGCGGCCGCTAAAGGGCATCCTGCTCTACGGCCCCCCCGGCTGCGGCAAGACGCTGATCGGCAAGGCGGCCGCCTACAACCTCACGCGAGAGTACTCGCAGCGGCTGGGACGGGACGTGAAGGAGTACTTCATGTTCATCAACGGTCCGAAGATCCTGAACATGTGGCTCGGCGAGAGTGAGCGGATGGTCCGCGAAATCTTCGCCCAGGCGCGGGAGCGGGCCAGCGCCGGCAACCTGGTCTTCCTCTTCATCGACGAAGCCGAATCGCTGCTGCGAACCCGAACCAGCGGCCGCTACATGAACATCGCCAACACCCTGGTGCCGCAGTTCGCGGCGGAGATGGATGGCCTGGTGGGGCTTGAAAACGTCGTCGTGATGCTGACCAGCAACCGGCCGGACTACATCGACCCCGCCATCCTCCGTCCGGAGCGGATCGACCGCAAGGTGAAGATCCGCCGGCCGGACCGCGCCGGGTCCCGCGCCATCTTCGGCATCTACCTGCACGCCGGCACCCCGCTCGATCCGGCGATGGTCGCCGCCGCGGGTGATGCCGCCGCCGCCCGCGAGCAACTCCTGGATGGAGCAGTGAGCCACCTGTTCCGCGCCGAGCCGGAGACTGAGTTCCTGGAGGTGCACCTGCGCAACGGCGGCATCGAACGCCTCTACTGGCGGGACCTCGTCTCCGGCGCCCTGATCAAGAGCGTCGTCGAGCGGGCGAAAGACGCCGCCATCCGCCGCGCCATCGCCACCGGGGATGACGACGTGGGCGTCTCAGCGGACGACGTCCGCCTCGCCCTGGAGACGGAGTACCGGGAGAACGAGATCTTCCCCAAGACCGACGTGCAGGAAGACTGGCTGAAACTGCTCGACTACGAGCCGGACCACGTGGTCACCCTGAAGCCCATCCGGCCGGCGCGCCCCACCTTCCGCCGCTCGGCGGTGGTCTGAAAGGAGGCCCCGGTGGGACGCTGGACGGAGTACCTCGGCCCGATCGCCGCGATCCTTGCCGTCGCCCTCCTCGGCGGCCTCCTGGCCCTGCGCCGGATCAACACCCCCCAAACGGGCCGGCCCGACCCACAGCCCGAGTACCGGCTACCCGCCCCGCCCAGGTAACCCACCCGGCCAGTCCGACCCGTCTGACGAGTCTGACCAGTCTGACTGGTCAGTCGGGAAGACTCTCCAGCCGCCGCCGTAGGTCAGGGACCATCCAGGCATCCACCGGCTGCAGTCGGCCGCTGGTGGCCAGGCCCTCGGAGATCGTCAGGGCGCGGCGCAGCGAGTCCCTGGCTGTGGCGGGGAAAGCCTCGCTCATATTCACGTGCCGGTGCCTACATCGTGGGCGTCGGTGATGGTGTAGTCGTGAAGCCCAGGGTGCCGGATTATTGGAGTCTGAGGGCCAGTCCGTTGGTCTCCGGGCAGTCCTCCCCCGGATCCGGGACGTAGCACGTCAATATCGAGATCGCCTGTTCCGTCGCCAAGTCCGCCTCCATCCCCGACTCCTTGTATCTCTCCGTCGCCGTCAGGATGGACTCCACCTTTAGCTCCAGGTTGGCTTCCAGGGTCCCCTCCTTCCTCCAGCGGCGGACTGTCTCCGGTCGGTTCAGGCGCAGGCGCCGGAGGACTTCCTGGTGGAGCGGTTGGTGCATAGCCTTTCCTCCTCGTAAACAACTTCACCGAGTTGCTGTAAACGTCTTCTCTGAATTCCTTGTAGAGGGGCGGCCAGTAATCCGGGATGAATGCCGAGATCTCCGCATCCCACTCGGCAAAGGTGGGCGCCCACTCCAGGGTGTCAATCCCTAGCTCCGATATTACGGTTCTGAACTCCGGGTCGTTTTTCAGGAGCGAGGCGAAGAGCCGGAGGATCCGGTCTCCTTCTGGGGTTCGCTGAGTCCTGACAGCAGCCCCCGAACCCCGGTCGCTCGCCGCGCCGGAGGATCCGGTCTCCTTCTCGGGTTCGCTGAGTCTCTTGACTTCTTGCTCTAGAAGCGAAAGTTCCGCGAACAAGCGGGCTCGAAGGTCCACCGATATGTTCCGTTGAGGTTGATTGTAGAGCATCCTCCGTGTACCAATAAGGGACAGCATCAGTCCCCGAGTATGGGTGTGCCGCATAGCGTTCAGCTCCTCCTCTAGCCAGATCAAGGGACTGTCCGGAGAAAGGATCTTGATCTCCTGCGACAGCATCTGCCAACTCCTTTACGATGCGCTCAATGGCGCCGCTCGATCTTCCAGCGCAGGATCGGCCTGGCCAGCGGGGGGATCAGGGACCGCACGTCAGCGGCGTTTCCCAGAACCACCGGGATCAGCGCCTTTCCTTCCGAGAAGTGCGCGTAGAGCAGGTAGCTCACCTCGGCCGACACCCAGTGGCTGCCGGCGGAGTTCGTCGAGAAGACGACCAGCCCGGCCGCTGCCCCATCCAGCCCCTCGTTGATGCGCCGGACGAAGTCGTCCCGGGGACCGATCTCCTGCTCATCCAGCCAGCATTCGATGCCCCTCTCCGTCAGGGCAGCGACCAGGATTCGAACGGCCGGTTTGTCCGGAGACGAGTGACTGATGAAGACGCGCATGAGAGGCGGATGGTTCGGAGTGCGCAACCGGATCAATAAGTGATTGCACCACCATTCGGCGGGGAGGCCGCCGGGTCCTGCAACAGTGGGTCGGGTTGGCGTGGCATCGGGACTCGCAGGTCAGCCGGCGCGTGCTACACTGGCGCCGTGTCCAATTCCAGTTGCCAGAGTGTTTCCATTTCGCCCCTCGCGGAGGAAGGGCTCGTCTCGGCCGTCTTCGGTCAGACGTGCGATGTCCTGACCGGGGATGGGGTGCTACGCTGCGCCCTGCGCGGCCGCTTGCGCCAGGCCTCCGCCCAGATGGTGGCCGGCGACCGCGTGGTCTACAAACGGCTGGGGCCTGACGAAGGTGTCGTGGAAGAGCTCCTGCCGCGCCGGAACCAGCTCGCGCGGTCGGGGCGGGATCACTCGCGCCGCCGTACGGGCGGCGTGCCGAAGGAGCAGGTCATCCTGGCCAATCCGGACCAGGTGATGTTTGTCGCCGCCGCCCGTGATCCGGGGATCCACTTTGCCCTGCTCGACCGTGCCCTGGCGCTGGCCCGCCGCGCCGCTCTGCCGGCGTGCATCTGCGTGAACAAGATGGACATCGCCCCGGATGAGGAAGTCCGCCGCCTGATGGCGCCCTACGAGCGTCTCGGGTTTCCGGTGCTCTACGTCAGCGCCCTCAGCCGATTCGGTCTGGAAGAGCTCTGTGAACGGCTGCAGGGGAAGCTCTCTTTCTTTTGGGGAGGCTCCGGCGTCGGCAAAAGCAGCCTGATTCAGGCGCTGACCGGAGCCGAGGTGCGCATCGGCGTCTGGCGGACCGACAACCCGCGTGGCCCGCATACCACCAATGTCACCCGGCTGTACAGCGTCCCGGGGGCCGGCTGGATCGCCGACACCCCGGGGTTCGACTGGCTGGAGTTGGACCTTGTCGACGACGCGGAGGATCCGGTGGCGCTGCTGCTGCCAGAAGCCGCCGCGCTCGCCGGCGACTGCAGGTTTCCCGGCTGCACCCACTGCAGCGAGGCAGGTTGCGCCGTGATGGCCGCGGTGCTGGAGAGCAGGGTGGACCGCGGGCGCTACTCTCGATTCCGCCAGGCGATGGCGGAGTCCCACCCGCCGCCGGACCATCCGGTGGAGTTGCTCGCCTCGGAAGGGCTGCTCTTCTTCAGGATGCGGGAGGGCAACTCGTCGGTGTGGACGACCCTCACGCTCGCCTATCTCTTCCTCCCCGCTCGCCCGGAGCGGGCAGGATTCCTGGAAACGCTCGGCGCTCCCCACGCGGCCAGCGTCCTGGGCTGGTCGGCCTTCCACGAAGAGAAGGCCGGCGACGTCCGGCGCAGCTATCTGGCGCTCCGCCACACTTCTCTCGCGCCCGCAGAGAGCGACCTCACGCTCGGGGAGGAAGTCATCCTCCGGAGTCGCTGCTCGGTGATCGCCATCGGCAGGATCACCGAAATCCGCCCCACGGATTCGCTCTGGGCGCTGCGCAAGCAATTCAAGGGCAGCCCGGTCTATGAGGAGCGAGGCCTCTGGACGGACCTGAAGCCCCCGGAAGAGCTGGAGCTGACGGAGATGCCGGAGATCCACGGAGCTCGCGTGCACGTGGGCAAACTGGAGCGGTTCGGCCAGATCCCCACGCTGGGACTAGGGGCCCTCACCCGGCAGGATGGGCAGCTTGTCTACGATTTCCTCGAAGTCGGCGGGAGCGAAGACGAAGCGGCGCGGGAGTAAGGGCGGGGGTGGAGGCGGAGGTCCGGCGGGCCGCGAGCGGGAATGGTGAAGCGCAGCCGGATCTAGCATCCCCCTCACGCAATGGATGGTCCATGCCCGCACAGGCCAGCTTCGACATCCTCCTCAACGAACCGATCGGCCGGATTGAGCCGGCCCTCCACGGCCATTTCGCCGAGCACCTGGGCGAGCTGATCTACCCGGGGATCTGGGTGGGCCCGGACAGCAGCATCCCGAATGTCGACGGCCTGCGCTCGGACGTGATCTCGGCGCTGCGACCCCTGCAAATCCCGCTGCTGCGCTGGCCGGGCGGCTGCTTCGCGGATGACTACCACTGGCGCGACGGGATCGGACCGCGCCATGCCCGGCCACGCCGCGTCAACCGCCACTGGGGCCATGCTCCGGAGCCGAACCACTTCGGCACGCACGAGTTCATGGCGTTCTGCCGTGCTCTCGGCGCGGAGCCGTACTTCGCCGGCAACCTCGGCTCGGGAACGCCGCGGGACATGGGTGACTGGGTGGAGTACTGCAACTTTCCGGCGGGTTCCACGCTTGCCGACCAGCGACGTGCCAACGGTGCCGAGCAGCCGTTCGGTGTCCGCTACTGGGGCATCGGCAACGAGAATTGGGGATGCGGCGGCAACATCAGCCCGGAGCATTACGCCGAGGAGTATTGCCGATTCCGCACGTTCCTCTTCAACTACGGCGACACCCAGATCGAGGGCATCGCCTGCGGTCCGAACAACGCGGACTGGGCCTGGACGCGGCGGTTCCTGGCGCACCTGGCTGGCAGCTACGGCAACCGCCTCCGGCTGGTGCAGGGCTTCGCCGCCCACTACTACTGCGGCACGGCGGGCACGGCAACCGAATTCAGCGATGACCAGTGGCTGGAGCTCCTGGCCCGCGCCGCCGCGCTGGAGGGGGTGCTTACCGGAACTCGCCAGTTGATGGACGCGCACGATCCGGAGCGGAAGATCCCCCTGATCCTGGATGAGTGGGGAGCCTGGCATCCCGTGGAGGCAGGCAAACCCCGCCGCGGACTCTACCAGCAGAACACCATGCGAGACGCCTGTGTGGCCGCCCTCTCCCTGGACATTCTGAACCAGCACGCGGACAAGGTGAAGATGGCCAACCTCGCGCAGCTCATCAACGTGCTGCAGGCCCTGCTGTTGGTCGAGGAGGATCGCTGCATCCGCACCCCCACCTTCCACGTCTTCGACCTCTACCGGCCGCATCAGGGCGCGACCTCGCTGCGGATGCTCGGTTCGGCGCCGACGGCGACTGACGGCGGTCCGTCGGCCCGTTTCTGCAGGACGCGGAGCCTGGATTCGCAGCCCTTTAGCCTCCCGGCCGTGCGTGGATCGGCCTCTCTTAGCGGCGAGATTGAGCTCTGCGTCACGCTGGTCAACGCGCTGCCGCGAGAGTCGATCGAGGTGGAGCTCACGCTGCGCGCCGCGCAGTGGCGCGGAACCCAAACCCGCGCACTGCGGAGCGGTGAACCCTCCGACCACAATACCTTTGCCGAACCGGAACGGGTGAAGCCTGGTGCGGGTCCGGAGACACAGGCGGACGGTAACCGGCTGCGGTGCGTCCTGGATCCCGGGTCGGTGACCCGCATTCTCGCCACGGTCGGCTGATGCGGACGGATTGAGGGGTCGCGTGACGTCGGTTCGGATACTCTCCTTCAACCTGCATCGTGGGCGTACCAGCGACGGGACGCCCAGTCTGGCGCAGGCGGCAGCACTGATCGCGCACGCGCGGCCCGAGATGGCCGCACTCCAGGAGGTCCACAGCCGACTGCCCGGCCCCCGCATGTGGGACGATCAGCCCCGCCGGCTGCGCGCGCTGCTGGGCGGCACGCTGATCTTTCTGCCGAGCATCGGGCTGGGACAGATCGGCTACGGGAACGCCGTGTGGCTGGCCCGTCCGCCGCAAGCCGTCACCCACGTCCGGCTTCCCGGGCGGGGCGAGCCCCGGTCCGCCATCCTGATCCGGACGGAGATCGCCGGCCGCGCGGTGCGGTTACTGGCTACCCACCTGGGGCTCTGCCCACTGGACCGCGCCCGGCAGTCGAGCGCTCTGGCGCGGATCATCGCCGGCTGCCGAGAACCGACCATCGCCGCCGGCGATTGGAACTCCCCTCCCGCCGGTGAGGAAATCGCGCGGCTGTTGGACGCAGGGCTGCGAGCGACCGCCCCGGCGGGTGTGCCCACCTTCCCGTCCCGGGCACCGGTCTCGGCTCCCGACTACGTGTTGGCGAGCACCCACTTCCGCACGCTCGGTGTCCGAGCGATACCGAGCCTGGTCAGCGACCACCTGCCGGTCGTCGCCGACCTCGAGTTCCTGCCCGCTATCGCTTGATTGGCATACGGACGGCAGGCCGCGTGGGGGTTGTCGGAGCAGCCGCGGTGACCGCCCAACGCAGCGGCGGGAGGGGCGACTCCTTGCCCGCCGTCACCGTCACCTGTGCCTCGGAATTGAGCCACTTTCCCTGCGGATCCAGCGGACCGGCGTTCCGGGGCTTGAACCGACGCAGCACCCGGTAGACACCGGGCTTGAGATCGTCCACCCGGGCGAGCCCGTCCGCGCCGACCACTGCCTCGCTCCAGCGGATGGCGGCAAACTCCGCCCCTTCTTTCATCGCCAGTCCGACTTGCAGCGAACCGTCCCCGGCCGCCTTGCCGCCGATTTCAACCCGCATCGTGAGCGATCCGCCTCCGCGCTCGTAATACGGGCCTCGGTCCCCTGTATCCGCGGGCACCGGGTTGCTGGATCTCGCCACCGGCTTGCGGCGGGGGATGATCTGACCGGGCTGCGGGATGGGGATGTCTGTCATCCGAAAGCTCATCAGCTTCACGACGTCGCCGCGCTCCACCAGGTCCCAGGCCAGCGTGCCGATCGCCTCGCCCGGCTTCAGCACGATCGGGAAGTTGAGTTGCATGTCCTGCAGCGACATCTCCCCGTTACCCCAGCCGCTCGAGTTCGACATGTTGCTCTGAACCACGGAGCCGTCCGGCCGGATGAGAACCGGCTGGTAGTTGTAGCCGCGCGACGTCACCTTTGGCTGATTGGGCGTGTAGGCCCGGACTCGGATGCGGATCCCAGGGGTATTGACCCGCTGAACGCGGCCGATGTCCGGCAGGTCCGCCTCGTCGTCGTCCTTCTCTTCCGGCTTCGCCCCAGCCACTTCGACGCCGGATACGACGAGCAGCACATCGCCGATTTGTCGGCGCACGCTCTTCCCAGTGAGGGGCAGGGGCACCTCGGCTTTGAGAGATTTGACCGACCGGTAGACCATCAGGTCGCCTTCGAGCCACTCAAGCTTCTTGGCCTTGGGGCCAGGCGCGGCGAGACCGACGGAGCCGGTCCACTCATCCGGGAAGGCACTGTTCCCGTAGTAGCCGCCACCGTAGCGATTTTGATCGCTGGTCAGTATGCCGCCCGTGTCGTCGCGCGCGCTGACGTTGGCGAAGCCGGCGATTGAGTCCGCCTCGAGATCCCCGAGTTCGGCGCCGATCTCCAGACTCAGGTTCCCCCCACCGCCGAAATCGTCGCCGCCCATGAAGTTCACCGAGCGGTAGTCGTTGATGCTCGAGCGACGCGCAAAGAGCTTGATGCCCGCCTTCTCCACCAGCCCGACTCGGCGTACGACGGGGACTTCCGGCGCCTGGAAGGAGGGATTGATCACATAGGTCGCACCGTTGCGGTACGGGCGCAGGTTGAACCGGGTGCAGACCTCACGGAAGGCGCGTGCGAAGGAGGTGTTGTCCCAATTGAAGTCCGCCTTCTCGGTGGCGGTGGGCGGCGCATTCCCGACGACCTTGCCGGGATCGCCCTGTGCGCGGCGGATGTTGGTGCTGTCGATCCTCTGTCCCGCCACCTTGGAGATGGCGTCGAGGGCCTCAACCGCGGTCGCCCCGGTCAGCTTCATCGTGATCTTGGGGGAGTCCGTCCGGCCTGAAAGCGGAGCCAGGGCCACGAGGCCGACGACAAGGATTGCCTGGCCGAAGCGCACGGTGCGGGGGGTCGTCTTCATGGCTTACGCCCTTTCACAGTGGCGGCCGGCTTCTTTGCGGCCGCCGGTTTCCTCGCCACTGCGGGAGTCCAGCGGAGCGGCGGGAGAGCCGCCTCCCGGGCGGCCACAATCTCGATGGTGACATCTTCCCCGGTCCAGGCACCATCGCCGGGGATAGCGGCCGCGGGCGCGAACCGCCGAAGAACACGGTAGCGGCCCGGCTTGATGTCCGTCAACCGGACCTTCCCCGTCTCGTCCGTCTGCAGGTCGATCCAGCGGGTGGCGCCGTCGCCGTCGCCAAGCGGCGACAGGCCGAGAGAGAGGCGGCCGAGCCCGGCCTGCGCGGAGCCGACCAGCACGTCACCGGTCAGTGTGCCGCCGCCGGGCTGATGGAAGGGGTGGGTGACCTCACCCCCCGGTGGCGGTGGTGCGGCCGTTCGGGCCGGGGCGGCCTGTGGGCGCCACTGGTGCGGCGGCGGAAGTGGGACGTTGAGCAGCCGGAAGTGTGCATACCGCACCGGTTCCTCGCGCTGCGTCAGCGTCCAGACGACGCGCCGTGGGTTACCCTGCCTGGGGCCGGGCACCTGAAAGAACATCGCCATCCGCTGTACCTGCCGCCCCTGGGCGTCCAGGTCCCCACTGCCGCCGACGTAGTTGCCGAAGATCACCTGGCCGGTGTCCGTCAGGATGACCGGCTGCACTGTCTGCGGGTTCAGTTGCACGGCTCCGTTGGCGGGAAATACGTACTCGATCTCGAGCCGCGGTCCGACGACGCCGCGCCCATCCCTGCCCTGACGAGCCGCGAAGGGATCCGGCGGCTCGCCCTCCCTGAGTGGGCGGGAGGGCTCGTAACGAATCACACGGATGCTGACAGGGCCGGTGGCCGCTTCGAACGGCAGGACCGCCGGGGGCAACTGGACCTCCACTTTTCGCCGCTCGACCCGCTTGTAGGTCCACAGGTCGCCCTCTATCCAATCGAGCCGGCGGGCCTGTGGGTGAGGCTCGGACAGCTCGATCGCGGTTCGCCACTCGTCGGGAAACGACTCGTAGTCGTACCCGTCGTCGAATCCCCCGTCACTGTCGGGGGTGCGCAGCAACGTGCCGCGGTCATCCCGCGCTGTGACATTGCGAATGCCGACGATCTGCTCTTGCTCCAGGTCTTTCCCCGCGAGACGGAGGGCGATCGAGAGGGTGCCGTCCGATTCTTCCTCATCCTGATCGCCCGCGAGGTCCAGAAACCGGGTAGCCCCGCTGATGCTGAGGCTGGTGACCCGCAGCTCGAGCCCGCCGCGCAGGGCGGCGGCGACACGAGGCCGGGCCGCGGCCGGCGGCGGCGCGGGAGGTGCCCCGCTCGGGAAGAGGAAGTACCCCGCGGGATTCCGGTTGGGAGTCAGTTGAAAACGGGCACAGAGTTCTCGGAGGGCCGTCGCGAAGCTCGCGCCACGCCAGTCAAACGAGGCCTTCGGCTCTGCCTGAGCTCCCGGAGCAGCCGGATCGGCCTCGCTGTCCCCAGGGAGCGTCACGGGAACGCCGCTCGCCGAGGATAGGCGCTCCACCGTCTCCCGAAGCGTGACGTTTTCCAGCTTGAGGTCGATGCGCGGATTGTGGGCCGTGGCGGTGGTGACCGACGCCGCAAGCAGACCCACGACAACGAGTTGAATGAGGTGGCTGGCTAGCCGCCGCATGGGGGCCTCCGAGGAGCGCGTTCGACCGATACGAGCACGGTAACACCTTATACTGATCGCGCCAGCCTCACAAGAGTTGCACCCGGAGTACAAAGATGTCCATCCCCGTCCCGCACCACGGTTCCAACGGTGCCGCCCGTCCAGCGCCGCGGCCAGCGCCGGAACTCGCTGGAGTGTGCTCGCATGCGGCCGCGGCGGTCGCGGGGATACCGATCGACGAGAATGTGCGGCTCCTGAAGCGCTTCAATTGGGTCGAAACGCGTCTGGTTGACCTCTTCCTCTCACAGCTCAACGCGCAGGCGGCATGGGAGGTGAAACAGGGCTTCTGTCTCCACGTGTGGCAGGACGCCGAACACGCGGGCTGGCTGCGAGAGCGCGTTGCCGAGATGCGCCACCCCCCGCACAACTTCCATCAGCCGCCCGATCCGGCGCTGGAGACCTTGCTCCAGGAATCGCTGCGCTCGCAGGGGCAGGTGGAGACCCTCGTCGCCCTCTACCGCGTGCTCAAGCCAGCGTTGGTGGCCGCCTACCGCGAGCACATGTCCCAAACCAACCCGCTGGTCGATCAGCCTACCCGCAGGTTTCTGGCGTTCGTGCTCCTGGAAGAGGATGAGCATCTGGCCTGGGGGACAGCGGCCCTCGGCGCGGCTCTGGCGACCCCAGAGGACCTCGCCGCGGCCGATGCCTGGGAATCCCACCTGCGAGCCTATCTCGCGGCGGCCGGCGGCATCACGGGCACGGACCCACTTCCAACCTCGACGCTGCCCCCGCCGCGCGCGACGTCACCACTGCAGCCGGATTGGACCCCTCGCCGCGATGAGCGGTTCGAAAGCCACAACTACCACTTCCCGCCGCACTGGGTCTACGCGCAACCCGACAGGCCCGCCGCAGAGCGCATGCTGGCCCTCGTCTGCAAGCGGTTGCTCGAGATGGACGTGCCGGAGATGATGGCCTGCATCATCTGGAACGCCCGCGAGGCGGCCCTCGCGGGCGGCAACCCGCTCCCCTGGGAGTACACCCGCGAGATGTGCCGCCAACTCTGGGATGAGGCCCGCCACAGCATGATGGGCGAGTCCTGGCTGGTCCACCGCGGGGTCGACTTCACCCGGGTGCCGCTCAACGTCGGCTTCTCCCTGGGTCTCAACCAGCACGCTTCGCCCAGAGAGGCCCACGCTGCCCTCTACTGGATCGAGCAGGGACTGATGCCGCGGACGACCGGCAAGGCCTATGAGTACCGCACGGCGCGCGAGTCCGGGGACTCGCTGGCGATGCTCTACATGGACTACGACTGGGCCGACGAGGTGCTCCACGTGCACATCGGGCGACGCTGGCTCGTGAAGGCCGTGGGCTCGCGGGAAGAAGCCGAACGCCTGGGCGCCGAGGCCTTCGGGCGCGTGATGGCCATCCGCCGCGAGAACGGCCTGGAAGGGGCGGACGCGACACCGCAATCCGACTGGTGGCCGACCTTTTGCGCCGACGTGCTGGGCTATCTCCCAGCGCCACTGGCCCCGGAGGTGTACCAGGCTCCGGAGCTGGACGCGCCCTGGCTGCGAAACGGGTGAGCCCGGCGGAAAGACACCGAATCTCCCGTCACCACGCGTCCCGTAACGGCGCTGCGGAGCGCCGCATCGCACCACCAGAAGATCGGGGTCGGCCTTCGGGAACGGCCGCGGCCGCCCTCATGTGCCGACGTCCCGAGGAGTGCGGGCGGTTTGACACCCATTCCGGGCGCGTGCTACTGTTGGCTGGCGGTTCCGGGCAGTCGTGTGCCCGGGGCGGATGGTTGGATAGAGGGCCGCAAGCGTGGCCTTCCATCCAGTCATCACCCCGAAAGCACCGGCCGCCCTAGCTCGGCAGGAACCCGCCAAACCCATTCAACGGCGCCTCAAACGCTGTGAATCGGGGGATGGAGCGACCGGCCGGTCGCGTCTCAATGGAGATTGAGGGAATGCCCCTGGCGGCGGATCGAAAGACGGAGATCATCGGTGAGTACAGCACTCGCGAAGGGGACACGGGTTCCCCCGAGGTGCAGGTCGCTCTACTGACGGCGAGGATCTCCCAACTCACGGACCACCTTCGCACCCACTCGAAGGACTTCCACTCTCGGCGCGGATTGCTGATGATGGTTGGCCAGCGCCGAAGGCTCCTGAACTACCTGATGGCCAAGGATATCAGCCGCTATCGCAGCCTGATCGCCCGCCTGGGTATTCGGCGCTAGTGGACCCCGCTCCCAATCCGCGACCTCACTTCCGCGGACGTCCGGCCAGTATTCGGGGGCGTCTCTGCCCCTGCTCCCCCACCGCGGCGACTTACACGCCTCCGACTCCGCCGGATTCCCGGCCAGGGCGGGGGCGTTGCCGCTTCATCAGGCCGAGCCTGACACCCCCACCCGCCGACGCGCGATGCGGCAGCGCGGGTGCCTGGGGTCGGAGTGCCAGTTGGTATGCACGATAAGCGAACCTTGATCCTGGGCGACCAGGAATTGACATTTGAGACCGGGCACATGGCCCGGCAAGCGGGCGGAGCCGCCACGGTCCGTTCCGGCGACACGATGGTCCTGGGCGTTGCCACGATGAGTGCGCAGGCCCGCGATATCGACTTCTTCCCGCTCACCTGCGACTACGAAGAGCGCATGTACGCGGTCGGCAAAATCCCCGGGAGTTTCTTCCGTCGGGAAGGCAAGCCCAGCGAGCGCGCCGTGCTCACCTGTCGCCTGATCGACCGGCCCTGCCGGCCGCTCTTCCCCGACGGAATGCGCAATGACGTGCAGGTGGTGGCGATGCCCCTCAGCGTCGACCAGGCCACGCCCCCGGACATCCTGGGCATCATCGCTGCGAGCGCCGCGCTCACCATCAGCGATATCCCCTGGCTCGGACCCATCGGCGCCGCACGCGTGGGGTTGGTGGACGGTGAGTTCGTCCTCAATCCCGGCCGAGAGGCCATCGACGCCGGTGATCTCGACCTCATCGTCGCGGGGACGGAAGACGCCATCATCATGGTGGAAGCCGGCGCCAACCAGGTGCCGGAAGCACAGATGCTGGCCGCGATGCAGTTCGGCCACGAGGCAGTGAAGAAGATCTGCCAGTTCCTCAAGGAGTGGCGGGCCGCGATCGGCAAGCCTCACCGCGTGCCGATCATCAAAAAGATCGATCCGGAACTGGTGGCGGCCGCTCAGGAGCATTCAGCCGCGATCCGCGCCACCCTCGGGAACCCCGATAAGGCCGCCCGCGAGGGCGCCATCGGCGACCTCAAGAAAGAAATCGTCGCCGTGCTCGCGGAGCGGTTCCCGGATCGGAACAGCGAGTTGGGCGAGGCCGTGGAGAAGGTTGTCAAGCAGCAGCTCCGCGCGATGATCCTCGATGAAGGCATCCGCCCGGACGGCCGCCGCACCGACGAGATCCGCAAGATCACATGCGAAGTCGGCCTCCTGCCGCGAGCGCACGGATCCGGACTCTTCACCCGGGGTCAGACCCAGGTGCTCTCCGTGGCGACCCTCGGCGGGACCAGCGAAGACCAGATGATCGACGGACTCGGCGAAGAAGACAAAAAGGTGTACATGCACCACTACAACTTCCCGCCCTTCAGCGTTGGTGAAGTTCGCCCGATGCGGGGGCCCGGCCGCCGCGAGATCGGGCACGGTGCCCTCGCCGAGCGCGCCATCCGGGCCGTGCTGCCCGAGATGGATGTCTTCCCCTACGTCATCCGCGTCGTCTCGGACGTGCTGGAGAGCAACGGCTCCACTTCCATGGGCAGCACGTGCGGCAGCACCCTCGCCCTGATGGACGCCGGGGTGCCGATCAAGGCTCCCGTTTCCGGGATCGCGATGGGCCTGATGACCGAAGGCGACCGCTTCGCCGTGTTGTCCGACATCCAGGGGATGGAAGACTTCGGCGGAGACATGGACTTCAAAGTGACCGGGACGGAAACCGGCATCACGGCCATGCAGATGGACACCAAGATCGGCGGCATCCCGTGGCCGGTGATGGAGCAGGCGGTGGCGCAGGCCCGTGAGGGTCGGCTCTTCATCATGAGCCGCATGCTGGAAGCCCTGCCGGCTGCTCGCACCGAGCTGTCCAGCCATGCGCCTCGCATCCTCTCGATCGAGATCAACCCGGACAAGATCGGTGCGGTCATCGGCCCGGGCGGCAAGATGATCAAGCAGATCCAGGCCGACACAGGCTCCAAGATCGACATCGAGCAGGACGGCCGCGTCTTCGTTGCCGCGCCGGACGGCGAGCAGGCCGAGAAGGCGATCAAGATGATCGAGGCGCTCACCCGCGAGGTGGGCGTCGGCGAGGTGTTCAGCGGCAAGGTCACCCGCCTGATGGGCAAAGGCGCGATGGTGGAGTACCTTCCGGGCAAGGAAGGGCTCATCCCCACCCACGAGCTGAGCCATCACCCGATCGGCCGACCGGACGACGTGGTGAAGATTGGCGACGAGATCGAGGCCCGCGTGCTGTCGATCGACTTCCAGGGCCGGGTCGACCTCTCCCGCAAGGCGCTGCTCGATCCCGAGACGGAACCGGCACCCGAGCACATCTCCCCTCCGCGCCCCCCACGGGATCGCGGACCGATGGGCGGACGTGACGGCGGTGGCCGCGGCGACTTCGGTCGCGACCGTGGCCGCGGCGGTGATCGGGGTGGTGATCGGGGTGGTGACCGTGGCGGTGATCGGGGTGGCGATCGGGGTGGTGACCGCGGACGCGGCCCCCGCCCGCCCGAGGGCGGTCAACGCGGCGGCGACATCCCGCCTCGGGACGAACCGGCCCAGGTGATCGAGACCCGCCCGGCAGGCGAGGCACCGCTCGGAGCGCGGTTCCGCCCGCCCAAGCGGCAGGACTGACGAGTTGCGGGCATCCCGCCCGCGCTGCTAAGCACGGAGGCGGGCGCCACCCCAGGCGCCCGCCTCTGATTCCATAGGGCTACGCCACGCATGCTCGATCTCCCGATCCGCGAGTCAGTTCTCCCCAACGGCATCCGCATCGCCTCGCAACCCGTGCCGGGTGTCAACGGCGCGGTGCTCGGAATGCGGGTGGACTGCGGTTCACGGGACGAGGCGATCGGTCAGCGCGGGATTTCTCACCTGCTTGAGCACATGGTGTTCAAGGGGACTGCAAGACGGACTGCCCGGCAGATCGCCGAGGTGATGGACACGATCGGCGGTCAGATCGACGCCTACACCACCAAGGAATACACGGGCTACGCCCTCCGCGTGCTGCCGTCCCACCTGCCGCCGGCGCTCGATCTGCTGACAGACATGCTCCGGAACTCCCTCTTTGCCGAGGCGGACCTGGAGTTGGAAAAGTCCGTCATCCTGGAAGAGTTCCGCAGCATCGAGGACGCGCCTGAGGAGTTCGTGCACGAGTTCTTCTGTCGCGCATTCTGGCCGGACCATCCGCTCGGGGCGGCCGTCATCGGCGTTCCCGAGGAATTCACGGCCGTGACGCGGGCGGATCTCGACGCGTTTCGGGCCTCCCACTATCTTCCCAACCGCATCCTCTTTGCCGCCTCCGGAGCGATCGATCACGAGTCTCTGGTCGACCTGATCGGCAGCAACTTCGGGGACCTGCGCGGCGAGGTGCCCCCCCGGATCCTGGAAGAACCGGTCGCGCACCTCACGGAGACGATCCTGCCGCGCCCCCTGGAGCAGGCCCACCTCTGCCTTGGCGTCCCCTCAGTTCACGAGAACGACCCGAGCCGCTGGGCGGTTCGTATCCTGACGTTGATTCTGGGGGGCAGCATGAGCAGCCGGCTGTTCCAGGAGATCCGTGAGAAGCGCGGACTGTGTTACAGCATCGGCGCGGAGCACCAATCCTACCGCGAGGGTGGCTATCTGATGGTCTACGCGGACACGAGCCCAGTCAATGCGGCGACGGTTCGTGAGCTGATTCTGGAAGAACTGGCCTCCTTGGCGGAACATGGGGTGACCGGCGAGGAGCTGGATCGAGCGCGTGAGCAGGTGCGCACCAACACCCTGCTTTCGCTCGACGACGCGGTCACGCGGATGGGGCGGCTGGCGCACAGTATGCTCTATCAGGGTGAGGTAGTCGCCCTGGCCCGACTCATGGCCTACGTTGACGCTGTCACCCTCGAGGAGTGCCACCAGGCGGCGGCGAAGCTCTTTGGAGGAGGACGGCACGCCTACACGATGATCGGGCCGGCGGTTCGCACCCGGCGGCCCCGCGGGAGCCGGAAGGCTCCCAAGTCCGACTGAGGAGGAGCCCGGCAATGACCGTACGCGTAGCCGTCACCGGCGCTGCCGGCCGAATGGGGCGGAGCGTCCTCCGCGCCGTGCTCGAAGATCCGCGTACGGAGTTGGCGGCTGCCGTCGACATCGCCTCACTGGGGATCGACGCGGGCGAGCTGGCGGGGATGGGCTGCGCTGGCGTCCCTGTCCGCTCCGATCTCGGCGCGGCGCTGCTCGAGTCCGGTGCGGAGGTGCTGGTCGACTTCACCCGCGGGTCGGTCGCCCACGCCAACGCGCTCACCGCCATCTCCTCCGGCACCTCGCCCGTCATTGGGACGACCGGCCTCACGGGGGACCAGGTAGGCGAGATCGACGCTGCGGCGAAGTCGGCGGGGATCGGTGCATTCATGGCGCCGAACTTCGCTATCGGTGCCGTGTTGATGATGCTCTTCGCCCGGCAGGCCGCCCGCTACATGCCGGATGTGGAGATCATCGAAATGCACCACGAGCGCAAGATCGACGCCCCGAGCGGGACGGCCATGCGGACGCTGGAGTTGATCCGAGAAGCCCGCGGAGTGTCCACAGCCCATCGCCCCATCAGCGAGGATGTCCGCGTGGAGGGCTCGCGTGGGGGGGAGGTTGACGGGGTGCGCGTGCACAGCGTGCGGCTGCCCGGCTACGTGGCCCATCAGGAGTGCATCTTCGGCGGCCTGGGTCAGACGCTGACCATCCGTCACGACAGCATCGACCGTACCAGCTTCATGCCGGGAGTCCTGCTGGCGTGCGTCAGGGTCCGCGGGTTAGCCGGCCTGGTGGTGGGGCTCGAACACCTGCTGGAGCTGTAGGGAGCACGACCGACAGGGCGCTATCGTCGCTCCTCCGCGAGCCCGGCAGCTTACCGGCGGAAAGTCAGCCCGACCCGGCGGGGGCCAGGAAAGCATCCACGTCCCGCTTCAGCTTGCGCAGGGACTCTTCGTGGATGTACATCATGTGCCCCGCGGCGTACTCGTGGGAGGTGATCTGGGCATCCAACTCCGGCGCGAGCCCCATATGCGACAGCGTGTACTGCGTGGCAAAGTACGGCGTTGCCAGATCGTAATGGCCGCTGGCGATGAAAAGCCGCATGTGCGGATTCTTCAGAAAGGCTGTCCGCAGCGCCTCACTCGTATCGGGGTGCCCCTGCCCGGCCGAACCCCAGTCCCACAGCTCCCATAGCTTTCGGTCCCCACCCAGGATGTGGTACGGGACGTCGGTCTGGTAGCCGAGTTGACGTCGAAGATAGTCGTTCAGCATGGCGGTGTAGGGTGGCCGGATGGCGGCCATGCTGGGGTCGAAGTCCGGAGTGGCGGAGACGCCGCTGGAGTCCCGGCCCGTCAGACGGCTGTCGAGGCGCCCGACAGTGCGACCGCTCTCGCGGAGCAACTCCTTACAGAAGTGGTGGATCTGGATGCGGAGATCGGCCTGCTCGACGTACTGCCTCCGCAAGCCCGTATAACGCGCCAGCCTGGAAGCGACGCGAGAACGCTCGCGTCCACTCAGCGCGGTGCCGCACTGCAAGGCCAGGGTGTAGTCGGTGGCCGCCCACGCCTCGACTTCGCGGAGCGTCGCCGGCAGGTCGGCGCTGAGCTCCGGCGACAGCCTCCCGTGATAGTGAGCGGTCGCCGTGTAGGTGGGCAGGAAGAGCACATACGGCAGATCGTTGCCCGGCACAAAACGGGCGGTTTGGAAATTGAGGATGCTGGAAACAAGCACGATGCCGTTGAAGGCAATGCCCTGGTCAATCAGGTGACCGGCCAGCCCGGCGGCGCGCGTGGTGCCGTAACTCTCGCCCGCCAGGTAGAGGGGGGAGGTCCACCGTTCGTAGCGAGTGAGATAGAGCCGAATGAACTCCCCTACCGACTCAATGTCGCCTTTCAGCCCCCAGAACTTGGCCGCGAGCGAGGGCTTTGCGGGACGGCTGTACCCTGTGCCGACCGGATCGATAAACACGAGGTCAGCGTGCTCTAGCCAGGTTTCCGGGTTCTCCACGAGTGAATAGGGCGCAGGGGGAAGCGAACCATCCGGCATCAGCGCGACTCGGCGCGGCCCGACGCACCCGAGATGCAGCCACACGGACGAGGATCCAGGCCCACCGTTGAAGGTAAAGATGAGGGGACGCTCCGGCCCGGCATCAGCGCGCGTGTAGCTGACAAAGAAGACGCCCGCTTCCACCTCACCGGTCTCTGTCCGTAGCGGCAGCATGCCGGCTCGTGCCGTGTAGCGGACGAGTTCGCCGCGGATCCGTACCTCGTGTTCCGTCTCCACGGGCTCCCGATCCACATCCAGCGGGATGCGCTCTTCTTCGGCTCCGCCCACCTTCGCTTCAGTTTCAGCCATCTGCTCTCACCCCCCACTCGCCCGGCAATAAGTGTATCCGTCCGCGAACCGATGCGAACGGGGCACGGCAGCCCAGGGCAGCCGGACCACCGGTGGACATGCGAGGTGATACGCCCCGCCGGTTCGTGATACACGCTCTTACCCGAGATGCCGTGCGCGCGTCTCGGGGCAAGGAAACAGCGATGTCTCGTATCACCCGCCGATCCCTACTGGGGGCTGTCCCCGCGTTACCGTTGATCTCTGCGATCCCGCTCGCGCCTGCCGACGCGCAGGAGGCGTTGGTGCGTGATTTCCTGGTAGAGAGCCGCGAGCGCCGCGACGAACGGATGAAGTGGTGGCGCGAGGCCCGGTTCGGGATGTTCATCCACTGGGGCGTCTACTCCGTGCCTGCCGGCGTCTACAAGGGGAAGCCCATCGAGGGCATCGGCGAGTGGATCCAGGCCTCGGCCGGCATCCCTCGAGACGAGTACGCCCGGTTCCCACCCCAGTTCAACCCCGTGAAGTTCGACGCCCGAGAGTGGGCGCGGATCATGAAGCAGGCGGGGATGAAGTACGTGGTCATCACCAGCAAGCACCACGACGGCTTCGCCCTCTTCGACAGCAAGGTGAGCTATTGGGATGTGGTGGACGCCACGCCTTACAAGCGGGACATCCTCGCGCAACTCTCCCGTGCCTGTCGGCAGGAAGGCATTCGGTTCTGCACCTACTACTCCATCCTCGACTGGCACCACCCCTCGCAGATGCCAAATCCGAAGGCGGGTAACCCACATCAGGCCCTCGCCTCCAATGCGATGAAGCCGGGCCGCAAGGACGACTACATGGCCTACCTGAAGGCGCAACTGGGAGAGTTGCTCGACTCGTGCGATCCCGAAGTGCTCTGGTTCGACGGAGAGTGGGTGGACTGGTGGACCGAGGCCGACGGCAAGCACCTCTACAACTGGCTCAGGACCCGCAAGCCCTCGCTCATCGTCAACAACCGCGTGGGCAAGGGGCGCAAGGGGATGGAAGGGCTCAGTCGGGATGACTCCTACGCCGGCGACTTCGGCACGCCGGAGCAGCAGATCCCGCCGACCGGCATCCCCGGCGTCGATTGGGAGTCGTGCATGACGATGAACGACACGTGGGGGTACAAGTCCACAGATCACAATTGGAAGTCCGCCACAACACTGATCCGAAACCTCTGCGATACGGCGAGCAAGGGCGGCAACTTCCTCCTCAACGTGGGGCCGACCTCTGAGGGGCTGATCCCAGCGGCGAGCGTGGAGCGGCTGCATGCCGTCGGACTCTGGACGCAGGCCAACGGGGAGGCGATCTACGGCACGCACGCCAGCCCATTCAGCGCGCCGTTGGCCTGGGGACGAGCCACCCAACGCGGAGCCAGGGTCTACCTGCACGTCTTCGATTGGCCGCGCGATGGGAAGCTGGCCGTACCGGCGCTGCCGGGCCGTGAGGTCCGCTCTGCCCGGTTACTGTCGGGCACCAAAGCCGGAAAGGTAAGCGTCGCGCGGCAGGGCATGGGCGTCACGCTTTCCCTGCCGTCCGCCGCACCCGACGCGGCGGCAACAGTCGTGGTGCTGGAGACACGATCGACGAAGTGATAGACTGGCCTCACTCGGGCCACACTGGCCCGGCCCTGAGGGATCCCCCAGACGTGAATTCGACGGAGACCACGCGATCGGTGAGAGCGATGTCGCTCCCCGTTCGCTGCCGGAAGGCCTGACCCTCCCGTTGCTGCGGCAGCGGCGCTGCAGTGTTGGCACCGGGCGTGACCGATGCGCCCGGTCGCCCGGCCAGGTCCGGGCGCCTTCCTGGATCCGGGCCACCGCCTCAACCGCCGTTGCCTGCTCACGAGTTCGATCAGGCGTGCCCTCGTCAGGCACGCCCCGACGGCACCGGTGCCATGGTTTGGGAAGATTCGAGGAGTGAACATGGCTGTGGAGAGTGAGGGCTGGATTGTCGCGGTGGTCGGCGCCGGCGCTGTCGGCGTCGAGATGGTCCGAATACTGCGCGAGCGCCGATTCCCCGTGCGCGAGTTGCGGATCCTGGCACGCTCAGACCGCACCATGGCGATCGACGGAATGACGTACCGTGTGCGGGCGACGACCCCCGACGCCTTTGACGGCGTGGAGATTGCTCTCTTTGCGGGCACCGAGGGGGAGAAAGGAGCCGCCGTTACCTTCGGCGCAGAGGCCGTCCGGCGGGGAGCCGTCGTCATCGACAACGGCTCCGACTTCCGAATGGACCCGACGGTCCCTCTCGTGGTCCCGGAGGTGAACGGTGCCGATGTTGAGTGGCATCGGGGAATCATCGCCAACCCAAACTGCTCCACCATCCAGATGGTGCACGCACTCAAGCCGATCCACGACCTCGCCCCCATCCGGCGTGTGATTGTGAGCACCTACCAGGCGGTGTCAGGCGCGGGCGCTCCCGCGGTGGAGGAACTCGCCGCGCAGGTGCGCGCGGCCGCGACAGGCAGCAAAATGCCGCCGTTCGTCCACATCCCCGGGCAACTGGCGATGAACGTGCTCGCCGGATGCTGGCGGTTCCGCGAGAACGGCTTTCAGGATGAAGAGTGGAAGATGGTGGTAGAGACACACAAGATCATGCACGACGACACGATCCGGATCTCCCCCACCGCCGTGCGCGTTCCCGTGAGCGTGGGTCACTGTGAGAGCATCTACCTGGAAACAGCCCATCCGCTGGAGCTGGATGCCGTCCGCGCCGCGCTCTCCGGCGCACCGGGATTGCGCCTGGTCGACGATCCAGTGCCTACGGAGCGGGACCCGTTCGCGCGTTCGTGCCCCACGCCGATGGACGCTGCGGGGGGGTCGGAGACGCTGGTGGGCCGGCTGCGGAAAGACCCCAATGTGCCGGAGGGGCTGATGATGTGGGTGGTGGCGGACAACCTGCGCAAAGGCGCCGCGCTCAACGCGGTGCAAATCGCCGAGGAGTTGGTGCGCCGCGGTTGCGTGAGGCGAGGTTGACCGGGGCTTCAACCCTGACGGGAGAACGATGATGGATTTCGGCCGTGTGTTGACGGCGATGGTCACCCCCTTTGATGCCGAGGGTGAACTGAACGCGGAAGTGGCGGCGGCGCTGGCCGTCCACCTGATCGAGAATGGAAACGACGGCATCGTCGTCGCCGGCACCACCGGAGAGTCTCCGACGTTAACCCACTCGGAGAAGCTGACGCTCTTCAGGACCGTCCGGGAGGCTGTGGGCAGCCGCGCCGTCGTCATCGCCGGGACCGGCAATTACTGTACGCGAGAATCGATCGAGCTCACGCGTGCGGCGGAGGCGATAGGGGTAGACGGTATCATGTGCGTTGTTCCCTATTACAACAATCCGCCGCAGGAGGGGCTCTACGCCCACTTCCGGGCCATCGCGGAGTCCACGCACCTGCCGATGATGCTCTACAACGTGCCGAGCCGCTCGCCCAGGAACATGGAAGCGGAGACCACGCTGCGACTGGCAGAGATCCCCAACATCGTCGCGATCAAAGAAGCGTCCGGGAAGACGGAGCAGGCCACGCACATCATCCGCCGTGCGCCCGCAGGCTTCCGGGTCTATAGCGGCGACGACAGCCTCACGCTCCCACTGCTCAGCGTCGGCGCCCACGGCGTGGTTAGCGTCGCCGGGCATATCGTCGGTACGCGGATCCGCGAGATGATCGATCACCATCTGGCCGGCCGAGCATCCGAGGCCGCCCGTCTCCACGGCCAACTGCTGCCCTTCTTCGACGCCTGCTTCTGCTCCACGAACCCGATCCCCATTAAGGCTGCCGTGAAGATGATCGGCATCCCCGTCGGCGGGGTGCGTCTGCCGATGGTCGACGCGGACGAGCGGGTGTTGACCATCCTCACCGAGGCCTTCGCGTCTCAGAAAATACCCCCATATGCCTAAGCGCCCGTCAGCAGCCGCCAAACCGGTCAAGGAACCTCGCTCTTCCACTCCGGAGGCCACCCGGGCCGACGCCATCAAGATCATTCCGCTCGGAGGGGCGACCGAGATTGGGAAGAACATGACCGCCTATCAGTGCGGCGACCAGATTCTGGTTGTTGACTGCGGCGTCAAGTTCCCCGACTCACAGCAACTCGGAGTGGATCTCCTGATCCCCGACGTCACGTTCCTGCGGGAGAACCGCGACAAGGTGCTGGGCTTCGTGCTTACTCACGCTCACGAAGATCACATCGGTGGGCTGCCGTTTGTCCTGCGAGACCTACCGGTGCCCATCTGGGCGACCCGCTTCACACTGGGCCTCATCCGTCGCAAATTGCACGAGCATGGCCTTTGGGCAGATACCGACTGGCATCTCGCGGAGGCAGGCGATCGAGTGCAGATCGGCGACTTCGAAGTCGAGTTCGTGCACATGAACCACAGCGTGCCGGACACCGTGAGCCTGGTTCTGCGCACGCCGCTGGGCAACATCCTGCACACCAGTGACTTCAAGTTCGACCAGACCCCCGTTGATGGGCTTCCGGCGGACCTGAGTGCTCTTGCCCGTGCCGGCGCCGAGGGGTTGATGGCCGTGGTCACCGACTCAACGAATGTCGACAAGCCGGGCTACGTCCTTTCCGAGCAGGTGGTGGCTGATGCCCTTGCGGGGGTCTTCCGCGAAGCCCCCGGGCGGGTGCTGGTGGCGACCTTCGCCTCCAACATCTGGCGAGTGCAGCAGGTCATCGACGTGTCCTGCAAATTCGGACGAAAGGTTGCCCTCGCCGGCCGCAGCATGCAAGCCAATTTCGAGGTGGCCCGCGACCTGGGGTATATCACCGTCGCTGACGGCACCGTGATCCGTCTCGACGATATCGAAATGCATCCCCCGCAGGAGCTGACGATTCTGACCACGGGAAGCCAGGGGGAGCCACTGGCTGCCCTCAGTCGCATGGCGATGAATGATCACCGTCAGGTCAAAATCGAGGCCGGCGACACGGTGGTGTTCTCATCCACGCCGATTCCGGGCAATGAGGACACCGTTTGGCGAGTGATCAACCATCTCTTCCGGCACGGTGCCAATGTCATCCACTCGGCGATGAATCCGCGGATCCATGTCTCCGGTCACGCCAACCAGGAAGAGCTGAAGGTAATGGTCAGCCTCACGCGACCCGGCGTGATCGTCCCGGTCCACGGGGAGTACCGCCACCAGGAACTCTGGCGACGCATGGCGCAGACCATGGGCCGCCGCGTGATCGCTCTGGAGAACGGGGACGTGCTGGAGGTAAATGCCGAGGGGGCAGAAGTGACCGGTCACGTCCAGGCCGGCGTGGTGATCGTGGACGGCAGCGGTGTCAGCGACCTCGAGGACGTGGTGCTCCGCGACCGGTGGCACCTCTCGCAGGACGGTATCTTTGTCGTTGTCTGCACCGTCGACGCGGAAACCGGGGAACTCCTGGCAGGGCCCGACTGCATCTCCCGCGGCGCCATCCTGACCACCGAGGAAGAATCCATCGACGCAGAGGTGAGGGTCCGCGTGCAGCAGGTGTTCTCTGAGTTGCCGGCCGAGGCAGGGCTCGATTGGTCGGGGGTCCGGCAGGACTTGCGGCGCGTCGTCAACAAACTTCTTCAGCAGCGGACGGGGAGGAGGCCGATCGTCGTGCCCGTGATCATGGAGACGTGATCCCCCGATCGTGGGAGCCCGGTTTATGATCGAGCGATGCCTCACCCACCCGGATCTCGATGCCGCGGGAAACTGCAATCGGTGCCAGCGTCCCTATTGCGATAACTGCCTGGTCGAATTCCTCGGGCAGCGCTACTGCGGTCCGTGCCGCGATCAGAAGCTTTTCGAGTTGCAGGCGTCCACCACGCCGGGCACGACTGGGAGGCTAGCGGGCACCAACACCGTCGACATCGGCGGCTGGATCTCGCGCGGGTGGAGCATGGTCAATGCCAATCTCGGTGCCTGGGTGGTGGCCACGCTGATCACTATCGCGCTCACACTGGTCACCTGTGGGTTGGGAGGGCCGGCAATGACGTGCGGCCTCTACATGTTGGCCTTCCGCCAGATGACGGGGGGACGGATTGAGGGTGGTGGGGTGACGGACGGCTTTCGCCGGTTCCTCCATGCGCTGATCTGGTCCATCGCCGCGGGGTTTGCAACGTTCGTCGCCAGCCTCATTCTCCAGATCCCTTCCATCATCGTGCGCCTATCGATGTCGAGTAGTTCGGATCCGGGGGCAATCGGGATCATGCTGCTTGCCAGCGTCTGGGACTTTGTGGTGAGCACGGCGCTGAGCCTGTTCGTGGGTGGGCTCACGCTTCTGTCTCTGCCGCACATCGCCGCCCGGAATGCGGATCCCGCCGAAACCCTACGAGTGAGCTGGGGCATCTTCCGCCGAAACTGGGTGATGTGGGCCGTTTTCAGCCTGGTCATCCAGTTGATTGCCAGCATCGGCGTCATTGCCTGCTGTGTGGGCATCCTGTTCACCGTTCCGCTGGGCGTCTGCGCCACCGCGTGCGCCTATGCAGACCATTTCGGTCTGGACGGCTGGGAGTCCGCCTAACCGAGGCTCAAAACCGACACCCGGGTTCCCGGATCAGGAAGGACGGACTGAGCCCGGCAACGAACTGAATGTCAAGACGCACACGCGTGCCGCCCTTTCCGGATGCCAGCCCAACCCTGCGCCACCCACCCCAACGAGATGACGCTCGTTCAATGCGGGCGGTGTGGGAAGCCGATTTGTGTCCGGTGCATGGTCGACACACCCGTGGGCAAGAAGTGCCGGAGTTGCGCGCAACCCCGGACGCACCTGCTGGAATCCGATCCCCGCCAGGTGGCCGCCGCCTTCCTTGGGGCAGTGCTCACCGCGTTTGTTGGGGGAATCGTCGTCCAGCAGGTGGGGTTTTTCTTGTTGGCCTTCCCCTACGGGTGGCTCGTTGGAGAGGTGGCGCTTCGGGCCGGCCAACGCCGCCGCAGCCTCGCGATGCAGATCGCAACCGGCTGCGCGGCGGTACTGGGCTCGGGAGCGGCGGGGGCACTGGTGTTTGGGGGAGTGGTGCGGGGGGAACAGGTTGCGTGGGGCTTCCAGCCCGCCCACCTGCTAAACCCGATTACCCTGGTGATGATGGTGATTGCCACGAGCATGGCCGTCTACCGGGTGAGATTTCTGTAGGCCGAAAACGGCAGACCGGTTGAGCATGAAACTGCAAGTTAACGAACTCCTGGAACTTCAGGGACTGGACACCGAACTGGGCAAGCTGCAGCAGGCTGTGCGCGCCCTCGAACGTGGCGAACGCGTGGAGCGTACGCTGGCGCTGCGCACGCAGCGCTTCGAAAACGCGCGGCGGCGTCAGCAGGACCTGGAAGCGGAACAACGGCTCGCAGAGTTGGAGCTGAAGTCGGTTGAGGAGAAGAAACATCAGACCTCGCGCCGATTGTACGAAGGCCGCATCACGGCACCGCGGGAGCTCCAGGCCCTCGAGATGGAAGTCGGGATGCTGGATCGGCAGCGGCAGCGCCTGGATGATCAGATCCTCAAGCGAATGGAGGAGATTGAATCAGCCCAGGGGGCGACGGCCTCCGCCACGGCGCTCGTCGAGGAAGCCACCAAGGCTCTTGCGGTCCTGCACCGACGTTACGAGAAGGAAGCGGCTCGGCTTCAGGCGGAGATGGATCGCAACATGCCTGCCCGCAGTGCGCTGGCTGCTCGCATCGACCCGGAGACACTCCGACGCTACGAGAGCATCCGACGCCGGAACCACAACGTCGGCGCGGTCCGGATTCAGAACGGCGCATGCGGCGGATGCCGGATGAAGGTGGGGCAGGCGGTGGTTCGCCGCATCCACGCGGGCGACCAGTACGTCTACTGCGAGAGTTGCTCCTGCTTCCTCTTCGACGAGGTACCGTCGAGCTGAGTCCCGATCGGTGCGCCGAGCAGGTCCTCGCGACCCGCTCCCCGCACCATTTCATCCAGCCTATCCCTAAGTCCGGGCCGGACGAGGGCCGGGTTGGCCCCAGCTTCGAGGAGGGCCACCGCGACGGTCGGGCGTGTGAACTGAGCCGCGATCTCCAGCGGGCGACGGTCGTTGTCGAGCCGGTTGGCGTCGGCTCCCGCCTCCAGCAGCAGCCTTACGATGCCAGTGTTGCCGCGCTGCACGGCCAGATGGAGGGGATGCTGGTACGGTGCGGTGCCGCCGCGCATTCCCGCCAGGCCCAACCGGGCGTTTGGGTCTGCCCCATCCCGCAGCGCCTTCGTCACCCCCGATGGCAGTTCCGCGGAGACAGCGTTGAAGAGTTCGTGGTTCTTGGGCCACCGTCGGACATCGGTGTAGGCCACCGCCATTGTGCCGACCAGAGCCACCAGCATCAGCCATTTCGCCCATCCGTGCCGCACGTTAACTCTCCCATCCGCCTACCGACATCTTCCATACGCAAACCGGGGTGAGGATGGTTACGCATGGCGGACCGCGGGTGTCGGCCTAGTTGAGCTTGATTGAGGCCGGGGGAAGGTCGTCTGGCCGGGGAGCAGGTCGCAGTCGGCCCGATACCGAATCGTCCGCACAGTGATCCGCCTTCGGGCGGGACGGGAGTAGCCGTGCCGGTCCTTCACCGTTATCGGCGTTCACTGATGGTGGGCGTCGTCACGATTCTCACCTTCGGCTGGTGCGCAGTCAACGGCGCCCCGGGCGACAACCGCCGACTCACCGACATGCTGCACGAGGCTCACCGCGGCGATAAATTCCGCCGCAGCCTGCTCGAGTTGCGGTCTGAGGAAACCAAGATGGATGAGTGCGCGGCGTGCCACGGATCGCGGGACTGGATGTCCAACCTGATCTCCCCGCGCCTCGCTGTGGAGGTGTCCGCGTGCGTGCGATGTCACAAGGTGTCGACGGCGGAGCCCGGTGCCCACCTCGGCACCACATTGGGGGCGCAGTCGATCCGCAAGGGGCATCACCGCCTCGAAGCGACCGGGCCCGATTCCGAAAAAGGATTGCGAGTCGACCCAGAGTCCGACCAAACACTTCCCCTCCGCTGTGCGAACTGTCATCCGGACCATCGTGGCGATGCACCCTTCCGGCGGGTGGCGGTGGACGTCGACGGTGTTGAGAAACACCGCTTTGACCTCACCGCAAGCTGTCTAGGGTGCCACGTGCCCGAGGGGGATTCGCCAGCCGCGCAGCGAGTGATGAAGTTCTTTCTCGAGTCGCACTCGAGCGCGTTCGAGAATGCCGTGAAACCAGCCACCCGCGCCGCGGTGCTGAGTGTGATGGAGTTGCAGCAGAAGATCGGCGAGCGTGGCTGCACACCCGCCTGCCACGGTGAGCACAACCCGATGTTTGGAGACGGGTAGTGACGGACGCGATCGCACGCACTTCGGCGAGGCGGAACCCATGAGGCAACTCTCCGAGGCTGAACTCCGCGCCCTCATTCAGGGCTCGGACCTGTTCGAAGAGTTCCGACAGGTCGCAGCGGCCGGGGAGTACCTGGACCTGCTGGCCCGATGCCGGGCAGTGGAGCTTCTTCCCGGGGAGCGGCTGCCTGCAGGCACGCGGGCGGCCGTGGCGATTCTGGAGGGTTCGGCCGTTCCGGCCGCTGCTCCCGGCGAGATGGTGCCGACCGGTCGGCGCGTTCACGGGCAATGGTCGGGGATCCGGGGCGAAGGGCTGGGGACTGACCTCATCGCCTCAGAGAAGTCCGCCTGCCTTGAGCTCCCCCCAGACGCCATCCGCCGGTTAGTGGATGGACCCGCGAGTCGTTTCAAGGTGGAGTTTTTTCGTCCCCTCCTGTGGGATGTCGCGTCACTCGTGGACTTGCCGACCGAACACCTGGAGAGTTCCATTCGTCGCAGCAAGTTCTTCCTGGCCCAGGGCGACCGACCGATCGTGATGGAAGGCGCCTACGGCGGCACAATGTTTTTCATCCTCGCCGGTGCCGTGTGCGTCGATCCGGGCGAGCAGGAAGTCGTGCTAGGTCCGGGCGAGTTCTTCGGCGAGATTGCCGCCCTCGCCTACATCCCGCGCAGCGCCACGGTAAAGCCGGCCCCCGAATGCCTCCTGATGGAGTGCGATCGGGATGTGCTGGCCGACCTTCGTCGTCGCGGGCCAACGTTTCGGACGCTGGTCCAGGACCGCTACCGAGAGCGGGCGATGCTGGCGCAACTCCGGGACACCTGGCTCTTTGCCGACCTGAGACCCGAGGAACTCCGGTCCCTCGCCGCCGTCGCCACGCTTGAGCAATTCGAACCCTACGAGCCTCTCTTCTTCCAGGGCGACACGCCTGACGCGCTCTACGTGGTGCTGAACGGACACGTGAGTGTTGTGGAGGAGCGGGAAGGTGAGCTGGTGCCCGTCGCCTGGGTGGGCGATGGCGAGACGGTCGGCGAGCTCTCGCTGCTCCCTGGGGTTGCGCTGGACGACCGGCGAGGCCAGACAGTGGCCGCCATCCAGCGCGTGGACGCGATCCGGATCGGGCGCGAGTCGATTGGACCGCTGCTCGAATTCCACCCCACGGTGGAATCGCGCCTGACCGCCACCGCCCGTCTGCGGCGGGAAGCCAACGCGGCGATGGCAGCTCCCGATCAGGCTGGGCGAGCCGCCGCCCTTGGATGGATCTTTGAGACGCAGCACGTCCAGGGCAACTGGGTCCTGGCTGTGGATATGGTGGACTGCATACGCTGCGGGAACTGCGTAGCGGCCTGCGAGGAGGTGCACCCAGACGGCATCAACCGCTTCCAATGGCGGGGATTACGTCAGGACGACGCGGTCCTGCCCGGCGTACGGCTGTCGAACTCGTGCCAGCACTGCGAAGTGGCGCTCTGCCAAAAGCCATGCCCGGCCAACTGCATTGATCGGGACCCGCTGACGGGCGCGGTGTTCATCGACTACGAGCGCTGCATCCGATGCGGCAAGTGCGCGGACCCCAGCCAGGGGTGTCCCTACGGCAGCATCGCCATCATCCCGGCTGCCGAGGTGCCCGGCAGACTCGCCAGCGAGCCGCCCCCGCTACTCTCCTGGCTGACAGCGCTCCTCGGGCGGAATCCGCCGACCAGCAAGAACGACACCCCCGCCAGAACGGGCAAGAACTACCCTGTGAAGTGCGACCTCTGCCACGGCCTCCCCCGGCAAGCGTGCGTGGAAAGTTGCCCAACGGACGCCGTCTTTCGAGTGGATGGCGATCGACAGTTCCGGCTGGCGCTGGAGCGCACGGGACGCAGGAACGCCTCACCCCCCGACGGCCTCGATCGCCCGCTGGTGATCGGGCTCTGCGCGGAATTCGCGTCCCCACCCACCGCGGGCAAGCCTGCGGAGCTGGTCATTCGTCTGCTTCCGGAAGGCGACGGGACCCCGATCCGTCTGCGGCACCCGGAGCGCGGTGTTCCCCACATAACGCTCAATTTCTACCTCCAGGCGGACGAGAGCTTCCGAATCGGCGGGGGTGGACCGCTCCGCCAGGTGGAGTTGTCGCTTTCCGATCTCCGCGGTTCGGTCGATTACGCCCTGACGCAGAAGACCCCCGGCGAGTACGGCCTCACCCTGCTCGCCTACCAGGGCGGGCTCTACCTCGGGCGGATACCAGTCGCCCTGACGGTGATTGGCTGAAGATGGAACGCCCACCGGAACCCATGCTGCCACGGGGGATCCGCCGTCCGCGGGCAAATCGCCCCGGACGAGCCATCTACCTCTGGACTGCAGCTCTCACGCTTGGGCTCTGCGGCTGGCTCATCTCCATCTACCATCAGTCGACGAACGGTGCCCCCATCTCTGCCGCCACCGAAACCGGGCGCTGGTACGGGCTGGCGGCGGGTGTGCTCATCCTGGTCCTGGCACTCTACGGCGTCCGTCGTCGGGCGCACCGTAACCCGGTGGGTCCGCTCTCGTGGTGGTACCGGTCTCACCTGCTCCTCGGCATGGTAGCCATGACCCTGCTCGCCTGCCATGGGGGCTTCCGCCTCCGCACGCCCTTCCTCACCGTGCTGCAGATCAGCATCTGGGGCGCGCTGCTCTCCGGGGCCGTCGGGTTGACCATCCAGGCGCTGATGCGAAACCGGTTGCGGCAGGTCGAGCCGTACCCCGCCCTCGCCAGCGAGCTGGAGACCCGGCTCTCGCGGACGCAACGGGCACATGGAGCGGCTTCGGAGTCGGAGGGAGGAGCGGCTCCGCCGCCGCGGGCACCTGACGTGGACGAAGAAACGGAGACGCGGATCCTGCTCCGCTCCCACCGCTGCATGCGGGGGTGGACGATTCTCCACCTCGTCTTCGCCGCCGCTGCGCTGCAGATGACCCTCTGGCATATCTGGCTGGTCAGCGCCTATCCCCGATAGCCCGGGGCATGGTGGAATCTGGACGCCTGGTGACATCCGGAGATCACCGATGTCGCAGACTGCGATCGCCGGCGGAGGGCATCCCGAGCTGGAGTTGGGCGGTCCCAGGCGCTTCGGCCGTGCCATCGGGCACTGCTGCGCGCATGCCGAGCTGGAGCTCAGCGGTCCCACGGGGGATTGGGCAAGCCATCGGGCGCTTCGCGAGTGCGGCCGGGCCGCGCCTTCTGCCTCAGAACGACCGCCCGCAGCGGACGCACCGGGGTTCGCCGGGTGGGCTCTCGGTGTCGCACCAGCCGCAGTAGGGGGCGGCGTCGTCGTCGAGGGTGTCGTGGAGTGGATCGGCTGCCTCCGGAGCGTCTACGGAGTCGTAGAGCCTGCTAAGGTCATACCGCTCCGCACGGCGGCGAATCACTCCGCGCACGATCATCACCATCCCCAGGGTGCTCACACCCAGTCCCAGCCACACGCCGAGCATCATCGGGAGTGGCAGGATGGCGATCGATCCCCCGAGGGCGATCACCGCCACGCCATGCAGCACGGGCGTGGTGCGGCCTTGCTCGTCCCGAAACAGGGAGAAGAGGCTCATCCCGAAGTTTCTCGTGTGATCGTGAACTCGGCGGTCGCAGCGGCGCCTGGGCCCGGTGCGGTCATCCAGAAGTGCAGTGCCCCGTCGGCCGGCCGCAGCACCACCTTCCCGCCGACGGCAGTGAGTTTCAGCCCCCCTCCCGGACAGCCGAGGGTGAGTCGCTCGTCCGCACCGCCCGGCGTCCACTCGTAGCTCTCACCCAGGGCAGCGACGGTTTCGTTCCTGGACGAGCGCCATCGCCATCCAGCCCCGGAAAACGGTAGGCGCACGCTCACTGCGCCGGCGGGCGCACCCGCCAACGCCCGAATCTGGATCCGGACGGAGAGCCCCGCGACGAGCGGCCGGATGGCGATCTCCCCGGTCGCCGTGGGGGCGTCCACGCGATACGTCACGCCAGCCGAGCCGACCGACGGCGGGGTGGTAACAACGGAGGTCGAGCCGCCTGCGGCCGGATGGAACTCAATGCCGCCGGGCGGAACCCGTTCTGACCGCTCGGCAAGCCCCGCCTCCAGTCGCCGAATCCTTCCGGCCGCATCGAACCAGAGACGCGGCCCCGGCGGCGCCCCAACAGGCGTGAGGCGCGCTCCTCCGCCCGTCCGCGTCGTCGCCAGCATGCTCATGACCATCCCCGCAATCGCGTCGCGCTGGGCCCGATACTCCGCGTCGCTCATCGTGCGAATCTGATCCAGGACGCCGACGACCTGGGCACCGGATGGCGGCGTCCTCCCATCCGGCGCAGCGGGAGCGCCACCCGGTCGCGAGGGGAGAGGACTGAGTGGCGGCACCAGTTCTCCCGGCCTCCGCTGTGGTGCGGCTCTCACCTGCGCCCGCACCCGCTCCATCAACTTCTCCGCGGCGTCGATCTCCTGGGCCTGGATGGCCTGCCCCAATGCCCGAAGCAGCGGCAGCGATGGGCGTAAATCCTTGCCCCCCTTGTAGGCCGCCACGAGTTCCGTGCCGAGCGACTGCAACCGCTCCAGCGTGGGACGAATCTCCGGCGGGGCTTGCTGGATCATCTGCGGCAGCACGATCTGAAGGAATCGCAGAAACTGCTGGACCTGTGCGTCCGAGGGCGTGAACGGCCTGCCTCCCGGACCGAACCCGCCCGGACCGAGCGGAGTACCGGGGACTTCGGCAGGCGCCTCTTGCTGGAAACCCGGTCGCAACGGCGCGCCCTGGATCAAGCCCTCCAACCGGGAAAAACTCTTCAGCGCATCCGCTTTGCGGCCCGCGCGGGCCCGCTCCGCCACCTCGGCCAGCGCCTCGCGGGCGGCGGAGAGATCGTACCCCGCCCGCTGTCGATCGCTCAACGCCGTCAGCACCCGCCGGGCCGCTCCCCGGGCGGCAGAGCCGGGGGGCCAAAGTTGACTCACCGCCAGCGCCCGTCCGGCGTTCTCGGCGGCGACGCCTTCCGCCTCTTCCTTCTCCAACGCATCGAGGCGGCGAACGGCGTCGCGGAACAGGCCGGAGATCATCTGCCGTCGCAGCTCCGGCCTCGCCTGTCGGAGCAGGGCCAGCTTCGCTCTCGCCTCCTCATCCGGCTCGTCCGGTCTCCCGGTCTCCGCCCCCGGAGCGGGGACGGCGGCCTCGCCGGCCTGCAATCGCTCATCCACACGGAGGTAGCCGGAAATCGCCCGGCGTGCGTCCGCGTACCGCGCCTGGTGGGTGAGGAAGAGCCCCACCAGCAGCGCGCAGGCAACGACGAGCCCGGCGGTTAGCCACCGTTCCCGCGCGTTCATCTCCCGACTCCGGCAGCCGGTCGCGGACGGTTGCGATAGGACGGCGGCTTCAGATCCAGCATGCGGACCCGGGCGGCCACCGACAGGTTGAATCGCCCCAACGATGCCGGACTGACGCCGAGCAGGTGCCCATCCGGCCCCAGCGCATCCACTTCGTAGACCCACGCCGCCACCTGCGCCGTGCGCGGTTGGTCGGGAGCAATTGGCACCAGCGGACAATCGACGGAGTTGGCGGAGGTGGTTCCCGACCAGAGCACCGGGCGTCGACGAAAGGGACCTCGTGCCTCCGGCGGCCGCCGGTTGATGAACAGTCCGGCCATCTCGGGGGCGGCCAGCACGCGGACGCGATAGGTCGCGCCGGGCCAGGGCTGCCACGAGAGCCGGATAGCGTCAGCGGTCGGCGGCTGTTCCCCGAAGGTGATGGGCATCAGTGCTCGAGCAAAGCGAATCTCGGGCAGCTCGGTATTCCCCCCAGACACGGAAACCCGACCGGGCCAGTGGTCGGCGTACTCTCCGCCGACCGGCACGACGGCTCGGCCTCCCGGACGCGTTGGATACAGCACGGCCACGGAGTAGTCACCGGAGGGCACGTCCGCGATACGGAATCGGCCGTCGGGCGTCGTCCGCGCTCGATAGCGCAGGTTGGGAATCTCGCCCGCGATGTTACCGCGCAGCGATCGTCCCACCTCTCCCAACAACACCTCTACCCCGGCGAAGGGCCGGGATTCGAGGGTGACGCGACCGGTGAGCGAGTACTCCCGAGGACGCGGCGGCGGTCCGGGAAGCTCGACGTCGAGTTCGCGGAAGAGATCGACGACCCACAACTCGCTGCGGACGCGCTCCAGCCGGCGTCTCGCCCGACCGAAGTCGCGACGCATGCCTTCGTCGAGCGAAGCGACCGACCGCAGGCGCAGCATCTCCTGGGCGGCAACTCCCGCCAGCGTCTGGGAGTCGCCCACGTTGGCGAACTGAAGCTCTAGGGCGCTCAGGTCAACTCTAAATCCGAACAGAGTCAGGGTGTTCCGCGCGGGGAGTGCCCGGCCGGCGAACCGCTCCCGCGATACGCGCTCCTCAGCCTGCAGCGCGCGGCGGCGTGCCTGACGCATTCCTGCCACATCCTGTCGGGTCTCGGCGGCGGTGTAGAGGGCTTCGGCGGCGGCCACGGTGGCGGAGGCGCGAGGGTACTCCCGCTCGATCCGGTGGTAGATCGCCTCGCTCTCCTTCACCCTGCCCTCCTGCGCATAGCCCTGGCCCACACGCAGCAATGCGTCGCCGGCCCGCGGGCTGTCCGGGTAGCCGTTCGCCAACGACAGCGCCTCGCTCACGACGCGCGTTTGGTCCGGCAGCGGCAAGACGGTCGGCGAACCGCGCCCAGATCGGCCGCGCAGCACTCGAACCGGCGCCTCTCGCGCACCGAACACGGACAGCGTGGCCCCAACCTGGGCGTAGAAAGAGTAGGCATCGTCCAGCGCCTCTTCGCTGTAGAGACCGTAGGGATGCCGGTCCGGCAGGGTGGTCAACTCTACTTCGCGCCGTGTGAAGTAGTCGGAGAGTGAGGCGATCGGGTTGGTGCTGAACAGGGCGGCGAAGTTGGGGAGCGAGCCGATGTACTGCCGGAACTCGGGGCCGAACATCCAGGTCTGCCCCATCAACGTCTCCACCAGGAACTGCTGCTGGTAGTAAGGCAGGGGCAGCCTCCGCTCGAACCGACTGACGTCGTGCGTCTGTGCGTAGACCAGCTTATAGGTGGCACCCAGCCAAACGTAGCACATCACGAGAAGCCAGAGTTTGAAGGAGGTCCTCGCCCAGCCCAGGAGTCGGCGACGCATCGGCTACTCCATCTCCGCGTGACGCTCGACGCGTCGGGTGATCGAGACAAAGACGAAGGCGCTGAACACAAGGAGCGCCAGCTTGCTGACCCACCACCAGTCCACGTAGGGCGTCGTCTCCAGGGCGCCGGCTTCCATCGCAGCCACGCGATCGGTGTAGCTGCTGAAGGTGAAGAGCGGATTGAAGTGGACCCCGAAGTTTCGCAGGGGGTTGAACTGGAACCCCGGCAGCGCGCTCGTCCCGCCGACGACCATGTTCCCCAGCCAGAGCGCCAGGGCTGCGGTGTAACCGACGAAGGCGTTGCCCAACCGGATCCGTGTCCAGAGGCTAACCACGGCGAGGCAGATCGAAGACGGAAGGGAGACCAGCAGAGCGATGCCAAGGTCAAACTTACGCACGCCCAGGTAGAGGACCAGCAGCATCCCCCACCCAACCACGAGGCTCACCACCATCGCCGCGAACAGGCGGTGCGCCACGGTGTGCCAGAGCGGCTTGGGGCGAACGCAGAGCAGTTCGTGCGCTCCCCGCGTCATCTCCGCGTCCAGCACGCCGGCACAGAAGAACGCCGCTATCAGCGGGATGATCTGTTCCGCGAGCGAGACCGCCCGCTCGTTGGTGAAAGCCGCCGTGCTGCGGAACTGCCCGAAGAGGATGAGCGTCACCATCAGGATCACCAGGATCCCCGTCCAGGCGAGCGTGGGCAGGACGATCTGCAGGTTGTAGCGGAAGCTGGCCGTCATGCGTTCAGCGTCCCAACGGTAGCGGCAGGCCGGTCGGCGTCTGCGGAAGTTCGGGGGGCTCTTCCTCTCCCTCGAGCACGGCCCGGACGTGCTGACGGAGTTCCTCGAAGCGGTCGGGTTCCAGCGAGAGGTCGCGACGAGAGCGCCGTCCGTCGGGGAGCAGGAGAACCGGCTTTGGCGTCCCGTCGATCCGGAACGCCCAGGCAGCTACCGACGGCGGGTCGTCCTGGTCGAACTCACCCGACGAGGGGCCCCCCCAGTCGGTGACGAGGGGGAAGCGCGTCTTGGCCATCCAGCCCGCATCCCGGGCCGCGGTGAGGTCACGGGAGAGAAACACGCCCAGTGTCCTTAACCCCCGCCCGCGGAATTCGTCCTGAAGCGCGTCCATCCTCGCCAGCAGCGGGAGTAGCCCATTGTCCCTTGGGCCGAGAAAGACCAGCAGCGCCGGCTTGCCGGCCATCCCCGCGATGGAGTGCCGTCGCCCGACGAGGTCCACCCAGGCGAAGTTCGGGGTGGGGTCGGTCGCGCGGCGATCCCCATCTCGAAGCCGCCTGTAGCCGGCGACGGTCTTGCTGCGACCGGGAAGGGCGAGCTCGGCCCAGCCGACGCGCACCCCCGTGGCGATGCAAAGCAGCGCCGCTCCCCAGCCCAGCGCGCGGCCCACCGCCGAGCGCTCCTTGCGCCGACGCCGCTGGTGGCAGGCCAGGGTGAGGATGACCACGACCGCGGTTCCCAGCCACACCTGCGGCGCGTTTTGTTCCAGCTCCAGCCGACCCGCCGTGGGGAAGAACGCCTGGCCGAAGAAGAACACCATCCAGGCCAGCCCGGCCAGTCCGGCACCCAGGATGAGGACGCGGGTCACTACGACGAGGCTAAAGGAGAGTGTCGCCAGCAGCACGACGGCCGGCCCGATGCGGAGGAGCGCAAGCCCGTAGCTACCCGGATCGGGGAGGAGCTTGCGATCGAAGTACTGCACGCCGGCGGTGGCTGCCACCTGGAGCAGCAACGGTACCGCCAGGGCCGCGAGCATCCCCAGCCATCGACCCAGGAACAGCTCTTCTGTCCCCACGAGCCGACTATCCAACAGCTCGGCGATTTCACATCTCACCGGCCGGTGAGCCATCCCGGCCGCCAGGAAGAGCAACAACAGGGCGGTGAGCGGTCCGATCTCCGCGGAGAGGACCCACGCCAGCCAGAAGGAAGTGGGGTCGGGGGCCGTCTTCGCCGCAACGGCCCCGAATCCGGCGAGCACCAGGGCGATCACCCACGGTGCTGGGGAGAAGATGTTGAGGCGAAGCTCGAGCCGGGCGGTGCTAAGGAGGCGGGCCAGAGGGGCAGCGACGGTGGCCAGGCCGCCGACGAGTCGGGTCACGTTCCTCGCTGCCTCCCCCCCGGCGTGGGCTCGGCGGTCTCGGGCGGGTCAGTGGTTCCGCCCATCAGCCACACGTAGGCATCCTCCATCGACGGTGCTCGCGGCTCCAGCCCCGGGTAGTCCACGTCCTCGCCCACCAAGCGCACGAGCAGACCTCCTGCGCCGACTCCCTCCCGCTGCACCTCCGTGACCACCGCCAGGGTCCGTAGCTTCGCCAGCCCGGCATCGTCGGCCGCCACCTGCCAGGTCTTACCCCGCACGCGGTCGAGCATCTCCCCCGGCGCGCCATTGAAGACGACCGCGCCCCGATTCATCACGGTGATGCGCTGCGCGGCGCTGGCGACGTCAGCAACGATGTGGGTGGAGAGGATGATAATGCGATCCCCCGCGAGTTCGGAGAGCAGACTCCGCACGCGAATTCGTTCCTCCGGGTCAAGCCCTGCGGTCGGCTCGTCGAAGATGACCAGCCGGGGCTCGTGGATGATGGCCTGGGCGATGCCAAGCCGTCGCTTCATGCCTCCGGACAGAGCGCCGACCTTCCGTCGCCGGAACTCGGTCAGGTTCACCCGCTCCAGCATGGCATCCACGCGCGCCCGCCGATCCCGGGCGCGATTCAAGCCGGCCAGGAGCCCCATGTAATCCAGACACTCGACGACGCTCAACGAGGGATACAGGCCGAAATCCTGAGGGAGGTAGCCCAGAATTGCCCGCACGGCGGGCTTGTCGTAGCGGATGTCGTGGCCATCCACCAGCGCTGTACCCGAGGACGGATCCAGCAGCGTCGACAACATCCGCATGAGTGTGGTCTTCCCGGCCCCATTGGGACCGAGAAGACCCACAACTCCATCCGTCCACTGGATGTTGAGCGGCTGGACCGCCGTCACGCCGCCCGGATAGCTGCGCGTCAGGTTGATCGTCTGGACCTGCATCCGCCGTCTAGACGAACGGATTGCCGGGGGTGTCGTCGCCCTTCTTAAGCCCCAGAGCCCACTGCAGGCCGCCGGTCAGATGCGCGAGATAGGTCTTGTTCTCATAGACATCTTCGCGGTGGCCGAGTGAGGTGTAGAACATCCGGCCCTTGCCCACGCGATTGGTCCAGGCGACCGGGAAGTCGCCCTGCTCGTCCTTCTGCGGATGCTTGTGCATCGTGAGGAGCACGTGGCACCGCTTCCGATCCCAGTTCTTGTATTCGTAGATCTCGTCATAGATCTCCCAGACCGCGGGCACGTCCTTGCAGGCGGGATGCTTCGGATCCTGGTTGGTGATGGCGACCTTCATCTGGGGCCCGTGCGTGAGGAACTCCCCGCGGACGAGGTCGAGATACTCGGCATCGCCGTGGTAGGTGTCCCCAGCGCTGTGCACACCGGCGTAGGCGCCGCCCTTGCGAATCCACTCGTAGAATCCGGCCTTTACCGGCGGCGTCCAGCCCAAGTCACCCGTGGTGTTGGCGAAGAAGACGAGATGGAGATCCTTGAGCTTGTCGGCTGCGAGGGCGGCGTTGGTCGCTTCCATCGTGTCGACGACCTCCACCACCTCCCACTCGCCGGTCTCGACACCCAACTTCTGGACTGTCGCGGCGGCAACAGGTCTTGAGCTGTGCTTGAAACCCTGCGCGTAGGTGATCACCAGCATTTTCCGCTTCGGCGCAGCCGCGGACCCCAGCCGGCCCGCACCCATAACCAGAGCGCCTCCGACAAGGCCCGCCCCAAAAGCACGACGATCCATGAGCCCAGCCCCCTTAAGCCCACGCCGCGGCGTGGGCAGATGCGTGACGTCGGCAGCGTGTCGCCGTTCGTCGATTCCTGGTTCATTCTGCGGGCGCCGGCGTCCTGCGACCAGTCTTCACCGGCGTGTCTCCGGCCCGGTGTGGTGCGAGACGCCTCGCCGGCGGGAAGATTGGGCCGGGCGAGGGCACAGACAGGACTCCGGCCCCGCTTCGGGCAAGTGGAGCTTACCTCCCCCCGACCTTGCCGATCGATCCATCGTGGCCTTGCTCCTCACCCGTCGCCGCCGCACCGCCTGGGCCGATTTCGGCTTCATCGCCGTCCTGCTGGCGCCGGCATTGCTGCTCTACGCCCTGCTGGTGTTGTGGCCGATGGCGCAGAGCTTCTACGTCTCCGTGTTCCGCTGGAGGGGCGTATCCGGCCGCATGACCTTCGTCGGCGCGGAAAACTTCCTGCTGCTGGCCCAGGATGAACGCTTCCGTGCGGCGCTCTGGCACAACTTGCTCTTCTTCGTGATGGTGGCGATCTCGGTGCTCGTGCTGGCGCTGTTCTTCGCCAACGCCCTCGCCCAGAGGCTCCGCGGCGCGGAACTGTTCCGCGCGCTTTACCTGTTCCCCAACATCGTCTCCATCGTGGCGGTCTCCACCCTGTGGATGTTCCTCTATAACCCGAAGTGGGGTCTGGTTAACGAGGTGCTGCGCTCCCTCCACCTGCAGTCCGCAGAGAAGCCGGTGGTGTGGCTGGCCAACCCCTTCACTGTGCTGCCGGCTGTCGCCGCAACCTACGTCTGGTATGTCCTGGGGTTCTACATCCTGCTCTTCCGTGCGGGGATCCAGTCCATCTCCCCCGATATCCACGAGGCGGCGGCGATCGACGGCGCCACGGGGTCCCAGCAATTCTGGAGGGTCACCCTCCCGCTGCTCCACGACATCCTCCGGCTCGCTGTCATCTACCTGATCATCAATTCGATGAACGTCTTCGCCCTCGTCTGGATCATGGCGCCGCCCAGCGGCACCGCCGGAGCAACGGAGGTCTCCCTGACCTACCTCTACCAGAAGGGGTTCGTGGAGCAGCAATTCGGCTACTCATCCGCGATCGGATGCGCCAATTTCGTGCTGGTGATGGGGATCAGCATTGGCATTCAGAGGTTGTGGCGGCCCCGGGGAGATCAGGAGGCATGAAGTCGCGCCACCATCCCCTGGTCTATGCGGCGGTTATCGCCTACGGAATCGTGATCCTGTTTCCGATCCTGTGGCTGGCCATGACCTCGCTCAAATCGACGGAGGAGATTTTCCGGGGCGCCTGGGCCTTTCCCACCGCGCCGCGCTGGGAGAACTACGTCCACGCGTGGACGGACGAGCCGGGACTGGGACCGTACTTCACCCGCAGCGTTGTGCTCACCCTGGTCAGCGTCACATTGATTCTGGCGGCCGGCTCGGGAGCCACCTACGCGCTCACGCGATTCCGGTTCCGCGGGGCTTCTTTCTTGTTCAACACCTTCGTCGCCGGGATGGTCTTTCCGATCTTCCTGGCGGTAGTGCCCCTCTTCCTCCTTCTGAACCAGACGCGCATCCCCGGACTGGCGCCCCGGGGCTTCGTGAACAGCTACGTTGGACTGACCGCTGTATACGTCGCCTACTCCCTGCCCTTCACGGTCTTCGTCCTCTCCGGGTTCTTCCGCAATCTGCCCCGGGAACTTGCGGAGGCAGCCGGGATAGACGGCGCCTCCCGATGGCAAACCTACCTGCAGGTGATGCTCCCACTGGCGCGGCCCGGGCTGGTGGTCGCCGGGGTCTTCAACTTCCTCGGCATCTGGAACGAATACCCGCTGGCCCTGGTGTTGCTCACCGACCGGCGCGCCTACACGCTGCCGCTTGGTCTCGCACAAATCACCCAGCGGCAGCAATACAGCGCTGATTGGGGCGCCCTGTTCGCCGCGCTTTTCCTCATCATGCTGCCGACCATGGCGGTGTATGCCCTCTTCCAACGTCAGGTGAGTACCGGACTCACGGCCGGGGCCATCAAGGGGTGATCAGCCTGGCACCCCATCGACCCCACCAGGGAGGCACGAGTGTCTGAACAGCAGCCCGAATCGACGCCTCAGCTCACGATCAGCATCGAGCGCGCCCGGCTGGAGAAGGGTTTCATCCGCGCCGTGAAGCAGGGCGATGCGGCCACGGTCGCCGCGCTGCTGAAGGTCTGGCCGGAACTGGTCAAGCTGCGGGATGCCGAGGAAGCGACGCCGCTCCACTACGCAGCGTGGAAGGGGCATCGAGCCGTGGCCGAGCTGTTGCTGGAAGCCGGAGCGGAACTGGATGCCGCCAGCATCAACGAACACTACGGCGGCACGCCCCTGCACGCGGCGGCTCACGGAGATCAGCGGGAGTTGGTCCAACTGCTCCTCGAGCGGGGGGCGGACGTGCACTTCCGCAGCGCCAACGGCAGAACTCCGCTAGACGAGACCGCCTTCCACAAGGCAACAGCGGCGGCCAAGCTTCTTCGGGCAGGAGGCGCGACGGAGTAGTGTCGCGCACCTTCGCTGGCCCTCGGACTACTCCAGCGACAGAGGTCTTTTACATGGAATACCAGGTTCGCCTCGAGCAACACCACGGCCAGCCGCTCGCGGTCGTGCGCCGCCGCGCGACTTCACAGGAGCTTGCGAAGGTCGTTCCGGAAGCCTGCGGTATTGTGTGGGGAGTTGTCCGCGCCCAGAAAGTTGAGGGAGCGGGGCGACATGTCGCAGTCTACCTGGACGGTCAGATCAACCTTGAAGTCGGCGTCGAACTGGACGCCCCGTACGCGGGGTACGGCGAGGTTGTCGGCTCGAGGACCCCTACCGGTCCGGTGGCCACAACGACACACTACGGGCCTTACGGAAAACTCCGTGAGGCACATGAGGCGATTCTGCTGTGGTGCGCGAACAACGGGCACGCGGTGGCAGGCCCCAATTGGGAGGTTTACGGACACTGGATGGACGATTGGAACACCGACCCATCCAAGATCTGCACCGATGTCTTCCACTTGCTCGTTGCGGACGAGTGAGGTCGAAACCGGTCAGGCTACACCGGGGGCTGATTGTCAGGGCCGCGCCGCAGCCGAGCCGGGTCACCTGGCGTCGGCCTCGGCTTCAGACAGCGACCTGGTCAACTTCCATCTAACGGAATGGGAAACTGCTGAGCGGGCGAAGACGGTCCATGTCAGCACCTTTGATTCGCCACGCACGGGATCGACCGGCGCCGCTTCAATACGCAGTCGTACGCGCGTATCCGGTGTCGGGGAACGGAGGGCCATGCCCCCGAAGCGGTCATCCCGGTCGGGCACACCGAGGAACGCGGCCCTGGCCACCAGCCCCGCGTCGGACCAGCGAATGCCCTCTTCCAGGGACAGCCGTCGTTGGGCCGCCGGGGTCAAGTTGTCATGCAGGAGCAATGGAGCCACCCAGGGACCCAGCTTGTCTGGATGGGCATCGGGGAAATCCCAGACCAATCCCCGCGCCTGAGCGGGCGTCAGGCTGACGAGAAGGGCCAGGGAATCCAGATCCAGAAAGCCTGCATTGTCCCGAGCCGCTTTTCGCAGGGACCGAATCGTCCTCCAGCGCACCAGCGAGGGGCGGTCATCGGTGAGGGCCGTGACGTGGCGAAAAAGGAAGCACTCCTTTAGCGTGCGGTGCATGACATCCATATCGAGCACCATCATGCGGGCAGTGATGTCCGGGGAGGCGCCGAGGCGAGCCGTGGGAGCCACAGTATTCGCCTGGGCGTTCACCAGATCCGCAAGCACGGGGGTCTTCTGAAGTTCGGCGAACCGAACGGCCCAGTCGGCCGGGCGCTGGACCTGGATAGGCTTTCCCGCGGAACCGGGATCGCGGGCCCGAATGCGCGCCTGCAAGTCGCGAACCGTGGGGTGGTCTACGTAAATCCAGTCCTTCAGTTCGTCGTTGATCCACTTGCGGTCCCAGCCCGCGCCGCCGAGCAGATTGGTCCTCGCACCCGCCTCGTTGGACAGCCAGAGGACGGGGCCGAGGTAGGCGGGACCGAACTCCAAATGGAAGCTGAAGCTCGGCTCGCCGTCACCCTGGGCGGCGGGGTCGGCGGGAGTTTGAGGCAGGGTGCCCCGGCCGCGAGCGGAGATCCGGTGCGCCGACAGTGTGACCCGTCCGCCCTGCAGCATCTCCTCCAACTCAGCGCTCCGGATGGCAGCCAGCACATCCAGATGATGCTGCGGCAGGGGATCCTTCGTTCCGGGAAAGAAACCGGTCATCCCACGCAGATCGATCTCGCGAGCGCCGTCCGGCTTTCTCGCCGCCTGCCAGATGCGCCGAACCCCTCGCCGGAACGAATCCAGCAGATCCCGCCGTGCGACGCCCGCGGCATCCGCGGCCGACCGCTGGGCGCGGAGCAGCGCGCCGGGCTCGCCGTCGCGCGCGGGGCGCCACTCCATCGCATTGTAGGGCGTGTTCAACGTTTCGCGGACCGCCGCGAGCAGCCGCGACGCTGGTACGCCATCCGCCCTCAACGTCAGAGGAATCCCGCCCAGCGGCCACCGCTCTTCGTCGGCGGAGACAGAGACGCCCACCTGCTGGCTGACAACCTCCAGCAATTCACCCAGATAGATCCGCGGACGGCTGATGGTGACGGTGCGCTGGAAGTTCGGGTGCAGCAGCGGGTCGCCGCCGACGTCATCGTCGGCCCCACGCACGCAGGCGTTCGCCAGGAGTAGCAGGCCGAGCCCGACCGCCGATCCGGCGAGCACTCCCAGGTTGCGGGAAGCTCTGCGCCCTCCGAACGAGCGTTCAATCGTGGTCATGTGTGGATGTGCCTATGGAACGCATACCAACGGCGTCCGCCCGAACAACGAAGACAAGATCAGGGCCAGTATACAGAGAGAGAGAGAGAGAGAGAGAGAGAGAGAGAATATCAAACAATTGTTTGATCTCTGGATCGACTGAAACCCGGCTGCGGGCAGGCGAAAGACCCTCCCGCAGGGCGGCCAATCGCCTTCGCCCGCAAGGGGCGACGGCGTAGAGGCGAACATATTAGCGCCTTGCGCGGCGATCACCAGGAAGCCCCAGGCCATGGAGTTTCCAGAGTCCAGACCTTCAAGCGGTCTGCCGGTGTCAACCGACGGACGCCGCAGGTCGAACGAGGGCCTCGGGGTAGCCAAGTTCGCGCATCAGCGCGAGGGTGGGAGCTGAGAGCGGCCGCGGCGAGGGAGCTCGCTTCCAGGCGTCGGCGAGGTCTGGGTCGATGGCGGCGTGGGTAAGCAGGTTTGGGTCACCGATGGTGGCGGTGGCTCGGATTCCGGTGAAGGGGGATCGGAGCATCCGTTCCCCGGCATACGGGTCCGCCATGGCCGGCACGTAGGGCAGGTTGAGGAAGGCGCAGAGGCGGCGGCAGGTTTCCTCGGGCGCGGTCACCAGATCTTCGTAACGGATGAGGGTCTGCCGCGTCGGCGGCACGTGGGAGAGTGTGTCGAGGATTTGCCGGTGACACACCAGCCACACTTTTTCTCCCAGCCGCCAGGGGTTGGGATCCCAAACGGGCCAATGCGGGCCTAGCAGCCGGTGGAAGCGCATCCGCGCGAAGGACTCCATCACGCTTAGCGGGTGACGAACCAGGTGGACGTAGATCGGATCGCGGAACGCTCTCTCCGCCCGCTCGAGCCAGATGTCGGAGAGGGCGTAAAGCGGCGATTTGTCGACCAGCAGCCGTGGGCGGGCTTGCGCCTGTAGGTGGGCGTAGAGTTGCCGCACTGGCGTGGCCTCGCGCTCCATGGCGGCGAGGCGCTGCTGAGCTGCCTCCGGGGACAATCCCTCCAGATTGAGCAGCGCGGTGAATGGGCCGCCGCGCATCCATGCGTAGCCGAGGCGATCGATCTTCTGCGCGCGCTCCTTCATGTCCCGGAAGGGGAGCAGATTCAGCTCCGGGGGCGAGAATAGGTCCGGGTGGCCGGCGAGGATTGCCCGGAAGAGGGTGCTGCCCGATCGGGGCGCGGAGAGGACAAGAACGGCCGGGTCGAGTGGATCCCCCTGCGGTTCCCCCGGCGGCTCCCCGGCGGGGTCCCCCCAGGCCCAGACCCCACCCTGGAGCGGGTCGTCCACGTAATCTGCGACCTCAGTGAACTCAGCCAGCGTCTCCTCCGTGAGGTAGGCGGCGATCGCGTTCAGTGACCGCTTCCCCTCCAGTTCGACCGGATAGAACGGGATGCCGAGCACATCCCGGATCGCATCCCGGAACAGCGGGAAGCCGGCGCTGGGTGTCGGCAACCCCGCGAACAGGTGAAGGATGGAGGAGTTGCGGTTGACATCCACTTCGGGCCGGGTCGGCATCAACGGCAGCAGCTGATCCAGCACCCAGGCCGAGCGTTGCTCCGGAGCGATAGCGAGGAGCCCGGCGCGCGCCGCGACCAGCGTGGCGCTCGGCTTGAAGTACGTCGTCATGGGTAGCCCCCCGGGACCCCGACCGGCACCACCTGCAGCCCGTCCAACACGACGAACCCATCCGTGCCCGCAGTTCGGACCGTGACGAGCAGGGGAACGTCCGGCGACAGCTTAACCCTGCCGAGCGGCGAGAAGCCGTCGCCGAACGCAGACCGCTGATTGACACGCACGACCATGGCTGGGGCGCTCCCGGACCGGAGCTCAACGGGGACGTTGGTTGCTCGATTCTCGTTCGGCACGTGCACGAGGTAGATCTCATACTCCCCGGCGGCGGGAACACGCACCGTCCATCGGGCGCTCTTCTCCCCCTTGCCGACGTTCCCGTCGTGCACGTAGCCGGTGCCCACGCGGCGCTCGCTGCCGCGAGTCGACTCCGGCCATTCGCCCTCGCGCACGGCGTCCCGGTCATCCAGCACCAGGCCGCGGAGGCGGGTAGGGTCGAGCACGGCAACTCGAGGGGCCGACCACTGCAGGATCTGCCCGCCCAGGCGCAGCCGCTCCTGCAGCTCCCCGACGGGGACCTGCTGGATCGTGCACCCTCGCTCGATCGCCATCACCGCCGCCGTCGCCGCCGACTGCCCGAGCACCATGAACACCGGCTCCATCCGGATGGAGCCATAGGCAATGTGCGAAGCCGAGAGGCAGACGGGCACGAGCAGGTTCACACACTCCGCCACGACCGGGTGAATGGAACGGTACGAGATCGGGTACGGGGAGAACCCACCCACCTGCACGTCGCCCTCGTTGATGATCTGCCCATCCTTCACGACCCGTTGAACGTGGTGCGAGTCCATCCCGTAGGCTGCGAGCCCGATGGAGTCCGGGACTGTCCGGGCGCCGCGACAGTGGTGCTCCGTCATCACCGTATCGCTGACCATCCGACGTGCTTCCCGCACATAGAGCTGGTGCGGCCACCCGCCCGTGTCCTGAAACTCATCCCGCGCCAGCCCCCACTGCGAGACGGTGCTGCGCACCCCCTCCGGAACACGGGGATCATTGCAGAGGAACCACATCAGGCCCTGCTGATAGCTGATATGGTCCCGGATGATCCGTTCTCGCGTGACCTGATCCCCGTCCGGGTAGGCATAGTTTCGGCCGATGTTGTCCGTGGCGATGGCGCCATGGTTGTTGGTGTCGGTTTTGCCGTTCGGCATCGGCTGGCTATTGCCGAAGATCTCGAAGACGCCGGCATGCAGATAGCGGCCGTAGAGCTCATACCGGGCGGGATCGTAGTCCGCGGGTTTCGGAAAAGGGATCCGATCCGCGGCGCGCGTCAGGCACATCCGGTAACAGTAGGCCTGCACCCGATGATCCGCTGAGCCGTTGGGCGCGCCATCGTAGGCGGTGATCCCCGGGAGCAGTCCGCTGCCGGGATTGCCGGGAACGACGTAGGGATCCACCTGCCGGGTGAAGTTGTGCTTTCCCTGGCCAAATTGGACGCCGTTCAGGGTTTCGCCGTATCGCTGGTTGGCTTCCCGCCCCACGGTGTAGCGCACTCCAGCGGCAGCCATCAGGTCGCCCTCGTAGCCCGCGTCGACAAAGACGGCGGCGCGGAAGACGACGCCGGTGCTGCCGAGAAGCTCGACGATGCGGTTACCGCGCCGCTTGGCGCGCACCAGGCGAGTCCGCAGCACGGCGCGCGCCCCGGACTCGGCCAGCATCTGGTTCAGAATGTTCTCTGCGACGTGCGGTTCGAAGCGAAACCCGCCGGTGCAGTCCGCGTACTGGGGTGACGCGATGCCGTAACGGTGGGCGTAGTGGTCGCGCACGCGCCGGTAGAACTCGCGGGAGATGCCGCCGATCGCCCCCTTATTGCCGATGTCGGTCTGCCCGAGGCCGCCACTGGTCAGCCCGCCGAGGTGCTCGCCCGGTTCGATGACGATCGCCGATCTCCCAAGCCTGGCCGTGGCGACGGCGGCGATGACCCCGGCGGCGGTGCCGCCGTAGATGCACACGTCTGCGGTCTCCACGCGGACGGGTGCTGCGGGCAGAGGGATAGAGGTGCCGAGCAGGGCAACCAGAACAAGCGCAAACAGGGGGCGAGGCATCGGTGGGTGAGGAACAGGGCAGGGCCGGAGAGACGATTCGCCCTTCAGCCGATGGACGCCTCCCCCGATTCAGGGCAGGTCGAGCCCAGCCTGCCCGGCGGCATTGCGGAGGCGCCGGAGCGCCCGCGTCTCGATCTGCCGCACGCCCTCGCGAGAGATCCGAAGCCGCTGGGAGACCTCTTGCAGGGTGCGGGCCCCACCATCCGCGAATCCGTAGCGAAGCTGGATGACCACGCGCTCCTGCTCTGGGAGCCCGGCAATGATGCTGTCGAGCCCATCGCGCGTTCGCGCGACGAGCATCGCACCCTCCGGGTCCGGTGCGTTGGGATCCAGCATCAGTTCGGCCAGGCTGGCCTCGTCCGTCCCCTGAAGCATGGTGTCGAGCGAGAGGGCGTCCGGGCCGGACTCCATCACCAGCGATAGCCGCTCTGCTGAGTAGCCGGTCTCATCCGCCAGTTCGGCCACGGTGGGCGGACGCCCCAGACGTCGGGTCAGGAGGCTCCGGGCCTTCTCAACGCGCCGCTGGGCCTCCGCGACGTGCCCAGGCATTCGGATCAGGCGGGAATGATTGTCGATGGCGCGGCCGATCGCCTGCCGGATCCAGTGAGTGGCGTAGGTGCTGAACCGGAACCCCCGGTCGGGATCGAAGCGAGAGACGGCGGTCAGGAGCCCGATCAGCCCCTCCTGGATCAGATCCTCCAGGGTGAGGCCGGGTGCACGGTATCGGCGGGCGATGCTGATCACGAGCCGAATGTTCGACTCCACCAGGCATCGCCGGGCCTCCTCATCGCCCACCTGAATGGCGCGGGCCAGCCGGATTTCCTCGTCTCCCGTGAGGAGCCGACGACCTACATCCCGCTGAATCCAGGGGGTTTCCGGCTCGAGGCGAGCAGGCGCGAACACGCCTGGCGGGAGTGCGTCCCGCGAGGCACCGTGAGGTTCATTCACCTGGGGAGGGGCCGCGGACATTGGAAGATACGTGAGCCACCGACTGTTGCGACTCTGCTGCCGAGATTAGTGCCTGTTCCCGCGCCACAGTTGCGGGAATCTTCGCGAGCCGTGCAGTTTCGAGGATGATTTGGTGATATCCTCGACGGATCGTCAATACGTGATCGCCCGCGCTCGCCACGCCTCTCCCCACCCGACGCACCCACTATGGGAGGCGTGGTTCCTTCGCCGACCGCTCTTTTGGGCGGCGCTTGCCTCGGCATCGGGCGCCGCTCTGGCGGTGCAGGCCGTGCCGGGGTGGGCCTGGCCCTCCGCTGCCGTGATGGGCCTGTGCCTCTTGGCCTTGCGGCCGCGCTTCCCCGCCTGGCTGCTGCTGGCAGTCGCATTCGGCGGTTGGCGTGTCCACCCCGTCGCCCACCCTCCGGCCCCGGCCGGCATCCGTCCGGAGACGCCAATCACCTTTCGAGGGGTGGTGGACCGATCGGGCACCGCCGGAGATCGTGGGCCGGCCGTCGTGCTCGGGCGAGCCTACGCCTCACGAATGGGCATGCCGTCTTCGGAGATGCGGGTCGGCCTGCTCGTCGCCGCAGAGGATGCACCTCGGAGGGGTGATGTTGTGGAGGTGTGGGGAAAGCTGTTTCGCCCGGGAGTACAGCGTAATCCCGGCGGGCGGTCGCAGCGCTTCCGCTGGCTCCGGCACGGCGTCGGGTGGGTACTCCGGCCGGAGAGGGGGCAGGTGCGGATCCTGCGAAGCGGACAGCCCGGTCCACTCGAGCTGCTTTCGCGACGCACGCGCCTGGCGATTCTGGAGCGGAATCGCGCAACGCTATCGCCGCAGATTGCCGTCCTGGCGAATGCCATGCTCCTGGGGGAGGACGACGCGGCAGATCCGACCGCAGCCGGCGCTGTGGAGTCCACCTTCCGCAACTCGGGAACTATCCACCTGCTGGTGGTCAGCGGCGCGCAGGTCACTCTGGTGCTGGCGGTGTTTCTCTGGTTGGCGGAGCGGTTCCGGCAGGCCCGCTGGGGCTTCTGGGTGCTTGGGCTACTGGCGTTAACCGCGTTCTACCTCCTCACCGAGCAGGGGGCAGCGGTGAGCCGCGCCAGTGTGATGGGGCTGGTGTTTGTCGGCAGTCGCTGGCTCCGCCGCAGCGCAGACGGTGAGAATAGCCTCGGCTGCGCCGCCCTGATTCTTTTCGGGCTCCAACCGTTTTCCGTGTTCGACCCCGGATTCCAGCTTAGCGCCGCTGCAGTGTGGGGGCTGATCAGGGTCTCCCCCGCGATCCACGCCGTGGTCGCGGCGCGGTTGCTGCCGGACGGGGAGAAGCGCGGCGTCATTGCGAACACCGGCAACGGATTCATCGGAGCCTTCAGCACCGCTCTGGCGGCCCATCTCGCCGTCGCTCCGGTGCTGTCTCTGATCCACGTCCCTATCTCCTGGTGGTCCATTGCCGCCAACATCCCGCTCAGCCTGCTGACCGTCGTCATGACCTACCTCTCGCTGGCGCATGCCTTCCTCGCTGGCATTGGCCTCGGATTCATGGCGGGCGCTGTCGAGTCGGCGGGCGCGGCGATGCTCGCCTCCGCGCGCCTCTTCGCGGGCGAACCATTCGGGGTGGCTCTGGCTTTCGCACCCCCAATCTGGCTGCTTACTCCCTACTATGCGGGGCTGGCGGCGTGTTCGTGGTCGCCGAACTCCACCTTTCGAACGCTGGCGACGACGAGCAGCGTCGCGCTGTGCCTCGGGATATGCGAACGGACACCTGCGCCGCACCCTGACGTTCCGGTGCTCCGGGCAGTGGACGTCGGTCAGGGGGATGCCCTGATCCTGCAAGCTCCGGACGGCGCGACGGCACTAGTTGACGCCGGTCCGGTTACAGCAGGCGGCGAGGTCGTGCGGGCGCTGTCCGCCCTTCGCGTTGCCCGGCTGGAGCTGGTAGTGGCGACTCATCAGGACATGGATCACATCGGCGGCATCGAGGTGGTGCTGCGAGCCGTGCCGACGGGCGCGATCGTCTACGGACGCGCGACGAAACCTACACCGGCTTGGGCGTCCCTCCTGGCCGAGGCAGCGCGCCTGGACGTTCCGGTCGGTGGGATCGGCGCGGGGGACGTGGTGCAACTCGGCTCCGGTCGGCTGCGGGCACTGTGGCCACCGAAGGGGGACGCGCCTCTCTCTGATAATGCGAGCTCGCTTGTGCTCCGATGGGAGTCCGGAGATCGGGCCGTGCTCCTGCCCGGAGACACGGGGATGCCGGAGGAAAGCGCAATGGCTCCCTGGGCAGGGATACTCCGCGCCGATCTCCTCAAAGTGGGTCACCACGGTAGCGGCGGATCGACCGGGTCGGAGTGGTTGCGCCGGGTTCAACCGCGGGCGGCGGTGATCTCCTGCGGAGGCGGCAACCGCTTCGGGCATCCGCATGCGGAAGCCCTCGCCCGCCTGCAGGCGGCCGGAATTCCCGTGTGGAGGACCGATCGGGACGGCATGATCACCGTGCGGCTCGGTTCCAGGGGCCCCACCGCGGCCACGTATGTCCGCCGGGAGTGACGGGCGATAGACTTCCGCGGCCCACACGCGCAGCCGGGCCGGGCTTGGAGGCAGCGATGAAGGCGGCGATCGTCAATGAGGCAGGTTCGCTGCGGATCGAGCAAGTGCCCGAACCGCGGATCAACGAGTATCAGGCGCTCGTAAGGGTAAAGGCGGCATCCATCTGCAACAGCACCGACACCCAGATCCTGACGGGGAGATTCCCGGTTGACTGGCTCGACGGGCAAGGCTACCCGGGCATCCTGGGGCATGAGGGGGTTGGCGAGGTGGTGGAGGTCGGCGGTAAGGTCACCGCCTTCCGTGAAGGGGATCACGTCTTCCGGCCGCGCGCCGAGGTGCCGGGCCTGGGGTGCTTCTTCGGCAGCTTCGCCGAATATGGAGTCGTCACGGACTACGCCGCCCTGCTCAAAGACCGCCCGGAGACGCCTGTCCACTTCAACTGGCCAATGCAGCAGGTCATCCCGGCAGGGATCGATCCGTACACCGCCCCCGTGTTGATCAACCTCAAAGAGTGCTACAGCGCCCTGCGAACGCTGGCGGTGAGTTGGGAGACATCGCTGCTGGTGATGGGCGCCGGGGGAGTGGGGCTTGGGTTTGCGTCCATGGCCAAGCTGCATGGCGTTCGGGAGGTGATCGTCGTCGGCCGACGCGAGGAGCGGCTGGCGATGGCCCGGCAGTTCGGCGCAGACCATGTCATCGATACCAGCCGTGAAAGCCTGCGCGATCGGGTGATGGAAATCACCGACGGCCGCGGCGTCGATCGGATCGTGGAGGCGACTGGCGACGCCTCTCTCTACATCGAGTTGTGCCGCGTGTTGGCGCCCGGAGGCCGGGTGGGCGTGTACGGGATCAACAACCTTTCCGAGTTCCCCCTCTCCATGCGACACATGCCGTCCTCCTACTGGTTCGGCCTGCTGGCACCGGATGAGCCGGGGGCTCACAAGAGCATGATGGACTTCGTTCGTCTCGGCATCGTCAAGCCGGAGCAGTGGGCCAGCCACACCTGGAGCCTCGACGAGGCTTCCGCAGCCTTCGGGCATGTGAAGGACGCAGACGTCGTGAAAATCGTCCTGCGCGTGACATAGCGGATGGCCGGACCCACCAAGCTCGTCACCCCGGCGTTCCGCTCGATGTTCGAGACCGACGGCTATTTCACGCTGATCGACTTCTTCCGCCCCGACGAGGTCCGGGAACTGCGTTCGAGCATCGACGAGCTCGCCGCCAGGCATGAGGAAAAGCTGCGGGTCTGGGGGCGTCAGGGCATCTCCCGCGCGGGAGAGATCTCCTTCGCTGCCCACCTCTCCCGCGAGGCTGCCCTGGTTATGGAATACTGCCGCCATCCGCGCCTCCAGCAACTCATGGGTGAACTCATCGGACCGGACGTGCGGCTCTACTGGGATCAGTCCGTCTACAAGCAGCCCGAAACCCAGCGAGAGTTCCCCTGGCACCAGGACAACGGCTACACGCCCGTGGTGCCGGCGCAGTACATCACCTGCTGGCTGGCCCTGTCCGACGCCACGCTCGAGAACGGGTGCATCTGGGTGCTGCCGGGATCCCACCAAGGTGGGCCGCGCGAACACCGCTCGACGCCGCTGGGTCAGGTCGGCTACGACGGGCCGGAGCCCGGCGTCCCCGTGCCGCTGCGGGCGGGAAGCATGGCCGTCTTCTCCTCGCTGCTGCTGCACCGCAGCGGACCCAACCTCTCGCAGGACGTGCGCCGCGCCTACGTCATGCAATACATTCCCGCAGACGCACACAACGCGCGCACCGGCGAGCCCTTCACCGATCGACCCCTCGTGCTGCAAGGTGGCGGCCGCGTCATCAGCGGCTAGCGATGAAGCCGATGCCCCGGTAGGCCGACCCTACATGACGTGGGTCGCGGGCATGAGCGCTGCGGATCTGCGGTCGCCCCGAGAACCGGGTGCGCGATGCTCGGAGCCGGTCCCTGACGGGGCGGCAGGTACATGCAGAGGGCCGACGGGTATCCCCGCCGGCCCTCGCTTGCCATCCCCGAACGTCAGTTCTTGAGGATCCTGACGGTGATGAAGATGGTCACCTCGCTCTTGCGGTGCGAGGAGTTCCGATGCTTGAAGAGGTTGCCGAGGAACGGCAGGTCTCCGAGGATCGGCACCTTGGTCATCGTCTTGATGTCTTCTTCACGGAGCAGACCGCCGATGGCGACCGTCTCTCCGTCCTTCATCCGGATGATGCTTTCGGCTTCCCGGCTGGAGGTGATCGGGATGTCCTTGTTGCGACCGGTGAACCCGCTGACCGTGCTCACGACGGGATGCACCCGGAGGGTGATCTCGCCGCCATCGTTCACGCGTGGCCGGCAGAGCAGCGCGACGCCGACCGGCACCGTTTCGATGGTGAAGGTCTGTCCTGCCGCCGTGTTGCTCTCCAGCCGCTCATACCGCAGGATGTCGCCGATGAAGATGCTGGCCTCTTCGCTGTCAATCACCGCGATGTTGGGCTTCGCGAGGATCTTGGCGTCCCGGCTGGTCTCCATCGCTTCCAGCGTGGCGCTCCAGTTGAACGGTGCCCGGAAGTACTTCCCGAACTCGTAGGTCTGCGCGCCTCGGCGGCTCTCCGTGAAGCCGAAGGAACTCCAATCGTAGAGGAACCCGAGCTGCTTAGCTCGTTCCGGCGACATGTCGACCATCTTGGCTTCGATGAGCACCTGCTGGGGAGCAACATCGTTGGCCGAGAGGACCTCGGTCGCCTGCTCAACCTCTTCTTTCGGTCCGGCGAGGATGAGCACCCGCGCTCGACTGCCCACGCCGTCCACGTCCACCGCCGCGCCCGCACCACCCGCACCGCCGGCGGAAGAGCTGGTGGTGGTCTGGGTCGAGCTCAGACCCTGGGTAGAAAGCGCTTTCTCGGCGTCGCTGCTCAGGGGTTTGAAGTTGGCTCTCGGCGGCGAGTAGGACTCGAAGCCCGCGGACACCGTCAGGTTCGGAAAGTGTGCCTTGATCGGCATCATGGCCTGGTTTGGATGCAGGTATTTGAGCCGGTAGGCACGGACGATGCGGCCCGCCGAGCCCGGGGTGTCCAGAGCGGCAAGCAACTTCGCAACGCTATCCTGATGCTGTCGAGTGCCCTCAAGGACGAGTGTTCGCTCAACATTGGAGACCTTCAGCTCCGGGCACGCTTTGGCGAGCGTGTCGACGAGCTGATCAACCCTGGCGTGCTTCACGATGTAGGTCTCGCGAACCATCACCGGGGCCGGCGGCTCCACTTTGGGAGGCTCGGGCGCGGCAACATCCAGGTCCCTGACCTTCGTCAGTGCGCCCTGGATATCTTCAACCATCCCCGCCAGGACGAGGGTGTTGCTCTTACCCGCGGCCTCTACTGTCAGGTACGGCCACGCCGCGACCAGGACTTCCTTCACGTCCGCGGCCTGCACGTGCTTCAGGGCGATGGTGGTGCGGGCGCCGCTTTGCGCCGCCATGGCGCGAAGTTCCGTGGTGCTGCCGAGATAGTAAGTCCCATCCAGCCGACGGACGTCGGACGCGACCGCCGCAGCCATCTTCTTGAGCGCCTCTTCGGGCGAGACGCCCGTGAGGCGGACGGTGACGTTGCCCTTCACCGAGGGCATCAGCACCACGTTGACGCCACTCTGAACCGCCAGGGCTTTCGCGACATCGTTGATGTCTGCCTGAACAAAGTCCAGATTGACCTTCCGCTCACTGCGCTGTCCTGCGACAGGGGTATCGGCCGCGTAACCGCGGACCGAGGGCAATGCCACCCCCAGCGCCAGCACTTGCGTCAGCGCCAGGAATGCCATCCCCCGCGGGTGCTTCCCGCTCAGGCTCACCTCGTGCTTCATTGAGAACTGCCTCCTTTAATCGGGATTTCCACCCGTTGCTCGCCGTGCTGGAAAGTGGCTGAGCGCTCTCCGATCCCTACTAACCGCCACGTATCGGCAACCACGTCACCGATCTTCAGGAAGAAACTCTGTCCACCCACGCGAACCACGGTAATCGCAGGATCGCCCTGGATGATTCCGGTGAGTTGGAGATCGTCCGGCTTGACCTGGGGCCCTGCAGGCACCGGCTCAACCGGCCGCGCTGCGACAGGCTTGCGGCCGACGGTCGGCTGGGGGAGCGCGTCCGGCGCCGGGGGGACGCTGCCGAACACCGGGGGTAGTTGCGGCACCCCCTCAAGTCCGGCTCCGCTCGCAGCGGCGGGCGCGTCGCCGTAGCCGCCGCTGGGCGGCAGGAACGGATTCTCGGGTGGGGCGATCTCGATGAGGCGTAGATCCGGCAGGCGACGCACATCGCCGCCCCGCGCGCCGTCGCCACTGGTGCCGTCCGCGCCTGCCGCCAGGCCGGATCCCTGGGCGGCTGCCGGCGTCAGCCCCGCGCCGTCCACCGACATCTCACGCGATTCCCGAATGCTGTCATCCGCCGAGACGGACTCCGCCGCCGCCGTCAGCGCTGGGCCGCGGTTCAGCATCACACCCGCGGCACCCCCGGCGAACAGAATCCCGCCTACCAGGAGTGCCAGGGTCCGCGAGGAGGGTGCCGGCCGCGGAGCCGGGCTCACCTGCTGATTCATGGCTTTGCCTCCGAAAGAGCCAGGCGGGTGTCGCCAGCCGGGGAGATGGTGGGCACCTCGTCCTCAGGCTCGTCCACGACGAAGATGGTGGCCGCGAGCTGAGCCCGCACCGTGCCAGCCTCTCGCGGGCCAACAGGTGCCATCGTCCACCGATCCGGGATGAAGAACTGCTGCTGCTGACACAGCGTGGCGATGGTGCGGTAAACACCCTCGAAGGAGCCCTGCACTACGACTCGCAGCTCGCGGGGCTGAATCTCGCCGATGGACTCGGGCGCGTCGGTCCCGGCCTGCACCGTCACCCCACGCCAGCGGGGTGAGGGGCGTCCCGTAACAGCGAACTTGGCCACCACCACACCATTGCGCTCGGCGATGGTCCGGGCGACGCGGGGCAGGCGGTGCGCCTCGCTGACCAGGAAGACGCGGCGGTCGGTTCGGGCCCATTCTCGTAGGCGGCCGTTCGCCGCTCGGAGCACGTCGAGCCGATCCGTCAATTCCTGCCGACGCTCGGTCTGGATATCCAGTGCCACGCCCGCGCCGTCGGCGGCGAGCCACTGCGGCCAGACAATGCCGGCCCCTGCCAGCGCAGCGAAGAGACACGTGGCGCCGAGGTGATAGAGGAGCCGTGCGGTCCGGGCGCCTGGGGGTCGGGGAGTCGCGGGTGTCGCCATCATAGTCACTCCCCCATCAGTCGGCCGACGACCTGACCGCTGGACATGGCCGGAGAGGTCCCCGGCGGCAGCGTGGCATAGTCGGTGTAAGGAGACTCGCGCAGGGCTTGCGCATAGAAGCCCACCTGACCTGGGGCGGCTGACGTCACCTGGACCCGGAAGCGAGGACCGTCCCCGCTCATGCGGGTTGCCCATACTCCGTGGGGCCGGCGGCGGGTGAGTTCGTTCACGGCCGTGGTCCACGGGATAATGGGGCGAGATTCCACCTCCGCCACGTAGCGGGCGACGGTGCGCCGGAACTGGCTCTGGGCCTGCCGGCGATTCTCAACGAAGCGAATCGTGGCATTCAGTTTGCGGCACTGGGCAGTGATCTCCGTGCGTGTGCGGTCCGCGGCGTTGGCCTGCTGCCGGTAATGCCATCCGACGTGGGTGGCGGTGCCGAGCACCAGACCAAGGACCACGCCGGAGATCGCGATATCCATCGCGCCGAGCACAGCCGGACGGGAAGCGGCCGGGGCGGCTGCTTCGACCGGAGCGGGGCGATGTCGTCTTGGACCCTTCATCCTCAATCCATTCCTGCCGGTGGGTTCCCCGTGGGGCGGGGGTAGCCGACCAGCCTGCACGTATATCGGCAGGCCCGAAGCAGGGCTGGAGAGGGAATCACCCGCCGGGCGGGGAGTGCAAATGGTGCATCAGGCGCTCGTGCGAGCGGTGGAGTTCGGCCGCCGCCTCATCCAGAAGGTGGAGCTCCGATTCCGGTAGCTCCCGCCGCATCGGCAGGCAGATGTCCACCGCGCAGCCGAACGGCCGCAGATCATCCGGAAAGGAGCAGCCTATCCCCGTCAGGAAGTCGCAAGGTGAGCCGGGGGACACAGTCGCCCCCGCTGGGGCGAGGTGACCCTGAATCGCCTCACCGAGGGCGGCACCGCCGCCGCGAAGCCCTCCGGTCAGTTCCTCCACCAGGATCAGATCGGTCGGGAGGATGCGCACCGGCTTCCGACAGCACGGCGTCGCGCACGTGGGGCAGTGGACCCGCGTGAAGGGATCGAAGAGACGGCGAATGTTGCGCTGTGCGCGCCGGTACTCCTCGAGGGGGTTGGAATCCCGTCCGGTCAAAACATCGAGGCCGTCGTCCGGAGCCAGGTGTTGATCTGACGACACAGCTCATCTCCCTCGTTGCCGAGTACCCGGCGGAGTTCCCGCTGATCCAGCTTGAGGAGCATGTTCCTCGTCTTCTTGATCTCATGGCGGCCGTGCGCCAATCGCGCCTCGCGGAGGAGCTGTTGAGTGTAGGTCTGGATCCGATCCCGCTCGTCGCGACGACGATCGCCCCGGATCACCTGCCCTCGGTCCGGAGAATCCGGCGCAGCGTTTGCATCGAGAAACTTACGAGCGGCCTCGCGCTCGGAAACCGGTGCTTCCGGTTCGGGGTGCCCACCCCACTCTCTCAGCAGGTCCGCGGCCGAACGCAGCGAGGCGCGTATCAACGCCTCCGGAAAGCCTCGCTCTTCCCAGGCCTGATGCAACTCTCGCAACCGCTGCTGATCCGCTGGGGAGAAGGCCTCAAGGTCGGGAAGCTGCTCCGCGATGCTCGGCTCCCCCCCGCGACCGTCCGCCCCGCTGACGGTGAACCTGCGACCCATGCCCGGAGTACCTCCACCAAATTGTCCGACCGTGGCGATCCGCTCGCCGCGGCCGGCCCGAAAGCAGGGAACCGACGACGACGCCGAGAGTCTGATCAAGGGGCGGACTGCGCTGGGCGCCCCAGATCACCGCTTTCGGCAGCGCCCCTCGTCTAGTAGTATTGTCGCCTCCGCGGAAAACTGCCCTGAAACGGACCCGCAGGAACTGGCGGCACCGGGGGCGACGTAGTAGATCGGTGATAGACGCGTGCTCAAACCTCCAACGATGCTGACCTCTCTCACCTTCGGCAAGACTTCTGCGGCTCCTGACGCAACCGCAAGATCCGCGGGCGCGAGTGGGTCGGACGACCGGGCCCTCTTCGAAGAGCTGGCGCGCCGCCATTATCGCCAGGCGTACCACATCGCCTATCGGCTGACGGGCAGCACTGCCGCCGCCGAAGACCTGACGCAAGATGCGATGCTTCGCGCCTTCCAGGCCTTCCACCGGTACCGACGCGACCTCCCCTTCCCGAACTGGCTCTACCGGATCATGGTGAACCTGCACATCGACGAGGTGCGGCGTCGGCCCAAGGCGAGAATCGATTCGGTCGAGAGCCTCCCCGCCGTGTTCGAGCTCCCTGATCTGGACAGTGATCCGAGTGACCGAGTACTTTCGCAGCAGCTCGACACGCGGCTGCAAGAAGCCCTCGATTCCCTGCCCAAGGATTTCCGGATGTCCGTGGTGCTGTGCGATCTGGAGGGGCTGTCATATGAGGAGATCGCCGAAGTGATGGGGTGCTCCATCGGTACGGTGCGCTCACGGATCCACCGCGCGCGGGTGCAGTTGCGCCGATTCCTGGGCGTGGATCCCCGCCCCCTTTAACCGTCGATTCCCACCAGCGAGAGCGAACGAGACCAACCATGTGGTGCAGCCGAGTTCAAAACCTCCTCTCCGCCTATCTTGACCGGGAACTGCCCGGGGCTGAGATGCTGGCGATCCAGCGTCACGTCGGCCGCTGCCCAGCCTGTGCCGCCGAACAGGAAGCCCTCCGTCGAACCAAGTCCCTCTTGGGTTCGCTTGCGCCTTCGGAGCCGCCCGGGCCCTTCTCCCTATCGCAAGCCGAATCTCGGGCCGCGAGGCGAGCCGCCACACGACGCTCCGCCTCGCCCGCAGCCCGGTTCGCGCCCTTGGTGCGGGCGGGATGCCGGGAGTTGACACACACCCTCTCAGGCGGCGTCCGTCGGCTTCGATGGGATGTAGCCGCTACCGTCTCCGCCGCCGCGCTCTCCCTCGCCCTTCTGGCGGCGGCTTCGTTCAGTCCCATGTCCGGGTCGGCCTCGGCGAGGGCGGCGATTCCCGCTTCCGCTGGCGTCGACAGCGAGGTCCCCATGGGCGAGTTGCCGCGGGTTCCGCGCCTCCCGGTGGGAGATCTGCGCCTAGCAAACCTGAGCGACATGGATGGTGAGGGCCGGATCTACCGGCGCGGAGGATGGGGCTTGCGGCCCGGGTACGACAGCTTTGGCGTGAGCCCGACTTCCTACAACGGCAGGTGGTGAACCGACGCTCGTCGGGCACTTGTCTCTGACAACCCAAACGGGTACATAGGCTGGTACGCAGTTCGTCAACACGCGGCCGTCGAGGATCGGCGCCCGCAGGGTGGAACAACATGAGCGCGATAACGCGATTGCTAAAGAGTCACGCAACCAACGGGGCCATCTGTCTGTTGAGCGCCTCCCTCTTCGCGGTGGCGGTCAGCAACTACCTGCGACCCACGCCAGTGTCGGCACAGGCCGGAACGGCGACGCGGAAGACGATGACCGGGGAATCCCGCTCTGTCATCACGGCACTCCAGGACGCTTTCGTGAGCCTTGCCGACACCGTGGAGCCCAGCGTAGTCACCATCGAGGCTAGGGCCACGCAGGTAGAGCGCCCAAACCGCCCGAAGAATAGCCCGGATGGCGAAATGAACCCCTTCGGCGGCATGCCGCTCCCCTTCCGGGATTTCCCGTTCCCCTTCGGGCGTGACCGTGGTGCGCCAGATGGTGAGGGTCGTGGGACCTCCACCGGCTCCGGGGTAATCGTGCGTGAAACCGGCAACACCGTTTTTGTGCTGACCAACAACCACGTGGTCAACAGCCGGGATCGCTTCCGGGTGCGGTTGCACAGCGGTCAGGAGTACACCGCAGAATTCGTGGGCAAGGATGAGCGCACCGATCTCGCTGTCCTCAAATTCCAGGTGTCGGCGCCGCTGCCCGGCAACAGCGTCGCAAAGCTCGGCAGCAGCGACAGCGTCAAGGTGGGACAGTGGGCCGTCGCCATCGGCAGCCCCCTGGGCTACGACTCCACCCTGACGGTCGGTGTCATCAGCGCCAAGGGTCGGTCCCTCTCCGGCTTCGGCCGGGGCAGCGGCGCCGACTACAGCGACCTGCTGCAGACCGATGCCTCCATCAACCCCGGAAACAGCGGCGGTCCTCTCGTCAACATCGAGGGTGAAGTGATCGGCATCAACGTCGCCATCGCCTCGAACGGGACCTCGCAGGGCAGCATCGGCATCGGCTTCGCCATCCCAAGCAACACCGCCAAGATGGTGTCCGAGCAGATCATCTCGCGCGGCAAGGTCGTCCGCGGCTACCTCGGAATCGCCTGCAGCGAGGGCAACAAGGTCCTGGCGCCCGAACTCCGCGACCACCTCGGCGCGCCGTCCGGCGGCGCACTCGCGGAGACCGTCCAGCCCGAAACGCCCGCCTCCCGCGCCGGGGTTCAGGAGGGTGACGTCATCGTTCGCTTCGGGGAGCGGGAAGTTCGGAATTTTGCCGAATTGACCAGCGCTGTCGCGTCCACGTCGCCGGGGGTCACCGTCCCGATCGAAGTGATCCGCAATGGCAAGCCGGTCCGGCTCCGGCTCACCGTCGTCGAGCGCCCCTCGGAAGCGGAACTCGAGCAGCGCCTCGGGAATGCGCCGCGAACCATGCCCGCTCCTCCCACTGGCGAAGGAACGCGGACCCGGTTCGGTTTCAGCGCCCGACCCGGCAAGGACGGCAAGGGCGTGGAAATCGTCTCGCTGGCCCCCGACGGACCTGCGGCCGAGGCCGGTCTGCAGCCGGGAGACGTCATCCTCAAGGCCGGTCCGCAGGTGGTGAACACCGTGGACGGCCTGACAAAAGCGATTGACTCCGCGACGGGGAGGACCGGTGTCGTCCTCCACGTCCAGACGAGCGGCGGCATGCGGTTCGTGGTGTTCCGCCCGTAGTCGGGACCAGCGAGCCACCAGTGAGATAGCCCCGCCCGAAAGGGCGGGGCTACTTCATGGCACCGCCGCGTTGCCGCGCCGACGAGAGCCTTCAGGCGCGACGGGCCAGCCGGATGCTGCCCTTGTCGCCCCTCTTTGCGATCAGGAGGGCCTGATCGGCGCGATTCAGGACCCGGTCTACGCTGTCGTTCAACTCGGACGCAGCGATACCAACACTGAGGGACATGAGCACCGAGATGGCCCGATCGTCCATGTCCATGCGGATGTGGCGCCGGGCCACTGCTCCCGCCAGACGCTGTGCGAGCTGCTCGGGAGAAGCGCCGATCGCCACGAAGCAGAATTCATCGCCGCTGATTCGCGCCACCAGGTCCGTCGACCGGGCCACCCGCTGCAACTGCTCCGCCACCATCCCGAGCAGCTTATCGCCCACGGCGTGACCCAGAGTGTCGTTGATGGTCTTGAAGCTGTCCACATCCATTACGGCGACACTGCACGGCTTGTTCTCCGACAGGAACCCGGCAAGCTGCTGGTGCAGCGAGCCGCGGTGAAGCACGCCGGTGAGCGAATCGAAATTGGCCTGACCGCGAACCTCCGCCAGCGCTGACTCCAGCCGCTCCACCTGGCGGTAGAGCGATTGGACCCCTTCCTTGTCACGCCGCGACTTCTCTTCGACCATCTGCTTCGCCGCCGTCAGGTGTTCTTCGATCTGATAGCGCGTCGCCCGGATGTCGGCCGTGGTAACGAGCTGGCGCATGTGGGAATGCCGATCGCGCAGGCCGTCCACCAGGTCCGCGGCGCGTGCCTGTTGAGCCTCGGCGGACTCGGAAAACGCGCGCAAGAGGCGCCACATTTCGGTCTCGCGCTCGCTCACGCACCGTCGCTGCAATTCCGCGAAGATCTGGAGCGACGTTCCAGCCCAGTTCCGGCTCAACTGGATGGCTCCGGGGTCCGCACCGGGCGTCAATCCCGCGGCAGTGTCTCGCACCCGCTGGAGGAACCGTCGGGTATCGAGGTCCGGCGACGAAATGATGAACTGCTCGAGACTGTGCAACACCTCGCGGGCAAGGGCGAGGACCGCATCCTCTTGCGGCGCTGCCGAAGCGTCAGCGGCCTGTCCCGATGCGGAGCCCCTGTCAGTCCAACGTGAGAGCAATGTGTCCATTAACCGGCCTGGGGAGAGTGCTTGACTGACTCGCCCTCTGGTGGGAATTGTTCCACCTTCGGCCCGACTCCTTAGGTGAGTCTTTCCCGAGCAGCCGACTCTTGCCCGGTTTGCGCTTGTGCAGGGCAACCTGCCGCGGGGTGGGAGTGGTAAGATTGGGTCTGCGGCGCAGCGAGAGGATCCGACAGGATGCAGTGGCTCTATCAGCTTGGACGACGGGTCCGCCCGGACGAACCACAGGTCGTGAACGACTCTAAGACACCCTCCGGCAGGGTGCACGTCGGATCACTTCGCGGGGTGCTCATCCATGATGCGGTCACTCGGTACCTTCGCGAAGAGGGGGTTCCAGTCCGCTACCTCTTCGGCTGCGACGATTACGACCCGCTGGATGAGCTGCCCTCCGGGCAGGAGGAGTTCTTCCGGCCGTACCTCGGCGCCCCGCTCTGCAACGTTCCCCCACCCCGGGACTCCGCGGCGACCGACATGGCGGACCACTTCATCTCGGAGTTCTTCCAGATCTTTTCGGAACTGGGGGTCCGCGCCGAAACCTACCGGATGCGGGAAGTCTACCGGTCCGGCCGCTTCAACGAACCGATTGACGCCATCCTGCGGGCCGCCCCGACGGTGCGCCGTATCTATCTGGAGGTCAGCAATTCAGCCCGCGCAGAGGATTGGCACCCCTTCCAGACCGTCTGCGAGCAATGCGGCCGCATCGGCACGACGGAGGTCACCGAGTACGACGGCTCGGAGGTCACTTACACCTGCCGGACCGATCTGGTGAAGTGGGCCCAGGGCTGCGGGCATCGGGGCAAGGTCTCGCCGTTCGACGGCCGGGGCAAGCTCCCCTGGAAGCTGGAGTGGGTAGCAAAGTGGCGGGAATTCCCGGTCACGATCGAGGGCGCGGGCAAGGACCACACGACGAGGGGTGGGGCCCGCGACGTCGCCGCCGCATGTCTGAAGGAGATCTTCGGGCTGCGGGCCCCGTACAACATTCCCTACGAATTCTTCCTGGTCGGCGGGGCCAAGATGAGTTCATCCCGAGGGATCGGCGCGGCTGCCCGAGAGATGGCTGATCTGCTTCCGCCCGAGATGCTGCGATTCCAGATGTTGGGCACGCTGCCCAACCGGCCGGTGAACTTCACTACCGACGAAGAGTACTTCGTCAAGTGCTTCAATGAGCTTGACCGACTTCACCAGCGTGCCTACGATGGCACAGGCAAGCCGGAGGAGGCGCTGCTCTATCGGCTCACCGAAGTCGCGCCGGCCGGAGCCTTCTTCGACGCCCCCTTCCAACTGGTGCTGACGTTGGTGCAGATGCCGCACGTCGACCTGGTGGCAGAGATCGAGCGGCGCAAGGGCGGTCCGCTAACTGGACTGGAGCGCGGCCAACTCGACCGACGCATCGCCACAGCGCGCCTCTGGCTGGAGCGCTACGCCGCAGATGACGAGAAGCTGATTCTGCGGCCAGAACTCCCCGCCCGTCAATCTGAGCTGACGGCACAACAACGTGCCCTACTGCACCGCCTGGCGGATGCGTTGGTGTCGGCGAGTTGGGACGAGGAGAGCATCCAGACCCTGATCTTCGACACCGCGCGGCTCACGCCGATCGATGGTCCGGCGGCCTTCCAGGCGATCTACCGCGTGCTGTTCGACCGCGCGTCCGGTCCCAAGGCCGGGAGCATCCTCGCCTATCTTGACCGCGACTTCGTTCTCAACCGTTTCCGTGAGGTCCCCCACGATCAGCTCGCCTACCTGGAGGCGGTGGCGATGACGCCGCAGGACGTCGGCTCCTGGCTCACGAAGGAGCGCGCACGACTGGCGACCGTCCGGACGGCACCGCTGCTCACGGACGGGGCGACAGCTTTCGGCGAGGTCCTCGCGGAGATGACGGATGGCCGCATCCACCGGCGAGTTGTCGAACTCTCCAGCGACGCAGATCTGTCGGCGCTGGCCGCAGTCAACACCCGACGCGCCTGACCTATGTCTACAGGACATCTGATGAAGCAATCATTCTGGATCTCCTCCCCCGCGCCCCGATTCTCCCCGCGACTCCGAACCGTGTTCCGGACCGGGACATTGGTTGCGGCAGCCCTGCTCGGGCTCCCCGCCCCGCTGGCCCGCGCGGCTGACCCGCCACTCATCGAGAAGCGGGTGAAAGACCTGGAAGAAACCGTCCGCCAACTCCAGGCCGAAATCCAGCGGCTCAAGGCGGAGCGCTCCGCCGCAACATCGGCGCCGGGTGCAACCAAGCCGAGCTCCGAGGCGGCAGCCGTCGCGAAGGCCGGCCCAGGAGGCTTCGGGATCCAATCCGCGGACGGCCACTTCAGCATCCGTCTTCGCGGTCTTCTCCAGTCGGACTTCCGCACCTTCGCCAGCGGCCCGACGGGGGTCGACAACCTGAGCCTGCGCCGGCTCCGACCCGCCCTGGAGGGCACGGTCTATCGCGACTTCAACTACCGGCTCCAGATGGAGTTCGGAGAGGGGAGGACGAGCCTGCAGGACGCCTATTTGGAGTACGCGGGCAACCCATCCGCCGTTCTGCGGGCCGGGAAGCTCAAGACTCCCTTCAGCATCGAGCGTTTGCAGAATGCCCCAGACACCACCTTTATCGAGCGGTCGATCGCCAATAGCTTGAGTCCCATCCGCGATGTCGGCATCCAGGTGGGCGGTGAGTTGCTGAGAGGTCGCCTCGGATACGCGGTGGGTGGCTTCGATGGAGCTGCGGACAGCGGCTCCGCGGACCTGGATACGGACAACAACAAAGATGTCGCCATCCGGATCTTCGGTCGTCCCCTGGGAGGCTCGCTCTCGGGACTCACTCTGGGCCTCGGTTCGACCATGGGCGGGCGATCGCTCGCTCCACTGGGTGCCTACCGGACGGCCGGCCGCTCCCCCTTCTTCAGCTATTTGAGCGGCGTCACCGCGGACGGCTACGCCAGCCGCCTGGCACCGCAGCTCTCGTTCTACCACGGCCCTTTCGGTCTGATGGCCGAGTACCTGCAGTCCACATCGCACCTGCTCGGGACGGCCGGGGCCGCCACCGCCACGCACCGGGCGTGGATGGTTCAGGGGTCCTGGCTGCTCACCGGTGAAGCGGCCGGGCTCAGACGGCCGAGCCCGCGGAGGGTCTTCAATCCGCGAACCGGCTCGTGGGGCGCGCTGGAGGCAGCCTTTCGGTGGTCCGAGTTCCAGGCAGACGACGTCGTTTTCCGTCAGGGGCTAGCGGACCCGGCGCTCGCCACCGAACGGGCGCGGGCCTGGACGTTCGGGCTCAACTGGTATCTGAATAGTGCGGTGCGGCTGCAATTCAACTACGAGCGCACGACATTCGGGCGGCCTCTCCGCTTCGGAACGACACTCAGCAACCACGAAAACGTCTTCCTGACCCGGGTTCAGTTGGCGTTCTAGGCAGGGAGATGAGCTGCGGGCCTATTCGCACTAGATCAGCGTGAGGTCGGAGGGCATAGGCTCACGGCGGCATAGTTGGGCGTGACGATCCGAGCTGGAGCTCGGCGATCCTTGCGGGGCTGCGCCCATGCCGAACTGCAACTCGGTGATCAGGTCAGGTTGTTCAGTGGCCCGGCACCGCAGTAGTCGGGGTTCCCGAACCGATCGATTCGGTGCCCGAAGCCATGGGCGAGCGACATCAGCAGGCGATTGTGCGGCACCCGCTGGTACTTGAGTGAGCGCCCCGTCTTGAAACCGAGGCCGTTGCCCACCATCACCCACGGGATGTTGTCCAGCGTGTGCGAGTTGCCCTTGCCCAGTTCGTTGGTCCACAGGATGGTGGTGTTGTCCAGCAGGCTCCCCCCACCGCCGGGTTCAGGTGTCTCCGCCAATCGTTGGGCGAGGTAGGCAAGCTGGCTGCAGTACCACTGGTTGATGCGGGTGAGCTTCTCTTGCGAGTCCGTCTGCGAGTCCGGGTGATGGGAAAGATCGTGCTGACCCTCGTTGATCCCCAGCCAGCGCATGCGGGCCTGACCGACTGAATTCGTGTACTGCAGCGTCGCAACGCGGGCGAAGTCCGCCGTGAAGCTCTGCACCATCAGGTCGATCTGCAGCTTACTGATGCGGGGGATGTTGTCATTGTCTTCCCGGATTCCCGGCTCGATCACGGGGACGGGATGGCTGTCTTCCTTCCGACCTGCCTGAAGCTGCTTCTCCATCTCCCGTACGAGGGCGGCGTGCTCGTCCAGGATCCGCCGGTCTTCCGTCCCTACCCGACCGCGGACGCGGTCCAGATCGGCTTTCAGGTCATCCATCACGCTTTTCAAACTCTCCTGATCCTTGGCACGACCGTAGAGCTTGTTGAACATCTGGTAGGGATTGTCGATCGGCGCTATCGGCTTGTTCGGGCCGGAGTAGCACATCCGTGTCCAGGTGTCCGCGCGGTCGGGGACCATCACGCCGAATTCAAGGGATCCGAAGCGCGTGCGTCGCGCGGGGTCCTTCTGCAGGAAGCCCCGGATCTCCTGATCGATGGAGATGCCGCTGGCCCAACCGGCGGGGGTGTCGGAACCACCCTGGATGTTGCCGGGGTAGAGCTCGGAGCCCGTGAGCAGACACCCGATTCCCCGCATGTGGTTGTCGCCGTCGCCCCGGATGCGATCACAAACGCCGTTGAGAATCAGCGTCCGAGCCTTGTAGGGCTCAAGGGGCTTGAGGATCTCCTTGAGGGTGAAGCTCTCCCCCTCTTCGTCCGGCCAGAAATTCCACGGCACGACGCCGTCCGGGCTGAACATCACCACCAGCCGCTGTTTGCGGACCGCCGGATCCGCGGCCAGGCTGGGCAGGTTCGACAGGAAGGGCAGCGAAGCCGTGCCGATCCCAAGATCCCGGAGAAACTGACGCCTGTCGCGCTTCGGATACATCGTGCCTACCCTCTCGGGCCGCCGCCCGTTGACATTCTACCTGCTTGAGAGTGCGTCCCCGCCTCGGAGTTGCGTTGCAAGACTGTGACTCCTTGCCGCCGGGGCTGTCGTTAGCGTGACCCCTGTCGGTTACCGGTACCCAACGCCGCAGTTACCGCGGAGGCAACCACCAGTCGCCGGATGTTGAAGCCGCTATTGACGAAGGACTGCTGAAGCTCGGTGGTGGCCGACGTCCCGTAGGCCCGCATCGGCTGCTTGACGAGTTGCTGAAACAGTTTTTCCACGAAGGCCGACTGGGCCTCGGGGCTGGTGGTGAGGTAGGCCGCAAGTTCTCGAACCCCGCTGAACTTGACCAGCTTGCCATCGCGCGTCTCGTACTCACCCGAGGCATTGATTGGCTGTCCGTTCTCCTGGGTACGGAGCCGGCCAATGGCGTCGAACTTTTCCAGGGTGAATCCCAGCGGATTGATCAGCTCGTGGCAACTCACGCAGGCGGCCGGCCTGGTTTGCAGTTCGACCCTCTGCCGCGTCGTGAGCTTCGGGTTGACGTCGGCGGCAAGCGGAGCGACCGCGACGGGCGGCGACGGCAGCACGCGCCCCAACAGATTCCGCGAGATCAACACCCCGCGATGAATCGGGGAGCTGCCGTCGAGGTAGGCGAAACAGGCGAGCAAGTAGGGGTGCGTGAGGACTCCCGCGCGCTCTCCGGTGTCCAGGCTCACGGCCTGGAACGGCGCATCCGGCGGCAGGTTCACGCCGTAGATTTTCGCCAGTCTTCCGTTCAGGTAGACTCGGTCAGAGAGGAGCAATTCTCGATAATCCGATTTCTCGCCCCAGACGATGTTGTCGATCGTCAGTTCCAGAGACGTCCGGAGGTCGCCGGCGATCTGCTCGTCGAAGCCCGGGTAGCGCTTCGGATCCTTCGCGAGATCCGGCGTCTGCTCGACTTTGAGCCACATCATGAAGAAGTCGCGAACCTTGGCCCGCATGC
>CAZSRZ010000002.1:0-118108 GCA_964609085.1 uncultured bacterium | reverse complement strand
GCATCTCGACGGTGTTCGACGCGGCCTCGCGGGTGGTGGCGCAGCAGGACGCGCGTGGGTATAGTGTCACCATGATCCTGGATGCGCTGGGGCAGCGGATCGGCGTGGTGGATGCGAACGGCGGTCGCGTGACAGCCGTGTTCGACGCGCGCGGGGCAGAGATCGCCAGCATGGACCAGCTCGGAGTGCTGACAAGCTGGATCTTCGACGAAGACGTCAACGGCACCCTCCGCCTGGATGCCCGCCAGTGGCCAACATCCTACGGCTACGATGCCCTGGATCGCGAAGTGACGCGACAGTACGGGGTAGCGGCAATCACGGTATACGTTTCAGCTTGCTGGATTCACATCTGTGTGAATGAAGTCCAAGGATCCGACCCCGGAATAGATGGATGTAGCGGCGGGACGTGGGACAACATCAGATGCGTCTAATCAGGCCGATGATGGCTAGGCACGAAGGGTTGACCGCAGTACCGGACGGACTCGGCACCTGTACGCATGTCTCCCGACGACAAGTCTTGCAATCTGCCCTGATAGGCGCGGTTACTGATCCGCTATTAACCGCGTCCACATCGACGCCTAGGACTCCGGACCTGCCCAGACTTCGTGGGCGATATCAACCATCCGGTCCGGGCTGGTATTCGATCCTGTTGTCACCGGATGGACGATGGCTGTTGGGTAATGGCCTCAGGGATTCCCTGTGGCTTTGGGACCTATCTGTTGACGCCCGGGCGGTGAGACTTGCCGCTGACGGAAGTCTGGTCGGTGGCGTCGCCATGGGCAACACGTCGATGATGGCTGCGTACACGGCCGTTAGGGCACCGACAGGTGACCCGAGAATCCGTATACTTCATCGAGGGCCGCCCCCAGTAACGACCTACCTCTCCGGGCACACCAAACTTGCGTTTGATGTGTCATTCAGCCGTCGAGATGAATTCGCGCTGAGTGTAGGAGGAGACCTGGTCAGTCGGCTTTGGGAAACATCCTCTGGGAAGGAACTTGCACGTAGCGCCGCCCTACCTACCGGTCAGCTTCGGTGTCTCTTGGATCCGGACATGCGCTTTTCGGCGACGTGGGACCTGGCAGGTCCTCTACTGCGAGTATGCGACGGAAGTCAGCTGCGCCGCGCTCAGTATCTGTGCCTACAAGACCAGTCGCTGGCGATCATCGACGTGGCAAATCTACCTGGCAGGCGAATCGTCGCTTGTGGCGGACATCTATTCGAGAGAGCCCCCGGAGAGATTGCCTTGTTTGATATGATGAAAAGATTGAGGGTGGCGAGCTGGACAACGGATTCAATGGCAGTCTGGTGTGGAATGTACCATGAGAATACTAGACTCCTTTACCTCTGCGAGGACGCGGGTCGGCCTAACCTGTACTCATGCGAGATAGGTCTCACTGGATTGGGCCAACCTCGGTTGCTACTTGCTGAACCGGTAATGTGTGCGCACATCGCGCCTGGCTGCAGCTTTGCTGTGGCCGCGACTCGTCGGCATCTGGTTCTGATTAACCAAAATCAGGACGTTCGCCTTCCATTGGGTGGCGGACGAGCATCTCACGTTGGTGTCGGTAATGGGATTGCTGCCGTCGCCTTCGAGGCTGAGGATGCAATCCGCATATTTGACCTCACTTCTCGGAAACTGATCCACAGACTAGAACCGGACCAAACATGATCTGGGACCCCTACGACGAGCGCACCACGCACCAGTGGGACGCGCTCAACCGCGAGCTTCGCAAGGTGCTGGGCAACGGCATGACCGTGAGTCACCCGTACGACAGCGACGGTCGCGAACTACTCCTGGAAAACCGGAAGAGCGACGGGGCGGGTATCGCCGTGTACTTGGCGCAGTATGACAACGCTAACAACAGGCTCAACGTCGTCGAGCTCGACCGCAGCCGCGTCACGTATGGCTACGATGAAGCGTACCGGCTCACCAGCGAGGTGAGATCCAGCACCTGGCCCTACGACATCCAGTATGAGTACGACGGCTGCATGAATCGGAGGTGGATGATCGAGAGCGGCGCCGTCACCAGCTACAGCCACAACGCAGCCAACGAGCTCTTGGTGGTCCAGCCCTTCAACGCCTTCCCGACCAGCATGTTATCTGGTGAGCCATTTGCAGCAATTCTGACGAGGTCAGACTGCTCGGGTCTTGCTCTTGGCTAGATGGAGTCAGCTCGCCGTCCCCGTAATTGGGTTGATGGGCCTTTCCTTCGCGATCTCTCGATTCGCACTTTCGATGCATCTCCGTTCGGATCTTATCTCCGCATTGAGTGATGGAGATCTAGATCGAGTTGAACGGGCTCTCATCATGGGAGCCGATCCAAATACGACGATAAAGGGGGTCCAGATTGTCACGATACCAGCGCGAACCGGGAGGTTGGACATTCTGCGGGTGCTGGTAGTGAGCGGGGCCAGACTGGATCGGTGTGATGGTGGAATGACGCCACTGATGTGGGCAGCCAATAACGGACGTGCCGAGTGCGTTCTGTTCTTACTCCAGCATGGCGCACCACCCGGATGTCGTACCCGAGGCGGCAAAACTGCTCTTGAGTTTGCTGAGGCGGCCGGCCACAAGAACTGTGTCAACGTCCTGATGCTCTGGGCCGGGAGCCCTGCCTCACGGGGGCGAATGACTATTTCTCGCAGAGAAACGGGACGCACGACGATACCTCCAGAGCTCCAGAGTTCGCGTCCGCCCGGTGGCTCCGCCAGTCTGACGGGGCTTACCAATTCGCTTCAAGAAGCACTCAGGGAGCAGCCATAGTTTCGGAAGACTTCTCCCGATCCTGCCCACCTTTCCGAGTCAGGCGGCACGCGAGATTCTCCCGACCAGGAACCCGGCCGCGATCGACGGACCCACCCGGGGTACGCGGTCCGTGATCCCCGGGGGCTTCGGGACTCGCGGCACACGGCGGAGGTCGAATCCGTCTTCGGAATCGATGGATGACCAACCCAACTGCGCCTACCTCACGGCACGGACCCACCTGACGGACTCACGCCGAACGCGGCATTCTCTCTATGACGGATCCGGGTGGCGGGGGCGGCTGGCGTCCGCGGGCCAGTAGGGTGCACTCCTCTGGCCGCGGGGATGGCCCCCAGCTCGACGCTCTGCCGTGAGCCCCATCTGGACGAGGGTGGCCGCAATGGAAACCACGCAGGGGCGCATACGTAACGCGGCGTCGGCGACGCTGCTGTTGCTCGGCTTGTTGCTGCCGGGGGCGGCGGGCGGGGAATCGAGCGGCGTCCAGTTGACCATCGACACCGACCGAATCGGCCCGCGCGTCAGCCCGTACCTCTGGGGGGCTTTCTTCGAGGAGATCAACCACGCGGGCGACGGCGGCCTTTACGCTGAGCTGGTACGGAACCGGTCCTTCGAGGATGGTCCGCTGCCCGCGGGCTGGAAACAGACGAGCACCTCCGGCCGCATGCAGCTCGACGCCACCCACCCGCTGAACGGCGCCACGCCGACATGCCTGCTTCTGGAACCGGGACCGACGGGCGTCTCGGTGGTGAACGAAGGGTTCTGGGGCATGGGGTTCGCGCCCGGCGCAACCTACCGGTTTTCGTGCTTCGCCCGCGCCGAGAACCCGGGCGACCTCCTCGTCCGGCTGGAGAGCACCGCCGGGAAGGTGGTAGGCACCGCCACAGCGCGCGTGGAGAGTCCGTCCTGGCGCCCCCTGAACCTCCGCATCCGCACCCGTGAGGGGGACGCGGGGGGCAAGCTCGCCCTCTCGTGGGCCGGTCCTTCCGAGCTGCGGCTGGATGTGGTCTCGCTGTTCCCGGAACAGACCTGGAAGCGTCGGCGCAACGGGCTCCGGACCGACCTCGCCGGGATGGTGGAGCGAATGCGGCCTGCCTTCTTGCGATTCCCGGGAGGCTGTTACTGCGAAGGCGATCGGCTCGCGAATGCCTTCCGATGGAAGAAGTCGGTCGGACCGATCGCCGAGCGTCCTGGGCACTGGAACCTCTGGGGCTACCGTTCCAGTGACGGCCTTGGCTTCCACGAGTACTTGCAGTGGTGCGAAGACCTGCGGGCCGCGCCGATGTTCGTCGTCAACTGCGGGATGGCACACGAGGACGTCGCGCCCCTGGACAAGCTGGATGAGTGGATCCAGGACGCGATTGATGCTGTCGAGTATGCGAACGGCCCGGTGACCAGCCGGTGGGGAGCAATGCGGGCGGCGAACGGTCACCCCAGGCCGTTCAACTTGCGCTACCTCGAGATCGGCAATGAAAATGGCTGGGGAAACACCCTGCCCCGTTATGAGGAACGCTACACCCGTTTCTGGGATGCCCTCAAGAAGCGCTTCCCCGAAGTGCGGCTGATCGCCAACGTGCCCGTCCGATCTCGCCCGATGGAAGTGGTGGACGAGCACTACTACAACAGTGCGGAGTGGTTCCTCGGGCAGACGCGACGCTACGACACTTACTCGCGCCAGGGGCCTCGGATCTACGTTGGGGAGTACGCCGTGACGCAGGGTTGCGGGGAAGGCAACCTGCGGGCCGCCATAGGCGAAGCCGCCTTCATGACTGGGCTGGAGCGCAACAGCGACATCGTGGAGATGGCCAGTTACGCACCGCTTTTTGTCCATACCCGCGACCGCAAGTGGAACCCGGATGCCATCGTCTTTGACAGCTCGCGGGCCTTCGGCACACCCTCCTACTGGGTGCAGCGCATGTTCGCGGAGAACCGGGTCGACCAGGTGGTGCACGCGGAGGTCGCCGACTCCCGCCTCGCCGAGGCTGCGCCAGGGGGAGTGGGTTTGGGGACGTGGCGCACCGCCGCCGAATATGATGATGTGCTCGTCAAATCGGGCACTGTCGCGCTGCTGGCGGAGGGGTTCGGGGCGGCCCCCACCGCCTGGAAGGTGAAAGCCGGCGATTGGCAAGTCCGCGAGGGCGTCTACCGTCAGAGCGATCAGCAAGAGGACCGTCGCGCCACAGCGGGGAGCCCAACCTGGACGGACTACACCTACACCGTCCGAGCACGAAAACTCGCGGGGGCCGAGGGGTTCCTCATCATGTTTCGCGTTCGCGGAGACGGCGACTTCTACTGGTGGAATCTTGGCGGATGGAACAACACGCGCCACGCGATTGAGAAAGCGGTCGGCGGCGCCAAGACCATTCTCGTCGAACAACCCGGATCGATAGAAGCTGGAAGGTGGTACGATATCAAGGTCGAACTCGCCGGAGACCGCATCCGGTGCTACCTCGACGGCAGGCTCATCCATGACGTGCGGGACCAGGGTCCGCCGCGGCTGTCCGTGTCCGCCGGGCGCGTGGACGCCACCGGCGATCTCGTCGTCAAGGTGGTGAATGCGTCGAGTGCGGCGGTCTCGACCCGGCTGCGACTTCGCGGAGGGATGCGACCGGGCAGCGCGCGGATCACAATGATGCAGGGAAGACCCGAAGACGAGAACAGCTTCGCACAACCGACGAAGATCGCGCCGACGGCTGGTCGCCCGATCCAACTGCGAGACGCCTCGCCGCTCACCTTCCCACCCTCCTCAGTGAGCATCATTCGGATAGAACGCCAGTAGCGAACGGTTTTTGTCGGCACGCCGCCGACGGGAGTGGGCCACGATGAATCGACGTGAACTAGCAGTGGGATTGGCAGCCGCCTCGGCGGGACTCGCCCTCGGACGAGCGGCGCGCGCGGCCGAGCCGATCCGCGTGTTGATTTGGGATGAACAACAGCCCGCCCAAAAGGAGGCGTACCCTAACTTTCTGGGCAACGCCATCGCCGACCATCTCCGCAAGCAGGGAGCCGCGTTCGATGTCCGCAGTGCACGGCTGGATGATCCCGAGCAAGGGTTGTCGACGGCTGCGATCGAAGCCACCGATGTGCTGATCTGGTGGGGACACCAGCGCCATGGGGAGGTGAAGCGCGAAAAGGCGCTGGCGCTCGTCGAACGCATCCGCGCCGGCAAGCTGTCGCTCCTGGCTCTGCACTCCGCCCACTGGTCCGTCCCGTTCATCGAAGCGATGAACGCCCGAGCCGTGGACGACGCCCTGTCCAGCCTCCCCCAGGCCGAGCGCCGCAAAGCCCGAGTCACTACCGTCCCGGCTCAGATGCGCCTCTACCGCAAAGATGAGCCGGTAACCCCGTCCTGCGAGCGGAAAGTTGGGGTGGATGGGCAGATCGAGTTGGTGGTCAAACTTCCCAGTTGCGTCTTCACGGGTGTCCGGAACGACGGCACCCCGAGCCATCTGCGAACGGTGTTGCCTCGCCACCCCATCGCCAAGGGAGTGCCGGAGTCGTTTGACATCCCGAAGACTGAGATCTATGACGGCCCATTCCATGTGCCCAAGCCCGACTCGATGATCTTCCACGAGCGCTGGGACGGCGGCGAGCAGTTCGATTCCGGGTGCCTGTGGGGGCTCGGCAAGGGTGAGGTGTTCTACTTCCGGCCGGGGCACGAAACCTATCCCATCTTCCTCCAGGAGATCCCCATCCGCATCGTGGAGAACGCTGTCCGGCACCTGGGTCGTCGAGCCGGGCGTTAGCCGGCCCGCCTACGCCGATGCTGAAGTCGGGCATTCTCAATCCGCACCTGCTTTCCCTGATGGCCCGGGTGCGCCACACCAACTACCTGGTCGTGGCGGACCGCGGGTTTCCGTCCTGGCCCGGGCTGGAAACGGTCGACCTCTCGCTGGTCGACGGAGTGCCTACCGTTCTCCAGGTGGTTTCCGCCCTGCGCGAGCAGTGTCACTTCGGGGAGGCCTGGCAGGCTCGGGAGTTCCTCGAGCAGAACACGACAGCGACCAGAGCGGCCTTCGAACTGGCGCTCAGCGGCATCTCGATCGGTTACGAGCCCCACGTGGAGTTCAAACGACGCGTTCCGGGGGCGATCGGATTGGTCCGCACGGGAGACACCGTGCAGTACGCCAACTTAATCCTCGTGTCCGCGTGAGCCGCCACCCGCCGCGGACCTACTCCTCCCGGCCAGCGGTGGGGCCGTGAGCGGGCGCGCGCTCGAACGGCTCCTCCGCGTCGCTGGTGGGCGGCGCGGACCCAGGCAACAGAGCGACGACCTTGAGCTCAAGATCAAGGCTGCCGGCGATGATGAGGGCAAAGAGAAACTGCTTCAGGTCGATCACCGACGGCGGATCCCGCGGCTGGGGCGGTAGGTCGAAGAAGACATTTGCCAGGTCGTCATCGCCCGGTTCGCCGTCTTCCCAGGCGCCGACGACGCGGCAAATCAGTTCGCCAAGGGCCGGCGACACGGCACCGTGGAGGAACATCGCTTCGAGGAGTTGACTACTCGTGACAACCAGACGGTGACCGAAGACGCCATACCCGCGACGTCGACCGCGCCGCGCCTCCGCAATCCCATCCGGGCCGCGGCGGCGATCCACCTCCACTCCGAGAATGCCGTGCTCCTGGATCAGCCTGTGGATCCCTCGGAGCGACTGGACTCGCGCCGCCTCGGAGGGATGCGCGCCGCGCCGCTGCCGATGTTCCCCGGGCAGCCTGTCTATCAACCACTGCTCCGCTTCGGGAGCGATGGGAAGTGCTACCGAGCCCGAGCAACCGTACTCACGTCGAGCGTGGTTCGCCGGACAGTGCGCGCAATGATAGGCCAGAGGCCTCAGGTCAAAGCTGGCGCGCCGCGCCGCATCCTCGACGCTGGTGTCCCCTTCCTGATACTGCCGGAGCACGCGCAGCCGACGAATGAGCCCCTGCGTGCCAAGCTGACGCTTGGGGTCGCAGGCGAGTTCAACGGTGTATTCGATGGCCAAGCGGCCGATCTCCCCGGGACCACAGTCGCGGACCGCGAATCTGCGGCCAGTCGCCACAAGCTTACCGCAGTGCGGTGGGGCCCGAGCTTCTGGGGCGGGCGGCGAGGTGAGCGTAGCCGATCCCCGCGAGGCAGGCGACGAAGGCGATGACGCTGACCCACGCGAGCGCGACTTCCGCGGGTGTGGAGGTGAACTCTGCGCCGCCGAGATTCACGCTGCTGGCCTGCGTCGACACGGCGATCAGAAGCGCGGCCACTGCGGAGAGGATGCCCGCGCACCAGACCGCCCACACACGGCCCTTCCAGACGCCCGCCGTCAACAACCCAAGCAGCAGCCAGATCCCCAGGTGGATCGCCAGCGCAGGCACGCGTTCGGGTGCCGGCAGGGAGGGCAACGCGAGGCCCACCTGCCCCAGATCCGATGCGATCCCGACCAACAATGCCACCGCCGAGGCGCGATAATCCTTCGGCTGGGCCACTCCGGGAGCGGCCTCTCTACCCTGCTTGCGCTTCCTTGACACCCCTTAGAGCCCGCCGTATAATCTCACGAATTCAGGCCTGCGTGCGGGGCATTTCGCTCCCGCCGCCGGGCCGCTTTTTTGTCCATAGGTCGTTCCGCCTCCCCCGGCGGAAGACGCCTGCTCGATCCGGGTCGCCAAGCGCTCCTCGGAGGTCACGTTGAAACACCTCGTCACCCTCCTCGGGCTGATCGCCCTCGCCGGCCTGACGGGCTTCTACAGCCTGTCGCCGAGCTTCCCAGTGCTCGAGGGTCTGGACCTTCAGGGTGGCATGCGGGTCACCCTGGAACCGGACCCGACGAAGCAGCAGCCCGGGACGACCATCTCCAAGCAGATGATGGAGCAGGTGCGGGACGTGCTCGAGAACCGGGTGAACAGCTTCGGCCTTTCCGGTGCCGAGGTGCGGCTGAAGGGCGCCAATCAGGTGTTGGTGCAACTGCCGGGCGCCAAGAACCCCGAGGAAGCCCTGAAGCAGTTGAGCACCGTGGCTCAGCTCGAACTCCGACACTTCAAGAACGTGCGGTCGGGCACCAACCTCTCCGGCCGTTACACGATGGATCGCACGGCGGGAGACCCCGCGCGGCAGGTTCCGGACAGGTACTCCTTCACCGACACCGTCACCAATCAGCCGGTGGAGGCGAAGAAGGTCATCGATGAGAGCGACAAGATCGTCACCGGCGCGGATCTCCGGCCCACTTCGCGGGCGATGATCAGCAGCACCGGATCGCCGGAGATCACCTTCGAGCTGAAGGACAACGCTGCCCGCGTATTCGGCGACTTCACGCGGACACACCAGGGCGAGATCCTCGCCATCATCCTCGACGACAACGTGATCAGCGCCCCGACGATCGAGTCACCGATCACGGACGGCAAGGGGGTCATTACCGGTTCGGCCACCATGGCTGAGGCGCGGCTGATGGCGAACCTGCTCAACTCGGGCTCGCTTCCGTTCAACATGCGGCCGGCCGAGATCCAGGTGGTCGGTGCGACCCTGGGGCAGGAATCGATCGACAAGAGCCTGATGGCCGGCGCGGTTGGCCTCGGGCTTGTGCTGGTCTTCATGCTGGCCTACTACGCCCTCCCCGGTCTCCTCGCCTGCCTGGCATTGCTGATCTACGCCGCCATCACCTTCAGCGTGTTCAAGGGCATCCCCGGCATCACCCCGGCGATCGTGTTGGATCTCCCCGGCATCACTGGTTTCATCCTGTCGGTCGGTATGGCGGTCGACGCCAACATCCTGATTTTCGAGCGGCTGAAAGAAGAACTGCGGGCCGGGAAGCCGCTGCACGCGGCGGTCGACGCGGGCTTCTCCCGCGCCTTCACCTCGATCCTTGACTCCAACGTCACCACCTGGATCATCTGCACCATCCTGATCTGGCTTGGGGCACCGATCATCAAGGGGTTCGCGATCACGTTGGCCATCGGCGTCGCGGTATCGATGTTCACGGCGATCACCGCCACGCGCACCTTCCTGCACCTGGCGATGAATACATCGCTCGGCCGCAGCCCGAAGATGTACGGAACCGAGATCGGCTGGCTCCGGATGATCTTCCCGCCGTCCAAGGACGGCGTCTCCCTGCAGGTGTACGGCAAGCGGCGCGTCTACCTCGGCCTCTCCGCCGCCTCCGGCGCGGTAGCGCTGCTGTTCATCCTGGCTACCCCCTTCGGCTACGGGCTGAAACCGGGCATCGACTTCCAGGGTGGAACCAACATCGAGGCCGCGATCAACACTTCGATCGCGGATCCGGCGGCCTCGGAGAAACTGCGTGGAGACGTGCAGAAGGTTCTCACGGACGCCGGTGTGAAGGACGCCACCGTCAGCATTGGCAAGTCCGAGGCTGCGTGGTCTGAGTTCACCGTCTCCGCCGAGGACCTGGCCCAGTCGGATCAGGGTGAGATCCGGACCAGGCTCGAGGGGATCCGCGGGTTTGACGGGACCGGCTACAAGCCCGAAACCAAGGACAAGAAGTTTACGGCGGTCGCCACTTACGTCTCGGACACCGTCGACGAGGCCGCAATCCGAGCGGCCCTGTCGGGCCGCAGCCGGGACGGCGCGACGCTGACCCTCAAGGCGCTGACGGTCACTCCCAGGAAAATCGATCACAAGGGGAGTGCAGCCATCCCGGTGGTGCTGATCAACTCTCTCGAGCTGCGGCCCGAGCAGTTGATCGCCGTGCGCGAGGGGCTTGGCAAACTCGGTGGAGGCCTCGTCCGACCTCTCTACCAGGAGAACTCGATCGGTGCCTCGGTAGCCGCTGAAGTCACAATCCTCGGCATACTAAGCGTCATCGTCGCGTCGCTGGCGATCGTCGTCTACCTGGCCTTCCGCTTCGCCATCGGCGGCCTGATAAACGGGGTGAAGTTCGGCACCTGCGCGGTCATCGCCCTGGTCCACGACGTCTCTATCGTGGTCGGCCTCTTCGCCTTGATGGGCCAGGTGGCCGGCTGGAGGGTGGACAGCCTGTTCATCACTGCTGCCCTCACCGTGCTGGGCTTCTCCGTCCACGACACGATTGTCGTGTATGACCGCATCCGCGAAAACCTCCACCACCGCCTCAAGGGGGAGACCTTCATCGAGGTGAGCGACCGCAGCATCACACAGACCTTCGACCGCTCGGTGAATACCTCGTTCACCGTGCTCCTGGTGGTCGCGGCGCTGGTGATCTTCGGCGGCGAGTCGGTGCGCCTGTTCAACGTTGCCCTGCTGGTAGGCATCGCGATTGGAACCTACTCTTCCATCTTCGTCGCCAGCCCATTGGTAGTGATGTGGGAGCGCTACGTCCAGGCGCGGGCCGGCCAGCTCGAGCCCGATTCCGGCAGAGCCGGGCGCCGCCCAGCACCCGCAGCCCGCGCGAGCGTGGCGGCACCAGCCACAACGGCACGTCCGGCCGACGATGACACCGGGAGCAAAACGCGCACGGCACCCGCCGGCCCGAAGACCCGTCGTAAGCGTCGCCTCTAGGTTAGACATGGAAGGGATGGTCTCCCGATCGGGCCATCCCTTTCCACCATGTCCGACAAGCGCTGGCACATCCCCCATCCATCGCCACCCGGTGCGCGTGAGCTCGCCGGCGCGGCCGGAGTGAGCCCGCTTATCGCGGAACTGCTTCTCCGGCGCGGCGTTACGACCTCACAGGAAGTTCATCGCTTCCTGAACCCCGACCTGAGCCAGATCCACCCCCCCACGCTTCTGCCGGACCTCGACGAGGCGGTTCGACGTATCCTCGCGGCGAAGGTGTCCGGCGAGTCGGTGCTGGTGCACGGGGACTACGATGCCGACGGCGTCTGCGCGGCAGCACTGCTGACCCGCGCGCTGCGAATCGTCGGCGTCAACGCCCGCCCCTTCGTGCCCCACCGGCGCGCGGACGGCTACGATCTCAGACCAGCTTCCGTGGAGCGCGCCGCCGCCGAGGGAGTCCGACTCATCGTCACCGTGGACTGCGGCATCCTCGCCTTCGAAGCCGTCGATCTTGCCCGAAGCCTCAACGTCGACGTCATTGTCACCGACCACCACGAGCCTCAGCCGGACGGACTGATCCCGGAAGCCGTGGCTGTCGTCAACCCGAAGCGCCACGACTCCGACTATCCCTTTTCCGAGATCTGCGGCACCACGGTGGCCTACAAGCTAGCCTGGGCGGTAGTCGAAGCGGCCGGCATGTCCTCCGAGGGGTTCCGCTCGGCTTACCTCGACCTCGTCGCCATCGCGACATGCGTGGACTGCATGCCCCTCGTGGACGAGAACCGAGCGCTGGTGAGCCTGGGGCTGAGGCAAATGCGGGAAACGAAGAAGGCCGGGCTGCTGGCGCTGATCCAGCTCGGCCAGCGGGGGAACGCCCCCCTCACGGCGCGGGATCTCGGATTCAACATCGGGCCGCGCATCAATGCCGTCGGGCGCATCGACTCCGCCGACCACGCCTTGCGCCTGCTGATGTCCAAAGACCGCGCGGAGGCCGAAGAGCTGGCGATGCTGTTGGACCAGTCCAATCGGGAGCGGCAGTCGCAGCAGGAGTCGATCCTGCAGGAGGCGGTCGGTCAGGCCGGGCGCAGAGTCGACGATCGGATCACCGTGGTGTCCTCCCCACGATGGCATCCCGGGATCGTGGGGATTGTCGCATCAAAGCTCGTGGAGAGCCTCGGTCGGCCCGCAGTGGTGATCGCCATCGACCCCGAGTCCGGCACCGCCAGGGGCTCTTGCCGCAGCATCCCCGGGTTCAGCATCATCGACGCCCTCGACGCCTGCCGAGAACACCTGCTGCGCTGCGGTGGCCACAAGGCCGCGGCGGGACTGGACATCGAGCCCGACTCCATCCCCGCCTTCCGCGACTCGCTGCAGCAGTACGCCGCAGCCGCTCTGGACGACGACATCCTGGAGCCCCGCCTGGAGATCGACGCCCTACTGCCGCCCGGCGAGATCTCGCTGAAGTTGGCGCAGGAACTAACCATGCTCCAGCCGTTCGGCCACGGTAACCCGGAGCCTCGATTCCTCTCCCCCGGAGTTGCTGTGCGCGATCGCCTGCGGCTGGACAACAAGTCCGGCGGACCGGAACATCTCAAGCTCCGGGTCGGGAACGGAGGATCCGGCACCGTCGACGCCATCATGTGGCGGGGGTGGGATCGATCCCCGGAGTGCGAACCGGGGAGCCGAGTCGATCTGGTCTACGCGCTAGACGTGAACGAGTACCAGGGGTCCCGATCGGTCCAGCTCATGCTGGCAGACCTGCGCCCGAGTGACGGACAGGCGGAACTCTCAGGCTGAGGCATTCCCGAGAAGCGGTGGTTGGTGTAAGATGGCGGGGCTGGTCGCCGTTGATGCTGCTCGGAACCGCGTCTGTGCTCAACCCAATCGACAATCCACAGAGCATCCCGATCCGGCTGCCCGCTGGTGCGCCTGATACTGACGCCTAGCGTGGCGTGACCAGCGGTCACGTCACGCGCCTCAGTACCCCGCACCGTCGCCCTCCGCCGGCATCCAACCGATCCGCGGGCGGGCAAACCCCACCTTTTTTGCCTTCAGAGAGTTCGACCATGCTCAAACGGACAATGCACGCCGGGACCCTGCGTCCGGCACAGATTGGGGAGACCGTCACTGTCGCCGGCTGGGTTCGCCGTCGGCGCGACCAGGGGGGAGTGATCTTCATCGACCTGGTGGACCGGAGCGGGCTCATCCAGGTGGTGTTCGACTCCAGTGAGAATCCGGACGCCCACGCCATTGCCGATCGGTGTCGGCTGGAATTCGTGCTGGCGGTGAGGGGGGCGGTTCGTGCGCGGCCGGAGGGCAGCGCCAACCCAAACCTGCCGACGGGTGCCGTCGAGTTGCGGGTGGAGCGGATCGAAATCCTCAACGTCTCCCGCACGCCGCCCTTTCTCCTCACCGACGAACGGGTGTCCGAGGAGACCCGGCTCCAGCACCGCTACCTGGACATCCGGCGCCCACGGATGCTCGCCAACCTGGAGTTGCGCCACCGGGTGGTGAAGGCCTGCCGCGACTTTCTGGACAGCCAGGGATTCTGGGAGATCGAGACGCCGTGCCTGATTCGCAGCACACCAGAAGGAGCCCGCGACTACGTGGTGCCCTCGCGCCTCTACCCCGGGAAGTTCTACGCCCTTCCGCAGAGCCCGCAACTGTTCAAGCAGATGTTGCAGGTAGGAGGGGTCGAGCGCTACTTCCAGATCGCCCGCTGTTTCCGGGATGAAGACCCCCGGGCCGACCGGCAACCAGAGTTCACCCAGTTCGACCTGGAGATGAGCTTTGTGGAGCAGGCGGACGTGCTCGATCTGGTCGAGCGGATGATCGCACATCTCTGGTCGGCCGGCCTGGGGATCGAGATTCCGGTGCCGTTGCCCCGGATGAGCTACGCCGAGGCCCTGGAACGCTTTGGCTCCGATAAGCCCGACACCCGATTCGGCATGGAGCTGCACGACCTCGCCGACGTGTTCCGCAGTAACGAGCTGCGCGTGTTCCAGAACGCCATCGCCTCCGGCAGCCGAATCAAGGGAATCGTCGCGCCGGGCTGCGGGACATTCAGCCGCAAGCAGGTCGACGATCTGACGGACCTGGCCCGCCGATTCGGTGCCGGAGGGTTGATCACGATCGCGCTGGAAGATGGCGGATGCAGGTCCAGCATCCAGAAATATCTCCGCCCCGAAGAGCTGGCGGCGATCCGCGAGCGGACTGGGGCCGGCTCCGGCGACCTCGTGCTCATTGTCGCCGACACTCCGAAACGGACGGCGGACGTCCTTAGCCGTCTCCGCCTGCACTTTGGCGAGAGACTGGGGCTCATCGATGACAACCGATGGGACTTCCTCTGGGTGCTCGACTTCCCACTTCTCGAAGAGACCGAGGACGGAGGATTCCAGCCTAGCCATCACCCCTTTAGCCAGCCGAAGACGGCCGAGGATCTGGCACGACTCGATTCGGATCCGGGGAGCGTCACGGGCTCCGTTTACGACCTCGTCGTCAACGGTGTTGAACTGGCCAGCGGCAGCATCCGCATCCACGATCCTGAAGTGCAGATTCGAGTTCTGGAAAAAATCGGCATCTCCCAGGAGCAGGCCTGGGAACGATTCGGATTCCTGCTGCACGCGCTGGCCCACGGCGCCCCACCGCATGGCGGAATCGCCGCAGGGGTGGATCGAATCGTACAGTTGATGGCCGGCGAGGACTCGATCAGAGATGTGATCGCGTTCCCGAAGACGGCCAGCGGCATCGATCTGATGCTGAATTGTCCCGCAGCCCTCGACTCTGCCCAGATGAAGGAGCTGCACCTGTCCGTCGAGACCGAGTGAGGGGCCGCGGAACAGTTCGACCGCGGGTCGACTGCTGCGACCGGGCCCCCTCGCCCGACAATCTTTATGGAATGCGATGCGCCAAGCTGCTAATATAGCGAGGCACTTCCTCCGTCCAAACGGCGGGGGAGGTTAAGAGATTTAGAGAATTCCCGGCGCCCAGGCTGTAGGCGACCGGGTATCCGGCTCCCGGGCAACATGGACACCGGTGGCCGTTGTTCCGCAAGGAAGGGCTACAGCATGCTTAAGAAGGTACTCGTTGCCGCTTCGCTGGCTTTGCTGGCGGGTGGTTTCGCCCGTCCGGCCAAGGCCGAGGCGGTCTTCCTCGAACCCTACGGGAACATGTTCTCGGCGGGTCATCACTTCACGGGCGGCTATGCTGAGGACACGAATCAGCAGTTCTTCGCCAGCCCGTTCTTCCGCACCACGAACTTCGGTGGCGGTGTGGATATGACCAGCTACGGTGTGGGCGTCGGCTATGCGAATAGCTCGGCCAAATGGCCCTTCGTCCTCAGCGCTAGCTTCTTCAACACGAACCTGGACACCCCGTTTGGCGACGCCGACTTCTTCAGCGTCGACTTCACGGGCAAGCTGGTCGTCTACTCTGGCGAAAACAAGCCCACGATCTCCCTCGTCGGCCGCTTCCAGAACTACGACGACCTCGGCCAGATCTACGACCTCCTGCTCGCTGCGGATCATGGCCTTGGCAAGAACGCCTGGGTCAGCCTGAACCTCGGCTGGCAGAGCGCGGATCCCGAACTCGGCGGCAGCGTTGACGACTTCGTCATCCGCTTCGGCGCCGGCTACATGATCAACCCGAAGCTCTCCATCGTTGCCGACTACACCCTCGACAACGACGTGGACGGCGAGGACCTCTGGACCGTCTCGGCGACCTACAAGCTGAGCACGGCCACTGCCATCCGCTTCGGCGGCGGCAAGCATGAGACGTTCTTCGGGAACATCATCTGGAAGAGCGACTGGAAGTAATTCCGGCCGTTCAACACAGTTGAACTGGGAGCGGGAAGCCTTCGGGCTTCCCGCTTCTCTTTGTACGGAGGCTCCATGCCCGAGCGCGCCCCCACTCAGCCCGAACCGCCCCTGAGCTGGAGCGGAAAGCCACCCCCCATCGCGTGGGAGCTGCGGCAGCGCCGCCTCTGGGTGCAGGTGATCCCAGCGACTGGTCGGGTCGTGGTGATAACCCCTGGGAGCATGGAGATGCGCTCTGTCGCCGCGGGCGCGGTCATCTGGAGACTGGCGCTGGCCGAGGAGCCCTGCGAACTGTACGCCGACGAGGGATGCATCCTCTACGGCGCGGGCCAGACCCTGGCTGCGGTCTCGCCTGAATCCGGGAATGTCCTGTGGTCCCGGTCCGTCGGGTCGGACGTATCCCGTCTCTGTCGCGCCGGGCAAAAGGTCTTCGCCGTCACCGTGCGGAGCGTGATGTGTCTCAGCCTGGCTGACGGGGTGATCGTGTGGAATCGCATGCTGCGCGGTGAGCCGTCGGTCTACCCCACGCACGGTGGTGTGCTGGTCGAGGACGCGGAACTGCAGGCCCTGCGGTTGCTGGATCTGACCAACGGATCCGAACGGTGGGAGGCCGCCGGGTTCGGCGCCCCGCTCATGCCGCCCCGGCAGTCGGACCTCGCCACGCTTCCCGTCTCCGCCCATGAGGCTGGGCTCATCGGGCTCGATCCGGCTGACGGCGCCGTCCGCTGGCACGTGACGACTGAGCGCAGCATCGAGGACCCTCCGGTCGTCTTGGGCGATGACGTACTGGTCGCGGATGGGGCGATTCGCTGCATCGGGCTCGAGGACGGCGTACAGAAGTGGCAGCGCACGTCCCCGATTCCGGACGACGGCTATTTCCGGGTCTACGAGTGCGGGGGCACTCTGCTCGCGGAGACCTGGAGGAACCGCCTGCTGTCGCTCAATCCGCTGGATGGCACCAGCCTCTGGGAGATCCTCCCAGGTGAACTACACGGTGTGGCAGCCCATGGGGATTTGCTGCTCCTCCGCGTCCAGCTACCGGGCGACCCCCTCCCCTGGCGAGTGATCTGCGTGGACATCGCCAGCGGAAGGACTCAGTGGACCGCCTCGGCCCGAAAGCTAATCGGGGACATGACCGCCGTGGGGTCACAAGTCGTGCTTGAGCCACGCGAAGCCGTCGTGGTCCTCGGAGGCGCGGAATAGTCGCGAGGGCGATGGACCGGAAGTCGGGTTGGGTGGCGGGGCCATGCGGGCGGGGCGCTCGCGGAGTTGCTCACACCAGCAGGTCGTGCATCACCTCGCCGTGTTCGACGAGGGGCACTGGGCGTTGTTGCGGATCCAGGATCGTCGTCGTTGGGTCGATGCCGAGCAAGTGGTAGATGGTCGCCAGCACGTCTTTGGGAGAGGTCGGGCGCTCCTCTGGGAATCCGCCGTCTTTGTCGGTCTTGCCGATGACGGCTCCCTCCTTGATGCCCGCGCCGGCGAATAGGTTGCAATAGGCACCGGCCCAGTGATCGCGACCTCCCCCACCCTGCGGTCCCTGTCCGTCGTAGCCTCGATTGAACTTCGGCGTGCGCCCGTGTTCGCTCACCACGCAAACCAGGGTCTCTTCCAGCAATCCGCGGTCGTCCAGATCGCGCATCAGGGCGGAAAAGGCCCGGTCGAAACCAGGACAAAGTTCGTTGGTCATGCGGTTCACCAGCATCACGTGGGTGTCCCACGCGCTGTTGCCGAGGTTGTATTCATCCCAGAACACCGTGGTCACGCGCGCCCCCGCCTCCACCAGGCGCCGCGCGGCGAGGGTGGACTGCCCGAACAGCGTCATCCCATACTCCTGGCGCAGCTTCATGGGCTCGGACTGCACATCGAGCGCCTTTCCCAGCTTGTCGCTTGTGAGCAGGTGCATGGCCATCCGCTGGGATCGTGTCCAGGCGTCGGTCTCCGACGTTTGCTCCATCAGCCGGCGGCTCTGATCGAACTGCTCCAGTAATGAGCTGCGGCGTTGGAGCCGGTCGAGCGTGATCTCCGGGCCCTGGCCTTTCTGCGTGAAGAAGAATTTCGTCTCGGGAGTGATGCCGCCGTACGGGTTTTCCCTGCCCTGGCCGTAGGGATCCGCTCCGGTTGACTTCCCCTGCCAGGCCGTGGTGACCGGCGCCCACTTGCTGCCCAGCCAGTGCGGTTGCGGGCCGGGCCGACTGAAGCGGTGTGGCAGGACGAGGTTGTTCGGCAGGGCCGCATCCGGCCTGCCGTCCCGCTGCCGGGCGCGGGTGTCGAGGAAATCGACGCACGAGCCGAAGTAGGGCCAGTGCCGGGTGTCCTGGATGTTCACCTCGCGGGCCAGGTCGGTGACGCCCATCCCGGTAAGGGCGAAGGAGACGCAGTGGATGGGGTAGTCGTGCGTCATGCTTCGCACGGTGGCGACGCGATGCATCCACCCGGCCATCCGCGGCAGATGTTCGCAGATGTCGATGGATGGGTTGGAGGTCCGGATCGGCTTGAAGGGGCCGCGAATATCTTCCGGGGCACCCGGCTTCATATCCCAGGTGTCCACCTGCCCGGGCGAGCCGTAAAGGAAGAGGACGATGACGCTCTTCGCCTTGCCGAAGGAACGGGACGCGGAACCAGCCTGCACCTGCTGAAGCGCGATCAGGTCGCTGAGCCCCAGCCCGAAGAGCGTGGCACCACCCACCTGCAGCAGGTCGCGACGGCTGGCTCCCGTGCACAGCTTCTTGTTGTTCCCGAGCACTCTCAGCATGCGTCCGCTCTAGCCCCATCGCCCCACGCGACTGTGGATTAGTCGCATTCATGGTCAGGGGGTTGCTGGGGTTCTTCTTGCGCCGATCGCTGAACTCCCGTCATCCCTATACGTAGTTGTACCCCGGCCAGAGCAAAGGCAGAGGGAGAACCTCGCGCAGCCGCTCCCGGCTGGTCGGGGGAAACTCCGGTACATCGGTCGCCTCCGGGGTCTCACCGCCGAAGAGGAAGGCGGCAAGTTGGCCGCGGCTTGAGAGGCGAATCCGGTCAGTGCCCACCGTGGCAATGGCTCCGTCTCCGTCCGCGCTGATGCCCAACTCGCCCGCGGATCGTTCGCGGAGCAAGGGCTGAATGGCTGTCGCGAAGCCGGCCGGGTCAATCACGCCGAGCGTACCGGGGAAGCTGATCCGAGACGGCGCGCCGGAGAGGGGGTGATGCGGTCGGACCAGTTGCACCGCTGTCTTCGATTCACTCGCCGCCAGTGCGGGCATCGCCTCAAGGATGGCCGACAACTCCCCCGCCGACTCGAGCGCGCGCAGGGGTGAGTTCGGATCGCCGTCCGCCGGCTTCTGGTAGGCCACGTACGCCAGCGGTCGCGCTGCTCCTTCGATGATCCGGATGGTGGAAGGCCGATTCATCAGGTTTGCCGCCTCACGCAACTGCCGCCATTCCGCTCTGGAGCGCAAGAACCGCACCGGTTCCCCTGCGTGCAATTCATAGAGGAGATCCAAATCTCCGGGCCCCGCCAGTCGGGCGAGTGGACCGCCGGCAGCGGCGGGAATCCGCCAGATGTCGAACACCCCCACTTCGACGTAGCCCAGTCGGTGATAGAGCCCCCTGCCTCCCGAGATCAACATCAGAGACGCGCCCTGTTCCACCGCGTGCCGCCGGGCGTCCTCCATCAATGCGCCCGCGATACCGCGACCTCGAACGCCTTCTTCAGTGCCCACCGAGCCCACGCTGGCCACCCGAAAAGAAGCGCCGAGGATCGTCGCATCCGCCAGATGCAGGCCGACATGCGCGACGACTTTGCCGTCCAACCTCGCGACGCGCAGTTGGCTGAGGTTGGTCTCGTCGAAGAGCAGCGGGTATTCCCGAAACATGTCACCCGGCCGCCCGCTCCTGAAGATGCGGTTGCACAGGTGCCGAAGCTGACACAATTCGTCGGCGCGCGCCGGACCTATCTCCAGTGACATCAGTTACTCCCACTGCCCGACGGACCGAAGGCACGTTCACCGACATGCTTCAGCTTGGCCATGTTGAGCTCTTCGCGGCGGACACCGAGGCCGCCCGCGATTTCTACGTAGACATTCTCGGCGCGAGGTTGGTCAGTGACCAGCGCCCCTACTTCTGGGTGGCCTTCGGAGAGCGCGAGATCCTCCTGCGCCCCGGCGCCGGCCCGCGCGCCGACACCTACGGAGGCGCCGGCACGGCGCTGGTGTTGTACACGGATGACCTGCCAGCCGCACTGGCTCGACTTGCCCATGCTGGCCTGGAGCCGACCGCGCACGACGGATGTCCGGAATGTCCCGTCTTCCAGGACCCGGACGGGCACTGGATCCAGATCGTCAATCCCGACGCGTAGTCGTCCCCGCTACCTGGCACCGAACGCCCGAAAGAGCTTCTTCAGCGGGTCGTAGTACTCATCGACGACACGCTCCTTCATCGGGATGATGCCGTTATCGGTGATGTTGATGTGCTCCGGGCAAACTTCCGTGCAGCACTTCGTGATGTTGCACAGCCCGATCCCCAGCTCGTCCTTCAGCAGCGGCAGCCGGTTCTCGGTGTCCAGCGGATGCATCTCCAGGCTCGCCACTCGGATCATAAACCTGGGCCCACCGAACTCCGCGTGCATGGAGTGGTCGCGCAGCACATGGCACACGTTCTGGCAGAGGAAGCACTCGATGCACTTTCGGAACTCCTGAACCCGGTCAACCTCCTCCTGCGACATCCGCCACGTGCCGTCGGCCGCCTGCGGTCGGGGTTTGAAGCGGGGAATTCGCTTGTTCACCGTGTAGTTCCAGGAGACGTCCGTCACCAGATCACGCAGGATGGGGAACGACTTCAGCGGCGTGACCGTGATCGGTTCATCCAGGGAGAGCGTGTTCATCCGGGTCATGCAGAGGAGCCGCGGCTTGCCGTTGATTTCCGCGGAGCACGACCCACACTTGCCCGCCTTGCAGTTCCAGCGCACCGCGAGATCATTCGCCTGGGTCGCCTGGATGTCGTGGATCGCATCGAGCACGACCATCCCCTCTCCGACCTCGGTGGTGTACTCCTTCAAGCCGCCGCCGGAGGCATCTCCCCGCCAGATCTTGAATGTCGCCCGGCTCATTGCTTTTGCTCCTCGATAATCTGCTTCAACTCGTCGGGCAATGGCGGGATCGGTCGGCGCTCGATGGACATCGAGCCGTCCGCCGCCTTCTTCACGACCACATTGAGTTCCTGGAAGGATGAGGCTTTGTCCGGGAAATCGTCCCTGAAATGGCCGCCCCGGCTCTCCTTGCGCTCGATCGCCGACCGAGTGATCGCCTCGGAGACGGTCAGTAGGTTGTGCAGATCCATCCAGGTGTGCCAGCCCGGATTGTACTCGCGGTTCCCGGGGACGCTGACCAGCTCGGCTCGCCGGTGCAGGTCGGCGATGCCGTCCAGGGCGCGGAGCATCTCTTCCTCGCGACGCACGATGCCGACGAGGTCCTGCATCATGTCCTGCAGGGACTGCTGCACCTGGTAGGCCCCCTCTCCGGTTGCCCGCTGGAATGGCTGCAGCGCCCAGTTGCAGATGCTCTCGATCTCCGACTCGGGGGTCTGGGGAGCGCTGCGTTCCCTGGCGAAGGCGGCGGCGTACTCGCCGGCCCGCTTGCCGAACACGATCAGGTCCGAGAGGGAGTTGCCGCCGAGGCGATTGGCACCGTGGAGCCCTGCCGCGCACTCACCCGCGGCGAAGAGACCCGGCACGGTGGACATCTGCGTGTCCCCATCCACCCGGATGCCGCCCATCACGTAGTGGGTGGTCGGACCGACCTCCATTGGCTGGGCGGTGATGTCGATGTCCCCGAGTTCCTTGAACTGGTGGTACATGCTGGGGAGCTTGCGTTTGATATGCTCGGCGGCGTTGGGGATGCGCTCTTTGATCCACGCGATGTCCAGGAACACGCCCCCATGCGGGCTGCCGCGGCCTTCCCGGACCTCCCGCAAGATGCATCTGGCGACGTGGTCGCGCGTGAGCAACTCCGGTGGGCGCCGAGCATTCTTGTCGCCCGTGACGTAGCGCCAGCCTTCTTCCTCGTTGTCCGCCGTCTGCGGCTTGTAGTTGTCCGGGATGTCGTCGAACATGAACCGACGTCCCTGGCTGTTCCGCAGCACGCCGCCCTCGCCCCGGACCCCTTCCGTCACCAGGATCCCTCGCACACTGGGAGGCCACACCATCCCGGTCGGATGGAACTGAATGAACTCCATGTCCATCAACTCGGCACCAGCGTCATAGGCCAGCGAGTGCCCGTCGCCCGTGTACTCCCAACTGTTGCTCGTGATCTTGTACGCCTTGCCGATCCCGCCGGTGGCCAGGACGATGGCCTTGGCCTTGAAGAGGATGAACCGGCCCAGCTCACGTGTGTAGGCGAGGACGCCGCAAACGCGCTCCCCATCCTTGATGAGTCGCAGGCACGTCGTCTCCATGTGGACCTGGATCCCTTGATGGATCCCGTGGTCCTGCAGTGTCCGGATCATCTCCAGGCCTGTGCGGTCCCCAACATGCGCCAGGCGCGGATAGCGGTGCCCGCCAAAGTTCCGCTGCAGGATGCGCCCGTCGCGAGTGCGGTCGAAGACTGCGCCCCAGGCTTCCAACTCCCGCACGCGCTCCGGCGCTTCCCTGGCGTGGAGTTCCGCCATCCGCCAGTTGTTGACGTATTGACCGCCCCGCATCGTGTCCGCGAAATGCACGCGCCACCCGTCACGCTCGTCGACGTTGGCCAGCGCCGCCGCGACGCCGCCTTCGGCCATCACTGTGTGTGCCTTCCCCAGCAGTGACTTGCAGACGAGACCCACGGTGACCCCCGCGGCGGACGCCTCAATGGCGGCACGGAGCCCGGCCCCGCCGGCACCGATCACCAACACGTCGTATTCGTGAGTCTGATACCCAGCCATCAGAAGAACCTCAGATCCGTGATCGCCTGCACCGCTACCGACCGGATGTAAAGGTCCGTCAGCACGACGCCGAACAGCGAGCACCATGCCCACTGCATGTGGTTGCGGTTGAATATCGTCACAATCTTCCAGGCGTGATAGCCGGTCGCAACCTGGATGTGCCCATCCGCCATCGGGCAGGTGAAGCAGTCCAGCTTGCCGCCGACGAGATGGCGGAAAGAGTGACATCCGAAGGTGTAGCCCGTGAGGAGCAGGATGTTCACCAACAGAATGAGCGAGCCGACACCCATTCCCAGGCTCCCATTGAAGGCGAACGCCTTCAGGGCGTCGTACCAGAGGAACACCAGGAACACCAGCGCCGCGTAGAGGGTGTAGCGATGGGCGTTCTGCAGGATGAACGGGAACGAGCGCTCGCCGATGTACTTGCGGCCGGCCGGTTCCGGCACGGCGCACCCGACGGGATCGCGGAAGAACGAGCGATAGTAAGCCTGACGGTAGTAGTAGCAGGTCATCCTGAAGGAGAGCGGAAACACCAGGATCAGCATTGCCGGTGAGACGTGGTAGCCGGCGATGACCACCTTGAACGGCAGGTGCGGGCTGTAGAAGGGAGAGAGGTAGGGACCCACCTCGTAGTTAGCGTTCTCCAGCATGCGCCAGGTGGCGTAGACGACGAAAATCCCCAGGCCGATCACCGTCAGCAGGGGCTTCACCCACCAGGTGTCGGTGCGCACGGCGGCGTCCAGGGGAACGCGCGTCCTCGGGGTGGGAGCTGGGGCGTCCATGGCGATCCGGATCTCCGTTGCGGGGCAGCAATTCGCGGCGACCCGAGCACGGCTCAGGGTCGCCGCCTAAGCCTATCGCATGTTTTGGCGGTTCCGGACGCAGGTCAGGCGGCGAGATCGCGCAGGGCTTCGGGGAGCCGAGGATACCGGAAGGTGAACCCGTCCTGCTCCAGCCGCTCCGGGGCCACCCATCGGCTCTTGAGCAGCAGCTCCGTCTCCGTCCGCATGACGAGGGCACCTAGCTCCAGCATCCACCGCGCCGCCGGCAGTCCCACCGGGGCACGGACGGACCGGCGGAACTCCCGGAGGAATTCGGCATTGGTGACGGCTCCCGGGGCCGCAATGTTGACCGGCCCTACAAGCTCCGATCGACTGGCCAGCCAGTCAACCGCCCGAACGAAGTCGCCCTCGTGCACCCAGCTCACCCGCTGCCGGCCGCCGGCCATCGGGCCGGCCAGCCCCAGCCTCGCCAACCGATTGAAAACCGGCCAGACGCCGTCCTCTCTGCCCAGCACCAGCGCCGTCCGCAGTGCCACCCGCCGAGTGGCCGGGAGGGGCGTCTCGAAGAGCGCCTTCTCCCACTCTTGCACCACGGAAACTGAGAAGCCGTCGCCGATCTCCCCGTCCGCTTCTGTCATTGGCCGGTCCTCCGCATGTCGGTAGACGGTCGCGGAACTGGCGTTCAACCAGAGAGCAGGCGGGCTGTCCGCGCGGGAGATGGCGCGGGCCAGCAGCCGAGTGGTGACCCACCGACTCTCCTCGATCTCTCGGCGGTTCTGGGGAGTGTAGCGACAGTTGACGCTGCGGCCGGCCAGGTTCAGCACCACGTCGGCCGTGTCGATCGCTCGCTCCCACTCACCCCCTATCGCCCCACCGGTCCCCCCTGCCGCTGCCCCAGCCCACACGTACGCCCGATCCGCGCCCGGCAGCAACCCGGGACGCCGGGACAGCGTGGCAACCGACCACCCGCCTGCGGAGAAGTCACGGGTGACGCGCCGACCGAGGAATCCACTGCTTCCGACCACCAACAACCGACGCCCCGCGGGTCCCGTTGACATCACTCTGCCCCCGAGGCTTTTCTATCCCGAGGATCCCGGTGCTTTCGCGGGGCGGACCAGCCGCCTCAAGGGGTCATGGCCAGGGCGAGCATTTGCTCCTGATTGCGGATGTAAAGCACTCCGTTGGAAAGGACGGGGCTCGTCCAGCACGGCGGCTGCAGCGGCGACTTCCAGCGGGCCGTTTCCTTGTAGGCCTCCGGGGTTGCCTCGGCAAGCACGACCTCGCCCCGCTCGCTCAAGAGAATCAATTGCCCATCCGCAATCAACAGGCTGCCGCGTCCCAGGCCGGACTTGTCCCACTTCAGGGCTCCGGTCTGCCACTCCAGGCAAGTCAGCCTGTTGTCGTTGAACCCGTAGAGGTGGCCCCGATGCAGGATGGAGCCGGTGAACCAATTCTGCATCGCCTTGGTGGTGTAGATCTCCCTCGGCGGCGCATCGCGCTCGATCCGCAGCATTGCCGCACCGTGGCCGTAGTTGGAGGAGATGAACACCTGGCCCTCGTGGTGGATCGGCGTCGCGACGTTGAGGTCGAAGTTCGTCTTCCAGTCATAGCGCCAGCGGACGGCACCCGTCGAGGGGGTCACCGCCACTACTCCGCGCCCGGTGAAGTGGATGAGCTGCGGCCGGCCCTCGAACTCGATCAGGATAGGCGTGCTGTACCCAAGCGTGTCGCTCTCACCCTTCCAAACCACGCTGCCGTCCTGCTTCTTGAGCGCCGCGAGCGACGAGTTCATCCCGCCCGGGTGGGTGAACAGCAGATCGCCGGAAATGAACAGCGAGTGAGTATAGCCAAGCTCCGGCGACTTCCCGCCATTCATCTCTTTCAGATCCCGCTGCCAGATCAACCGGCCCTCCGCTGCGGTCAGGCAGTTCAGGATGCCGGTGGTGCCGAGGGTGTAGACGCGATCCCCATCCACTGTCGGCGTAGACCGCGGCCCGCTCTTGAACCGCTGGTCCATGTCCGGGTATTGATCGTAGTCGCAGTCGTACTTGAACTCCCAGATCGTCTTCCCCGACTTCGGCTCGAGGCAGAGCACGATCTCTTGCTTCTGGTCTTCGGTCTGGATGAACAGCCGCCCCTTCGAGGTGGAGGGCTGCGACCAGCCCCCGGGGATGGGGCGCTGCCAGAGCACGCGGGGGCCTTCCGGCGGGAAGGCGCGGAGGAGGCCGCCCTCCGTGGAAACGTTGTCGCGCCGGGGGCCTCTCCAGTGTGGCCAGTCCTCGGCGGCGGCACGAACCGCCAGACCTGCAATCAGGATGAGGGCGCTGCAGAGCGGTGCCCACCGACAAACGCGAGGGGGTGGGGGTGTCAGGCCGGGCCTCCAGTGATCGGGCCTCGCCCCGAACGCGCCTATCGCGTTCCGGTCTCAGGCAGTCGAGCCACTACTTGGCCAACCGGCACCGGCCTCCCTCCGCGAGGGAGGGTCGCCACCGACATCCTGCAAAAACGCTATCTTCACCCGGTCAGAGACCCGCGAGCATCGCCTTCGCCTGACGGACGCCGCCCGTGGAGGCGACGCGGAAGTCCGACTCGGTCTCCGGGAGATTTGCGCCGAACCGGATGACGGGATTGTGAGTGGCGGAGCTGTCCGAAGATCTGTCCGTGATCGACATGTGCACCTGGTTCACCCCGGTTTCCCGCACTACTTGAGCCAGATGATCCAACCGGATTCCTCCGCCCGGCAGGATCTCGATGCGACCATCAGCCAACTCCACCATCCTGCGGATCTCACGCAATCCATCAAACGCCCGGGCCGCACGTCCGGACGTGAGGATGCGGGTGAAGCCCAGGTCGATGAGTTGCTCGAGCCCCACATCGGGATCGCGCAGCACGTCGAAGGCACGGTGGAAGACCCATTGCCGCCCCGCAGCTACGCGGCTGCAGCGCCGGAGGAAGTCGCGGCACTGGGGTACATCCACCTCCCCATCTGGTGTGAGGAACCCAACCACCAGGCCCTCGGCCCCCGCTTCGAGGGCGAGCTCGGCATCCCGGTCGATTGAGGACAGCTCCCCGCGTGCGTAGCACATGCCGCCCTCTCGGGGCCGCAGCATGAACACGGTGGGGGTCGAGATCTCCTCCTTCAAGAGTTGGAGCAAGCCCAGGCTCGGGGTCAGCCCGCCCAGGGCGAGCCCGGAGCAAAGCTCGAACCGATCCGCGCCGCCGGCCGCGGCGGCGCGGGCGTCGTCCAGCGACGACACGATCACCTCAAGCAGCACACCCATCAGCTCTCCTCCGCAGATTTCCGCAGCCCGGCAATCACGGTCTCCAGGAACACACGGGCCCGGCGTGCGTAGTCATCGACGACCGAGGGAGAGGTGGGCATCCCCAGCAGCGGCGGGAAGATGTTCTCGCAGCACAGCGGCAATGTCGCAGCCCTGACCAACCGGGGGTTGATCGCAGGGTCCAGTAATCGGTAGTGGTCGATCTCCCCAAACCCCGGGCCGCAATCCTCGTCCTTCGGTGAATTGCGGTGATCCTTGATGCAGAAGCTTCGAACCTCGTCCAGGCAGGAACGCAGATCGGGAATGGGGTCGATGTTCAGGTAGTCCATCACGTTGCCAGCGTCGTAGTTCACCTTGACGTGTGACTCTCCCAGCTCGCGAGTGAACCGGGCGCAGGCATCGCCCGTGCCTGACTCGCCCCCATGCTGCTTGATGACGATGGTTACGCCGGCTTTCCGCGCCTCCGGGCCGAGCAGGCGGAACCGCTCTCGCCATCGGTCACGCCCATCCTTCTCGATGTGGCCGAAGGTGAGAACCTGTGGAATTCTCGCCGCCTCGGCCTGCTGTATCCGCCGGCGAAGCACCGTCAGCCCATCCTGGTGTTCCGGGTAGATGGTGGAGAACAACATCACGGGCTCGAGCCCCATCGACCGACACCGCTTCGCCAGCGCCGCGGCGACACTCGGATGTGCGTCGGGCGGCATCACGGGGGTCGAGCGACCATCCGCCTCCCGGTGCTCGGTGCCCCAGGCCACGAACCGAAAGCCCGCGCCGGCAATGCCCTCAAGCGCGCGCCGGAGGGGGAAGCGGCGGTAGACATAGGTCGTGCACGCGACCTGGCACGTTACCGTCGACGCCGCATGGGCCTGCCGCGCCAGCGCGGGAAGCGCTCCCGCTGCCAAAATGGTGCGCCGATCGAGCATCCTACTCACTCTCCTCGGGGGATCCCTCTGTTCTGAGTGTGGTGCCGGCAGAGGACGGAGTCAGGTTTCAGGATCGGGGCCGTCCCTCTGCTGCGCGGCCTCACATGATACAATCCGCCGACTCTTGACCGCTCGCCGACTCTCGACCGCTCGCCGACTCTCGACCGCTCGCCCACTCTCGGCCCCGGTCCGCCGCGTCGCCAGGATGAATTCACATGGCTGATACCAACCGTCAGGTCCTGAAAGCACGAACGGAGAATCACTCCGACGTGGCCGACAGCGCCCCCGCTCGCGCCATACAGGCGGCCTCCACAGAGCGCAACTTCGGGCAGCAGCTCACCCGGCTCCTCCGGGACACGCGCAACGATATCTCTCTCCGCAGCTTCAAGGAAGAGTGGGTCGCCACCGACGACGGCATGGTGCATGAGATCAGCGTCGAGGTCGTCCAGCCCGAGGGGGCGTGACCCCGCCGGCAGGGAGCGCCGCCATGGCCAGCACGGTCGACCAGGAACTTGAGATCCTCATCCGGGCACGGTATCCACTCATCTACGTGGTTTCCTGGGAAGAGAAGCGCGTCGAGGATGCACTGCGCGCGATCAGCACCAACCGCGGTAAGCGGATGTTTGTGTGGACCGTGACGCAGGGGCTGGTGACCTCTCCGACCGCGCGCGACAAGAACACCCGCCAACCGATGGCTGTGCTGGACTACATCGAGCAATCCACAGAGCCGGCCGTCTTCGTCCTCAAAGACTTCCACCCCTTCATCACCGACACCGACATCACTCGCCGGCTGCGGGACCTGACCTACTCACTGAAGACCAGCTACAAGACGCTGGTCGTCCTGGCGCCGACGTTGAAGCTGCCGCCCGAGCTGGAGAAAGAGGTGACGGTCGTCGACTACGCCTTGCCGGACCACGAAGATCTGGATCGACTGCTGGAGAACATCATCCAGTCGGTCAAGAACAACGCGCAGATCGAGACGAAATTGGACCCGGCGGAGCGGGAGCGGGTGATCGAAGCTGCGGTGGGCCTGACGGCGAACGAAGCGGAGAACGTGTTTGCGCGGAGCCTGGTGGAGAAGCGCAAGTTCGACGTGGACACGATCCTCACCGAGAAGGAACAGATTATCCGGAAGAGCGGGATGCTCGAGTACTACCGGATGGATGAGACGATGGCGGACGTCGGCGGCCTCGACGTCTTGAAGGACTGGATGCGCAAGCGTAGCGCCGCGTTCGGCCAGCGTGCCCGCGACTTCGGCTTACCTTCGCCCAAGGGCATCCTGCTGCTCGGGGTTCAGGGCTGCGGGAAGAGCCTGGCTGCGAAGGCAATCGCCAGCCAGTGGCGCCTTCCTCTCGTCCGGCTGGACGTCGGCAAGATCTTCGGCGGCATCGTCGGTCAGAGCGAAGAGAACATGCGTCGCGCGATTAGAATGGCGGAGTCGATCGCTCCGGCCGTCCTTTGGCTCGACGAGCTGGAGAAGGGCTTCTCGGGCACCCAGTCGAGCGGCGTGACGGACGGCGGCACGACAGCCCGAGTCTTCGCGAGCTTCATAACCTGGCTGCAGGAGAAGAAGGCGGCGGTCTTCGTGGTCGCCACGGCGAACCGCGTCGACATGTTGCCGCCGGAACTGCTCCGCAAGGGACGCTTCGACGAGATCTTCTTCGTGGACCTGCCGGGACAGACCGAGCGCGAAGAAATCTTTGATATCCACTTCCGCAAGCGGAAGAGGGATGCGGCCAACTTCGACCGGCGGGCCCTCGCTGCGGCAGCAATGGGCTACAGCGGGGCTGAGATCGAGCAGGCGATCGTATCCGCCCTCTACGATGCGTTCGACGGTGGTCGTGACATCACTACGGACGACGTCCTCGCCAGCATTCGGATCTCCGTGCCGCTGAGCCGGACCATGCGCGAACAGATCGACGTGCTGCGGGAATGGGCGTCCACTCGAGCCCGAACGGCGTCGTCGGACACAGCGGCAACAGAAGCGCACCCGACTCTGGAGCAGGAGTACGGCCGTCACCCCCCCACGCACCCGGCCGTGGCGGCTGAATCTCCAGCGGCCGGCGGAGCAATGCCGGACGCGGCTGCGGCGGACGACGCCCAGTCTGCCGAAGTTGCCGAGACCGCCGAGAGCCCGGGTGAACCTGCCGTTTCAGAAGTTTGAGGGTGCCGGAAACGACTTTGTCGTAACCGGTCTCGGCCTCTCCGGGCTGGAGTTGGACTGGTCCGCCGTGGCACGTGCGGTCTGTTGCCGCCGGACGGCGATCGGGAGCGATGGACTGCTGGCTGCCCTGCCTTCATCCTTAGCCGACATCCGCATGCGGATGTTCAACCCGGACGGCACCGAGGATGATTGCGGCAACGGACTTAGATGCATCGCTTGGTACGCGGTGCGCGAAGGCCTGGTAGAAGGCAGGGCTTTCTCCATTGAGACGATCGCCGGGGTGCGACAAGTGGAGATCACCCGGAGCGAGGGGACGCGCGCGGATGTGCGGATCGCTATGGGCCGGGCCCGGCTCGAGCCCGCTGCGATCCCCGCCCTCTTCCAGACCAACCAAGTCCTCGGTGAGTGGATCGACGTCGGCGGGACCCCGCTGCAGATCTATGCTCTGTCCACCGGGACGGCGCACACGGTGGTCTACCATGAGCCGAGCGAGCTGGAGTTCGCCGGGCTGAGCCCGCGTCTAGAACACCACCCGCTCTTTCCCGAGCGCACGTCCATCATGTGGACCACACTGGAGGAACCCGGTCGAGCCCGGGTGAGGATCTGGGAGCGAGGTGCCGGTGAGACGCTGGCTTGCGGTACGGGGGCATGCGCCGTGGCGGTGGCCTCGCTGCTGTCCGGTCGATCCGGTGCGGAGATGGAAGTAGTGTCGCGCGGAGGGACGCTGCAGGTGAGCGTCGGCCCGGGGTTGGAACTGACCATGACGGGGCCCGCGGCTTTCGTGTATGCGGGGGCTGGGATATGATGCGTACTGCCCCGCCGTGATCGTCGTGGCTTCAGCACACGCAGTCCCAGACGCAATTCCCCTGATGAGCGACAACAGATTCGACTTCCTGGAAATCGGCGACGCTCGACCCCCCAAACGCGCCCGGCAGGAAGTCCCGGCGGCGACCCCCGCCCCACGCACCGTGGCCGCGTCGACTCCGGTATCCGTATGGCGCGCTGTGGAAGTGGTCGGTGAACGAGGGAGCGGCGTCGGGCAGTTCCTCTCCCCCGGCGGCGTAGCCGTGGACGGAGAAGGCAACCTGTTCGTCGCGGACTCCTACAACCACCGGGTCCAGCGCATATCGATCCAGGGAGATGTCGCTGTCCTCGGCGCACGTGGCCACCTCGGGGGATGCTTTCTCAACCCGCAGGGTTGCGTCGTCGACGAAGAAGGCCGGCTCTATGTCCTCGAACAGGGGAACTCCCGTGTCCAGGTGATCGGTGTGGACGGCTCGTCGCTGGGATGCTTCGGTTCGTCGGGGAGTGGGTTGAGCCAGTTCCAGTCACCGACGGGCCTCGCCCTGGGACCCTGCGGGAACCTGTTCGTCGCGGACACCGGCAACCGGCGCCTGACCGTCTGGGCCCGCTACGGTCAGCCCCTGGCCATCGGCGGGTTGACCGCCCGGGGCGGAGTGCTGATGGGTAGCCCGCAGGGGATCTGTGTCGACCGCGCGGGCCGCATCTTCGTGGCGGACCGCAGCCGCCACGTGGTCCATGTCTTTTCCTCCGAGCTACAGACGTTGGGCCAATTCGGGGGCATCGGGGTCGCCGCGGGGTTCCTGAACGAGCCGCAGGATCTGGCCATCGACCGCCAGGGGCGCGTGATCGTCGCCGAAACCGGCAATCATCGGATCCAGATCTTCGATCCGGCCGGCAGGTCGGTGGCGATCATCACGGAAGTTCAGGGCCACGGATCGTTGAATGGACCCTGCGGCGTGGCGGTTGCGGCCGATGACACCGTCTACGTAGCCGACACCGCCAACCATCGTGTGATCCGCCTGCGCGAGTTCGCCACCCCGGAGTAAGCCGTGCGCGAAACGACGGTCAACCTTCTGTGGCAGCACCGCATCCGAGGCCTGATTCCGTCGGGGCTGAATGCCGTCGACGATGACGGCAACGCCCTGTTGATCCAGCCCGACATGTTCGCCACTCGCACGTACAAGCTCCTGGAGGTGGGCGTGTCGGGGGAGCAGCGGGAGCATAGCGCCATCTCCGTGGAGACTGTGCGGGAGTTCGAGATTCTCCCCGGTGCCGGTGTGCTGCTCGCGATGACCGACGACGACCTCTACATCTTTCGCGAGGGACGCAAGTCGCGCTTCCAACCCGAGCGCCGGGCTCTCTACAGCGACTGTGCCCCGAGCCGGAACGGCCGCTTCTTCGTCGCTGCTTTCTCCGACGAGGTGTTTGCGTCGCACGGCCTCATCTATGGGGACATCGGCGGCCGCGCCATCTGGTCCAAAGACCTTCCGGGTCCGGTTGCCCGCACAGGTGTTGCGTATGATGGGTCGGCCTGCGCCGTCGGCCTCCGGGACGGGATGCTCCTCTCATTTGACCACGAGCGGGTGCTACTGGCGGAGAACGCTCTCGACAGTCCGGCCAGCGCGATTGCCTTCGGTCGCAGGGGACAGCGGCTCCGGGTGGGCACGGAGGCTGGAGACGTGCTGGCGACAGACGGCGACGGCGGGATCGCCTGGCGAATAGGGGTCGGGCAACCGGTCCTCGGCATCGCCACCGATGAGGCGGCAAGCTGGACGGCAGCCGTGGTGTCGGACGGCGCCGAGCATCGGCTTCTCTGCCTCGACTCCCGAGGCAACCCCGTGTGGGACTACCAGCTACCCGCGGAGCCGACAGGAGTGTGCCTGTCTCCGAGCGGCCGCTACCTGCTCGTCACCCTAACAAGCTCCATCGCCATGTGCTTTGAGGCCGCCTTTGCCGCCGGGTCGGAGACACTCATCCTCGACCAGGCCCGTGGGGCCATTGCCGCTGGAGATCTCGGGCGGGCAATCGCTGACCTCCACATGGTCCTGGCCGCGGACCCCAGCAACGTCAGCGCCTCGAAAGAACTGGAGGCGAGTCTCGCGAGGCAGGTAGCATCCCACATCACCGCGGCCGAAGACGCGCTGGCGGCGAGGGATGGAGGAGAGGCGATTTCCCGGCTGCAGTCCGCCCGCGAGTTGGCCCCGTGGGACGCAGGCCTGTTTGATCGAATGGTACGGGCCCGATCCCAACACCTCGGGGATCTGGAGGCGGAGGCGCTCCGGCTGGAAGCCGCCGGCGATTGGTCCGGCACCCAGCGAACGCACGAAGCCATCCTCCTTTTAGACCCACAGCGCCACGCCTCCAGGGAGGCTCTCGGCCGAGTCCGCCGGGGCCAGGCAAGCGCCCTCCTCGCCGCCGGAGATACCCAGGATGCCCTGGGCGACATGGGCACCGCGATCACGCTGTGGCGCAAGGCGCAGGACCTGCACCCTACCCCGGAAGTCGCCGACCGCCTCCGCGCCGTGGAAATCCGCCGGTGTCTGGCGGCCGGGATCGCCCGCTACGAGGCGGGGCGGATGGCGGAGGCCGCCTTCCAGTTTCGCCGCGTGCTGAGCCTGGACCCTGACCACGCGGAGGCCCAGCGATACCTTCGATTCGCGAGCGACGGCGACTCGGGCGACACCTCCATCTCCAGCCGCTTCAGCCGGCTGGAGTGACCCGGACAGCGAGGAGCAAAGTGAGCTAGGAGCCACTCCCAGCGGCGCGACCGAACGCTTCGGTCATGGACTCCAGTTCGTGGAACGTGCGCTCGGACTTCAGCCAGCCGAGCCCGACTCGTGCGAGCGTAGCCAGCAACTCCGGGTAGTTTTCCGAGGTCCAGTTCGGCTCGGGGCGGCGCACCAGCGCATTGGCCAACTCTTCATCGGACACATCCCGCGTCGCCGCAAGGTAAACGGCATAGGGTTGGTGGACTCGGAGGAAGGCGGCCAGGTAGGGGCGAGCGGCGTCTGACCACGCTTCCACCGGGGGGAGCTCCAGGTCCCAATCGAGGATCCACTCGCTGATGGGGCCCTCCGGCGGGGCGGTGAGCAGGTAGTGCCCATCCGGCGAGAGGCAGAACGCGCCGACCGGCCCGCAGGGGACGGACGCCAAGCGGCTGCCGGTGGGGAGATCCCACACGACGACCTCACCCGCCTCCGTGGCCAGCACCGCCCAGCGGCCCTCTGGGGTGAGAGCCGCCTTCGTGATACGTTCCGTCTGCAGCCGATGGATCACCGAACCGTCGTCGAGATTCAGCAGGGTGATCGTTCCATCGTGCTCGGCTGCCAGAGCCCGGATGCCATCGCGGGCGCAGGAGAGCGCCATCACGGAACCGGCCTGGTCGTCGATCACCTGCCGGCACGCCCCGGAGGCGGCGTCCCAAAGGCGGATGGTGCCGCCCGTGTCGCCCGACAACATGAACCGGCCGTCCGCCGTCCAGGCGACGGATTGAACCGGTGAGACATGCCCCTCCTGCACGCGCACAAGCCGTCCACCGGCGACATCCCACACGCGGACCATGCCGTCATCGCTCCCCGAGAGCACCCAGCGGGCGTCTGAGCTCAAGCACGCGGCGCGAGTCGGCACAGTGACACCCAGGTAGCTATGGGCTGTGCGTCCTCGCTCGACGTCCCACAGACGGAGGCTGCCCTCCATGCTGCCCGCCAGTGCCCAGCGGCCATCAGGACTCAGCCCTACGGCGGTGAGTTCGCTGCCGTGCGCATCCATGGGTTTTAGGCAGCGTCCGGACGCCACTTCCCACAATCGGGGACGGCCGTCCGGGCTGCCCGAGAGCACCCACAGATCGTCCTCCCGCACGGCAAGACCGGTACACGGCTGCTCCGGTGGGTCAAACACCCGACCCAGCCAGACGTCGCGCAACCCGGACCGAACCATGCTGCCCGATAGGCGCTGCCACCTCTCCCGAGCCTCGGTCGCACGTGAGCGACCCGTCAGCGATCGGGCTTCCCGCAGCAGATTGAGTTCCGCGGCCGGGTTCTCCGCCAGCGCCGCCTTCTCAACCAGCATCCGGTACTGGCGCTGAACCCGCTGCGCTTCTTGCGACCGCTCCGGACGGCTGATCGCCGGAGGCGCGGACATGCTGATCGCGTCCGGCCCCGTGAAGGCGGAGAGGTCCCACGTTCGCAGCGTTTTCTCCGCACTGCCGGTGACGCAAATGCGTGCGTCCGGCGTCAGCCCGACCGCCAGCACACCGCCCAGATAGCCCCCGATGGTGCGCCGGCAACGCCCGGTGGCAACTTCCCATACACGGAGCGTGCGATCCCTGCCGCCGCTCACGATCCAGCCGGCCGCGAGGGCGATCGCCACCGCGTCAACTGCATCCTGGTGCCCCTCGAAAACGCGGGCGCAGACGCCCGTTGCGTTGTCCCAAAGCCGCAGCGTCCGATCTTCTCCCGCGGTGACGCTCACGCGACCGTCACCGCTTAGCGCGACCGCTCGAACCATGCCGGTGTGCCCGCTCAGCGTCTGCAGGCACCTGGCCTGAGCGACATCCCAGAGGAAGACGGCCCCGTCCCTGCCGGCCGACAGCGCAAAGCGACCATCGGCATTGAGGGCCACCGCCTGGATCGAATCCGTGTGGCCTTCCATCGACCGTGCCACCTGGGCCGTCTGCGTCGCCCAGAAGCGAAGCACCGGGTCGTCCCCGCCAGACAGGGCATAGCGGGCGTCCGCACTCAGCGCCACGGAATGGATCGGCGCCTCCCCCTTGAGTTGCCGGACCGCGGCACCCGTCGTGATGTCCCACACCCTGGCGGTGCCGTCCCAACTCCCAGAGATGGCAAATCGTCCATCGGCATTCAGCGCCGACGCCCGGACGGAGTGTTGGTGGCCCGCCAGCTCGTGGGTGACTTCCCCGGAAGCAAGATCCCAGACGCGGAGGAGCGAGTCGCCGCTCGCCGTGACCACGCGTGAGCCGTCGGGGGTCAGCCCCAGACTCCATACCTCGTGCGGGTGTTCGGCGAGTTCGTGCCCGCCGTGGTCCGCCGGGATAGCGGCGACTCTCCGGCGCGCCACCGCCGCAGCTTCTCCGCCTCCGAGTCGCTCGGCCTCCCCGTAGCCGAGTAGAGCAGAACGACGGTCCAGACGCTCAGCCTGGACGTGCCCCTGCAACATCGGTGCCATCCAGTCGGTGCTGGCCGCAACAATCGGCGTGAGCCGGCGCACGACCTCGTCATCGGCGATTTTGCCGTTTCGCCACTGGTAGAGGGCGAGGTGGTAGGTCGCCTCCAGGTGACCCGCAGCTACGCGGACCGCCTCTTCCCACGACCCGGCGGCTTCTTCGGGACGCCCGATCGCCAGGAGCGCCAGTCCGCGGTTGCTTGCCGTGTCCGCGGCGTAGGTGCGCGGCGCGGGGCGTGCGTAGAAGTCCCCGCGCGCCTGTTTGTAGATCGACTGCAGCCCCGTCACCGCCTCACGGAGGTCTCGGGGACGCTGCGCCGGGTCGGCCGCGAGGCAGCGATCGAGCAATTCGCGCAGGGCGGGAGGTGCCGCGGCACCTCCGAGCTTGTGGAAGACGGACGCCCATTGCCAGAGGTCGGCCGGAGGTCCCGGCGATGCACCGGCAGCCACCTCCGGAGCAGGCGCCATCTCACCCGGAGTCAACGTGAAGGTGATGTCCCCCAGCTTAACCAGGTCGAGCCCCGTGACCCGCAGGCATGCCGCATGCACCCGCCCGTGGACCATCCCCGCGTCGTGAAGCGCCAGCAAGCCCCAGGCGGACTGGATCGCCAGATCGCACAGGCGTCCGGGGTCCGATGCCAGCGCGGCGGCCGGTAGGTCCGCGAGCGAATTCGGACCAGGATCCTCCATCACCAGGCGGGCGCGGCCGCCGAGCCGATGAAGGTAGTAAGCGACCTGGATGTTGGGGTGGGTGCCCAGCGCCACCCAGCGGTCGGCGACGGAGGTGAAGCCATCCTCGTCCCCCTCACTGGCGGTAGCCACGAGCAGGGTCGTTTCCCACACTCGGTCGTCCACTCGGCAGAGCGCCGGGCCGCCAAGAATCTCCGTGACCAGGAACCGCCCGCCGACCTCGAGACCCACGCTCCAGTCAGCCGGAGAGGTGTCCGCTGAGCCGGTGGGACCGGACGCCGGGCCAGGAGTGGCGCCGGGGGCCGGGCTGACCGCGGGCACCACGAAGTCCGTCCCGCAGCGGCACCGGATCTGCCGGCCCGCAAACGAAGCGTCCACCCCCCCCTGCGCGCCGCAGCGCGGACACGTCACCTGAAGCGTCGCCATTGCCGCCCTCCAATACTGCCAATCGGTCCGCATCCGCGTTCGTGCACCCAGGGGGGTTCTCCTGCCCGGTTCTGATCCGGGGGAGCCGGCTGGCGGAGGCGTTGACGGGTTCTTAGTCGCTGCCTATACTTCCGGTCAGGCCGAAGTGGCGGAATAGGCAGACGCGCCGGTCTCAAAAACCGGTTCCGAAAGGAGTGCGGGTTCGACCCCCGCCTTCGGCACACGAACACCGGGCGGCGACGAGAGACGCTGCCAAACGGGAGCGACTCGATGCGGGTAGCGGTGGTCGGAGGTCTGGTCCTCGGGCTGATGGTAGAGGGCTGGACCTACGTGATGGGCTTCACCGGATGGTACAGGCATCCGCTCATGGTGAACGCGTTCTGGCTCGTGATTTTCATCCAGATCGCCATCGTCATCGCCGTGCTCTACCAGACCCGGCTCACACGCAGCTACGGGCGACAAATTGGGATGGGCCTGCTCACCTCACTGGTGGCTGGCCTCATCATCATCCCCGGCTCAATACTGTTCACCACGGTTGCTTTTCCGAACTATTTCGAGGAGTTGCGCACAGTCCAGGAAGAGATGCTTCGGCAGGCAGGCCAGTCCCCGGAGGCTATCCGCGCGGCAATGGAATCGGCCCGTGCCTCGGAGTCCCCGCTCCTGCAGGCCCTAGCCGGGGCACTGGGGACGCTCGTTACCGGCTTGATCATCTCCGCGCTGACGGCCGTATGGCTTCGCCAACCGCGGGAGCAACTCCCCGCAGCCTAGCTCGCCTCACGCGGTCCAATCGAACACGGCCGTCAACAACTCCCCGCCGGGATCCCGCAAGGCGTCGTAGACCTCCTGGGCCGCCTCCGGTGGACAAACACGCCCCACCAGGTCTCGCACACCGATGCGGCGACGGGCGAGCAGGTCCAGTGCCGCGCGCATATCGCGGGGCTGCCGATCCCTCGGCACCAGCACCGTCATCTCTCGACGGAACACGGGGTGGTAGGGCACCGTGAAGTCCCCCGGGTAGCTTCCCTGCAGCAGCAGGCGCGGACCGGCCAACGGCAGATCCTCGTACGGCCTGTCGCGCGCACACTCAATGGAAGCGGCGAGCGCCGTCGGTGAGCCGGTGGCATCCACCACCAGGTCGGCGCCGTCTGGCACGCGTTCCCGAAAAGCAGTGGCCGCATCCTGGGCGGCGAGACCCTCGATCCCCGCACCGCGGGCGACCTCGACCCGAGAGGCCGATCGATCGATCCCGACCACGCGAGCTCCGCCCATCGCGTGCAACCTGGCTGACAACTGCCCGATCAGCCCGAGCCCGACGACTGCCACCGTCTCGTGCGGGTCCGGTCGGCTGAGGCTCACGCCATGCAGCGCGATGGCGAGGATGCGGCCGACCGCCGCCTCGACTGGATCCACGCCCGCAGGAATGATGTGGACCGCGTTCTCGGGTTGGACAGCGAGGCCGATGTGCCCCCCCCAGAGCCGATGCGTAGCCGCACGGCTCGTCCCTCCGCACAACACTCGTGCTCCCACCGCCAGGTGCGCTCCAGGTCCGACCGCCTCCACGTGCCCAACCAGCGCGTAGCCCAGGATAAACGGCCACCCGGGCGTCCCCTGCTGCAGCCCCGCAAGGCAACGTAGTTCCGTTCCTGGGCTGATGCAGGTGTGACTGGTTCGAATCAAGACTTCGCCCGGTCCCGGCGGGGGTACCTCCACCGGCCTCGCCTCCACCCTGTTGATCGCCACCGCCATAACTGCACGGGTCTCCATCGTCCAATCCCTCCCTGGCTTCGGCGCGGGGCCGGTCACCGCAGCCGCTTTCTTTGACGGTAGGATGAACCCCTGCGAGGCAGGGTCTCGCTCCCACATCGCAGAACTGACGGCGGGGACGAAACCACCAGCCGACCCCGTGGAGGACCGCCGATGAATCGACGCTCGCTGCTGACCACAGGGCTGACCACGGGCGCAGCGGGAGCAACCCTGGGCATCGCTCCGTTTGCCGAGGCTTTCGCCGAGACAAAGCCGCGTGTTGGCCTCATCGGCACCGGCTGGTACGGGAAGTGCGATCTGCTGCGGCTGATCCAGGTGGCTCCCGTTGAAGTCGTCTCCCTCTGCGACGTGGACAGGCAAATGCTCTCCGAGGCCGGTGATCTGGTGAGCCAGCGTCAGGCCTCGCGGAAGCGTCCGCGCAGTTTCAGCGACTACCGGGAGATGCTGCGAGAGAAAGATCTCGACATCGTGCTGATCGCCACACCCGATCACTGGCATGCGCTCGCGATGATCGCCGCGGTTGAGGCCGGGGCCGATGTCTACGTCCAGAAGCCGATCAGCGTGGACGTCGCGGAGGGCCAGGCAATGCTGGCAGCCGCTCGGCGAACGGGGCGGGTGGTGCAGGTGGGTACCCAGCGACGGAGCACTCCGCACCTGGTCGAGGCCCGGGATCGGTTTGTTCGACCGGGGTTACTGGGCAAGATCTCCCACGTGGAGATCTGCTGCTACTACCACATGCGCGCGCGCGAAACGCCGCCGGACACCGCCCCGCCGGAGAACCTCGACTACGAGATGTGGACGGGGCCGGCGCCGATGCGCCCTTACAATTCCCTCGTCCATCCCCGCCGCTGGCGAGCGTTCATGGAGTACGGCAACGGCATCGTCGGCGACATGTGCATCCACATGCTCGACATGGTCCGCTGGACGCTCGGTCTGGGATGGCCGAAGCGCGTGGCATCCACCGGAGGGATCCTCGTCGACCCCCGCAGCAAGGCCAATATCACCGACACGCAGACGGCCACCTTTGACTTCGGCGAGACCACCGTCACCTGGCAACACCGATCCTGGGGGCACCCCGCGGACGAAAAGTACCCCTGGGCCGCCACCCTCTACGGAGACCGCGGAACGCTGAAGATGAGCGTGAACGGCTACGATTTCATCCCGCTGGGAGGCGGTGCGCCCGTCCACAAGGACGTCACGATGGAGCTGGATCAGTACCCCGAGGACCGGACCGAGGCCGATTTGGAGCGACACGTCGCCCCGGCCATCCGGCAGCACATGAAGGACTTTCTGGCCGCACGGGCGTCGCGCGGCAAGCCAGTAGCGGACATTGAGGAAGGCCACATCTCGACCGCCAGTTGCATCCTCGCCAACATGGCACTGAGGCTGGGGCGGACTCTGGAGTGGGACCCTGTCCGCGGCCGGGTGGTTGGAGACGACGAGGCCAACCGCCTGCTGCGTCGCCCATACCGCAAACCCTGGATCCACCCGGCAGCCAGGTAACGGACGGTCAGGCTGCGGCCGCGACGACCTTCTGCGCAGCCTCGGTCAGTTGGTCCGCGGGAATGATTCGCAGGCCGCTCTCTGCCAGAATCTTCCTGCCGAGCTCGACGTTGGTCCCCTGGAGGCGGACGACCAGCGGCACCGTGAGGCTCAGCTTTCGAGCCGCGTTCACGATGCCGTTGGCGATGATGTCGCACTTCATGATGCCGCCGAAGATGTTCACCAGGATCGCCTTCACGTTGGGATCGCTGGTGAGCAGGCGAAACGCGTCCGTGACCTGCTCCTCAGTCGCGCCGCCGCCGACGTCGAGAAAGTTGGCCGGCTCGCCGCCGTGCAGCTTGATCACGTCCATGGTGGACATCGCAAGCCCCGCGCCGTTGACCATGCATGCGATGTTGCCGTCCAGGCTCACGTAATTGATGCCGAAGTCGTGCGCCTGCTGTTCGGCCGGCGTTTCTTCATCCGGATCGCGGTACGCGGCCAGGTCCTTGTGTCGGAACAGAGCGTTGTCGTCCAACGTGAACTTGGCGTCCAACGCGATGACTTCGCCGGACCTTGTGATCACCAGCGGGTTGATCTCGGCGAGGCTGGCATCGGACCCCACGTAGGCCTCATACAGCAGCCCCACGAACCGGGCGAACCGACCGACGACTTCCTTCGGCAGCCCCAGCGCGAACGCGAGCTGCCGTCCCTGGTAGGCTTGAAACCCGGCCGCCGGATCGATCCACACTTTCAAGATTTTCTCGGGGGTCTCTTCAGCGACCTTTTCGATCTCGACGCCGCCCTCGGCGCTGGCCATGACCACGATCCGGCTGTTGTCCCGGTCCAGGAGCATCCCGAGGTAGAGCTCGCGTTCGATGGCGCATCCGGCCTCGATGTAAACCTTGCGGACCAGTTGGCCTTTCGGGCCGGTCTGATGGGTCACAAGCTGCATTCCCAGGATCTCGGAGGCGAGGCGCTCCGCCTCGGCGGCACCTCGCGCCACCTTCACTCCCCCACCCTTCCCGCGGCCGCCAGCGTGAATCTGCGCCTTCACCACGGTAATCTCGCTCCCCGTCTGGGCGATCAGGCGCTCAGCCGCCGACCGCGCCTCGGCCGGGGTGGTGACGACCTCTCCGGCGAGCGCAGGCACGCCGTAGCGGCGGAGGATTTCCTTCCCCTGGTATTCGTGGACCTTCACAGACAGCTCTCCCGCCCCGACGGCCGATGGCCGGGGCCCAGCAATCGTATCACGCCGCCCGGCCGCCACTTTCCCGCTCGGGCAGGCCCGGAAAGCCTGGTCGTTGAACAGTCCGTGACGCCTATCTCCGCGGGGGAATCCGCCATGCCACACTCCGCGCTCCGACGGATCGTTTCGGCGGCCGTCATCCCTGGTCTCACGCTGCTCCTGGCTGTGGGCAGCCGTGGAGCCGTGACCCACAACCTCACCAACTTCTCGGATGATCTTGCGTCGCCGCCGGCAGGCTCGCTCCGTGCCCTGATCCTGTCGGCTGCCCAATCCGGGGACACCATCGCCTTTCCCCAGGCACGGGAAATCGTGCTCGCCGGCCCGCTCGAAATCCCGGCGGCTTTGACGGCGCTCACCATTCGGGGACCCGGCAGCGTGGCGCGGGGGCGAAAGCCCGCGACTGTCATCGTGCGGGGCAGCTCCACCCAACTGCGGGGGCTGGGTTGGAAGAACCTGCAACTGCAGATCGCCCAGGGCGTGAGTGGAGTCAGCGTCCTGGGTTGCACCTTCACCGGCAAGAACGGATCCATCCTGGTGCAGCCTGGCGCCGCCGACACCGAGATCGGCAGCCTGGACGAGCCGAACTCCTTCCTCGGCTCACCCGCGGCCGCGATCGAGGGGCACCAGACGACGCGGCTGCGAGTGATCGGCAACCTGATTAGGGGCGGCGAGACGGGTCTGTTCGAGGTGGCGGGCAACGGGCTGATCGTCCAGGCGAACGGGTTCGAGGGAACGAACCTGCGATCAGCGTGCCTGTCCGGCGAAATCCGCGGCAACCGCTTCGAAGATCCGCCCGGCTTCGGCATCCTGGTCGAGTCGCTGCACACGAGCCTGGGTGAAGTCCTGATCCAGGACAACGAGCTGCTGTCTTCCATCTCGAACGTGGGGATTGAATGCTACCGACGGGATACCCGAGTGATCCAAAACACGCTGAGGGGGGCCGGGATCGCCGTCGGCTCGCATGAGTTGGATGCGGGTGGCGGCGAGATCCGCGTGGAGTACAACAGCGTTTCGGACGCACCGACCGGGGTCCGTTGCGTGGCGGGGAGCGGAACGCTCACGGCCATCGTGGAAAACAACAACATCCGGAGCAGCCGGTTTGCGCTCGAGCTGGGCTGCGGTCCGGACAACACCCTGATCTGCCGCAACAACACGATTGTTCGCGCCGGCACCGGCCGGCGACCCGGCATCGGGATCGACCTGACGAGCCTGGGCACCTCCAGCATCGAGAGCAACACCGTGGAGAGGACCACAGGCATCGGCGTCAACCTGTCCGTGCCCTCGGCCGTCGCGGAGTTGCGAGGAAACACGGTGCTGCGGGCCACGAACTCGGGCGTGTACATCCACCCGGGTGAGGGCGTCTCACGGCTGACGGACAACCTGATCCGAGATTGCGGCGGCTCGGGGATCTACTGCACCAGGAAAGTGCTTGCGGAGGTCGTGGGAGGCGAGGTCAAGGGGAACGCCGAGGCCGGTGTTTTCGTCGGGCCCCAGTCGCGTGTTCGGGTGTCTGGGGTGGCAATGGGCGCCAACGGCGGTCCCGGCATCGACCTGCTCCCAATCGGCGTCACGCCGAACAGCACGCCGCGCCGGACCAATGAGAACATCCCATGCCCCGACCGACTCAGGCACGACGATGTCTCCATGAAAGTGCTCGGCCGCACCGTACCCGCGAGCGTGGTCGATGTCTTCCGGCGAGAGACGGGTGCCCGCACAGGCAACCCAAAGAACGGCGAAGGCGTGGTCTTTCTTGGACGGGTGACCGCCGAGGCGGACGGATCGTTCACCTGGCCGATAGCAGGCGCCATCACCTGTGGAGAGGCCAAAAAGCTCTGCTTTACCTCGACTGTCGCCGGCTCGACCCCCTACACCTCAGAGTTCTCGCCCGACCTGAAGTGCACCGCCCCGCGCTCTGCCGCTCAGTTCGGACAGTTGGGATGCCAGGGCGCCGCGCCTGGGATGGGGTAGAGACGCATCAACGAGACGCCCGACCAGGGATCCCCGCAGGGATCCCGCAGCCACGTCCCGTTGCCGAGCCACTTTGCGTGGCCGTCACAGAACATGGCGTTGGCACCCACCGCATGCCGACGCATGGCCAGCACCGGCTCGCCAAAGCCCGGCTTGTCGTACAGGTTCTTCGGCGGCTCATACCAGGAGTCGTCGAACCTGTCGCCCTTCTCGGTCACCAGCACCACGTCCGCCGGGCGATCGACCTGGGCCATGGAGAGCGCCTCCACCATTCGGTTTGCGACGTAGGACCGGGGAACGAGCGGTCGCCCGGCCTGACCGTCCTCGGTCGCGTGGGGCAACTTCCCGTTGTCCGACGGGCAGACGATCAGCGACCCGCCTGTCCGAGTGTAGGGAAGGATCTGGTTCCACCACCGGTTCTCCCGGGTTGCGCCGAGCGGAACTGCGGGGTTGACCCTGCTGAGCTGGCTGTTGTGTCCGAAGAAGAAATAGAACTCGTCGTAGTCGCCGATGTACATCGTCAAGGCGGTACCGAGCTGACGCATGTTGGAGAGACAGGTGGTGCGCCGGGCTGCCTCGCGCGCCTGGGCAAACACGGGGAAGAGCATCGCCGCGAGGATGGCGATGATGGCGATCACCACCAGTAGTTCGATCAGGGTGAAGCCTCGCCGGTGCTCCATGCCGTTCATCCGGTCCCCCGCTGCTTGTTCGACCTCGCCCAACGCCCCGGGCATGCCTCAGGCGGGTGCCTGGAGCTTCTTGATGGTGCGCTCCGGGTCCGGCCACTTTCGGTGCCACTCTGTCGCCTGCTCAAAGGCGCGACCCAGGCGCAGGATCGCATCTTCCCGATAGAGGTTGCCGGTGATCTCGATGGAAACGGGTTGATCGTCCTGCATGCCGCAGCGAGTGATCAGCGTTGGGTGGCCGGTCAGATTCGTGTAGAAGATCGTCGGACCGGCGAACGGCACCGTGACGTAGAGGTCCACGTCCTTGAGTGCCACATGCATGGCGCGCTGAAGCTGGGCGCGGACGCGCATCGCCTGGATGTAGTCCGCCGCCGGGATCAGGCTGCCGGAGCGGAACGTCAGCGGCCAGGTGGGGCCGGCCAGAGTATCGAGCCGGCCGTCCTCGACCAGTCGGGAAAACGCCGCCGCCGACTCCACGTCGATGGTCAGGCCGGCAAGGGCTTCATACGCCGCGCTTCGATCCGGCAGCTTGACCGGAATCAGCTTCAATCCCAACTTGTCGCGGAGTACCTTCAGAACCTCGTCGTACACCGGCTTGCGGCTGGGAGTTCTCCCCCCGCCTTCGAAAGCGGCGGGATCGTAGCCGACCCGGAGATCTGCCAGACCCTTGTCGGGATCCCACTCGAAGGTCTGCTCGGTCACGGTGGGGTCGTGGCCGTCGGGGCCCATGATCGCTCGCAAGATCACGGCGCAGTCTTCCACCCCCCGGCACATGGGGCCGAGCTTGTCCATGGTCCACGACAGCGGCATGGCACCATGGCGGCTCACCCGTCCGAAGGTGGGGCGAAGCCCGGTGACGCCGTTGACGACCGAGGGGCTGACGATGCTGCCCAGCGTCTCACTGCCGATGGCGAACGCGAGCAGGCCGGCCGCGGTCGCGCTGCCGGGTCCGGCCGACGAGCCGCTGCTCCCCTGTCGGGGGTCCCACGGGTTGCGGGTGCGGCCACCGAACCAGAGATCGCCGAGGGCGAGTTCGCCGGTAGTCAGTTTGCACATCAACACGGCGCCGGCGGCGTCCAGCTTGCGGACGACGGTGGCGTCGTAGTCGAATATCTGGCTCTCGAAGGGTTTCGCGCCCCAGGTGGTGCGGACACTTTTCGTGGCCAGCAAGTCCTTCGCGCCCCAGGGGATGCCGTGCAGCGGGCCCCGGTACCGGCCCGCCGCGATCTCGGCATCGGCGCGCTGAGCCTGCGCCAGCGCGTGCTCCTCCATCATGGTGACCACGCAATTCAGGGGCGGGCCGAACTTCTTGAGGCGCTCGAAGTACATCCGGGTCAGGGCGGAGGAGGTGATCACGCGGGACTTGATCATCCGCGAGAGATCAGTGACCGAGTGGAAGGCGACACTCTCGATCGCCCCGTCCCAGTCCGGTACCGGGGCCTCGCTGATGCGGAATCTTCCCGTTCGCGTGGGGTAGTCGACCCCGGGCACGCGGGGGTCGAAATGAAATGCAGGGGCGTCCAGCGGACCGGTTTCCACTGCTCGCAGGGCCTGTAGACCCGTTCGCGTCCGGTTGAGCCGCTGCGACATCGCCGCCTTCTGGGCGTCCGTGAAGGTGCGGCCGGCCAGATCGGCGGCGCCGGTTACATCCGCTGCGGAAACCGGCTCCTGGGTGCCCTGGGCTTCCGCCGCGACGGCGGCGCCTAGCGCGGCGGCCGCGGCTGCGCCCAATGCACCCCTGCGGGTGACCCGACGACCGCGTCGCGCTTCTGGCTTTCCCCTGTCATCCATTGCGCTCTCCTCACTCCACCCAGACCATCCCGCCTGCACGCCCGGCCACGGCGCTCAATTCCTGCACCAGCTTCGGACTGAGATCCACCCGGAGGCTCGAGATGACCGTCTCCTCCGAGCCGTCACCCTCGATGTGCACCAACAAGGGCGCGGGCCCGGGGTTGGCGGCAAAGATGTGCTTCATCGTCAGCAACTCCTGGCGGCGAGCCTGTCTCAGCTTCACATGGACGCGAGGCTGCCGCGAGGTGGACGGTGTTTCCAGAATGGTCACCTCTTCGCCCCTCACCTCGACGGTGGCCGGCGTGTCTTCGTCCTCGCCGAGACGATCACGGACGCTGGCTCGACCCTTGATGATGACGATTCTCTCCGCCACCAACTCATCGCGGTACTTCTCGTAGGTTCGAGGAAAGAACACTACCGTCATCTGACCCGTCACGTCTTCGAGGACGACGTTCGCCATCGCCTCATTCTTTTTGGTGTACCGCGTGGTCACCTGGGAAATGCAGCCTCCGATCGTGACCTCGTCGCGATCCTTGCGCTCGGGCAACTCTGCGGCCAGGGTGGAGACCACGCTGCGCAGCGCGCCTTCTACCTCGCGAAGGGGGTGGTCGGAGACGTAGACCCCAAGCAGCTCGCGTTCGAGCGAGAGGGCGTCACGGCGAGAAAGGTGCGGTGCGTGGGGCAACGGCAACTCGGAGTCGCCGTCCGACTCATCCCCCCCAAAGAGGGAGCCCTGCCCACACGCCGCCTGCCGCCTCGCCGCGGAGGCCGCACCAAGTGCCGGCTCGAGCACAGCCAGGAACTGCGCTCGATGCCCGGGCAGGCCATCCAGCGCCCCGCACTTGATCAGATTCTCGATCGCGGTCTTGTTGATGGGGGCACCCTCCGCCGCTGCGCAGATGCGGCGGACGAAGTCCGTAAACCCACGGAACGGCCCGGCTTCCCGGGCGCGGAGAATGGCCTCGACGGCCGGCCTGCCGACAGACTTGATGGCATCCAGCCCCATGCGGATCGCGCCCCGCGTTCCCGCCCGCTCATCCGGCAGGGCTTCGACGGTGAACTCGGCGCGGCTCTCCTGGACGCTTGGCGGGCGCAACTCTATCCCCGTCCGGCGCACGTCGTGGATGTAGAGCGCCAGCTTGTCCTTCTTGTCCACGATGGATGAGAGGTTGTTGGCCATGAACTCGCAGGGATAGTTCGCCTTCAGATATGCGGTGTGGTAGCTCAACACGGCGTAGGCGGCGCTGTGGTTCAAGTTGAAGCCGTAGGAGGCGAAGTTGTACATCACCTCGTAGATTTGCTCCGCGATCTTCCTATCCACGCCGCGTTCTACGGCGCCCTCCAGGAACTCGGGCTTCAGGCGGACCATCACGTCCGCTTTCTTCTTGCTCATCGCCTTCATCGCGGCTTCGGCCTGCCCGGCGGAGAAGCCCGACATGGCCATCGTGATCTGCATGACTTGCTCCTGATAGAGCACGATGCCGTAGCTGTTGGAGAGGATCGGCTCTAGCAGAGGGTGCTCGTAGCGGATCGGCTCGAGGCCGTGTTTGCGGCGCACGAACTGCTCCGCCATGCCGCTCTGCAGCGGCCCGGGCCTATACAGGGCGACGAGGGCGATCAGGTCCTCCAGACGGTCCGGGCGCAGGCTGCGGAGCAGTTTCTGCATTCCGGCCGACTCGAATTGGAACACGCCGATCGAATCGCCCTGCTGGAGAAGGTGGTACGTGCGAGGATCGTCCAGCGGCACATCCTTCAGGACGATGTCGATGCCGCGGCTCTCGCGGAGTGCCCGCAGGCACCCGTCCACGACGGTCAGGTTGCGCAGACCCAGGAAGTCCATCTTGACGAGGCCGATCTTCTCGGCGTCGTTCATCTCGTACTGGATCGCGATGTTGTCGTCGGTCATCCGCTGAACGGGGGCGTATTCCATGACGGGCTCGCGGGTGATCACCACCCCCGCGGCATGCACGCTGGCGTGGCGGTAGAGCCCCTCCACGCTCCGGGCCGCATCGACGAGCTTGCGCACGCGCTCGTCACCGTCATACATCGTCTTCAGTTCGGGCACGCCCGTCAGCGTTTCGTCCAGGCGGGTGCCGGGCGTGGTCGGGATCAGTTTGGCGACACGATCCACTTCGGGGATCGGGTACTCCAGGGCACGGCCGGCATCGCGTACTGCCGCCTTGGCCGCCATGGTTCCGAAGGCGATGATCTGGGCAACGTGATCTGCGCCGTAACGGTCACGGCAGTACTGGATCACCTCATCCCGCCGGTCGTCCGCGAAATCCAGGTCGATGTCGGGCATCGACTTGCGATCGCGGTTGAGGAAGCGCTCGAAGAGCAGGTTGTAGCGCAGCGGATCGATGACGGTCAGGCCGAGCAGGAAGGAAACGAGACTGCCGGCTGCCGAGCCCCGGGCCTGGGACATGATGCCCCGGCTCCGGCCGAAGCGGACGAAGTCGTGCACGATCAGGAAGTAGGCGGAGTAGCCCTTGGTCCGGATGACGTCCAGTTCGTAGACGAGGCGCTGCTCCAACTCCTCGGTGACGAAGGGGTACTTGTCGGGGATCGCTTCGCGGCAGAGTCGTTCCAGCCAGGTGTCGTGAGTGTGCCCCTTCGGCACGTCGCAGTGCGGGAGGTGGGTCTGGGTGAAGTCGAACTTGAAGTTGCACTGGTCGGCAATCCGGAGAGTGTTCTCCAGTGCTTCGGGCCAGGCGGCGAAGAGCGTGGCCATCTCTTCCGGGCTGCGGAGGTAGAAATTCGGCGGCCCGTAGCGCAGCCGTTTGGCGTCGTTCATCGTGTGGCCGGTCTGGATGCACAGCAGCACTTCGTGCGGATCGGCGTCCTGCGTCCGCAGGTAGTGGACATCGTTCGTCGCCACCAGCGGGATGCTCAACTCCGCGGCGATGCGCACCAGTTCCTCATTGGCCACCTGCTGGTCGGGTAGACCGTGGTTCTGCAGCTCCAGGAAGAACCGCTCCGGGCCGTAGATCTCCCGCAACTGCGAAGCCCGGTATCTCGCCTGCTTCAGCTCACCCCGCAGGATGGCGTTGCAGATCTCTCCGCCGAGACAGGCGCTGGTGGCGATGAGGCCCTCGCTGTACTCGGAGAGCAGCTCTTTGTCCACGCGGGGCTTGTAGTAAAACCCCTCCAGGTAGCCGCGACTGACGAGCTTGATGAGGTTCTTGTAACCCTGCTCGTTCTGCGCGAGCAGGAGCATGTGGTAATAGTTGTCCTCTCCCCTACCTCTCCCCCGCTCCTGCCGCTTGCCGGGGGCCACGTACACCTCGCAGCCGATGATCGGCTTCACTCCGGCGTCGGTGCAGTTCTCGTAGAACTGGATGACGTTGTACATCACGCCGTGATCGGTGATGGCCACGGCAGGCATCCCGAACTCGGCTGCCTGCCGGGCCATGTCCTTGGAGCGACACATGCCGTCGAGCAGGCTGCCTTCGGTGTGACAGTGCAGGTGCACGAACGACATGGCGGGGCCGGGCAATCTCCGCGGAGCGGTGGTCGAGAAAGGGAGGGCCGCATCCGCCCAGTGCGTTTCCGCCGAGGCGGAGTCGGCAAGTGCGGCGGCAGGTGCCATCCGGTGTCAATCGAAGGACCCGCTGCATGAAGTATGCGCCGCGCCGGATCGCCCGCCAACCGTGGGAGGCGGATGATGATGCGATTCCCCCGTCGCCAGTGCAATCGCCGCGAGCGGCCGCGCTTCCATGGCGGATGCGGGCCGTGCCGCGGCGGCTCCCGCAGCAATCGACCCCCAGGTGGAAGCCGTCCATCGCCCGGCTCATCCCAAGAATCGGTGATTCCGGCCTCCTCGAGCCCGATACCCGTCCCCTCGCCTGTGGCGTCGTGAAGGGACGTTGGGCTCCCGTCCCGAATGGGTGGGGAGTGTCCGGGCACACGGTCGGGACGAGAGGAGCGGCGTGATGGATCGAAGATGTTTTCTGGGCCTGACGGCCTCCGCCCTGACGCTGGGCGCTCACGACCTGGGCCGGCCGATTCTGGCCGCGGATGCTCCCGCTGGCTTCTTTCGGGATGGCGATCGCGTGGTGATGATCGGGGACAGCATCACCGAGCAACTCCTCCACTCCAACTACGTCGAGGCCTTTGTCGTCAGCCGCCACCCAACGTGGAGCCTGGCGTTCCGGAATGTGGGCATCGGCGGCGACACCTCGACGGGCGGCAACCGCCGAACGGTCCGCGACATCCTCACGTTCCAGCCCACGGCGTGCACCATTACCTTCGGCATGAACGATGGCGGCTACCGACAGCCGCCGGACCCCGCCCGGCTGCAGGCCTACGTCGTCGGGCTAAAGGGAATGGCGGAACAGCTCAAAGCCGCGAAGGTGCGCACCGCCATCCTCTCATCCAGCCCGGTGGAGAAAAAAGAAGACGGCTCCGCGCTGGAAGGCTACAACCAGACCCTGGAGACGTTTGCGGCTAATGCCAAAGCCGTGGCCGACGAGAACGGCTTTACCTTCGTCGATCAGTTCCATCCGCACGTCGCCGCCCTCCAGAAGGCCCGTGACCGCGATCCAAAACTCCGGATCAACGGCGGGGACGCCGTCCACCCCGGGGCGACGGGGCAGTATCTCATGGCGTGGGCGATCCTCAAGGGCCTCGGTGCCGGGCCACTCGTCACCGAAGCCGCCGTGGATGCCGGCCGTCGTCGCGCCGGAAAGGCCGTCGGATGCAAGATCAGCAAGCTGAAGAGCGAGCGCGGTGGAATCAGTTTCGAGCGCGCGGATGACGCGCTGCCCTGGCACATTGATCCGCGTGGGCGCGCAATTCTGGAGTGGGTGCCGATCGTCGAGGAACTCAACCGCTACGTGCTGCGAGTTACAGGACTGAAATCCGGCAGCTACAACATCCGCATCGACGATGAGATGGTGCTCACCACGGACGCCGCAGCGCTGGCCCAGGGCGTGAACCTGGCGATGATCGATGCCGGACCCATCGCGTCGCAGGCGAAGGCCGTGCACGATGCCGTCGTGGCGAAGAACCGCTACTACCACGATCAGATCTTCCGCGGCGTGGTGCTGAACGGCGGCGTGCCCGAGGCGGACAAGGCAAAGTTGATCGAGGAGCGCGCCAAGGGACAGCTTCCACTGGAAGAGGCCGTCCGGACGGCGCTGGCTCTGCGCCCGCACCAGTGGTCGGTGACCTCAGCCTGATCCGGCACGACGGGTCGGTGAGCTTCAGAGAGAGATCGGATCGAACGGATGGGGAAGAAGATCGGGATTGGGGTGATCAGCTTCGCCCACGGGCACGTCGTCATGTACTGCAACCAGATGAAGCAGTGGGACGACGTGCGCCTGGTGGCTGCCTGGGACGATGACACCGCGCGGGGCGAGAAGCAGGCAGCCTCCTTCGGGATGGACTACTCTCCCCACCTGGAGGATCTACTCGGTCGGCCGGACATCGACGCCGTCATCGTCACCAGTGAGACCAACAAACACACGGCGCACTGCCTTGCTGCGGCAGCGGCGGGCAAACAGATCCTGCTCCAGAAACCGATGGCCCTCACCGTGGCGGACTGCGACACGATCATCCAGGCGGTAGAACGGGCCGGAGTCACCCTGCGGATGGCGTTCCAGATGCGCTGCGATCCCGTCAATCAGCGGATGAAGCAAATGGCAGAGGAGGGGATCTTCGGCAAGATCGGCACCCTGCGCCGCCGACACTGCCTGAATCTCCTCTTCAACGAGACGTTCGTCACCGGCCCCAGCCGCTGGCATATCGAACCGGTGGCCAACAAAGGCATGTTCATGGACGACGCCGTCCACGCTGCGGACTTCCTCTACTGGATGCTGGGCAAGCCGGTCAGCGTGATGGCGGAAATCGGCAACGCGCTCACGAACTGCGCTCCGGACGATACCGGGATGGCAATCTACCGCTTCGCCGACCGCTCGTTTGGCCTGCTCTACAATGCCTCCGTTACCCTGGGTGCCGAGATCACCACGGAGATCTACGGCGACCAGGCCACGCTCCACCACTACTTCGGCGACGGCGTCTCCACCCCGCACGCGCCGCCCGGGGCGGCCCCGCTGAAGCTGCTCCGTCGCGGGGCGGGGCAGCGGTTTGAGGAAATCCACATGCCGATCCCGCAGACCCACGGCGAGCGGATCGCCGCCGTCCCCCGACCCTGGATTGACCAGTTGCTGCGCGACGAACTGCCGGACTGTGACGCCCACGGCGGAAAGGTTTCCACGGCGATGTGCCTCGCCGCCTACGAAAGCGCGGCGACAGGAATGCGGGTACTCCTGTAGCGCCGGGGACCCCGCGTGGAGCGCCTCCGCCCGGGGGTTTACCCTTTGTCTGTGGGTGGTGTGGGGACTACAATCAATGGCCGCACCCGCAGCTACTCCGGCTCGGCTGACCGGCGGGAGATTCCATGTCCGAGGCCAGTCCCTCAACTCAGGCCCACCGCGCCGCCGCCGCCGAGCGCGGTCCCGTTACTTGCGCAATCATCACCGCCAGCGACACGCGGACCCCGGAGACGGACACCAGCGGGCGGACCATCCGTGAGCAACTGGAAGCCGCGGGCCACCAGGTGGTGTTCCACGAGATCGTGCGCGACGAGCCGAGTCTGATTGAGGCCGCGATACACCGCATCATCGCTACCACCCCGGCGCTCGCCATCCTCATCAATGGCGGCACCGGGATCGCAAAGCGGGACACGACTTATGACGCCGTTACCGGCCTCCTGGAAAAGACTCTCCCCGGCTTCGGAGAGATCTTCCGGGTGCTCAGCTACGAACAGGTCGGCCCCGCGGCGATGTTGAGCCGGGCGACCGCGGGAGTCTACTCAAACCGACTCATCTTCAGCATGCCCGGCAGCACGAACGCGGTGAAGCTGGCACTGGAGAAGCTGATCGTGCCGGAACTGGACCACCTGGTGTGGGAGATCTTGCGGTAGGGGGATGCATGGCGGTTGAACTCACCCCAGAAGAAGAGGCTCTGCCCCCGCGTGGCCAGCTCGAACGCATCGCCGAGGCGCTCGGTATCGGTGAGTACCGGCGGCACATGCTGCTGTGCGTCGGGCCAGACTGCTGCTCGTCCGAAGTCGGCCTGGCGACTTGGGACTACCTGAAGCGCCGGTTGAAGGAACTGGGGCTGGTGAACGGCGCTGTCTACCGAAGCAAGGTTGGATGCCTGCGGATATGCCGTCAAGGCCCCACCGCCGTCGTCTATCCGGACGGCACCTGGTATGCTGGAGTTACCCCCGAGGTATGCGAGCGGATCATCCAGGAGCACCTCATCGGCGGTCGCCCGGTGGCTGAGTTCGCGTTCGCCAGTAATCCACTCTCCAGCCAGCCGCCCGCAAGCCAGCCGCTCTCAGCGGCTCCAGAACTCCAATGCGATTTGTGACCGAGGCCGTGGTTCGCGGTGATGTGATGCGTATGGAGATCTCCGACCGGGATTTCTGCCCCGAGTGCTGCGGTACGTTGGAGGTGGTCATGACCCATGGAATGGAGTCGCTCCGATGCATGAGCTGCTTCGCGCTGTTTCGCCCGGCGCCTCCCCACGCCAGTGAGGGCCTGTGACCCATGCCGCGCCTGGTGAACGGACAGGATCTCGATCTGGAGCTGCGCGACACGGAGGACAGAGTGTGGCGATCCCGGGATTTCCTCGGCAAGATGATCATCATCCACACGTGTCGCGGCGAGTTCTGACACACCACTCGGGGCGAGTTCGCCCTCTGGAGCACCTTCATGCACATCCTGCGTGGCATGAATACGGAGCTCGTCTTCATGGTGCGGGGCGGCCGCGAGGAACACCGGGTGTTTCGCGAGCAGTTCAAGATCCGGCCGCGGATTCTGGTGGATGAGGACGGCGCGGTGGGGGAACTCCTGGACGTCTACGAACCGCACGAGCAGCGACCGAACGGATACACCTGCTATCGGGCATCCTCGGTCTACCTCATCGACAGCCTTGGAAAGCTCTCGTGCTTCTGGATCAGCAGCGGTCCTCGAGGGCGGCCAAGCCCGGAGTGCCTGCTGGGTGTCCTGGCGCTGGCGCAGAAACAGGACTGGACGTACTGACCGGAGTGCCCCGATGGAGAAGCTCAACGAACCTCTCGCATTGGCCGCGTATGAGCAACTGGCCGGTCCGTATGCCGCGCGAGTCGACACAAAGCCGCACAACGCCTACTACGACCGGCCGGCCGTGCTCTCACTGCTTCCGGCCCTGGAGGGGCTGCAGGTGCTGGATGCCGGCTGCGGACCGGGCGCCTACGCGGAAGCGCTGGTCGGACGGGGCGCCCAGGTGCACGGCATTGATGTCTCCCCGGCGATGCTGGCGGAGTTCCGCGCTCGGCTGGGGGACCGCGCCCGAGCGGATCTCTGGGACCTGGGCACGCCACTTTCGCTCTTCGAAGACGGCCGATTCGACGGCATCGTCAGCGCTCTGGCGTTGGATTATGTCCTCGATTGGCGGGCGGTGATGGCGGAGTTCCGCCGCATCACCAGGCCGGGGGGTTGGCTGGTTTTCTCGTGTGAGCATCCGGCCTCGGCGTGGCGGATGAGGTGGACGGACAGCTATCACGCCGTCGAGGTGCAATCGACTCCCTGGCGCGGTTTCGGCACCCCGGTCGTGGTGCCGTCCTACCGGCGCCCCCTCTCTGCCGTGTTGAACCCGGTACTGGAGGCGGGATATCGCCTGGATGGCAGTCTGGAGCCTCTGCCGACGGACGATTTCGCGGCGGCCGACCCCGCCGCGCATGCGGAACTGATGCGTGAGCCGGGGTTTTTATGCGTCCGGGCCCGGAGAGAGGGGTAGCGATGCGCCCGAGGGTCTGGATCACGGGTCCTGTGGCCGACAGCGAGTTGACGCCGCTTCGAGACGTGGCTGCCGTTGAGGTTCGGACGCAGGCGGAACGCGCCACGCAAACGGAGATGCTCGCCGGTGTCCCCGGGCTGGCCGGGCTGCTCCCGGTCAATGGAGCTCCGGTGAATGCCACCGTCCTCGCCGCCGCCGGACCAGGCCTGCGGGTGGTGGCACAGTTCGGTGTCGGCTACGACAACATCGACGTCGCCGCCGCCAGGGCCTGCGGAGTCGTGGTGACGAACACGCCGGACGTGCTGGTGGAGGCGACGGCGGACGTCGCATTCGGCTTGCTGCTGGCGGCCGCGCGACGGTTCGGCGAGGGTCAGACGGCCGCACGAGAGGCCCGGTGGCAGTGGGCCCAGGGACTGCTCTGGGGGCGCGACGTCCACGAAGCGACGCTCGGCATCGTCGGCCTGGGACGCATCGGGACTGCCGTGGCGCGGAGAGCGCAGGGGTTCGGGATGCGCCTGCTCTATACGGGCCGGTCGCGGAAGCCGGAGCTGGAAGTGGCTCTCGGCGCCCGGTACCTCCCATTTGAGGAGTTGCTCCAGCAGTCAGACTTCGTCAGCCTCCACTGCGCCTTGACGCCGGACACCGTCGGACTCATCGGAACGGAAGCTCTTTCCCGAATGAAGCCGTCGGCAGTACTCGTCAACACAGGCCGTGGCCCGCTCGTCGATCAGGCGGCGTTGGTCGAGGCAGTGCGCTCGGGCAGGCTCGCCGGCGCCGGTCTGGATGTAACCGATCCGGAACCACCGCGGCCGGACGATCCCGTGCTGCACACCCCGGGGATCTTTGTCACGCCACACATCGGCAGCGCGAGCTATGTGGCCAGGCACGGAATGACGCGAACCTGTGTCCGCAACCTGGTGGCCGTGCTTCGGGGCGAGGAGCCGCCAAACAGGGTCTGACAGCCGTAGTGCGCCCCGGTTTCAGCCCTGCCCCAGCTTCCACGGTGCCCGGTACGGCCGGGCGAGCATCGCGCTCTGCTCTGCATCACCGGTGATCACTTCGCGGGCGGGATCCCAGCGGACGGGGCGACCGGACCGCAGCGCGATGTTGCCGAGATGACACACGGTCGCGGTTCGATGAGCGATCGCCACGTCGGCCGCGGGTAGCGCACGAGACTTGATGCACTCCAGCCAGTTCTTGTGGTGCAGTGTGGTGGTGTCTCCGGGGAACTTCGGCAGGTCTGCGGGCAGCAGTTCGGGCGGATTTGCGACGATCTTGCCCCGGTTCACAAATAGCGTGCCGAGTTCGCCCTCGAAGGTAGTGCCGACCTGTTGGCCGGGGCCGCATCCGCAGTGCAGCTCCGTCCCATCGGCATACCGATAGATGAGCAGGAAGGTCTCCGGTACTTCGTAGTACGCGCCGGGCTTGTACGCCGCTTTGCCCTCCACCGTCACCGGACCGCCCGCGTCCATGCCGAGTGCCCACTGGGCGATATCCAGATGATGGGCACCCCAGTTCGTCATCTGGCCGCCGCTGTAGTCCCAGAAGAAGCGGAAATTGTAGTGGATGCGGTTCACGTTGTAGGGGCGTTGCGGAGCAGGGCCCAGCCACATTTCGTAATCGAGTTCCGAGGGCGGCGAGGAATCGGGGACGACGACGGCGTTGAAGTTGACGCCGGGAATCCCAACTTTGACGGACTTCAGCTTGCCGAGCCTGCCATTGCGCACCGTTTCCACAGCGAGGCGGAACTCGGCGCCGGACCGCTGCTGGCTGCCATTGCCGACAACCCGACCATGCTTGCGAGCGGCCGCGAGCATGGCCTGCCCCTCGCGCACCGTCAACGTCAGCGGCTTCTCGCAGTAGACATCCTTCCCGGCGACACACGCGTCGATCGTCTGCAGCGCATGCCAGTGGTCCGGCGTGGAGATGACCACGGCGTCCACGTTCTTGTCTTCCAACAGCCGCCGGTAGTCGGTGTAGGCGGCGGGGGCTGTCCCGGTGGCCTTCTGCACGGCCTGGCTCGCCGCCCCCATCACCGCGCTATCCACATCGCAAACGGCGACGCAGTGCTTCATCAGCGGGTTGAGATTCTGCATCCCACGGTTCTTGACGCCGATGAACCCCAGACCCGGACGCTCGCCCGCGCCCCAGACGCGCTGGGCGTCCCCCGCAAGCATCAGGATCCCGCTCCCGAGGGAACCCGCAAGCAGTTGACGGCGGTTAAGTGAGGACGCGGACATGGCGGTCTCCTGGGCAGTTCAGACGGGGTTCAGTTCGCCAACCTGGCGCTCCTCGGCCTCGGGGAAGCCCGAGCCCCAGCATCTAATTGGAACACTGCCGATCCCGGGTAGATGCCGAACGATGCCGTTTTCGCGCCCCACGGCGCCATCTCCTCCTCTACGGGCCCCGCCCATTGCGGCGGCGTGGGCAGCGATCGCCCTGCGGCAACCGCTTCACGGTCTATCGAACGCACCTGACTGAATCCCACGACTCGAACCGCCGACTCTATATGTGGAGTCCACCGCCCATGCCGCCCAACCCGACCTCGCCTCGCTTTACTCTCCACCAGCCCGGCCAGCACTTCCCGCTCGATACGTCTTGGGTCGTGCAGGGCGACTGCCGCCAGGTGCTGCGGGATTTGCCCGACCGCTCCGTCGACCTGATCTTCGCCGACCCGCCCTACTACATGCAGTTGCAGCAGGAGTTGCGACGGCCGGACGATAGCCTCGTCGACGCCGTGGACGATGCATGGGACCAGTTCGGCAGCTACGCCGAGTATGATGAGTTCTGCCGGGAGTGGCTGGTGGAGTGCCGGCGCGTGCTGAAGGACAACGGCACCCTGTGGGTGATCGGGATGTACCACAACCTGTTCCGGATCGGCACGCAGATGCAGGACCTGGGCTACTGGTTCCTCAACACCGTCGTCTGGGAAAAGAACAACCCGACCCCCCACTTCCGGGGAGTCCGGTTCTGCAATGCTCACGAGGAGATGATCTGGGCGGCGAAGAGCGCTCGGCATGCCCGGGGCTACACGTTCAACTACCAGCAGATGAAGGAAGAGAACGGCGGTAAGCAGATGCGCAGCGTCTGGCGCTTCCCGATCTGCAACGGCGACTCGCGGAAGAAGGCGGGCGACGGCAAGAAGCTGCACAGCACGGAGAAGCCTCTGGCCCTCATCGAGCGAGTGGTGAGGGCCTGCAGCCGTCCCGATGATCTGGTGCTCGACCCCTTCGGCGGCACGGGAACCACGGCAGAAGCGGCGTGCCGGCTGGGTCGGCGTTTCTTCGTCATCGAGCAGCAGCCGCTTTACATCGAGTACGGAATCCGACCGCGGGTGACGTGGGCCGAATTGGAGCGGGCGGCGGCTGAGGCACCGGACCGCCCCGTCCGAGAGGCGTCGACGGACGCCATTGAGCACGCCGCATGACCTGCGTCGGGGCTCCCCGTTAGGCCCCGGTCCGGGGGGCAGGCGGGCCAGACGCACGCGCACCAGGGCCATGTGGTCGAGACGCCCGTGCACCAGGGCCATTCGGGCAGAACGCCCCACGCACCCGGGCTGTCCAGGATCCACCATCGGTTGACTCGATGGCACCGGCGATGGTGCCAGAATCACCCAGCGGTTGCCTGCGCAGGGGGCTACGGCTAAACTAAACCGCCGTTGCCCTCAACGACGAGGCGTGCGCATCATCTTCCGCCGAACTCCCCGTTCGATCGCGCGTCTAAAGTAGTGAACATGCGGATCCCTGGCCCCCTCACTTCAGCCTTGCTTGCCGGCCTGCTGGCCTCGCCGGCGGCCGCAGGACCCTACCCGGCCGCCGACGCGTACTTTGAGGTGCGTGATCGCGCACAGGTGATCGAACGGGCCGAGCAGCACCTGATTCAGACTCAACCCGCCGCCTTCGAAGGCAAACTCGTGGAGGTCCATGGGGTCATCAGCGCCATCATCAAGGCCGACCGGACCCTGATCTCGCTCACAGGTCCGAACGGCGGGACGCAGGTGATGCTGAAGGGTGAGGGGCTTCCACATCCAGGGGTATCGCTCGACGTGGGCGCGGCTCTGCGCACGCTCTGCCGCGTGGTGACGCTCGACGGCAGCAGCAGCGGGAGCCTGGAAGTGGTGGTTGCTGTCCGCGAGGCCGAGGCATCCGCCTTTGAACTCGCCCGGAAGAAGGCCGAAGACGAGAAGAAGACCCGCGAGGCCGCGGCGCTGCGCGCCCGCAGTGCTCCGCCGCGCAAGACGACGAGCCGCGGTGTGAGCAGCAATGCTCCCGGGAGAACCGTCCGCGGGCCGCGCGTCTACTCCCCGGAGCAGTTGATCAAGGTCTACTCCGATGCCGTACGTTACTTCAACCGGCGCATCGAGGTCGGCACGGCGAAGCACATCGCGCAGAACATCCTTGCCTACAGTCTGAAATACGACCTGGATGCACGCCTCGTGATGGCGGTCATTGCCTGCGAGAGCAATTTTGACCCCAGCGCCGTTTCCCGGGCCGGTGCCATGGGGCTGGGACAGTTGATGCCCGGGACCGCGGGCGATCTCGGCGTGGGCAACGCCTTCAACATCCAGCAGAACCTGGAAGGCAGCACCCGGCTCCTAAGCTCGCACCTGCGGAACATGGGCGCGGACGGGCGCGTGAAGGAAGAAGCGGTGAAGCTAGCGCTGGCCTGCTACAACGCGGGCGCGGGCGCAGTCAAGAAGTACCAGGGCATCCCGCCCTACCGCGAGACGCAAGTCTACATCACCCGCATCACCCGCCTCTATCGCCAGCTCTGCGGCGTCGACCGCTGACCTGCCCGGTCGGCCAGGTGTCGGCAGCCGGGGGCTAGATGAGACCCGGCACGCCCTCGGAATTGTCGCCCGTGATGCCGGCCTGTCGGAGGCCCACAGAGACATCCAGGCCGCAGAGCGTGTAGATCGAGTTCAGCAGCGACTGCGGCTCGAAGCGACCGTCAGTGATCTCCATCCCGTTGTCATTGGTCGCGCCGATCCGCCGCCCACACGGGATTCCGCCACCGCCGATGAGCACGGAGAATGCCTGCGGCCAGTGGTCGCGGCCGCCGTCCCCGTTGATGCCGACGGTGCGGCCGAACTCGGTCAGCACCACCACGAGCGTTTTCTCCAGCGTGCCCCGCTGGTGTAGATCAGCCATCAGCGTGGCGAGCCCCTGATCCAGCCTGGGCAGTTGTCGGCGCAGCCAGGGGAAGTGTCCGAAATGCGAATCGAAGGTGCTCCGGGTGAAGAGGTCGTCCTTCTTCGTGATGGCGTCCCAGCCACGAGCAGACCAGTTGACCTGAACGTACCGCACTCCGGCTTCGATCAGGCGTCGGCCTAGCAGGCAGGACTGGCCGAACTCGTGGCGTCCGTACTGATCACGAAGGGCGTCGGGCTCGTCATCCAACCGGAACGCCTTCTTTGCCTCGGGCGAGCTGACGATGGAGAATGCACGCTGGTAGGCGGCGGTATGCTGGTCCCCGAGTTCGCACGAGTCGAAGCGGCGTTGCATCCGGTCAATGCCCTGCAGGATGGCCTGGCGGCGGTCCAGCCGGTCAGCCACGATGGGGCCGGGCCGAAGCCAGTCGGTCTCATCCAGTTTCAGGGGGTCCGTGAGCATGAACGGCTGGTGGCCGGCGCCGAAGAAACCGGCACCGATGCCCGGCTGTGAGGCCGGGGAGGGCGGGGCCTGGGGGTTCCCGATTCCGGGCGTCTGCACGTGGATCGCCGGGGGGAGCGAGTTGGTGCTGGGAATGTACTTGCCGAGGATCGCGCCGGGATTCGGGTAGACGCGCGGATTGGTGGATGGATAGCCGGTAAGCACCCACTGCATGGCGCGATCGTGCTCACCTTCGGAGTGGCTGGCCCCGTGCAACACATTGAGATGGTGAGCCTGCCGTGCGAGCAGGGGAAGCAGTTCGCAGAACTGCAGCCCGGCCACGCTGGTAGGAATCGGCTTGAACTCCCCCCGGGCTTCAGCGGCGGTTGCCTCGGGCTTCACATCCCACGTGTCGATGTGCGAAACGCCGCCCCGAAGGAAGACACAGAGAACGGAGAGCCGTCGGTCCGCAGGCTGCGCTGCCACCAATTGCGGCAACGCCAGACCCAGCGCCCCCGCCGCCCCCACCTGGATCACCTCGCGGCGACCCAGGCCCCGGCACTCCCCTGCCTCAATCGATCCCAGTCTGATCACGAAAAAGTCGCCTCACGCCCCACACTTCTACCGGGACATGACGACACCGGGCAGGGCCCTGGGTTTCAACCCGGGCAGGCTGCTCCGCCGCAGACGAGTACCCGCCGTTTTCAACTGACGTGCGCGCCCTGGGTCTCTACGTAGACAGAGTAGAGGGACTGGCTGGCGGCCATGAAGAGCCGGTTGCGCTTCTGACCGCCGAAGCACAGGTTGCCGCAGATCTCCGGGAGCAGGATCTGGCCGATGCGGACTCCGTCCGGCGCGAAGATGTGCACGCCGTCGTAGCCTTCCCCCACCCAACCGGCCGCCGCCCAGATGTTGCCATCCACGTCCGCCCGGATCCCGTCCGCGAAGCCGGCCTTGCCGCCCAGGTCCATCGACGCGAATTGCCGGCCATTGGCCAGCTTCTTGCCATCGACGATGTCCCACATCTTGATGTTCTTCGGTGCGTTCGGATAGTGGGAAGCCCCGGTGTCTGAGACGTAGAGCTTCTTGTAGTCGGGCGAGAAGCAGAGGCCGTTGGGCTTGAAGATCTCGTCCGTGACTTTTTCGATCTTGCCCGACTTGCCGTCAACCCGATAGACGGCCTCCTTCAATTCCAGGGGGCCCTTGAACCCTTCGTAGTTGCCCAGGCTGCCGTACCCCGGGTCCGTGAACCAGAGCGAGCCGTCCGGGTGGACGGCACCGTCGTTGGGTGCGTTGAAGCGCTTGTTCTCGAACCGCTCCGCAAGGACGGTGATGGTGCCGTCATACTCGTACCGTACGACGCGCCGGTTACCGTGCTCGAAGGAGATCTGTCGGCCCTGGAAGTCGAACGTGTTGCCGTTCGAATACCCCGCCGGATTCCGGAAGACGCTGACATGGCCGTCCTCTTCCAGGAGCCGGTGCTGGATGTTGTTCGGGATGTCGCTCCACACCAGGAAGCGGCCGACCCCGTTCCAGGCGGTACCTTCGGCCCAGAGCATGCCGGTGTGATGGCGTCGGATGGGCGTGTTGCCGATCTTGTACTTCTTGAAGCGGTCGTCGATGACAACCACGTCGGGCTCGGGATAGCGCACGGGAGCGGCGTGGGGACCGAAGTCCCTGGCGTTGGCGTCGGTGGTCATGAGGAGTGGAATGGCGGGAATGAGGACGCCGGCCGAGCGCAGCAGCCCGCGCCGATCCAGGCGGGTAGGCTCGACATCGGCCGAGGGTGAGGTGGGGCGAGGGGAGGACTTCATCGTTGGAGATCCTGGCAACCGTGCCGGCGGCAGTCGGGGAAAAGGAACGCGCCATCCCGCACGTCCGGTTGTCGGTTCCCCATGGCGCTGTCGGGTCCCTGCTCGCAAAGATTAATCGCGCGCGACGTGCGCCAGGAGTTCGCGCACTTCCGACGCGCTCGGGAGCGCGGGGATCGCCCCCTTGCGTGTGCATGTGAGGCCGCCGACGGCGGCCCCGAATCGGCCCAGCTCAAGCAACTCTTCCCTGCTCCCCCACCCCAGACCGGCGGCAATCAAGTGAAGCACTCCCGCCACGAATCCATCACCCGCACCCGTGGTGTCAACAACGTCCACCCGGAAGCTCGGGATTTGGACGAGGCGGTCGGCCGTGGCCAGCACGGCCGGCGATGCCCCGCCGGTGACCGCGGCCAGCCGCGCGCCGGTCGCGAGGAGACGCCCGGCAATTTCGACCGGATCGGCTGACCCAAACAGGAACTCGCCCTCCTCGACACTCACTTTGACCAGGTCGGCGAGAGGCAGAGTTTCCAGAATCGTCCGGCGGGCGGCGTCCAGGCTGGGCCAGAGCGGTGGGCGCAGATTGGGATCGTAGGAAATCCAGGCACCCCGCGCCCGTGCCCGAGCGATCGTGTCGAGCGTCGTGGTCCTGCTCGGCTCCTGGATCAATGAGATGGAGCCATAGTGGCACACGCGGCAGCCATCGAGCGCGGCCTCGGGCACATCCCCGCGACGATGGAGCATGTCTGCGCTCGGATTCCTGTAGAAAACAAAGTCCCGCTCACCCGAGAGCGAAAGCGAGACGAAGGCCAGCCCAGTGTTCGCCCAAGGGTCGGCCACGATCCAGTCCGTGTGCACTCCGGCGGCTGTCAGGGACGCTATGAGGAACTCGCCGAAGGCGTCGGCGCCGACCCTGCCGAGGAATACCGCCTCCCCGCCCAGGCGGGCGACACCCGCGGCGACGTTGGCCGGGGCTCCCCCTGCCGCTCGTCGGAAGCCGGCGCACTCAGCCAGACGAAGTCCGGACTGATCCGGCACGAAGTCGATGAGCGCTTCCCCGACACAGACGACGGACACCTCGGCTTACTTGTTGATGAGGGAGATCGTCTCGCGCCAGAGTTCGATCGGCACCGTCTTCAGCGTGCCGACGGCAAGTTCCAACTCCACGGGGACCACGCGGGTCCCCTGGATCGCGGCCATCTTGCCCCAGTTACCGTCCTTCACCATGTCCGCAGCGAGGATGCCCACGCGGGAACCGAGCACCCGATCGAAGAGCGAGGGGGTCCCGCCTCGCTGCACGTGGCCGAGCACCACGGACCGCGTCTCGATCCCGAGGGCCTTCTCAATTTCGTTGGCGATCGACTCGCCCACTGCCCGTCGGGACATGCTCACATGGCCGAACGCATCCACCTGCAGATCCTCTGTGTCCACCGACGGCAACTCGGTCCCCTCGGAGGCGACCACCAATCCCCACGTCTTCCCGCGATTCCGTTTGCGCCGCAGGGCGGCGATCATCGCACCGAGATCCAACGGCACCTCGGGGATGGTAATCCAGTCCGCGCCGGAGCCGATCCCCACATGTAGGGCAACCCATCCGGCATGCCGACCCATGACCTCCAGGACCAGGATGCGGCGGTGGCTCTTGGCTGTGTCGAGGAGTCGGTCTGCGGCGTCGAGAGCGACGCTCGCCGCAGTGTCGAAGCCAAAGGTGTAGTCGGTGTGGTTGAGGTCGTTGTCCATTGTCTTGGGGACGCCGACCACCTGCAGGTGGAACTGCTTCCAGAGCTTGTTTGCCACCCCCAGAGTGTCTTCGCCGCCGAGGGCAATCAGCGCATCGAGCCCCAGTTTCTTCCAGTTTTCCAGCGCGCTCGCCAGATCGTCCTCGGCGCCCTTGCGGAACGGATTCGTCCGGGACGAGCCAAGGATCGTGCCGCCTTGACGGATGATCTCCTCGACACGCTCCAGGCTGACCGGGGTGGTGATCCCCTCGACGAGCCCCTTCCATCCGAGCTCCAAGCCGACAAACTCGAAGCCGTGGTCCAGCCCACGCAGGACAGCGCCTCGGATGGCCGGGTTGAGTCCGGGACAATCGCCGCCGCCGGTCAGTATTCCCACCCGCATGCTGAACTCCGTTCCCTACGGCCGACCTCCCGACCCGGATGCGGGCACCGTGCGCCGCCGGGCCAGGTTAACCAGGTTCCAGCTCGAGCAGCCCGAGATCGCCGTCTCGCCGGCGGTAGAGAACTGCCCCCTGCGCGGTGTCGACGTTGACGAACGCGAAGAAGTCGTGGTTGAGCAACTCCATCTGGAGCGTCGCCTGATCCACAGTCATGGGTTTTATCGTAACCGGTTTGCGCCTGACCAAGCGAGCAAGCGGCTCCACGATGGACGCGTCCGCGTCAGCCGGCACGGCGTCAGCCAACTCCGCAAAGTGGGAGGCAACCGTGGGCGCATCGGCGCGCCCCCGATGGGATCGGACGCGGTCCTTCAGACGGCGGATCTGGCCGTCGAGCTTGTCCGCAACGGCGTCGATTGCCGCATGCAGGTCCGGACTGCACTCCTCTGCCCGAATGATGAGCCCGTCCAGATCCATCTGCACTTCGACGGTGTGCTGGTTCCGCTGCAGCCCATGCGTCAGGTGGGCGTCTCGGCCGCCGCGGAAGTACTTACCCAGCCGCTCCAGCTTGCGGATCGCGTACTCTCGCTCCCGCTCGCCCAGTCCGGTGGACTTGCTCGCGAAGGTCACTTGCATCTAATTCTCCTTGCGCCGGGCCACCCTGCACGCCCGTGATCACCATGTCGGCTCCGGAACCTTCTCCCTCAGGTTACCCGCATCCTGCACATGTGGGATCGGGACGGACATCCCGCGGCCACACCCGCCCGGTCTCGAGGCCATAGAATGGGGTGGCGACAACGTCGTCGCCTGATGCGCTGGAGCCGGAAATGCGAGTTGCGGAGTACCTCTTCGAACGTCTGCGGGCCCATCGGGTGGAGACCACCTTCGGGATCCCGGGCGACTATGCCCTCCCCCTGTTCGCCGCCCAGTTATCCGTCGGGATGCCTACCGTGGTGATGACGCACGAACCCTCTGTGGGGTACGCGGCGGACGTGTACGGTCGACTTCGAGGGCTCGGCGTGGCTGTGGTCACCTACGGGGCGGGTGCCCTGAACATGGTGAACGCGGTGGCCATGGCGTACGCCGAGGAATCGCCCATGCTGGTGATCTCCGGAGCACCGGAAGTCGGCACGCGGCGGAATGATATTTTCTTCCATCACCGGGTGAAGAACTACGATTCGCAATTCCGAGTGATGCAGGAGGTGACGGAAGCCTCCGCCGTGCTCCGCGATCCCTGGACAGCCGCCTACGAGATCGATCGCGTCATTGATTGCGTCCGCACCCTCTCGCGGCCCGGTTACCTGGAGATCCCGCGCGACATCGTCAACGCGGAAATCGATCCCAACGCGCCGAAGTACCGTCCCCCGACGCCGGACAAAAGCGGTCTCGACGAAGCGCTAGACGTCCTCGTCCACCGGCTGAACACGGCCCGGAGCGTGGTGATCTACGCTGGGCAGGAGGCGGAGAGGTTCAACCTGACCAGCAAGCTAGTGGCACTGGTGGAGCGCCTCAACGTCCCGGTGACCACCTCGTTCATCGGCAAGAGCGTGGTGCCCGAGAACCACCCGAACTTCATCGGCCAGTACGTCGGCCGCGTCAGCGACAGCCAGGTGCGTGAGACGGTGGAGAGTGCGGAGTGCATTTTCGGCCTGGGGATTCTGCTCTCGGACATGGACACGGGCGGATTCAGCGCGGCACTGCCGCCCGCCAGACTCATCCAGGCTACCTCCTCCAGCCTGCGCATCAGCCATGCCCAGTATCCCAACATCAACCTGCGCGACGTGATTGAGGGGCTGCTGGATCGCGATGACCTGCGGCGGCACGACTGGCTCCCGCAGCCACAGCCAGACCCGCGCCCCGACACCGTTCAGGGCGAGTTGACCATGGATGGCATCCTCGCAGAGTTGAACGGCTACCTGCGCGACGACCACATCGTGGTGAGCGACGTCGGGGATCCGCTGTTCGGGGCTGTCGCGCTGCGCTCCGGGTTGTTCATTGGAGCCGGCTACTACGCCAGCATGGGACTTGCGGTGCCCGGGGCCATCGGCGCCGCCCTGGCCCGCCCGGATCTGAAACCCGTGGTGATGGTGGGCGACGGCGCGTTTCAGATGGACGGCGTCGAAATCAGCACGGCGGTCGGACTCGACCTCAATCAGATCGTGGTGGTTATTAACAACGGAACCTTCGCCACGTTGAAGGCCTTCGATCAAGATCGGCCATACATGAAGGTCCGTCGATGGGACTACGCGGGGCTGGCGCGCGCCCTGGGTGCGCAGGGCGAGCGGGTAGACCGTCGGGCGGACTTCGGCGAGGCGCTGCGTCGGGCGGAAGCCCGAGGGGGCGTTTATCTGATTGACGCGGTCGTTGATGAGGACGACATGTCCATCGCTCTACGCCGTTTCGGCACGGAGATCGGGCGGAACGTACGCACCGCCATCAGCGCCGGCACCGGGTGATGCCGTTGGCGCGCTGTCGGTCTGCTCCCGGGCTCACTCCGCGGCCAGATAGCCCCGGGCTTCGAGGAAAGCGACGATGTCGGTCAGCGATTCGCTCACGGTCCGCCCCTCCGTCTCAACGACGAGTTCCGCCGACAGCGGCTCCTCGTACGGCGCGGAGACTCCGGTGAATTCCTTGATCTGACCGGCCCGGGCCTTCGCGTAGAGGCCCTTGGTGTCTCGCCGCTCGCACTCTTCGACCGAGGCCTTGATGTAGATCTCCAGGAAATCCCCAGGCTTCTGGCACTCTCGTGCCTTGTCGCGGTCCGCGCGGTAGGGAGAGATGAAGGCTGTCACGTTGATGATGCCGGCATCGGTGAAGAGGCGAGCCACCTCGCCGATCCGCCGAATGTTCTCCGTTCGGTCCTCGGGGCTGAACCCAAGGTCCTTGTTCAAGCCGTGACGGATGTTGTCGCCGTCGAGGACGTAGGACCGGACGCCGCGACCCCACAGATACTCGTCCAGGGCGTTGGCGAGCGTGGACTTGCCCGAGCCGGACAGCCCAGTCAGCCAGATTGTGCAGCCACGGTGGCCGAATTTCTCCTGTCGTTCCGCCCGGGTGACGGTGTGCTGATGCCAGACGATGTTTGTGCTCTTGGATTCGCTCATAGTACTCACCGCCGACACTTGTCCCGGACGCCGGATCACGAGATGATGATGCCGGCCGAACTCCCCGACGCCCGAGAAGTGTATCCCAGACGTCAACCCCGCCCTGCCCCCGGCATGACTTCAAAGCTCCCCTCGACTGCCCTGCTGATTCCCGCGCTCGCGTTGGCGGTCTCCCTTCCCGCGGCCGCAGCACAGCAAGGTCCCCGGCGGCGGGAAGCCCTGGACGTCGAGAAGCTGCGCGTTGTGCCGGTCGCGACGCAGCCCAACCGGATTCTCACCTGCGACGTCCTGGTGGTGGGCGGCGGAGTCGGCGGGGTGGCGGCCGCCGAAGCCGCTGCCCAGGCCGGGCTGACGGTGATCCTCACGGAGCCGACCTCGCGCCTGGGGGGTCAATTCACCTCCCAGGGAGTGACGTGTCCGGACGAGAACAGCCACATAGAGAGAAACCCGGGCACCGGGACGGCGGCCTACCGGCGGCTCCGCGACGACCTGCGGGCATACTACGCCGCCCGCCCCGGGATCCGACCCGGGCGAGCGCAGAACGTAGGTCAGTGCTGGGTCAGCCGGCTCAGCGGCGAACCCGCAGCCTGGGAGGCGGTCATCCGCGCCCGGCTTGCGCCGCTGTCGGGCCCAGGGGGCATCCGGAAAATCCTGCTTCGCCATGAGCCCGTCCAGGTGCGCCGCTTCGACGCCACGGGACGCTGTCACTACACCGATCTCGTGGATCTGGACAGCCGCAAGATCACCCGCGTGGCTGCCCGCTATCTTCTGGATGCGAGCGAGATGGGAGACGTACTCCCGTTGGCTGCCGCCGAGCACTCCCTGGGAGCCGAGGGCCGGGATGCGTATGGAGAGCCCTCCGCACCCGAGCAGCCCCGCCCCGACTGGATCCAGAGCCTGACCTACTGCTTCGCCGTTCGCTGGCTCCCGGATGCTCCCGAAGCGCGCGTCCCTCGCCCCCGCGAGTACGACGCCTTCAAGGCGCTGGGCGAGTACACGCTCCGGTACGACTACTCGGATGAGCGCGGCCAGATCTATTACAAGGTCTTCGAGCGAGCGCCCGGTGCGGGCGGTCCGTTCTGGACCTATCGCCGCATCCTCGCCGCGAGCAGCTTTGACCCCACGGCTGGTGTAGTTGCCGACCTGGCGCTCATCAACTGGCGCGGCAATGACTTCCACGACGAGACGCCGCTGGGCAAGGAGCCCGCGGAGCAGGTTCGGATCCTGCGGCGGGCACGCGACTTCTCGCTGGGCTTCCTGTACTGGCTCCAAACCGAGTGCCCGCGCGACGACGGTCGCGGACTCGGTTACCCGGAGATGAAGCTGGCAATGGATGTCTTCGGCGGCGAGGACGGGCTCGCCCCGCATCCCTACATCCGCGAAGCTCGTCGCCTCGTGGGGTTGACCATGCTCCGTCAGCAGGACATGTTGCCGGACCCTGCCCGCCCCGAACGCCGCTGGGGGACTGAGTTCCCCGACAGCGTGGGCACGGCACTCTACGCCATCGACATCCACCCAGCCCGAGGGGAGCCGCCGCTGCTCTCGCGTGCCCTGCCCTACGAGATCCCGCTGGGCTCCTTCATTGCCCGCGACGGCCCGGACAACCTTCTCCCTGCCGCGAAGAACTTCGGCGCCACCCGCCTGGCGCTGGCCTCCGCCCGGATGCACCCCACGGAGTGGCTGGTCGGTGAAGTGGCCGGCACTCTGGCGGCCTACTGCCTGACCCGGGACCTCACCCCGGCCTCAGTGCGTGCGCACGCGGAACGGCTGCGAGAGTTTCAGGAAGTGCTGACAGCGCGAGGCGTTACCCTGCGCTGGAGCCGGATCCTCACCGAGGGCTAGCCTCGGCTGCGTGCAGAAAGCTATCCACGTCCGTGGCGGGAATCTCCGGCTCCCCCGGGGCCACGCAGTTTAATCTGCCCGCAAGCAGCCACGACTCGAGTTCCTTCACCAGGGCGAAGAGGTGATCGAAGCCGTCGATCACGAAGAGCAGTGGCTGAAAGTGGTGGATCGCGAATGCCTGATTGATCACCCACTCGAGCTGGAACGGGTAGCGCTGCACCTCAGCCGACTCCACCGCGTGCACAATCTCCCCTGAGGAGCTGAGCAGCCCGCTTCCATAGACCTTCGTCTCGCCGGCCTCCCGGATCAAGCCAAATTCGATCGTGAACCAGAAGAAGCGGGCCAACGCCCGCAGGATGCTTCCGGCCCACTCCCGCCGCTTGCCGGCGTCGGGGGCCGAGGCAAGCATCGCTGCGGCAAGCGGAGCACACGCCCCGAAACGGGCGATCGCATCGGCGAACGCCGGCTCCGTGTGCATGGGAACATGACCGGCAATGTCGTGGAAAATGTCCGGCTCGGGGAGGTAGTCCAGACGGCGGAGGTCCCGGATGGTAATCGTGGTGGGGAATTCGCGGCGGCCGAGGCAGGAGAAGAATGAGAATGCCGGGATGTATCCGCTCACAGGCAGAGCCACGAATCCGGTCAGCGAAGCCATGAACTGGTTCACCTCCTCCAACCGGGGCACCCGATCCGCCGGAAGCGCCACCCGACGGACTCCCTCGCGATAACGCTCGCAGGCATGCCGCTGCCAGAGAGGAAGCATCCGGCTGAACAGCCGTCGCCATGCCTCGTGATTCTCTTCCGAGTAGAGCTCGTAGGGTTGGCGAATGTACAGCTCGCCTTCCCGGCGAGCCTGCTCGATGAAGGGAGCCTGCCCCGTCGTCAGGTGTGGACCGGGCGATGGACTGATATGCGAAGTGACGCTGGTGGCCATGTGCCTCCGACGAGCGGACCACGCCTCGCCATGCCTTATTCTGGCAGGATCAGCAGCGGGGAGCACCCGGGAGCGGCGAACGAGCTAGAGCATCCATAGCCACCACGGCGCCAGACCCGAATCCTATCGGCACGAATACCCTTCAGGATGCCACCAGGCTGCCGAAAACTCGTAGGGGCATCCGCCCGCCAGGTTCCCGCCCACCAGATTACCACCCGGACGTGTTGCAGACTAGGCCCCTTGCACCAAAGTCACCCATCAAGAAGCGAGCCAACCCAATGGCCGTGGTCGGGGGAATCCTACTCGTTGCCCTACTGATCACAGCCACAATCGCTTTCACCGCGATTGACGGCAGCCCGAATCGGCGGGCGATTTACTCCGCCCTGCAGACCCCGGACTTCTCCCTGGCTCGGTCGCTGATTGAGAACGGCGGCGATGTGCGCGACCCCGCATCCGGCATGACCGGGTTGATGTTCGCCGCCCTCTTCGGCCAGACGAACGAGGCCCGCCGCCTCCTCAAGACCGGGTCCGAGGTGAATGCGCGTGACAAGTGGGGTCGAACCCCCCTGATCTGGGCAACAACCAGTGGCGGCGCCGTGCGCGTACCACTGCAGCGAAAGGCAGAGATGACGCGCCTTCTCATCCGCAGCGGGGCGGACGTCGATGCGAAAGCGGTCGACGGGACGACGGCCCTGCTATCGGCGGTCGCGGCGCGCAATACAGAGGCGGTGCGCCTGCTGTTGGCACAGCACGCCGACCTGGATGTGCGCGGCCGGACGGTGGTCTCCGGGCGGCTGGACGACTGGACGCCCCTGACAGCGTCCATGGGGCACCCCACCATCCGCAGGCTGATTCTCGACGCGATCGCCGCGCGGCCGGTGGAGAAGAAGACGGCCCGAGGGTGAAAGCTCAGTAGAGTTGGCGGAGACGCTCTGCGCTGAATCCGGGTGTGCGTGCCAGCTCCAGGATCTCCGCCTCGGCGTCGAGGATCTTCTGCGCGATGGCCGGGATCTCGTCCGCGATTTCAAACGGGACCACTACGATTCCATTTGAGTCGGCGTGCAGCAGGTCGCCGGGGAGCACCTGAAGGCGGCCCAGACGCACCGGTCCTTGCACTTCGTGGAACTTCAACTGGCCGTGGCTGACGATGACGCCGGCGGCGTGGTACTGGAAACCAAGGGCCCGCACTTGCTCCACATCGCGCACCGTTCCATTGGTGACGCACCCTACCGCGCCGAGGGCTTGCATGCACGTCGCCATCACCTCACCGACGAGCGCACCTTGAGCGTGCCAGATGGGCGAATCCTCGATGACACAGATAGCCGGTCGCGGCGAAGTCTCGATGGCGGCGGTGAAATCCAGCCAGCCCTGCCGCCAGCCTTGCTCACCCACCTCGCGTGGGCCCATGACCGCGGTGACGGCGTAGCCGACCATCACACCCATCTCGGGAAAGAGAGATCGGATTTCGTGACCCGTGTAGCCGGACGTGTCTGGCCGCACTCCAAACTTCTCGATGGCGTTGGCCACCGTCGGGCTGTCGATCTCTTTGAGCTTGGCGAGTGTGGCAGCGCAAATGGTTTTCATCGGTCCATCTCGAACTAGAGGCAGGCCCATGTGCGGCGACGGCGTGATCCAGTCCTCCCCGGCTGAATGCCACGCGCCGTTTCGTCGCGACAGAGCGTCACTTGGGCGGGGCGGTGGTTCGGCCGGTGTGCCCAATACCGCAACAACGGTATACTTAAACTGCTAAAGTTCGCCATCCGCGGACCTCACCGCTTGCCCGGCCGCCGGCCGGATCCGGACAGCGGAGTCGTTCGGCTGGCAGACGTGTACGAGGTGTTCATGAACTCGGTGACCTCTCGGGTCCTCACCCCCCTGCTGCGTCGAGGATCCTATCTCGCCATCTTCGCCGCCGCATTCCTCATCAGCGTGGCTGCGGGTCCTCGGTTGCATGCCAACCAGCAGGCGCTCTATCTCCCCAATCTGGTGGTGGTGACCTACCATGACGGCGAAACGGCGGCGCAGCGGCAGGCTGCGGCGCAGTTGGGTCTGGAGAAGGACAACCATCTGCGGTCGCCCTACTTCACGCGCTACAAGATCACCCCGGCCGCGCAGGCAGCAGGGGTGACCGTGCCCAACGCGGTTGCGGCCATGCTCCGGCTCCCCGGCGTCCGCTCAGCGGAGCCGGATTACCTGGCCTACGCGACGCTGATCCCGAACGATCCGCGCTTCTCCGAACAGTACGGTCTGCACAACACCGGCCAGAACGGCGGCACCATCGGCGCGGACATCAAGGCATCCGAGGCCTGGGACACGATCACCGGCAGCGACCAGCTCATCATGGCCGTCACTGATACCGGTACCGATTACACCCACCCGGACCTCACGGCCAACATCCTGCGGAACGGCGCCAATCAGGTGATCGGCTACGACTTCATCAACGACGACAACGACCCGATAGACGATGAAGGCCACGGTACCCACGTCAGCGGCATCATGGCCGCCCGTGGCAACAATGCCGTCGGCGTCTCGGGCGTCTGCCATGTAGCGAAGATCATGCCGATCAAGGTCCTCGACTCCGGCGGGTCGGGCTCCTTCGCCGCGATCGCAGCCGGGTTCGACTTTGCATCCCAGCGCAATGTGAAGATTCTCAACGCCAGTCTCGGCGGTCCTGTCGATGCACAGGTGCTGCGCGACGCGGTCCAGCGGAGCCGGGCAGCCGGTGTGCTGATCTTCGCGGCCGCTGGCAACGACGCCGAAGACAATGACCTGGTCGACTCCTACCCCTGCGACTACTCCACCGAGTTCGACAACGTCGTCTCCGTGGCGGCGACAAATAATCTGGACGACCTGGCGAGCTTCTCGAACTTCGGGGCTACCAGCGTCAACATCGGGGCCCCGGGAGAGCAGATCCTAAGCACCCTCCCGAACAACGCCTACGCCCTTGAGGACGGCACGTCGATGGCGTCCCCCATGGCAGCGGGGGCGGCCGGCCTGATCTACGCCCAGGATCTGACGAACCAGACCTATCTGGACGTCAAGAACCGCCTCTACAACACGGTTGACGTGCTCCCGAGCCTTACGGGCCGATGCACCACCGGTGGTCGCGTCAATCTGCAGCGGGCCATGCGCCTGGTCCAGGTGCTCGAGCCGAACGGCGGGGAGATCTACCAGGTCGGTGATCTCATCCCGATCACGTGGACCACACAGGGCTACCCCGCAAATCGACGGGTCCGGATCTCGCTCTCTCGCAACGGCGGCGTCAGCTTCAGCGAGGTGTTGGCGACCAATCTCACCGACACGGGCGTCTTCAATTGGACTTCCACGGGGCCCACGAGTGACCTCTGCCGGATCCGAGTCGAGCTGACCAACATCGGGAATCTCACCGGCAGCGACGTCAGCGACTCTAATTTCCGTGTGGTCCAGGGGTCGATCCAGGTCGTCTCGCCGAATGGCTCCGAGGTGTTCAGGTTCGGTGAGAGAGTCACCGTCGAGTGGGACACCGCCGGATTCGCCGGCGCCAGCCAGACCGCGCGCATCGATCTCTCCCGCGATGGCGGGGTCTCCTACGAGACCGTCGTCCCGAGCGCATTGAACTCCGTGGGCAGCAACACGGCTACCTTCGTAGCTCGCGGCCCGGCGACCATCGAAGCCCGAGTCCGCGTGACCGCAGTCTCTCTCCCGTTCTTCAACGACGAGAGCGACGTGGACTTCGAGATCCGCGAGCAATCGCGCATCACTGTCCAGTCACCCAACGGGGGCGAGATGTTCGTCGTCGGCGAGACGCTGCCCGTCAATTGGAGCAGCGCCGGGTTTACCGGCCCTGTGAAGATCGAAGTCAGCCGGAATGGCGGGGGCACCTACGAGACGATCTTCGCCAACACGGCCGATGACGGCTCGGAGGCATGGACGGTCACCGGTCCCATCACCGCCAACGCCCGAATTCGGGTGAGTTCCGTCGACGAGCCGGGCGTAAAGGACGTGAGCAACGGGCTCTTCCGCATCGAGGTCCCGTCCATCACCATCACCGCCCCCAGTCCGTCGCAGACCACGCTGATCGGCACCACGGAGTCGGTAACTTGGACGACGACCGGTATCCGCGCGGATGACCTGATCCAGGTGGAACTCTCACGGGACGGGGGCGACAACTTCGAGGTTCTGACGCAGACCCCCAATCTCGGACAGACGTCCTGGCTGGTGGAGGGCCCGGAAACTACCGACGCCCTGCTCCGTCTCACGGACCTGACCAGCGGCGCGCAGACGGTGAGTCAGGCCTTCTTCATCCGTGAGCCGAACCTGTTTGTGGTCAACCCGGTCGCTAACACGAGGTGGCGACAGGGCAAGCAGGAGATGATCGAGTGGAGCGGCACCACCGTCGGGGCCAATCTCCCCGGCAACCGGGTCGATATCCAGATCTCGAAAGACGGCGGCCGGACCTTCTCGAACCTGATCAGCGGGACCGCGAACGACGGCGCCCAGGCGATTGGGGTGAATGGGAAGACCTCGGCGAGAGTGAAGATCCGGATTGTCTGGACAATGGATCCCGCAGTCCAGGCGGATTCCCAGACCTTCTCGATCGTCGCGCCGAAGAAGAAGAAGGGGCGCTAGGGCGCCCCTCGAGGTTGCCAGGTGAAAGAGCCCCCGGGGATCCCTTCCCCGGGGGCTCTTCTCGCACCTGTTACCCTGGCCCGCTTCCCAGCGTCCAACCAGTGTCGGCCCCATGGCTGGCCCTTCGCGGAGATCCTCATGGCACGCCTCGCCGCCGTCCTCCTCTGTCTCTTCCTGATCCCCACCACCGGCAAAAGCGAGGAAGCGTCGCCCAAGCTCATCCGCGACTACCGTCTGGTTTCCGTGCGCGATGCCCTGGAGCGCGGTCCCGCCCTCGAGCAAGCGGCCGGGACATTCATCGACGGGCTCTACCGGTTTGACGCTGGCCAGGGATTGGAACTGCGTTCGCCGGGCGTCGGGGAGAGCTTCACCGTCGAGGTCACGATGCGATTCCGCAAAGTCGAAAACTGGCAGAAAGTCATCGACTTCCAAAACCGGGCGCGGGACACCGGGCTCTACGTGTACGAGGGACAGCTACAGTTCTACAACCTCGGGATCGGGGGCCAGATCGCCGTCGATCAATGGGTCGTGTTGCGCCTCGAGCGCGATGCCGCGACTCGGACGGTGAAGGGCTTCCTGGACGGGTTGGAGGTCTTCAACTTCATCGACACGGAAGGCGACGCGGTTTTCGGTGACGGCCCGGGACGCTTCTTCGTGGACGATGAGGCAACCAGCGGCAGTGAAGTCGCCGCGGGAGAGGCACTGCGAATCCGCATCTGGGACGGGCCAGGCGGCAGGTAGTTCCCTGGTCTCCCGGCGGGCGCTATGATGACGCCGTGCAGCCGAACCCGGGTATGTCTGGAGGAGACCCCTGGGCACGCCTGCCTGAGCAGGCGCAAGCTCTCGGAGTCGAGCTGGGTGGAGCCACCCTGGACCAACTCCGCCGCTACGCGGCGCTGCTGGGCGAGTGGAACCGCTTCTTCAACCTGACCGCGATCGACGACCCGGTGGAGGTGGTAGCCAAGCACTTCCTGGATTCTCTGTCCGTGTCGGCCGCGATTGACCTGACCGCCGTCACCCGTCTGATCGACGTCGGCAGCGGGGCGGGCTTCCCCGGCCTGGTCCTGAAGCTTGCATTCCCCCACCTGGAGTTGGTGGCCATCGATTCCCTGCAGAAGCGCCTGAAGTTCGTGGAACGGGTGGTGGGATCCCTGGGCGTGGGTGGCGTTGCGCTCATCCACGCGCGGGCGGAAGACGCAGCCGGTGTGGCGTGGGTCGGACGCCCACTGCGGGAGACGGGAGACCTGGTGACCGCGCGGGCCGTTGCCCGGCTCCATACCTTGCTCGAGTGGACGCTCCCATATGCGCGGGTAGGCGGGTCTGTCGTGGCCATGAAGGGCCCTGACGTCGACGAGGAAGTGCGGGAGGCCGATGCGGCGATCGGACTTCTGGGCGGAGGACCTCCGGTGGTCCAGCGGCTGTCCCTTCCCGGCACGGATATCCAGCGATCCCTCGTGATCATTCCGAAAGTCAGCCCAACCTCCGCCGCGTATCCGCGACGCCCGGGCTCGGCACGCAAGCACCCCCTCTGATGGCTGGAGAAGAGTCGGCTGGAGTCGGATTCGCGACGGTCCGACAATCTCCGTAGATTCGAATCGGCCACGCGGGGAGACACGGATGCAAGCAAGGATGGAGCAGGAGCTACGCGGAGGTAACTGGGGACGCGCCGGCACCCCCCGGGTCGAGGTCGCCGGTCCGTTCCTAATCCTCACCTGGCAGGTCGACGCGGCACCGCTCCCTGTACGGAATTGGCCGGCTTCCGACTGTCGCGGCCTGATACTGCGCATGGACACCGTGACGGCCTGGGACGAAGAGTTGCGCTGCCGGCTGGCGGAGATCGCCCGGGCGGCCCGACGAGAATCCCGGGAAGTCAAGCTGATCCGCGCTGACGCCGCTCCCGTAGGAACCGTGGATTCCCTGCTGGGTATCGGTGGGGTCCAGCACGCAGCCACCCTTTCCGCCGCCACCGCTGGGTGGCTCACCACGGGAAGCCGCGACCTGTCCGTCGTGTTGCAGAGCCGGCCCGAGAATGTGGACCGGGCGCGCACGCTCGCCCTGCGCTTCGCCCAGGATTGCGGTTGTGCGCCAGGCCGCGCCGGCGACGTCAGCACCGCCACCACGGAAGTGGTCGCCAATGCAGTGACGCACGGCTCACCAGAAGGCGCACGGCAGCACCTGCAACTCTCCTTCCATCGCGAGGGCAGACTACTGCTGGTGGATGTGCGGGATTGGGGAGCAGGCTTCGACGCGAGGACTCGGGACGGTCGCGGAATGAGACTGGTTCGCGCTCTGACGGACCGGCTGGAAGTGTTTGCCGACGATGGCCGGACCCTGGTGCGTATGGGATTCGCGCTCCCAGGGGAGCCGGGCCCCTCCGCAGTGCACTGATCAGGTACGGCCATCGAAGCGCGGGGCATCGGGCACGGACCTCGTCCGCCCTCGGTCAGATCTTATAGATAACTGCGTCTTTCCGGAGTTTGGCATGCTTTATGGCGGCATCGTGTGCCTGCCATCGCTCCATTGCCCACAGTTCAATACGTGAGCCGACGCCGACTAGCCGAACTTCGTGCTTGATGTCAGCCCAGGCAAGAAGCGGATCGGGGATCGCCATCCGGCCGGCGCTGTCCAGACTGGTTATCTCGGCTGAGCCGAAAAACCACCGCTGCAGCTCGGCAAGGTCCGGATCCGCTCGCTCATCCTTGGTGAGCCTGGCGGCAAGCACCATCCACTCCTGCTGCGGCATCACCCAGAGGTAATCGTCCAGGCTGCGGGTGATGGTGAAATCGTTCCCGAGTGACGAGGCAAAGGCGGACGGCATTTTCAGCCGGCCACGATCGTCAATCTTATAGTTGAAGGATCCGAGGAACACGCGGGCGACTCAGTGCCAGGCTACATTGCAAGGGCATAGGAGTCGTCGCGCTGCTCCCCGAGCTCATCCACCATTTCTGGGATGACGCGAAAGTCGAGCACGGGGCTCAGCCCAAACCCCATCCCGTCCTCCCGGAGAAGCGCCACCACCTCCGCGCCGGCTTCCACGGCCGCGTTGCGCGCCACGCACCGCACGCAGTAGGCCCGCTGCAGCGACTCGGCGCGACCGGCCGCGCGCGCCGCTATCCGGGCCGGAAAAGGGTCGGGTGTCTCGCAGATGCCGCAGGTCGGGATCTCAGCAATCGCCGCACCGGCATCCTCACACAGGCTGCGGACGAGCTCAAAGGTTGTGCGGCTGAAGTCCGGCTCAACCAGGTAGAACCCGCAACTCGGACGCAGCACCCGGTCGATCTTGGCGATCAGATCGGGATCTTCGCCGCCCTGGACGGCGAACCCGATCAAGACCCCGTGGGCAATCGGCACGACCTCCGCGATCCTGCCCACCGTATTGAACAGCCGACGCGCCAGCAGCTCGACCTTGCGGCTGGAGTTCTCAATCAGAAAAAGGGCGCGAGGACCGGGGCGGGTCGGGAAATAGCTGACGGCCGTCAGCATGGTCGGCGGGGTGCGCGGTGGAAGCATGAGGGATACCCTCCGGAGCCGGACAGGGACCCGGCAATCGATCTTGAGCCGAGTATAGCCCATGCTTCCCCGTTTGTCCCCAGATTTTGTACAAATCTCCCCGAGAATCCCCGACCATTACTCCGGCGGTCCCGAAGCCCCCCGCTGGGCCCGCCCGCGACACTCCAGGCGCGTATACTTACCCCCGTGGGGGATGCCGTCCCCACGCTAGACCGGGAGAAAGCGTTGAATCGCACCGCGCGCCGCACCATCCGCCTCGGGGCCGTCGTCATGGCTGCCGCCCTCGCTCACGCCGGTCCATCGGCGATGGCGCAAGGGGGGTTGAAGACCGCGTCCTTCAAGATCACCTCCGTGCGGCAGGGTCAGGGAATGGAGGTGACCGTTCGCGGTGAGGCCTGGCTGACCTCGGACCAGGCCCGCGTGGAGATGCGCGACCCCATGTCCGGGCAAGCGGCATTCCTCGTCACCGGGGGGTACCTGTACCAGCTCGATCGCGGGGGCAAGAAGGGTATCCGGGCACCACTCCCCGATGACGTGAAGAAGAAGCGGGACAACTTTGACTTCTTCGTCACGCAGTTCGCTTTCGACGCCCGCGGGGCCCTGAAGGGGGCGAAAAAGGTGGGCACCGAGACGGTCTCCGGCTACGCGTGCGACGTGCTAACCAACACGGAGACCAACCCGGCGGGAGCCGCTCGAACGGTGCGCGTGTGGATCCCGCAGAAAATGACGCCCAGCTTCCCCATCAAGGCAGTGGTCACAGACAGGTTGGTCAAGCCGGACGTCAAAATCAACCAGACCATGACGATCACGTTGACCCAGATCCGGCTGGGACAGACCATCCCGGCCACGACGTTTACCGTCCCCTCGGACTACAAGATCGCTACGGGTTCGCCCCGGCCGCCGGGCGGGGCTCCCGGCGGGGTCGGCGGAGGCCGGTAAGGCTCGGGAGGGACACCGCCGTGGAGCAGGTGGGTCGGGTCGCGCTACTGGGCAACCCCCGCTCCGGGCGAGGGCGCGGGGAGTCCCGGCTGCGCGAGTTGGAGGCCTGCGTACAGGCTCGGCACGGTACGCCCATCGTGCTGCCAACTTCTGCTCCAGGGGATGCGCGTCGCCTGGCATCCGGGTTGGGGGAGGATGTCTCCACGCTGCTCGTGATCGGGGGAGATGGAACCCTGCGCGATGCCGTTCAGGGGCTCCACGACGCAGGTCGGGTGGGGACCGTGCGGGTCGGCATCCTGCCCGCGGGGACGGGCAATGACCTCGTCCGATCACTGACGGCGCCGAACTCCCCTGCGGAGCTGGCGGAGTTGGTGGCGAGCGGCAACACGCGTCCGATCGATCTCTGGCTCTGGAACGAGTCGGTGTTCGTCAACGTCGCTGGGGTGGGTCTCGACGCAGCCGTTGCGCAGGCGGTGAACTCGCGATTCACCTGGCTGACCGGTGCTCCGGCATATGCAACAGCCCTGCTGTGCACCCTCCCGCGATTCAATCCTCCCCCCATCGAGATGCGTCTGGTGGGCGACGACGGTGCGGAATTGGCGTACGCCGGCTCAGCATGGCTGGTGGCGTTTGGCAACGGGGCCTGCTACGGCGGCGGGATGCGCATCGCACCGGATGCCGTGATCGACGATGGGCTGCTCGATGTGGTGCTCGTGGGAGACATCCCGCGACTGGAGCTGCTGCGCCAGTTCCCTTCCATCTTTTCTGGCGGGCATGTGCGCCACCCCGGCGTCCGATCCTGGCGAGTCCGGGAAGTGCAAGTTGACTCGACCTCCGTCCTTGTGCCCACGCTGGACGGCGAGTTGCTGGACGGCACGCCCGCGCGGATTCGCCCGAGCGGCGCGAAGCTCCAGTGGCTGACGCCCCGCGACCGGACCTCGGCGCCCGCATAGGCTCCCGTTGCGGCGCAACACCGTCCGCCCGCGCCCGCCCCGCCAAACTCCAAGAGGAATCCGCACACGACTTCCGCAACTGACCAGCGGCAAATCGAGCGGTGGTGGTCCAGACGCTTGGGTCCCCACGCCGCGCTGCAGTCTGGAGCCGGCCTCGATGGATCCGGTCCGACGATACCTCGCGGGCGAGACCTGCCTGTTGCCCCAGGCGGTGGTTGCACTGCGCCGTCTGGGGGAGGCTGCAGCCAGGCGCGCCGGGCTACAGCCCGCGGACGCGGACGCCCTCGGCGTGGACTTTGCGGCGGAGATCCTGACGCGACGGGCGCACACGATCCCGGCCCACAGCCCGGCACTCTATCACTACCTCTGGCATGCGGCCATCCGGCTGGCTATCCGCGAAGCTGCCCGGCTGGCGGACGCGGAGCGTCTCCTCGCGAGTTACCAGCCCGACGCCCACGAGCTGGCGCACGACCCGTGGATCCACTGGGAGTGGCGCGAGTTGGTGCGGGACCTCCAAACCCAGCTTTGTCATCAGGATCGCGAATTGTTCCGGATGTGTCTGCTGGACGAGCGAGGCTGCCCGGAAGTGGCCCGTCTATTGGGCTGCACCCACGGAGCCCTCCGCAAGCGGCTGGAGCGACTGCGTGCACGCCTGCGAACGATGGTCCACGACTCCGGCTGGCATATCGATGTCACAGCGGCGACGAACCAGCGCTGTACTTAGATGACCCGTGGTTTTGCTTGAGTTCACTCCCGAGTCTGCGAGGATCCGTCCATGCGATTCTTCTTCGGCGTTCTCTGCATCCTGAGCCTGAGCTGGGCTGTGCCGGCTTCCGCGCAAACGGTGATCGACTTCGAGGGGCTTGCGGATCTCACCAACGTCACCAACCAGTTTGCGGTGACGGCGGGCGTCACGTTCCAGAATGCCCGGGTGCTGCAGAAGCCCAGTTCGCTCAATGACCCGCGGTTCCCACCCCACTCGGGAATCAACGTGATCGAGGACAACGGCCATGCGATCCTCGGGAATTTCAATTACTCCGGCGTCCGCTCGTTCCGCGCCTGGTTCACCTGGTGCGAAACCCTGCGCATCCGCGCCTATTCGGGCCTCAATCAAACCGGGGCGCTACTCATCAACGAGGTGAGCGGTGTTCCGAGCAACCTTGGCGTCTCCACACCAGGCGTTTTCTCCGCGAACACGGACATCCTGAGCTTCGAAATCTTCACCGACAGCCCGAGCCACTCGTTTACGCTGGATGACTTCCAGGCATCGGCTGTCCCGGAGCCCGGTTCCCTCGCACTGATCCTCGCCGGGTTGCTTCCCGCCGGCCTGGCCGCCCGCCGGTGCCATAAAAGGTAAGTCGCATGCGAAAGAGTTTCCGCTTCCATCGTCCTCTCTTCGCCCTCGCCGTCGCGGCAACCGCGGCGGTGTTGGCCGCTCCCACGCCTGGGACCGCGCGGTCCAACTTCCCGCTCCACCCAGCGGACGCGGCTGCGCGGCTGGGTGATCGGTATCTCAACGCCAGACCGATTCCGGCACCAAGGGGTCCGAAGCGGGGCCACAAGCTGCTCCCGCCTAAGAAGGCGGCTCGCATCGTCGCCTGGCTGCCATCCCGCAGACGGCGCTGGAACGGTCCCCGGCCCACGGCCAACCCGGACGTCACCAGCTACCCCGGGTTTGCGGGCGATGGCGGTCAGTCGCTCCCGTTCGACCCTTCACTGCTGGACCTGTTCACCCAGGGCCCTCGATCTGTCATCCCGCCCGGCGACACTCGAGTCCGGGTCACGCCGACCACCAACTACCCGGACCGCCCGATCTGCAAGCTCTACATCACCCGCTCGGACAATGCCGTGTTCATTGGCACCGGAACCCTGGTCGCCCCGAACGTGGTGCTCACCGCCGGACACTGCGTCTATCTTCACAAAGACAAGCCGGCTGATCCGCCCTCTGCCTTCGCCAAGTCGATCGAGGTGATCCCGGCGCTCGACGGGCCGTACAAGCCGTACGGTTCACACCAAGCGACCGCCGTCTTCACCTTCCTTGGGTTCGTCAATGACGGGAATCTCGACGCGGACTTCGGGGTGATCCGCATCAATAGCAACATCGGCAACACCACTGGCTTCTTCGGTTACGAAACGGTCGCGGACGCCACCATCGACGCCGGGCTCAACGGCATCATCGAAGGATACCCGGGAGATCGGGCCGCCGGCGTCCACCTCTACACCGACAATGGCCAGATGCTTGCCTACACCGAGCACCGCTTCAAGTACCAGATCGATACAGGCGGCGGACAGAGTGGGAGCGCCATCTACCGGATTGCGCCGCTGGTGCCCGGACCAGGCACGGGACCTTACGCGTTCGGTGTCCACACGCACGGAACCTCCGACCTGCCGCCCGTTCCAGGCTCCCAAAACGCCGGCACACGCATCGAAGCGAACAAATTCGGGTTGATCACCGATGTGATCAACGGCCTCAACCCTCCGCCAGCCGGTCCATAGCAGGGAAAGCCGTGGGCGTCCTGTAATCATGGCGCATGCGCTCGGCCAGGATGGCGGTGGCCGGTACGGCTTGTCACGCTCCATCCTGCGTCGCCGGCACGCTAGGGACCGGCCGGGCGCGCGGAAGGACCGTCTGATGAAAGCCCTGATCCGGGGACTGGGCCTCTGCCTGTTGACCATCGCGGGCGGCTGCCAACCCTCCCAGCCTCCGCAGATGGCCACCAGCACGGGCAACGGCATGACCGAGCTGTCCGGCCCGCCCACTCGAGGGGTGATTGGTCTCTCCGTACTGACCCTCACTAACCCCTTCTTCAAGGTCATCTCGGACAGCATGACGGCCGAAGCGCGTCTGCACGGGTACGAGGTAACTACGGTCAGCGGCGAGTTCGACGTGGCCAGACAGCAAAACCAGGTGAAGGACTTCATCGTCCGGAAAGTCGCGGCGATCGTGCTGACGCCGTGCGACTCCAAGTCGATCGGGCCGGCGATTCAGGAGGCCAACGAGGCCGGGATCCCCGTCTTCACTGCGGACATCGCCTGTCTGGCTCCGGGGGCGAAGGTGGTCACCCACATCGCCACGGACAACTACGGTGGCGGTAAGGAAGCCGGCAGAGCCATGATCGAGGCACTGGGGGAGGCCGGGGGCAAAGTCGCCATCCTGGACTTCCCGGTCGTGGAGTCGTGCATTCTCCGGGTGAAGGGGTTCAACGAAGTTATCGCGGCCCACAACGGCGCCGGGAAAGGCGGCAAGATCCAAATCGTCACCACCCTCAACGGTGGCGGCGCGAAAGATCAGGGTTTCAAGGCCACCGAGGACGCCCTCCAGGCGCATCCGGATCTAGCCGGCATCTTCGCGATCAATGATCCCTCGGGACTCGGCGCACGCGCGGCGCTGGAGAAAGCCGGCAAGGCGGCTGGTGTGAAGATCGTCGCCTTCGATGGCCAGCCCGAAGGCAAAGAAGCGATTCGCGACGGCAAGATCTATGCGGACCCGGTCCAGTTTCCCGACCGCATCGGCAAGGAGACCGTCACCGCCATCGTCCATCACTTCAAGGGCGAGAAGCCCGTGCCGGAAATTCTGATTCCCACCGCGCTTTATCGGAAGGCTGATGCCGAGCGCGACCCAGAACTCTCCGCCCGGTGACCGACGGCGCGACCGCGACCTCGCCCGTCCGACAGGCCATCCGCGGGTTCCTTGGGGACTACGGAATCGTCCTTGCCCTGGTGGTGCTGTGCACCTTCTTCAGCCTGGCCACGTTTCGGGACCAGCAGCCTGAAGGCGCTGCCGCGGGGAAGCAACTGGCGGAGTCGGTCGCTCCGCGGCTGACTCCCGGCGCGCGGGTGCTGGTCGTCGTCGCGGCCGGACCGGACGACGCTGCCCTCGCAGAGGCCCTGCGGGTGCGTCTCGCCAGGATAACCGGGGTTGGCGTCACCGTATTGAGCGGCGGCCCCGCGGAGACGCGGGAAGAGTTGGACAGACTGTCGGCCGGAAAGGCGAGCGCGGCGGCGTTGGTGCTTAGCCGCGCGACCGCCCCCTGGCCGCTCTGGGATGGCGCACAGAACCGGTTCCCCGCGCTGCGAGGCGCTGTGGTAGCGGTGCCCAGCAGGTACCGAGGCTCGGTGTTTCTGAAACCCGAGAACCTGCTGAACATTGCCAACCAGATTGCCGTCATCGCCATCCTCGCGATCGGGATGACCCTGGTGATCATCACGGGCGGAATCGACCTCTCCGTGGGGAGTCTGATCGCCCTCTCCGCCGTGATCACCGCCCGACTCATCCGCGATGTGGGCGGCGCCCAGCAGGCGAGCGGCGCAGCCATGTTGCTGGCCTGCCTCGTCGGCATCGCCGGGTGTGGCGCCGTCGGACTGTTCACCGGGCTGATGATCACGCGGTTTCGCATCCCCGCCTTCATCGTCACGCTCGCAATGATGCTGGTAACAAGCGGGTTGGCATTCATCCTCGCCGGGGGGGAGTCGGTCTACCGGCTGCCGGAGAGTTTCGTCACGTTGGGTCGCGGATCGGCGGTGGGGTTGCCGATCGCGGTCTGGCTGACCCTGGCGCTCTACGCGACGGCGCACCTGCTGATGACGAGGACGGGCGGCGGCAGGGCAGTCTACGCCGTCGGCAGCAATGCGGAAGCCGCCCGGTTGTCCGGGATCCCCATCCAGCGCGTCCTGTGCATCGTCTACACCCTATCGGCGGCGCTGGCGGGGCTGGGGGGCGTCGTTATGGCCAGCCAGCTCAACAGCGGCTCGCCGACCTACGGGCAGATGTACGAACTGTTCGTCATCGCCGCGGTCGTCGTCGGGGGTGCCTCGCTCTCCGGCGGTAGGGGAAAGGCCTTCGGCACCCTGCTCGGTGCGCTGGTCATCGCCGTCATCCGCAACGGCATGAACCTCATGGGCGTCCAGAGCTACACGCAGACGGTGATCCTGGGGCTCGTCATCCTGGGGGCCGTGATGCTGGATCAGGTACGGCAGCGCGACACCGCGTGAGCGGTTTCTGAGCGGGTAGGGACCTGGCGTCCTCACGGCGCACTTCCCCGAGTGGCGCGGATCTCGCGACCGACTACCTGCTTACCGGAGGAGCCAATGCCCGTTCGCCTCGCCATGCTCAGCATGGCCCACGTCCACGCCCGCGGCTATGGGCAGCAAATCCAACGCAACCCGGATGCCGAGATCGCGTGTGTGTGGGATGACGATCCTGCCCGTGGTCGCGCTGGCGCCCGCCTGTTCGAAGTCCCTTTCGCGGACAACCTCCACGAGGTACTCGGTGACGCCCGGATCGACGGCGTCGTGCTGAACAGCGAAACCAACAAGCACGGTGACCTCATCCTTGCCGCAGCCGCGGCTGGGAAACACGTTTTCACAGAGAAGGCGCTCACGATCGGTCTCGAGGAGGCGGACGCAGTGGTTGCCGCGGTCAAGCAGGCGGGCGTCAAGTTCATGATTTCGCTGCCGCAGCGCTCCCACCCCGAGGCTCTCTTCCTGAAGCGGTGCATTGACGACGGACTGCTGGGCACGATCACGATGATGCGCGCCCGGATCGCCCACGCCGCCGCCCTGGATCGCTGGTTCAAGGAGGGCAGCCTCTGGTTCGGCGACGAGAAGCTGGCGGGTGGCGGGAGCCTGTTCGATCTGGGCTGCCACACCGTGGACGCCATGCTCTGGTTTCTGGGGGAGCCCCGCTGCGTGCACGCCACGATCGCCAACTACGCGGGCGCCTACCCGATCGACGACATGGCCGTCGCCGTGGTGACCTTCAAGAGTGGCGCCATCGGCATCCTCGATGTCTCCTGGGTTCACCGGAGCGGACCGAACACCTGGGAGGTCTACGGCACCGAGGGGTTCGCCGGTCGGGGTTACCCGGGGTCGCCGGTGATGCTGCAGAGCCGTTCGGTGTCTCCCCTCGATCTCTCCGGAACCTTCGTCCCGGCGAAACTACCAGATCCGCTCCCGACCCCGTTGGACCAGTGGATCGCCGCCCTCACTTCAGGCACCGAAATGCGGATCACGATCGACGACGGACGCGCTCTGACCGCGCTGCTGCACGGGATCTACACCAGCGCCCGCACCGGTCGGACCTACGAGTTCTCATAGGGGCGGGCATCGGAACCCGGCGGATCATCTTTAAGCGCACCGCACCGGGGGGGGGCTTGACAAGGGTGCTATACTGGCGCGGTTTGGACCTGAACACCCTCAACAAGGCTACCAGCGGTAACAAGAAAACATGACCCAGCGACAACGACTTGCCCTTCTGATCCTGCAGCTCGATGGCGAGGATCTCACCTGGCGGGAGGCCATCCGGCTGGCCCGCAACTCTGCATGCGGCGACACATCCACCCGTGCCGCCACCGCCGCTGCCGCAGTTCGTGCTGCACTCAATGCGGCGGACGCGGCCATCGTGGCGATGGGCCCACGGCGCGAACTCGCCCTCGCCTGAAGCTCTCCAGCGAGGCACGAATCGACGGCCGGCCCTCGGGTCGGCCGTCTTCGCGTACCGTGAAGCAGACAGGAATCGCCCGCGGCGAGTCGGAAGCTGCATCCGACCTGGGGACCACCACGTTGGACGAGATCCGCGCCGAGACGGAGCCCGGCACCTGCCGCCCCGAATTCCTGAAGGCCGAGCTTCTGCGGGAGGCTGGCGAGGCCGGATTCGCCCCGGCCGGGATTGCGCCCGCATCGCCCGCAGAAACCTCCGCCGCCTATCGCGACTGGCTGGCGGCCGGTCACCACGGCGAAATGGGCTACATGGCCCGGGATCCCGATCGACGTGCGAGCCCCAGGATCGGCTGGCCGCAGTGCGGATCGATCCTGGTGGTGGCGCTCAACCACCGCGTGTGGGACCCCGACCCTTCCGCCCAGAGTTGGGACACCGGCCGCATCGCCCGCTACGCGGTGGGCCGCGACTACCACGATCTCATCCGGGATCGCCTGCTCGCCCTCCTCGACCGGGTCCGGTCCGGTGCGGATCCGGGATTGGAGGGTCGGGCCTATGTCGACGCGGGGCCGCTCCTCGAGCGCGATCTCGCCCGGCGTGCCGGGCTCGGCTGGTTTGGCAAGAACACCATGTTGCTGAATCGTGCAGAGGGCAGCTACTTCTTCCTCGGCGCTCTCCTGATCAATCGAGAGCTTCCGTCCGACACTGAAACCTCCGCCCACTGCGGCACGTGCCGACGGTGTCTCGATGTCTGCCCCACCGGAGCGTTCGTCTCCCCGTACGTGCTGGACGCGCGGCGGTGCATCTCCTATCTCACCATCGAGCTGAAGGGACCGATCCCGCGGGAGCTTCGCCCGCTGGTAGGCAACTGGATCTTCGGATGCGACCTGTGCCAGGAGGTGTGTCCGTGGAACCGCAAGTCCCTGCGCAGCCTCGAGACTGCGTTCCGTCCCAGCCACGGGCTGGAGGCTCCCGACCTGATCGAGCTTCTCGCCCTCGACGAGCCCTCATTCCGAAGCCGGTTCGACGGCAGCCCAATCCTACGGGCGCGGCGGCGCGGCTTCCTCCGGAACATTTGTGTCGCCCTGGGGAACAGCGGTGATGCCCGTGCGGTTCCGGCACTGGTGCGGGCCCTGGACGATCCAGAGCCGCTCGTGCGCGGGCACGCCGTTTGGGCCCTCGCCCGCCTTGATCCGCAGCGCGCTCGCGAAGAGATTGGCGTGCGACTCGGCGGAGAGCCCGACCGGTTCGTCCGCGATGAAATGCACGCAGTGGGCTGACGCGGTGCGCCATCTCGGTTGGCCCGAGGGGAAGTCGACCTGCGGGAACGCGCGTACGAAACTTCATTCGTCCAGGCTCGTCCCAATTCTGTCGGCAATTCGCCTACCCGACCCCGAGAGAGACCGCAACGTGAACAACACCACGTTCAAGCACGCCGTTCTGCTGGCAACCTGCTGTGGATTGACGACACTGGCCCTGGCTGCTGGCGGCAACTCTGGAGCCGGTGCGCGGAAGGACGCCGCAGGTCGCCCGGTAGGCGCCGCCGACGGCCCCATCGCGCTCCGAGGCCCCTGGAGCCGGGACATACGTCTCTCGGCTCGGGAAGCACGGCAGATGACGGTGGCGATCCAGCGGCCATCATTGCTACCGCCGAACGGCAGGATTGCGGTCGCCTGGAGTCTGGTGCGGCCGGACCGGGCCGCGGATCAGATCGCGACCCCGCCCACGGGAGGCCCCCGGGCTATCGACCCGGCGGGCATCGCCGGTGCCCCAACTGCAGGTTGGCGCAAGGTGTTGCACGCCCTCGACCCGGACGTGACGCTCGTTTACCAGGCACCGTTAGCCGGCATCTACCGCCTCAGCATGGCGCCGGTCGTCGAGGAACCCCATGTGGGCGAGAGCTCGAGGTGGCGTGAGAAGGGCGCTGCGCCCGAGATGTTTCCCGTCCCCAGCCGCACCCCCTGGCCGGACGGTGCCGTGGCCCCGATGGTCGTCAGCCTCCGGCCGTTGGTGCTCCCCACAGACGAACAGTCGCAGCAGGCCGGAACCTGGGTGGAAGCGGAACCCAACGATACCCCGGAGCAGGCCCAGCCGATCGCACTGCCGGGGGGGGATCCGGCCCGAACGGTGGAGATCACCGGCACCGGCGACGACGTGGAGTACTTCGACAACGGTCGGGTCGGCCGGTCCGGCGATGACTGGTTCCGCGTTGAGTTCCGAGGGGTCGAACCACGGTTGCTGTCGGCGGAACTCAGCATCCCCGGTCAGTGGGTCGCGGCCAGGGTGCGCTGCTACCGCCTGGATGGCAGCGTCCCGGGTGCTTCGCTCCGGCGTCTACCTCTGGGCGCACTGCTGCCCGTGAGCGAGTTCCTGGGTGAAGTCAACCCACAGAAGCTCCCCTGGCAGGAGGGAAAGCAGATTCAGTTCGCCGAGGGGATGGACCCCAACGAACGCTCCCATCAGCAGGAGGAGCAACATCGGACCCACATCACACGCCTGCTCCAACCCGGCCGAGTCTACTATCTGCGGGTAGAGGCGAACGCCCCCGGCTACCAGCTTCAGCTTCGGGTTTCGCGGCCCGCGCCGTATGCCGACCCGGAGACGGCTGTTCGGCAGGCGATGTACACCCACGTGGGGCAGGTAGACGCCTGGCTGACGAACCGGCCTCGCGGAGCAAGCATCGAACGGCGGATCCGGGATTCCGGCAACCTGCTCGGCACCCAGTGCATGAGCTGCCACACGCAGAGCGGCGTGTGGGGTCCGGCCGTCCCCGTCCTCCAGGGCTACCGTGTGGAAAACGTCCAGAACTACTGGCGACTGCTCAACACGATGTACGAATGCCTGCGCCCAACGAACGAACTGCAGAACGCCGCTAACAACACCAGCCTGGCCCCGCTGGATATCGGCGACGGGCCGGCGGGAACGCGCGCGGCCGGCTTCAACATCGTTCAGGCCGAACGCATCATCCCGCCGCGCAAGCTCCACGCCAGCCAGCAGATCCGCACCGCCAACTACGTGCTCCTGACCGCCGATCCCGGTGGGATCAACGCCGCCGGCCCGGGCTCGAATGTCGGGCAGAACATCGTCTACCTCTTTACCGGCGAGATTCTGCAGACCGCCTGGCGGAAGACCGGCGACTGGCGATACTTCCGCGCCCTGCAGGACCGGGCTCGCAAGGTGCTCAATCTCGACCCGCGGTTCACCGATGACATCGGCGTGCGGCTCGACTTTTTTGGTCGCCTGCTCCCCCTGGCCACCTACGCGGATCAGGCTCGTCGTGCCGATGAAGCTGAGCGGGCGGCTGGCCGCGTGGTCGCCGATGGAGACCCTGGGGCCTTCGTCGAGACGGTGAGGCAGAAGCTGGCCGAGGACGAGCGCCGCCTCCGTGCCATCCAGAACCCGGACGGAAGCTGGGGCTTCCAACCGGGAACGACGCGTGACGGCGGGCAGACCTGGGAGCGCGGCGGCACGGATTGGGACCCCTCCCCGACGGCGCTGGCGCTCACCGGGCTGGCAGCCGTGGGGCGAGGGAAGAATGATCCCGCGGTCGCACGCGGCGTTCAGGCGCTGCTGCGGATGCAGGACCCGAACGGCCGCTGGAATCGCGCCGCCATCACCGGGTTTGTCCCCACCGCCTACGCCATGAACGCCCTCGCGCGGCTCTACCCCGTCAAGCCCAGCATTCCGAAGCGGGCGGACTTCATCCCCCGCCCGACGGAGGACCTCGCGGAGACCGTCCGGCGAGTCCAGGCAATGGCTCTGGCGGCGCTGCCCGAGTGTCAGGATCTGCTGACGCAGGCTGCGCGCGACACCCGCCTTCCCGTCAGGTGGTGGGGCCTGCTCGGCCTTGGTGCCATTCACCGGGAAAGCGCGGTTCCTATCCTGACGGCGGCGCTCTCCGACTCAGCCAAGCCGATCCGCGAGGTCGCTACCTGGGCCCTCCGCCAGACACTGCTGGATGACCAGGGCTGGTCCCCCACCCTGCTGGCTGCCGAGCGGGGGGACGACCGCGCCCGCGAGGCCGCCATCCAGGCCCTGGGGATGCGTGCCGACGCTGTGATGCCGCAAGCCCGGATCGACTGGGCGCGATTGGGACGCCTGTTCGACCGCGCCATCAACGACGACCCGAGCGCCGGTGTCCGCGCCTGGGCGACAAAGTCCGCCTGGCAGTGGTGGATCTGGAACCCGCCTATCCGCGCCGCGGTGAACAGCGCATGGGTACGCATGTTTGAGCGCCCGGAGAGCAACCTGCTCGTCGAAAACAGCAATCGCTACTCCAGCCAGGCACTCTTCATCGCCAACGGCCACAAGGCAAACGGCTCCCAGCAGCACCAGTACAAGGAACTGGCACAGCTCTTCGAAACGCTCCGCCAACGGTTGGAGCGAGCCCAGCCGCAGTTGAAATCGCTGCTGGCGCGACGGCTGGTGGCGGTCGCCGCCACGTTCTACCAGACAGCGGGCGGTGACGGTGGCCCCGGTCAGATGGGCTACACCACCCCCGGTGCTGGGGCGCTGTTCGGTCAGGCGGTGGTCGTCTACATGCGGGAAGAGCAACCCCGCGGGGAGCGCCGGGCGATCCTGGCGGGGCTCGAGGGCGCGGCCAATGTACCGCACGGCCCACTCCAGGAATACCTGATCAACTACACGCTGAACGCGCCGGAAGATCTTCGGCAGGCTGCGGCGGCCGCAGTCTCCGACCCCCGTTCCGCCACGCTGCAGGCGGCCATCGAACTCGTCGAACCGCTGATCCAACAGATCCGGCGCGGCGCTATGGATCCGGCCCGGAGAGCGACCCTCTCCGATCCCGTCCTCAAGCTCTTCTCCACCGTCACCTGGGTGATCCCCAAAGACGAAGAACAGCAGATGCGCTTCCTCGACCTGATGATTCCGCGGTTCGAGACCTACGCCACGCCGGAACAGATCGCCACCGAGCCGGATGCCGGCAAGCGGCAGCAGCTCGAGAGGCAGATGACGGCCGACTGGTACCTCGCGGACCGACTGGGGCAGGTGATGGCCGAGAACCCGGATCTCCACCTGGAGCTGGTCTTCCGTCGCTTCTTCCCGGCCGAGTTCCGTAACCCGCTGGAGCGACATTTCTGGATCCGCAGCGTGCCGTGGCTTCTCGAGATCAAGGCAGCGGCCGCGACCCCGGCCGCGGGGGCACCCCCCGTCCAGGAGCCCGCGGCCCCGATGAAGATCGACCCCAACCTGATCATCAGGGATCGGGCGCTGCAGCTCTTCCTCGACTCGCTCAAGCCGACGGCTCCCGCCGAGACGCGGGCAGCCGCGATTCGTGCGGCCAACGCGCCATCCGTCCGTCGGAACCCCGAGGTGCTGCGAGCGCTCCGCGACCTGTTGGAAACGGAGAAGGACGAGCAGCTTAGAAAGATCGCCGAGAACGTCGTGAAGCAGGGATCGGACCGATTCATCCCCGACCTGCTCGCGGCGCTCAAGGCAGAGGGCCGACCTGGGCGCTGGCTGACCGATGCCGGCCGCGTGGACCCCCGCGTCCTGGCGGACCTGACGGCGTTCCGCGACGAGGTGCTTCCAGAACTCGTGCGCGTCAAGCGGGGCGACCAGATGGCGTGCATGGGGTGCCACGGCATCCCGGGCCGCGTCCCATCCCTCACCCTCCGCCCCACGGACGAATTCGGCTACCAAAACGTCACCGACCTGCTCTTCAACTACCGCGAGTTGCAGGCGCGCATCGACTATCGGGACGTGGAGCGAAGCAAGATCCTACGGAAGCCGCTGAATGTCCAGGACGGCAAGGAGGATGGCCATCAGGGTGGGCGCCGCTATCTGCCGCAGGATGAAGGGTATCTCCTCATCAAGCGCTGGGTGACCGCACAACCTCGTCTGCACACCGACCTGATGGCTCCCTTCCCAGGCTCCCCCGCAGGCGGAACCGGGAATGCCGACAAGGCAGGTGCGGCACCCCGATAGTCTTGAGGGAATCAGGGATGCCGAGGATGCCGACCGACCGACTGCAGCAGGGGCTGGCGGACGCCATTGCGTTCACCTACGATCGCGTTCATGTCCGGCGGGAGGACGTGCTGCGCCGTGCGGCCGAGCGCGGGTTCCCCGGGCTTAGCTGGCAGCAGTACCGTGAGCAGGCGTCCGGAAAACTGATGGACGCGATTGCGGACAGCTATATCCGGCCCACCAACCTGACCGTCACCGCCGCCGGTGCCGCGTCCGGTTTGGCCGGGTTACCGGGCCTGCTGCCCGACGCGCTCCAGTTCCTCGCACTGACGCTGCGGATGGTGACGGGGATCGCCGCGGCCTACGGGTTCGATCCGGATCCGGACGCGCGTCAGGGTGCCGCACGGGCGCTGGTGCTCCAGGCCTATGTCAACGCCCACTTCGGCCGCAGCGCCAAGAAGGCGACCGAATCCCTCACCCTGGCCGCAGCGGCCCGGGGCCTGCGACACGCAACCAACCGCGCGGGGTGGATCCTCGACCTGATGCTCTTCCTTGCCCGTCTCATCGGGTTACGCATCACCCGTCAGGGACTCATCCGTGGGATCCCGGTGGTGGCCTCGGGCGTCAACGCCGGCTTCAACTGGTACCACGCCCGCAAGATCGCCCGCTCCGCGCGGGAGGAGTTCAGGGAGTTTCGGGAGCAGATCTGGCGGGGCGCGGGCCGACACGACCCGGAGATGGAAGAGTGGCGCCAGAGCGGCGACTGACCGCCTTCGCCTGAAATCAGTGATCCGTTTCAAGCGGAATCAGTGATCGCTTTCGCGTGGAATCCGCGGCCATGCGGGCCGTACGCCCGCGCACCCAGTTCATCGCAGGACGGCATGGGGTCGGCGGGACCGGGGTCGTCAATGCCATGCGGGCCGGACGCCCGCGCACCCAGTTCATCGCACGACAACGTGAGGCAGCCAGGTGTTCGGGACCGGGGTCGTCATCCAGAGGCTTCGGAGACGGACTCGCCCTCCGTCTTGTGACGGAGTCACGAGGCACTCGGGAGTCTTCGACGACGTAGCCGGAATGGTTCCATGGGGCCGGACCGGGGTCGTCAACGCCGCGCGGGCCGGACGCCCGCGCACCCAGGTCATCGCACGACGGCATGAGGCCGGCGGGACCGGGGTCGTCACCGCCATGCGGGCCGGACGCCTGGGCACCCAGGTCGTCGCACGACGCCGTAAGGCCGTCCCGAATGTGGGGCCGGACGCACGCGCATCCAGGTCATCGGAAGTGGCCGCCCGAGCGCTCCGGCGCTCGGGCGGCCTTTTCCACGTGAACGGGGGAAGAGCTAGATCTTCACGCCCAGCTTGCGGAGGGCTTCCTCGATCCGGGTGTCCTCATCGCCACGGAAGCCGACGATGGCCGCGGCCACCTTGCCTTCCTTGTCGATGATGTAGGTCGTCGGGATGCCGCTGACCTTGAACAGGCTGCTGGCAATGCTCTTCGCGTTGTCGCGGCCGGCCGGGTCGAACGCGAAGTTGAAGTGGTACTTGGCCTGGTTGGCCGGTACCCACTTCGTGTAGTCGTCCTTCGCATCCCAGACAGCGAGCGCCAACACCTGCACGCCCTGATCCTTGACGGACTGGAAGACCTTCTCGACGTGGGGCATGGAGAGCTGGCACGGGCCGCACCATGTCGCCCAGAAGTCCAGGATCACGATCTTGCCCTTGAAGCTGGCGAGGCTAACCTTGCCGCCGCCCCACGCTTCGGCCGTGAAGTCCGGAGCCGGTGTCCCGGCGGTCAGAAGTTCGGGCCGCGGGGGGGCAGCCTTCAGCAGGTTCATCGCCACTTTCGTGGTCGGCGCGAGCTTCACGGTAGAGCCGTCAACGGCGACCATGGCCTCGTAGACGTCCTTGCCGATGCTGAAGGGTCCGCGGATGTCGAACATCTCAACGGCGGCGCCGGCAAACTTGCCGTCGTCGTTCAGGTCGATCTGCAACCACACTGGCCGACCGGCGCGGGCCTGGTCCGGGCTGGCGATGGTCTTATTGAAGATGCCGTCGGCATCGTTCTCGACCAGGACCGCCTTGTGTGTCTTGCCGGCCACAGTGACCATCCCGGTGCGCACGCCCTCGCGGTAGATGAGCAGGTTAGGGATGGTGGAGATGCGGTAGCAGGCGATGCCGTACTTGGCGGAGGCGGTGCGGCCGCCGTCCAGGACATAGGAGGCGTTAAGGACGTAGCGGTTTACACCGTAGGTGATGCGACCGTTGGCCTCGCGCTTGGCGCTCCAGGCACCGTCACCATCATCGGTCAGGTCCCCATTGCCGTTGGCATCCACATAAACCCTGAACTCACCGCCCTCGGGCTCGTCGAGAGCGATGACCGTGGCGGAGTTCGGGTCGTTGCCGAGCTTGACGAGGGCGTACTTGGGGGCACCCTTGTAAGCGGGCTCTTTCTTGACGCGGTCCGGCTTTGTGGGGCTGAGCGTCACCTGGATGGGGAAGTAGCCCAGGCCCGCCTTCGCGGCGCCCTGAGGGTCGAGGGTCAGGCTGTCGCCCTGCGCCACGGCAACGCCGCCGGCGACGACGACTGCGGCCAACAGGCCGAGACCGGCGGCGTAAGCCGCCCGGGTGTAGTTCATTCGGAAGTCTCCCGGGCAGCTCGTGTCGCGGCCCGCGAATGGAGCCGACCCCCGAACGCTGGGGACCCGGCTCGTGGAAGCGTGAATCTCAAACATTCTGACGCAGGAACTCGCCCTTCGTCACCTGAGCACCCCGGAGTCGGGCACGATGCAGGCGGCGGCTCGCTCTCAAGTGCGGGCAACTCCCCCAAGCAGGGTCCGCGCTACCGGTGCTGTGAGAATAACCAGGTCGCCATTTCGGCATCTCCGTAGGCAGCGTCCCAACTGTTGTGACCCACGCCCGGATACTCGGTGTACTTAACGACCGTGCTGCCGGCGCCCTTGATCGCCTCGACCATCTCGCGAGAGCGCGCGACCGGCACTGCCTGATCCGCGTCTCCATGGAAAACCCAGATTGGGACGCCCTTCAGCCGCGGGGCCATCGTCGCTGGCTCGCCGCCGCCGCAAATGGGGACGAGCGCGGCAAACCGCTCCGGGAACTGCGCGGCGATCGCCCAGGTGCCGTATCCCCCCATCGAGAGACCGGTGAGATACTGGCGCTTCTCGTCGATCTTGAACTCCTTGAGCGTGGCGTCCAGCGCCATGAGGGCGATCTTCCCGCCCAGGCTGCGGAAGCTATCGCCGGTGGGGCATTGAGGGAAGACGGTGATCGCGGGGTAGCGCTCCGGATTCATCCTCACGGCTCGTCCCAGGCCCACCTCGCTCTGTTTGAGGCCGTCCGAGCCCCGTTCGCCGGCGCCGTGCAGGAAGAGGATGGCCGGCCACGGCTTCTCTGCCCGGTACGCCCTGGGGACGTAGACAACGTAGGGGTATGACTTCCCCTCGATGGTGACAGCGCGGTCGAGAAAGCCGGTCACGGTTGCCTCCTGGGCTCCCACGGATCCGGCGAGCCCGGCCAGGCCGAGGGCGATCAGCCAGACGATTCGCATTCTAGATTCCTCCCGTCGCGGAGCCGCCCTCAACGAGCGGGCGACCGCAAGATCACGGCACCGGTATCTGCCGGGGGCAGGCTGCGCACCACATCCCAGGCGGCGTCGTCGAGGGTCTTTCCGCTCTTGCTCTTCCGTACGAGTTTCAGCACGACGTCCGACTGCGTCCGCTCGAGCACGAGGGCGCGGTAGTAGTCGCTGCCCTTGCCGGCGAGCGGCCTGCCCGCCACGGTCACCTCGAGTTCCATACCCGGCTGGGGCTGAAACGCGGTGGAGATCGGTGCCCGCAGCCGGTTCGATTCGTGACGGATATCGGAGATGGTGCCGGGCTGCTCGGTGGGCGCAGGCTTGCCCGCGTACTGAGTCAGATCGCGCCGGATATCGATGCGATCGACTTTGCCGTTGGTCAGGCTCATCTCGACGGCGCCGTTCAAGTAGCGGACGAGGCCGTTGCGCGGAACCTTGCCGCCCAGCGCATCCTCGACCTCCACGTCCGCCGAACCGACACGCACTCCGGCGACGTGACCGGCCTGCGGCGACTCGAGCCGCAGGTTATCAACGATCACCCGCCCGAGCAGGCTGCGGTTCTCGGGCCGCCCCCCCAGATTCCGGAATGCGTCGCTGACCCGCTGGCCAAAGGACTTGCCCGCCGGCTTTCCACGGGCTCCTTCCGGGAAGGGCGACGGGCGCAGGCGGAGGGTGATCCCGGCTTGCGGGGCCGGCAGCCACCAACTCCCATCTTCGCCCTCCCGGGCGGCGCGCACGGCGGCACGCCGCTGTTCACGCATCTTCGCCGTTTCCCAATCCACTGGGTCGAGCTCTTCCAGCACGTTGATCGATTCGGTGCCCCCCGCGGTGATCTTGAAGGACTTGAACAGCGTCAGGCGCATGGGGCCGCGCGTGATGGGGTTGCCCCCGGGCACATACGGGTCGGTGCCCTCAATCACGCCCTCCGCCTCTAACTCGGATTCCGCGGTCCGCCGTGCGATGGCGATGCGAGCGCCCTTCTTCACGGCGTCCCGGGGCAGTCGAGCCCGCCAGGCATCCCCCTCGAGCCGGAAGGGAATCGTCAACGCCCCCGACTTCACCACATCGCCGGCGCGCAGGTCCGCCGAGCCGAGACGGTAGTCCACCACCGTCCGGCGAACCATCACCTGGCGGGTGAGGTTGTGCGTCACGAGGATGCGCGGGGTCGGCCTGGGGCTGTACTCCCCCGCTCTTTCCCGTGCCTGGATCGCCGCCTCGGTAGCCGCAATCCGCGTGTAGCGCTCAAGTTGGGCACTCAGGGCCGGGGAGACCACGCCGGACTTCATCGCATCCTGCAGCGAGGCAATGGCGGCGGTGCGGTCGGGCATCAGTGGGGCTTCACAATAGGCCTGCCAGAAAAGCGCCTCGCCCAGGTACTGCGCCAACCGGACGGATGCGGAGGTCTGGGTGGCGCGAAGCGGCGCGTAGGAAACCTTGTAGTCGGACTTCAGCACTTGCCGGGGTTCGGACTTCGACTCACCGCCCGTGAGTCTCTGCACGCCCTTCAGGATCGGACCCCAGGTCTGGAGGCGACCGGCGAGGAGCTCCAGCGACGTCCATGTCTGTCGCCGCGCCTCAGGTGCGGCATCCGGCGCGACCGGGATCAACGCATCGAGCGCAGTGCGAATCTCACGGAGGCCGGAGAGCACGGCGAGCGTGGCGGTGGCGGGACTGGGAAAACCGCTCTTCTCGATCTTCGGCAGCCGCGGCGCAGGCGGCCGATTCAGCCCGGCGCGGAACCGCGCTCGATCCTGGGGGGTGGCGAACAGGGCGGACAGCCGTGGGTTTTCCACCGGCCGGACGGGAGGGATCGGGGTGAGGTTTTCGCGAATCTCATCGCCGCGACGATCTCTCAAGGTGAGGCGTGAATCGGTCGGGGTGCCGAAGGCCCAGTCGTCCGGAAGACCCAGCCCGATTTCCGGCGAGGCGGTTCGCGTCGCCGGCCCTTCCAGGAAGACCTCGGCCGCAGACGGCTTCACCTCATAGCCGGGCCCCGCCACGCGCACCTGGCGCGCGTCATAGGCTACTCCATCTTCGCGCTGGAACCGGAGGGTAACTCGCTGTCGAAAGGTGAATTCCGGGTCTGGCGGGGCCGGACGCGGGGGCTCAACCGGATCTCGGACCAGATCGGTGCGCGCCGGCATGAGCGCGCGACCGAGCTTCACCGCCTGCGAGACACTGTCGATCTCCGCGGATTGCCAGGCACGCGCTCCGGGTATGCGCGGGTCGGGAGGCGGCTGCACCGGTCGGATGCGAACTATGGGACCACCCGTCGTGCTGGGCTTCGGCTTCTTGATGTTGCCCTGCCCTGGTCGCACCTGTGCCCAGGCAGTGCCGACGAGGCTGATACCGAGGACGAGGACGCCGACGGCGACACGCCCGCGGGTGGATGCTGTTCGAGGCGATGGGCTCATAGTTCCCCGGTAAGAGCGGGAGCGACAGACATCACTCACTCCTTGAATACGGCTCCGCGCGTTTCTTTCAACCAGGCAGCGGCCAGCTTGTTCCCCGGATCGAGCAAGACGGCCTGCCGCCACTGGGTCCGAGCCTGGTCCGGTTGAGATCGATACCACGCCAGCGTGCCGAACTCGCAGCGGATCTGCGAAAGAAGGGGCCGATTCCCGGCGCGTTCCGCTTCGAAATCCGCCGCGATGCCTCGAATCTCCTCCGCGAGTTGCCCCAATCGCGTGGTGCGCTGCGCTTTCGTCATCTTACGCCGGGCGACGTCGTACCGCTCGAAGGTCCTGATGTAGGCCTGCAGTCGAACCGCAACGCTCCTCGCCGGCACCGGCGCTGGCTTGCGCGGGGGCTTTCCGGGCGTGCTGCCGGACGCCGGACGCACTGGGGCGGGACCGTTTGCGGTCGAGGCGATCGGCGCGTTCCCACTGATCAGAGGTGCCCGTCCGGGACCTCCCGGGCGGAAAAACGCGATTCCGGCGACGACCAGCGCCACGGCCCCGACTCCCACAAAGATCGCCGGGTTGCGAGGCCGACCCGATACCTTGCCAGTTCGGGAATCCCCCGCCGTGGTTGCCGGTGCCACGGGCGCCGGTGCTGATGCCGGCGCGGGGACGTGCTTGCCCTTCTTCCGCTTCTTCCCCGGCACGGCACCGGGCCTGGTCGCGGTCGGTGGAGCCGGAGGGCTCATGGGGCCCGCCGCCGCGTGTGTGGCAGCCGCGTCGTCCAGCCGGCGTCGCTCCTCCGCTGCGCTCGCCTGTTGGGTCTCTTCCCAGCGCCGTTGTCGATCCGCTTCGGCTTCCAGTCGCCGGCTCTCCCGTTGGGCTGCCGCCGCCTGGTCGGCTTCGGCCTTCCGCTCCGCCTCTGCGGCTTCCAGTCGCCGACGACGGGCCTCGGCCTCCTGGAGTAGCCTGTCTCGCTCCTCGGACTCGATCCGCTCCCGCTCCGCCGCCTGCGCGACGGCCAGGCGAATGGCCTCTGCGGATGCTGGATCGGCCACGTCTGCCGGAGAGGGGACGGCGCGCTCATCCGCCATTCTCGCGGCCTGCGCCGCGATCTGCTCTGCCGCAAGTCGGGCTTCCTCGGCCTCCGCGGATAGCCTCGCCTCCTCCGCCGCCAACCGGGCCTGCTCTGACTCCGCGACGCGCTTCGCCGCTTCCTCTGCTGCCTGGCGGACGCGCTCCTCCTCGATCCGGCGCTGCTCCGCCGCCGCCTGCTGGGCGGCAGCGGCTTCCGCGGCCAGCCTTGCCTCCTCCGCTGCTGCCTGGCGAGCCTGCTCTTCTTCCAACCGACGTCGCTCCGCCGCCTCTCGCTCTCTCCGGCGGTCGGCCTCCTCCTTCGCGGCGGCCTCAGCGGCCTGCTTGACCGCTTCGGCTTCCTTCCGTCGGCGCTCGCGCTCCGCTGCTTCCTGCTGCTGCTTCCTCGCTCGTTCTTCCGCAGCCGCAGCCTCAGCAGCGAGTTTGGCGGCCTCGGCCTCCAGCCGACGACGTTCGCGCTCCGCCGCCTCGGCCGCCTTCTGGCGCTCGCGCTCCGCTGCTTCTTCGGCCGCACGGAGCTCGGCTTGTTTTCGACTCTCCTCAGCAGCGAGTCGGCGACGCTCCCGTTCTTCGGCCTCAGCCGCCTTCTTCCGTTCCCGTTCGGCAGCCATCTCCGCCTGCACTCGCTGCTTCTCTTCTGCGGCCTCTTTGCGGCGCCGTTCCCGGTCGGCGGCGGCCGCGGAGGCGCGCTCGCTGGCTCGACGGAGCGCATCCTCGGCGTCCTGGCGCCGCCGGGCCAGGGCCTCCCCCGTGGCTGCCACGGGACCGAGCAGGCCGGACGGGAGCGACACGATCGGACGACGCGGACCGCCCGCCTCGGCCTCGGCGGCCCGGGGTTCGACTTCCCAACATGCCGCCGCGAACTCCGACGCCATCGCGGAGCAGGTCTCAAAGCGGCGACGGGGATCCTTGTCGAGCACGCGCTCGAGGATACGCTCCAGCTTCCGACCGACTCCGCTTCTGTACTGTCCGAGCCTCGGGGGCGGTTCGTTGACGTGCTGCATGTACACGGTCATGGGGTCGGGGCCATCGAAGGGGCGGCGACCCGCCAGAGCCTCGAAGAGGACGATTCCCAGGGAGTACTGGTCGCTGGCCGGTTCGGCCTGCCCGCCCCGGCACTGCTCCGGCGCGGCATAGGGCGCGCGACTGGCGGTGATTCCAGGCAACGTCAACGCCGCCAAACGAAGGGCGCGCGTGAGGCCAAAGTCCACGAGCACCACGCGACCGCCAGACTCCAGCAGGATGTTGCTGGGTTTGACATCGCGGTGCAGCACGCCGTTGGCGTGGGCGAAATCCAGGGCCTCGGCGGCAGCCAGCGAAAGCTCGGCTGCGTCGCGGATCTGAAGCGGTCCCTGCTCCAGAACTTGCGCCAGCGAGGGGCCTTCGATCAATTCCATCGCGATGAAGCAGACCGCCCCCTCGCCCCCGCACGCATAGACCCTTCCGATCCCTGTGTGCTGGAGATTGGCCGTCGCCCGCACTTCTTCCCGCAGGCGGCCGAGGTACTCCGGATCCGACAGCAACCTCGGGTCCATCACTTTCAGCGCGACGGGGTGCTCGGCGGCGGTGTAGAGCGCGCGGTACACCGTCGCTGTCGCGCCGCGCCCGAGCAGCGCCTGGACCTGGTAACCCGGGATCTCTGTTTCGAGTCTCATACAAGGCAGATCATGGTTCGCCGGGCAGCATGATGACCGGCTTTCCCTGGGGCACGGCCGATCCCACCCGTGGGGCCGCGTGCCCGTAGCGTCCGCCAGCGGTCCTTCGATAGCCCGCCTGAGCGCATTCCATGAGCCAAGGTCGGCAGAAGCGGCGAAACCACCCTAAAATCCCTTTCGTGAGCAGGCCGAGTTCTCTCCTGCGCCGCCATCGTCCGTTTGCCAGCCAGCACCCCCCAAACATGCCGTCACACAGAACCTTTCTCACTCGCCGGGGGCTGTTGCTCTCGCGCGCCGTTGCCGGCTTCGGGCTGGGGGCATTGCTCCTGGGGACCGTTGCCGCTGCACAGGTCCCGCCCGGCACTCAGGCCTCGATGGCGGTCCGCCCTGCGGCGGCCGGCACCCGCGGCCCCTTCGACATCGCCTTTTTGAGCCGTGGCGATCGGGCCATGATCACCGAGTTCGACAGCAACACGATTTCCCTGATCGACGCGACGAATGGAAAGCTGATTCGGCGCTTCCCCTGCGGTGGCGAGGAGCCGACGGGCGTGGACGTGAGCCGCGATGACGCCATGGTCGCCTTTACCAACAGCTTTTCCGGCTCGGTGGGCTTCCTGGATCCCGACACCGGGAAACTGGACCAATTGCGGCTGCGAGGGATGCCCTACGACTGCGTCTTCGCCCCGGACGCCAGGACGCTCTACGTCTCCGTCAGCCAGCGGGACGTGGTGGCCGTGGTGGATGTGGCGGCGCGCAAGGTGTTGGGGGAGATTCCGACAGGGCGTCGGCCCCGCGCTCTCAGCTTGAGCCCGGATGGCGCCGTTCTGGTCTCGGCGAACCTGACGGACGGCTCCCTCACTTTCATCGACACCGCGGCGGGCAAGGGTGTCACCGCTCCCACGCCCGCAGTCAACGTTAGAGGCGTGGCGGTCATCCCCGGGGGACGACTTGCCTTCTGCACCGGGCAGCGTGCCCAGAATGAGCGGCCCACCCGTACCGCCGTCGGGATCTGGTCGAACCAGGCTTTTCTGCAATCCCCTTACGGCGGTCGCAACGGGCTCCAAAACATCTGGTTGGACCTGATCGGGGAGGACGTCTCCGATCCGGACCAGGTAATCCTCGACCCTCAGGGACGCTTCGCCTTTATGACCTGCAGCGGCGGACACAGCCTGCAGAAGTACGAACTCCGCGGGGCCAACGGCAACACATCCCTGCGCGGTATCGGCGCGCAGCCACGCGGGCTTGCCCTGCGGCCGGGCACGGCGGAGATCTGGGTGACCTGTGTCCTCAGCAACGAGCTGGTGGTGATCGATTCGAACCGCATGGAGGTGCTCCGGCGGATTCCGCTGGACCCGCCCAGCGTTCCCGACCCGACCCTCCCGGGGCGGTTCTTGTTCGTCACGTCGACCATCACTGACGGCGGCCAGTTTTCCTGCAATTCCTGCCACCCGGACGCCAACACGGATGGCATCTCCTGGAAGTTCGTGCATGTGAAGGACGCCCTCGGAGAGGAGACCCTCCGCAATGTGCGCGGGCTGCGCGGCCCGTTGAAGGACACCGCCCCCTACCGATGGACAGGCCACGATGCGGGACTCGCCGACTTTATCCGGGAAGAGGTGAAGGGGCTGCTCCAGTCCCCACCCCTTTCGCAAACGCAGGTCGAAGAGCTGATCCGCTACATCACCTCCCAGCGGCTGCCCGCCAACCCATTCCGCAAGGATGATGGGACGAATACCGACGCCGGGCTGCGAGGGAAGGCACTGTTCAACGGGAAGGCCGGATGCGTCGCGTGCCACGGCGGCCGGAACTTCGGCGGCAACGCCGCCGCTGGAGGCGAGCTGAGGGTCAATGTCGGTACGACGCCGGCCGGGACCGATCTCGACGTCCCCCACCTCGTCGGGGTGTACGACACCTACCCCTACCTGCACACGGGTGAGGCGAAGTCCCTGGAGGAGGTTCTCACCCGATACAACACGCGTCAGCTCCACGGAAAAGCGCACGAACTGACGCCGGAGGAGCTTCGCGACCTCGTGGCCTTTGTGCGGGAACTCTGACCCCGATGACCTGGCTCCAGGTAGCGGTCTGGATCGGACTGATCGCGATCATCCTGCGACTTGCGGCAGCCTACCCGAACCTGCCCGCCAAAATCCCCAGCCACTTCGGTTTCCTCGGTAACGCCGATCAGTGGGGGGCGCGACCACTCATCTGGCTCCTCCCCACCATCATGGTGGTCGAGACCATCGTCATCACCATGGTCGGCGCCCAACGCTCGCCTACGGGGCGGGCGGTGCTGAACCTGCTGAACCTGGAACTGGTGATCCTCTTCGGCTACATCGTGCGCGGTCAAGTCCGAGTGGCCACCGGCGCTCAGCCGCGACTGGGGAACTTTATCTGGGTGATCCTCATCGCCCTCATCGCCACCGTGCTCATTCTGGGTCGCAAGATCTAGCCCCGTCCGGGATGCCAACCCCCGCTGTGCCGCGACCGTCAGGGAGCGTGTCCCCGCGAAGGCCGACAGATTCCGCGATGATCGATGAGCCAGCGCGGCTACGGGATGACGCCCAGATCACCAGGCTGTGGTCGACTCTCACTCGGTCGCAGCTTCGGCGGTAGGTTACCCACGCTCCCTCACGGTCGCGGCTCAGCTCAGGCCGGAGGATCAGTCCTCCATTAGCCCCTCGATCCGGGCATCCGGGATCAGCCATAGCAGGGCCACGCCGACGAAGAGCGCCTTGGAGATCCACGGGTTCAGGTAGGCGAGCGGAAGCGCAGCCACGTAGGAGAACACCGACAGTTTTCCCTTGAAGTCCTTCCCCACCGCAAGGGCAAGACGCGAGCTCGGACCTTCGCTGCGAATGATGCAGGTCTGGAGCACGAGGTAGGCAATCGCGGCCAGAAGCAGTACCACGCCGTAGATCGCCGTCGGCAGCGGCTCCGGATGGTGCTCCCCCATCCAGGCGGTCGCGAAGGGAATCAGGGAGAGCCAGAACAGCAAGTGCAGATTGGCCCAGAGGATTCCGCCGTTGATGCGGGTGGTCACATGCAGCATGTGATGGTGATTGTTCCAGTAGATGCCCAGGTAGAGAAAGCTCAGCAGATAGCTGAGGAAAACCGGGAGCATTTCACGGAACGCATGCCAGGTTGTTGCCTCCGGCACCTTGAGTTCCAGCACCATGATCGTGATGAGAATCGCGATCACCCCATCGCTGAACGCTTCCAGCCGACCTTTCCCCATTCCGAAACCTCCGCGCTTGAACGGAGGTAACATATCGCCCCGCCGAATTCCCATCCCGACCCGCGGCGCGGTCGGCCGCGACAAAAAGAATGCCCGCGCCACCTGGGCGCGGGCGAATACAAGACAGTCAGTGAGCCGAGAGTGCCCGCTGCAAGAGCCGTGCCAATGCACGGCTCTCCTTCACCCCATCGCCGTCGCGCGCCCATGACGGGTGGTGCGCGGTGGGCCCTGCGTATCTGCCCGACGGCACTGGCCGTTGATAGACTCCAGTGGGGCAGTAACTGTGCCTGGAGGAGTCAAGGGAGATGATGGATCGCGACTTTCGGAACGCTCGCGCCGCCGGAGCCGTTGTCAACGACAGCTCGCTGCTGCTCACCCGCGTCTGCATGTTGACGATGGGCGCTCTGCTGATGACCATGCTCGGCGCCGCGATCAGTTGGTCCGCGCCCGCCGGCGTCAGCCTCTGGCTCTGGATTGGTGCGCTGGGGATGCTGTTCGTCTGCCGCGCGGTGCGGAACAACTTCCCGATCAACCTGCTGGCACTCGGCGGATTTGCCTTGCTGGAAGGGTTGGCCCTGGGGCCGCTGCTCGCGGTCTACGCGAAGGTCGACGGCCCAGGCGTGATCCTGCAGGCATCTTTGCTGTCGATGGCGGTGTTCGCCATGGTCGGTGCGCTGGGTTATTCGAGCAGTCGGAGCTATGCCCACTGGATCCCCTGGCTGCTCGGCGGTCTCTTCGTCCTGATCATCGTCGGCATTGGCTTCTGGTTCGTCTCCAGCGGGCCGGTGATGTCCTGGGCCTACGCCGCCGCAGGTGCTGTGCTCTTCACTGTGTTTGTGTTCGTCGACTTCACGCGGATCCGGCACGACTTCGGCAGCGATGACTACGTGATGGCGACGATTGAGGTCTATCTCGACCTGCTGAATCTGTTCCTCTTCATCCTTCGTCTCCTCAGCGGCGGCCGCCGCAACTGACCGGCGCTCGAGGGGAAAGGCTCGCCGGGGGCGCGTACGATAGACTGCAGCATCGTCCTTGTGCGAGGATTGAGCCCTTTTCCGAGCGGAGTTTCCGATGATCGTCCCCACCAAGAGCCTCTTTTCCCACGCCTATGGCAGGTATGCCCTCGGTGCCTACAACATCAACAACCTCGAGCAGATCATGGGGTTGTTCCGCGGGTGCATCGACGCCCGCGCACCGTTTATCATTCAGCTTTCGAAGGGCGCGCGCGGCTATACCGACAAGCGCATGCTGGAGGCGATGATCCGGTCCGCGGAGGAGGTGTTCCCCGAGGCGGTCTTTGCCGTACACCTCGATCACGGCGACGAAAAGACCTGTATGGAGTGCATCGAGAGCGGTTTCTACAGCTCCGTGATGATCGATGCCTCGCACGACCCCTTCGAGGAGAACGTGCAGATCACGCGCCGCGTGGTCCAGGCCGCGCACGCGCGGGGTATCTCGGTCGAAGCTGAGCTGGGGCGGCTGGGCGGGGTCGAGGAAGATATCAAGGTTGATGAGAAGAACGCCTGCCTGACAGACCCGGAGGAGGCGCGGCTGTTCGTGGAGCGCACCGGCTGCGATTCGCTGGCCTGCGCCATCGGCACATCGCACGGGGCTTACAAGTTCAGCGGGGGACAGGGCATCCACTTCACCAGGGTCGCCGCCATCCAGGCGCTCCTGCCCGGCTATCCTCTGGTGATGCACGGGAGTTCCTCGGTTCCCCAGGATGAGGTGGCTCGGATCAACGCTGCGGGCGGCGCCCTCAAGGAAGGGGCGAAGGGAGTGGATCCCGCTCACTACCTGCCAGCCGCAAAGCTGGGCGTCTGCAAGGTGAACATCGACACCGACGGGCGGTTGGTCTGGACGCGAGTGCACCGAGAGCACTTCAAGAACCATCCCGAAGACTTCGATCTCCGTGGCCCCGGCAAGGTGTTTATGGAGGAGTATGCCCGGTTCATCGCCAGCCGGAATGAACTGCTCGGATCCGCGGGCGAACTGGACTCCGTGCGCGAGCAACTCGTGGCCGGGCGTCTGGCCGCGTAGGCTCGGTCGCGCACGCCGCCTCCGTGTGGGCCATCGCCTATCTGCTCGCCGTGCTCGCCGTCGTCATCGGCGTCCAGAATCTGGTGCGGCTGTCGTTTCGCGTGCCCCTCGCTTGGTCGCTCACATGGATCAGCGGTCAGCCCAGAGCCCTCAAGTACTCACTGAAGGCAGTGCTTCACGCGGGCATCATCGGGTCACTGCTGCTCTTCCCGCATCTGCACGGCCGGGACCTGGCGAGCTACTACGCTCCCCTCTTCCCGGCGGAACAACGCCACCTTTATACCGTGGGTCTGGTCTTTTCGATCCTCGGCCTGTGCCTGATCTACGCCCTGGGGATGGGGGGCGGGTGGACCTTTTACAAGGCGCGCTGGTCTCCCCAGGAACGGCTGCGAAAGTCGGCCCTCAGCGCCCTGAGCTCGCTCACCGTCTCGGTGTTTGAGGAAGCCTTCTTCCGCGCGGTGCTGCTGCAATACCTGTTGTTCGCGGCGCCTCCCGGCTCTGCGGCCGCGCCCGGCTCATTGCCGCCACTGGTGGCAATCCCGCTCTCCGCGGCGGTCTTCTCCGCGGCGCACTTCATCAAACGCGTCCCGACCTACTGGCCGGCCGTAGGTCTGGCGTTGCTCGGACTCTGGTTGGGCGTGGCGTACTACAAGACGGGATCGCTCTGGCTGAGCATCGGGTTGCATGCCGGGGGCATCCTCTCCATCGGCGTGCACCGCTGCTTCATCGAGTACCGGGAGAAGCAGTCGGGGAAGTACCAGTGGCTCGTCGGCACGCAGACCTATCCGATCGCGGGTATCATCGCGATGACGGTGATGGTGGGAGGAGCGGTTGCGACATGGTTTCTCTTCTGAGGCGGCGAGGATTCACCCTCATCGAGCTGTTGGTGGTGATCGCCATCATCGCGATCCTGGCCGCGATCCTATTCCCGGTCTTCGCGCAGGCCCGCGAGAAGGCCCGACAGGCGCAGTGCGGGAGCAACTTGCGCAATCTGTCAACCGCGCTCACGCTCTATGTCCAGGACTATGACGAGCTCTTCCCGCTGGCCGCGTACGCCACCGGGCCGTTCGGCTTCGTGACCTGGCACGACCTAACGGATCCCTATGCACGCAACACCGGGGTCTGGCACTGTCCCAGCAGTCAGGTGAAAAAAGCAGATGCCGGCGGTGCGCCGACAACCCACTACGGCTACAACGTCCGCTACCTGACGACCATCGGGCTGAACCTGGCCGGGACCTACATGGGGCATCAGGGGGTCTCCCTGGCCGCCGTCGGCAGGCCGTCCGAAACGGTGCTGTTCACCGATGCGCGATCCAGCCTCACAGCGAGCTGGTGCGGCGATGACGGCAAGTTCCTGCTGCTGCCGAACGATCCCAATCTCGATTGCTGGGGCCGGCCTACCCCTCTGCATCAGGAGGGGATGAACGTGGCGTGGGTCGATGGCCATGTGAAGTGGGCCCGCCCATCGGCGTTCTACACCGGCCAGTCGCCCGCCGATCGCTGGTTCGACCTCGACTGAGTCCGCCTCAGATCGCTGCCTCGCCGCAGTGAACGCCGCCTAGCTGGGCTCTTGCCTGCAACTCCCGCCACCCCGTGCTCCCGTCGTCCGGGATGATGGTGGTATGTGTCTCCGCCTGGAAGACAGGGAGCCTCCCGCTGAGGAAATCGTCCCAGAACTGCATGGTGTGAGCGTAGTAACTCACCGCGCCGCTGCCGAAGCGGATGGCAATCAGCAGCCCGGGATGGGGGAAGGGCTTCGCGGGCATCTCGGGAAGTCGACACGCCTCAACGAGGTCCTCATCGAGGTCGACTCCCAGTCCCGGGCCGGAGGGCGTCTCGGCCGTGCCATTGAAGACCGCGATCCCCGGCTTCACAGTGGACCGTGAGTAGAGTTGGTGGCAGTTCACCGCCGGCCAGCGGGCATGGGAGAGTACGGCCCCGAAGTGCAGCGACCAGACGGCAGTGATGGCCGAGCCGACGAGTTGGAGAAAGAAGGGCTTGTCCCAGGCGGCCGAGATTCGACCATGGTCCATCACGCGGGAAGCGCCGCCACCAATGACGAAGCCGTCGCACACGTCTTCCTGCAGGGCGGTAACAATTGGTGGGCTGCCGAAGTGGTGCGCGATCGCCACATTCGTGCACGCCCGCACCGCCTTGCCGCCCGGAACATCGTACTGGGGGATCGGCGACTCGTAGATCTTCACATGGTGGTAGCGCTCGATCGCGGCGAGCACCGGCCGTGCGCGGGCGGCATCCACCAGCATGGCATTGAAGTCGAGATCCACCTCGAACCAGTCCGGCAACGTGGCGCAGAGCGTCCGGCACTGGCGGTCAAGGTCGAACCACGGTCGCGCTTTGGTCTTGAAGTTGGTGTAGCCCTGGGCCATCGCCTCGGCACATTCCAGGACCCAGTCTTCGCCGGGCATGTCGATGTCCCACCACGAGATGAACGGTCGATCTCGGTGCTTCTTTCCCAGAAGCGCCCAGATCGGCGTGTCGGTCGCGCGCCCCACGGCGTCGAAGAGGGCCATCTGCAGCCCCGCCCCGAGGTTGTCGTCCCACATCACCTCCGGCGCTCGCTTGCCGACGACAGACGCTATCGCCTCGTCGCTGACGGTCTTGAAGGTGTAGTACTGCATCGTCTCGCCGACGCCCGTGACCCCACAGGCGAGGCGCACCTTGCAGAGTTCGAAGAGCGTCCAGTGCGGCAGCTCGCGAACCATGTTCCGGGCGGGAACCTCACGGTAACTGAGGCGGATCGGGATGCGATCGACGGAGACGACGGTCAGATTCAGGGACATAGGGAGCTCATGGACTCGAAGGTGGAACGCTGCAGCGGGAGGCGGGAGTGGTTCTCGGCAGCCACGGGCAGCCCAGACTTCGCTCCCTCTCCACGCCATTCCTGCCCGCCCGGGTCCCCCCGGACGCCGAGCTGAGACCACACGCCGAGTTCTCCGGCTAACCGGTCCTGGTGGAGTCGGCCACGAGGGCGAGGATCATGAAGATCACCGCCGCCCAGTTGGCCAGGGAGGTGACGGTGCCCAGAATGATGGCGACAAGAGCGTGCGCACGACCGGGAAGCTGCGGCTGATCGCGAAGCTTGCGGAGCCCGAGAGCGCCGCAGATGACCGCCGCTGGCCCCAATAGCAGCCCGGCACATGGGATCAGGCTGAAGATCGCCAGGTAGTACCCAACCAGCGCGGGGGGGTTCTTCATGGGGACGATGTGGTCCCCGAGGGAAGCAGCACCTGGGGTGGAGGCTGCCGCGGCGGGTGCGTGGACGTAACCCGGGACGGCGGCGATCGGCGGCGGCGCGATAGGGGTCATGAAGGGTGCCGGGGCGGGCGGCGCGGGCGCTAGGGGTGCGTCGACCGCTGGCGGGGCTGCGCTTCCCCCGTGCTCCGAACTCTCATCCTCTCGTCGGCACAATCCGCCGGTCTCTTCCGTGTACTCAAATCGGCCCGCGGCCACTTCTTCGGCGAAGTGGTCGAACCATTCGCCGAAGCTGGCCGCGAGCAGGGGCCGTGCACCCTCGTCGTGCCACATCTCAATGATCTGCCCGACCGTTCCCTCCGGGCCCGGGGCCAGATCCAGACACTGATGATCACCTGATCCGTTGTACGTGATCGGAATCCAGCCGGGGTTCCACCAGTCCCGCCGGACGAACACGCCGTCGCCCTCGCTCTCCGCCCCCGCGAACTCGCCGCCCGCCAGCAGCTCGTTCCAGGTCTGCCACTCATCACGGATCCGCTCGAGGGAGAGGAGATCCCACCCATCGATGAGTGAGGGAGCGTCGGGCTTCTGTCCGTTGTGACGCAGGTAGGCTGCGCGGAAGTCCGCTGGGAACTGGACCCCGAGAGCAGCCTCGGTCTCGGCTAGCTCGGCCTCGCTGGCCGGAGGGTTGAGGCCGGCCGCCACCTGCGGCGCATGGGCCATCAACCATCGCTCTATTCGCTCCCAGGCTGCATCCATGGTGTGCCCCTCGCTACCGTCCCAGAATCTTGTCTGCATCATCGAGCGCCCGTCGCAACTCGGCCTGATGCGGGGCCAGCACGCTCATCACGCCCCCCGCTCGCCGCTCTTCCTCCAGGCGGATGACCTGCGCCCTGGCTTCCGCGGCCACCTTGCGGGCTTCATCCGTCCGGCCGGCAGCCAGCAGGAGTTCCGCCCTGGTGACCAGCCAGCCGGGGACGCGCTGACGCGGGGCCACCGCGGCCGCGATGTCCGCCGCCCGTAATCGCTCGGCGGCGGGCAGGGTGCTGTCCGCACTCAAGAACGCGGCCGCCTTCTCCGCCTCGGGGCGCTTCGGGTAATCGGCCAGGAGTCGGCGCGCGGCGAGCTGCTTCCCCCCGCCGGAGTCGCGTTCCATTGAGAGGATGCGACCCAGCGCCTTGGGGGCGAAGGGGCTGCCGCCGTAGGCATCGGCGACGCGCAGGTAGTCGGCGACGGAAGCTTCGAGATCGACGCGCTCCCTGTCGAGCGCGATGGTGAACGCCATGCCGTCTGCCCACATGCTGCGGGGCCACCGCCTGAGCGAGCCCTCCAGATGGCGAATGCGGAGCGGCGTCACAGGTTCCCCCTCTTCCGGGGATTTGATCTCGGCCACGTAGGCCTGAAAGGCTGGCCCGAACAGTGCGGAAACGGGAATCGGTCCGTAGTGCTTGAGCTGACGCCGCAGCCAGATGACATCTGGGCTGTTGAGGGAGCCACGGTTCACGTAGGCGTATCCCACCACCATCAACGCCCCGGAGGCGCAGTAGAGGACCACCGCTCCCAGCGCGGCAGTCACCATCCGCGGCACGTCACGGGCCTCGGGAGCGCGGCAGATCCGCGGCAGCAATCGAGCATGGATCAGGAGCAACACGACGCCGCCCAGGCTGAGGCAAACCTTGCTCCACACCCACACCACCGCCAGCGGGTCGTGCTCCAGGAAGGCGCTCAATCCGGCGAGACTGAAGAACGGGTTGACCCCATAACCCATTCCAAAGTCGACCGCCCACACGGCGGCAGCGACGGCGAACCCACCGAACGCGCTGCGGAAAAGCGTGGCGAACGTGAGCGCCAGCAGGGAGAGGAACCAGAGGGAGGGCAATGCCGCCAGCAGCGGCGGCAGGAGATCGATCGGCTTCAACCCGACGGAACAGACCACGAGCGTGATCGTCGTCAGCAGGAGCGCAAATCCCATGCCGATGGCCACCCGGGCGGTGAGCACGCGGTGCAGTGACAGCGGCTTGCAGGCCAGCACCGCCCCCACCCCGCTGCGGTACTCCGGCGCCAGCGTGTGGGCGGTGAGAAACGCCGCCATGATCGGCGTCAATACCTCGGCGATGCGGGTCCCGAACTCCTGGCTGAAGTCCGCGGCCAGCGCCATCATCATGAGCGTGACGAGCTGGCTGGCGACGATCGGCAGCACCAGGATCCAGAAGCCTGTGCCGAGCAGGATCCGGATGTTGTAGCGCCACAACCGATTGCCGCGCGGCTTCGCGGGGGCGGGTGCCGCCGTCATTGGGGCTCCTCCTGCAGGCGCTCCTCGATGGCGCGTCGGAGGGTGTCGATGTCCTGGACCGGATCCGTGTTCGTCATCCGCACCCGGCGACGGCGATCCGTCACCACCAGCATCGGGACCTGGGTCGTGTCCCAGGCCGTCGCGATGGCGGAGGAGGGCGGATCGGCGATGCGGAGCGTGCTCTGGTCGCTAGCGATCGGGAAGCCAAACCCGCCAGCCTGAGCGAGTAGTCGGCCGTCGGCGTGATCCTGTGACAGGCAGATGGCGATCGGCTGCACCCCCCTATCGGCATACTTCTTCCGCAAGACCTCCATCGCGCGCAGCGTCTGCGCCGCTTCCATATCCTCCGCGGCGAACAGGTAGAGGACGAGGATCTTGCCGGGGTAGGCGGCCAGCCGCACTCGGCCGCCCTTGCCGTCCGGCAGCCAGAATCCGGGCGCCCGCTGTCCGATTTCAAGGTGCTGCTGGGAGATGGCGCCGTAGATCGTGTCATCGTCCATCGTGTCCACGCCCGGGGCAACACGGCGGGCAGACTCGGCGCCGGCGACGCTCCCGGCAAGCAGCGCAAGGGGGACGAGCACCGGCACCAGCGGGCGGCGCAGCTCGCTCCGGCGGAACCGCTCCACCAGGAGACCGCTCGTGGTCAACAGCGTCAGGGCCGCTAGGACGTAGAGGGCGTGGTTTTGAGAGTACTCGGGCCGCAGGTAGGCCGGCACATACTGAATGCCGGCGATCACGCAGACCCAGCCCACCAGGATCAGGATGCCCCCCAGCGGGCTCGTCATCAGCCGGGAGAGGGCGAAGCTGAGGGTGGAGGCGATGGCGACCGTTGCGGCGGCGTGCCCATAGGCTAGGAAGGCGGCACCCAACCCGGTGAGCCCGGCGGTCCCCGTCGCGGCGACCAGGCCGGCGGCCAGCAGGGGCGCGAGCAGCAGGGCCAGCCAGAGCAAAATCCCGCTAGCCCACTGCGTGAGAACCCACCGCCAGCCGTCGACCGGCTTCGAGCGCAGCACCGAGCCGAGGCGGTCGTCGCGGTCCCGCACGGCCCGGTAGGCAAACCAGAGACAGGCCGCCAGCCCGTACCCCTGGGCCAATCGGCCCGCGATGGGAACGAACATGCTGACCCCCGCCTCCCGCAGCGTCCAAGCATAGGCACCCACGAGCAGCGCAGCCAGGCCGGCCGGGACATGGATGCCCGGATTGCGCAGCTCCGCCAGTGCTCCCAGGAAGAGCAACCGCCCGTGCGAGCGCATGTCAGGCCTTCCCTGCCGTGGCGCGACGCTGCTCGTCCTGCGTCATGAGCCAGACGTAGGCGTCCTCCAGATTGGGGGGCGAAAGCTCCGCGTCGGCACGCGGGGAGCTATCCGCCACCCCGCGAACCTGGACGCAGCCGGGCAGGCGGTAGAGGCCCGTCTCCAGAAAACCCTCCGGCAGCGCGCCCGGGGACGCGTCCTGGGCATAGCTCCAGACCTTTCCGTGAAGCTGGGTGAGCAGCGACTCCGGCGAGCCGAAGTAGAGTAGCCGGCCCTGGCGCATCACGGCAAGGGCGCCGGCCACGGCCTCGATATCCGCCACGATGTGTGTCGACAGCACGATCAGACACTCTCGGGAGAGGTCGGCAAAGAAGCTCCGCACCCGGATCCGTTCTTCCGGGTCGAGGCCCGCGGTCGGCTCGTCGACGATGAGCACCGAGGGGTGCGGCAGGATGGCCTGCGCCAGCGCCACCCGCTGCCTCATCCCCCCGGAGAGGGTGTGGATCTGCCGGTCGCGCAGGTGAGTCAGATTGAGACGCTGCATCGAGCCGTCGATCCGCTCGCGCCGCAGGGCCGGGTCGTCCAGGTTGTAGAGGATCCCCATGTAGTCGAGAGTCTCGAATACGGTGAGGTTGGGATAGAGGCCGACGTCCTGCGGCAGGTAACCGATTCGGCGACGGATCTCCGGCTTGCTGCGACGCACGTCGAGGCCGTCCACCAGAATCGTGCCCGCCGTGGCGTCCAGCAGGGTCGACATGATCGACATCAGCGTCGTCTTGCCGGAGCCATTGGGGCCGAGGAGTCCGAGGACGCCCGATTCCGCGCGAAAGCTCACGCCATCCAGCGCCCGGACGCGGTTGTCGTAGACCTTTGTGAGTTCTTGAACCTCAACCCCCACGGCGTTCCCTCCCCAAGCGTCCACGCCGCAGCAGCGGAGCTTCTGTGCCGCTCAGCAGCCAGTCCGGCAGGCGAAGACGGCGGATCCGGTCGGTCTCATAGTCCGCGACGTAGAGCGTGCCGTCGGCGGACAGCACGGTGGCGCAGGGGGTACCGAAGCGGCAGTGCGCCCCGGTGCCGTCGATCACGCCCTGCACCGCCGGGGAGGTATCCCGTCGACCCGCCAGCAGAAACGGCGGATCCCCGTCGCGGATGCCCAGGAGGACATGGTACTGCAGGTCCCCCACCACTCTGAAACCGGTGCGCTCGCTCAGGGCGGCGCCCCAACTGCCCAGGGCATACTCCGTCTCAAGGGGGGTCGGGGCCTCGTCGCCGTAAGCCCAGAGCTTGCCCGGGCGGGAGCCCACGCGGCCGTCCCCGAGGGCGGCTGCCACCGGACCGGGCGGAGGAACGCTCGCGCCGGGGTTGTTCACGCTCAGGACGCGGCCTGAAGCGAGGTCGCGCGTCCACAGCTTCCCGTCCGCGGCCGGCACCAGGGGGCCGGGCAGGAGCGAGCTCGAGAGGGTTGCTTCCACCACCAACCGCCCCATGTCCAGGCGCAGGATGCGGTGGTTGCCGGTGTCCGCGATAAACAGCCTGCCGTCCGGCGTCACGGCGACCCCACTCGGATAGCGCAACTCCGCAACCAGGGCTGGCCCCTCGCCCTTCCCGCCGGGGCCGCCAGGTTCGCCGCCCCCGGCGACGGTCGTCACCGTGCCGTCCGGCGAGACCCGACGAATCCGGTGATTGCGGCTATCCGCCACATAGACGCCGCCGCCGGGGCTCGGGGCGAGCGCGGCCGGACCGGAGAATCGGGCTTGCCAGCCCGGGCCATCCACGTAACCCGGACCGCCTCCCGCCAGGGTGTCGAGCGGCACGTCCGCCCTGCCCAGGGCGGCCAGGGGCACCGGGGTCATCGGTCCCCCACCCCCGCCTCCGCCCGGCGGCACCGGCTCACGGTAGACCAGCAGCCGCCAGTAAACGAACTGAACCACGGCCAGCAAAAGCAGCGTGGCGATGCCTGTGGCGATGGGGCTTACCTGGCGCTTGAACATCGGCGGCTACCGCGCCCCCGGCTTAAAGACGACCGGCGCCGGTGTGTCGCCGAGCAGGATCAGTTTGTCGCCGTCAGCGGCCGCCTGCGGATAGCCGACCCACGCGTGGCGGCGGGCGATCTCCAGCCGAGCAGGGATCTCGTAGACATGGTCGGCGACGAAGTAGAGATGCGGCCCGGCGGCGACCAACTGCCCCGTCGAGGGGAGCCAGTCTGAAAGGGTCTCGCTCCCACCACGGCCGTCTTCCCGGCGGACGCAGACCATCTCCGCGGACGATTCCTCGGAAGGGGCCGTCCAGCAGAGTTTCCCGCCAAAGACCACTCCGGATCGCGTGCCCGGCTCCGCGCCGACGCGACGGGTTGCGCCGGAGCGTGGGTCCAGCCGGACGAACTCGGTGCTGGCGGGACGACGAACCCGAATCAGGATTCCCGCATCGTCAACCGCGAGGAGATCCCCTCGTTCCGCGGGGATATCGGCTGCCGGGTACTGTGCCACAACGGCGGGACGCCCACCGCGCAGCGTGCTCACTCGAATCATCGCGCCGCCGACGGGGAGGAAGGGCAGCACCGGCCGCGGCGGCACGACCGTCTCCGTCCAGTAGACCGTCTCTCCCCGAGCCGCAACTGATCCCGGCCGAGCCAGCCCGACGGCGACCCTCTCCGGCCGACCGCCGGTGCGTGGCAACCGCAGCAGGGCGCCGCACGATCCCCGGCGCTCGATCACCCAGAGCGTCTCGCCGGCGGCCGCAACATCGACCCAGCCCTGGCCGCGGCCGACTTCACGCCCAGTTGCGCCCACGCTGCCGGTCATCAACACCGCTTCCTCCGGGCTCGCCCCCCCCACGATCCACGCCCACCCGGCCGCCGCGGCGCTGAACGCCAGTGGCCTCGAACTCGGGCGCGCCGGCGGGCGGGCTGCCCCCGCCGGGGGAGCGCCCGGCGGTGCCTGGGCCCGGACGACTGAGACGGCAACGACAGCTAGCGCCATCGAGGCGACCAGGTGGCGCGACCAGGAGCCCGATTGGGGACGCGAGCGAATTCGGCGGAGGATCGGCACGGCGAAGAGGAACTCACGAGAAGGGAGGTCGAAGCCTCATTCGGCACGGCGTTGAGGCATTCCTTGACGCGGGCCAACCAGCCTTCGTCCCAGGGAGATTTCCACCATGTCCAGCCGTGCCGCCACCGAGTATCGCTACGAGAAGTTGACCTGGCCTGAGATCAACGACGCCATCGACCTGCGCAAAGTCTGCATCGTGCCGTGCGGCTCCGTGGAACAACACGGCCCCCACCTCCCGCTCGACGTGGACATCGTCTGCCCGCAGGGAATCGCCTACGGCGCCGGTCGCCGCATCCCGGACAAGATCCTCGTGCTGCCGACCGTCGCCTATGGCTACACCGGCCACGTGATGGACTTCCCCGGCACCATCAACCAGCACTGGAGCCATTTCATCGACAACGTACTCGACATCACCAAATCGCTCGCCTACCACGGCTTCAAGAAGATCATCCTCCTCAACGGGCACGGCTCCAACATGCCCAACCTCGACCTGGCAGCCCGCCGCACCAACCTGGAGACCGACGCCGAATGCGTGCTGGCGGCCTGGTGGCGACTCCTCACCGTGGACCCGGAGTTCCTGCCGAAGTGGCGTCAGGGCCGGATTCCCGGCGGATGCGCCCACGCTTGCGAACTGGAGACCTCTCTCTACCTCTACCTCGACGGCGACGGCGTCCGCAAAGACCTGATCAAGACGGAGCAGGCCAGCTTCAACCTGGAGAACAGCCCGTTCCAGTGGGTCGACCTGCTCGGTGCCGGGCCGGCCACGCTGGTGTCCTGGACCAGCAGCTACACCCAGAGCGGCGTGATCGGCGATGCCGAACTTGCGACGGAAGAGAAGGGCCGCGTGGCCTACGAGGAAGCCGTGGAACAACTGGTTCGCTACGTGACCTGGTTCCAGGATCGGCCCAAGGATGTGCGCGGCAGCCGCCACCGGACCCCGCCGACCATGCCGCTGCCCTGGGGGCAGGAGTCGCTTGACTCTTAATCTCTACATTCGCGGCGCAACCGCGGCTTGACCGTGGGGTCCTGGATGGGGCACCTTATTCCTCGATCACGCAGCAGGGGAACCCGTCCGCATGAATTGCAACCGTTTCCGCCCCGTCTTCAGTCGTCGCGACCTGCTCCAGACCTCGGCCAACAGCTTCGGGATGCTGGCGCTGGCGGGGCTGTTCGGCCAGGAACAGGCGCGGGCCGGCGCGGGCGAGGTGGTGCGGGGGCTGACGGAGCGAGCGCCGCACTTTACCCCGAAGGCGAAGCGAATCATCTTTCTCTTCATGCACGGCGGGCCGTCGCAGGTGGATACCTTCGACCCCAAGCCGGCGTTGACGCGCGACCACGGCAAACCGTTCCCGGGTGAGAAGCCCCGGGTCCAGTTTGCGCAGACCGGCAACCTGCTGAAGTCACCCTGGGAGTTTCGCCCCTACGGCAAAAGCGGGATCGAGGTGAGCGACCTCTTCCCGCATGTCGGCGGCATGGTGGACGACATGTGCGTCATCCGTTCCATCCATGCGGACAACTCCGCTCACGGCGGCGCTCTCCTGCAGCTCCACACCGGCTCGGACACCTTCGTTCGTCCCAGTATCGGCTCCTGGGTGACCTACGGCCTG
>CAZSRZ010000001.1:67875-119496 GCA_964609085.1 uncultured bacterium | reverse complement strand
GCCTTCCGATCCGCTTCGGCCTTCTTTTGCTGGGCTAGGAACGCGTCCTGCTGGCGCTTGTTCTCGGCCTCCTGCTGCTTGCGGAGCTTGTCCTGGCGGGCCTGTTGTTCGCGCTGAGTCGCTGCGGCTTTGTCCGCGAGATCTTTGCGGCCCAATTTCTTGAACTTGTCCACCAGTTGACCGTGAACGGCAGGATTGTCAAAGGCGAGCTCGGCTGCCTTTTGATACGCCGCCACAGCATCCGATTTGCGGTTCAGCCGTTCCAGCAGGTCACCCCGAAAGATCTCCAGGTCCGGTTCGGAGCCGGTGAAGTCCTTGATTGTGTCGAACGCCTTCTGGTACTGACTGCTCTGGTCGTAGAGTTTGGCCAGCTTGAAGGCGAGCACCTTGCCTCCGGTCAGCCCGCCTTGCTTCAGCGCTTCCTCATAGGCTTTGATGACCGGTGCCATCCGATCGGTCTGGGTCGGTGGTTTGCCTGCCTGCACCGCCTGCATGAGGCTGCGCTGCGACGCTTCTTCGGCCAGGTGACCGCGGAGCCAGGGTGAGACGGCTTCGATCTTCGCCCGACGCTTGTACTCTTCGACCAGTCCGTTAACGATGGCGGTGACGACCTGTTGCTTGTAGCTGTCGATCGCTTCCTTGTCCTTCTTGGCGTCCGGCTTCTGCCCCTTGGGAGGTGCGGGAGGCTTGTACTGCCTCTCCTCTACTGATTTCAGGATGTGGTACCCGAACTCGGAGCGCACCGGGTCACTCGTCTTGCCGGGCGTCAGCCGGAGTGCAGCGGCGGTGAACTCCGGCACGAATGAGGTGGGGGCGTTAGGGTCCTTCTTGGCTTTGGGGTCGGTGGGGGGCGGCGGCGCCGGCGCCGCGCTCGCCCAGCCGGCCACGCCCTGGCTGAACTTGGAGCCGGTGTCTTCTGAAAACTTGGAGGCGAGCTGCCCGAAGTCTTCGCCTGCACGGGCGCGCCTAGCGAGATCCTGTGCCATACGCTGAGCGGCTGATTCGCTGCGCGCGTCGGTCTTGATCAGGACGTGGGCGACCTTCACCTCGATCGTGCGGGCTTCGGCGGTGATCTTGTCTCGCAGCCGTTGGGCGTAGAGGGCTCGCGTCTCCTGACCGGGGAGTTGCGTAGCACGTAACTGGGCTCGGTAGCTTCGCTTCTCTTCCTCGGTGGAACCGGCGCCGATCTGTTCCAGGCGCTGGTCGATCATCCTGTCAAGCTCGGCCCTTGCTTCGGAGTCGGAGACATTGATCCCGTTGGCTTTCGCCGCCGCAATGACGGCGTGCCCGGTCAGGATGTTGTCCCACGCATAGTTGAGCAATTCCGACTGCTGATCGAGAGAGATGCTTCCGGAGCCGCCGCGCCCGATGCTGTTGCGGATCTGGGTCACCCCCTGGTCCAATTCGTCGATCGGCACCTCTTCGCCGTTGATCCGGGCGAGCACGGTCGGCCTTCTGGAGCCGTCCCCACCGAAGCCGCTATTGGAAGCGTTGAACTGGAGGAGAATCCCGACGACGAAGACGACGAAGAACAGGAACAGCAGCGGTTTCAGCCGCCCCATGTTCTTCCGCATTTTGACGAGTGACATCGTTCCTCCTGGCAACCGGCAATCGACCGCGACAGGTCAGTCCTGTGCGAGGGTGCCCGACTCCTCGAGCAGGCGGAGCATCCCCTGCAGGCACTGGCGCGAGGATGCTTCCGGATCGCCGCCTTCGGCCTTGTAGTGCGTCTCGAGGGAAGCGTACCCCTCATACCCGTCGCTGACCAGCGCCTGGAACTGACCCGCGAAGTCGATATCGCCTTCTCCAACTACGACCCAGCGAGCTCTCCCGTCGGCATCTCGGATCGCATCCTTCACATGCAGGTGGTCAACGTAACCCTGCACGCGGTTATAACCGTCCGGGAACGGGACCTCCTGACCGCAGTAGGCATTGCCGGGGTCCCAAACGCAGCGCAATGCGGGAGAGTCGATGGCAGCAAAGATCGGCCCGGTCTCCGCGCCCGTCCCGAGGAAGCAGGCGTGTTCGTTTTCGAGCCCCAGCACCACGCCGGCTGCCTCTGCCTGCCGGACCGCCGGGGTCAGCGCGTCGGCGATCCGCGCCTGGACTGACGGCGTGACGTCGCCTACCCGCCAGAACGCGAAAATCCGAATGAGTCGGGTATTGAAGAAGTCGCACAGCTCCATCGCGTGGCTCAGGAGCGTGAGTTGCTCCTCGCGTCCCGTCTCTCGAGCCAAGTGCAGCGGCCCTTCGCTTCCCGTGGTGGGTTCGGGATCGAGGTGGCACTTGTAGATCGGGGACGCCAGTCCACAAACATGCATGCCGCGCTCACGGAGCGCCGTGCGTGCGCGATCCAACTGCGCGGGGGACAGATCCATGATGTTGGTGCCCCAGAGCCCGCGCAACTCGGCAGTTCTCACCCCGTACTCAGCCATGACGTCGAGCGCTCGCTCAAAGTCTTGCGAGATCTCGTCAGTGATCACTGCGGGGCGGATCATGCAGGGCGTCCTTGGCCGTGGGCCCGGGGAGCTCTCCGCCGGACAACCCGCCCATATTAGCCAGCCCTGCAGGCGTGGTCAAGGCGCGGCGGGATGCGGAAGAGGTTGGAAGACAGGCCTGTAAGCCGGGTTCTGTACCCTTTCGGGTGACGGCCATCCCTCTAGGCGATGCGTCGCCGCACCGCTCCAGCGACCTACCGCGACGTCATCGGACGGGCCATCCTGGTCGCTATGGTCTTGCTCCGGGCGGGGTTTACCCAGCACTCCACGTTGCCGTGAAGTCTGGTGCGCTCTTACCGCACCGTTTCACCCTTACCCCGGCGAGCCGGGGCGGTCTGCTTTCTGTTGCACTTGCCGTGCCTCGCGGCCCCAGGCGTTACCTGGCGCCCTGCCCTCTGGAGCCCGGACTTTCCTCCCGCACCCACATGGGGTGCCGGCGACCGCCCGGCCTGCCTTCCGCGTGGATGGTAGACCAACGGGCGCCGTGGGTCAATGTCCGCTGCGCAACCGGGCCCGAGCCTGGTCACACCAGGGCGAATCAGGGTGCTGCTCCAGAAGGCGGGTCCAGGTGGCGCGAGCGGCGGCCGTGTCCTGCCGGCGTTCCCAGGCTAGTTGGCCGGCGCGGAAGAGAGCGGCCGCGGCGGTCTCGGTGCCGGGCTCATCCTCAGCGCAGCGAAGCAGGGCCCTCTCAGCCGCTTCCGGGTCCGGGCCATCAGCCAGCCAGGTCCCAAGCCGGAAGCGGACTCCGGGCGGCAGGGCGAGATCTGGAAACAGCCGTTCCACCGTCACGTACCAGTCCAGTGCCCGCTCACGGTCGTCTGCCTGAATGCAGACTGCCAGACCATCCACCGCGACCCGTCGACCGCCCTGTTCGTCCCCTAGTGCCAGTCGTGCCTGCACCAGAGTGAGGCGCCGATCCAGATCGCGCGGATTCTCGGCCAGGATCCCGCCGAGAGAAACGGAGCCGCTCTGGTAGTCCTCCAGCGCGAAGGCCCGGTCAGCCGCCCGAGCCAGGGCATCCTGTCTGGCCATGCGGTCCAGGCGCAGCAGGTGCCCGGCAGCGAGACCGGCCACAATCCCCGCGAAGTGGGCCCAGTGTCCCAGCCCGGCTGCCACGCCGGTGGATGTCGCCGTCAGTGCGCGGACGACAGCGTAGGCCGCCCATGCGGTGATGAGCAGTCCAATCGGGATGCGGAGGGTGCCCGCAAGGGGCAGCCGGAAGTCGGGGTGCGGGTGTCGGACCAGGATGGTTCCCAACACTCCAGCCACTGCTCCGGATGAGCCCACGACCGCGGCGGTCTCGTGCATCCCGCCAGGTTCCACATGGAAACTCTGGAATACGGCCCACTGCATCAGGGCGGCGAACCATGCGGACCCCCAGTAGACGGCGAAGAATCGGCCGCCGCCGAGTTCCGGCTCCAGTGTGCGTCCGGCCGCCCACAGCACGGTCACATTGGCCCCCAGATGCAGCGCATCCAGATGCACCAGGGAGCTGATCAGCAGTCCGGGGCTGGCCGGCGCCCCGGGGAGCATCGCGAACTGCCGCCAGTCGCCGTCCACCAGCAGGTAGCGCCGGATGGCCACCCAGGCGACGATCTGGGCGAGGCAGAGGGCCAGCGTTGCGATGGGCATCCGCGCGGAAGGGGGGTTAGGGGTCACGATCCCGATCCCCGGAATGCCACGGGCATGGACGGTCGCCGTCACACGGGCAGCGCGGCTCGGGAGCTCTCGCGGATGGCCTGTCGGATTTCCCCGACGACGGTGTCCGTCGTGATGCCCTCGGCCTCTCCCTCAAAGTTGAGGAGAATGCGGTGCCGCAACGCGGGCAGGGCGACGTGGTCGACGTCATCCAGCGCCACGTTGTAACGTCCCTGGAGCAGGGCGTGGATCTTTGCGGCCAGGATGATCGCCTGTCCGCCTCTCGGGCTTGCACCGCAACGGACATAGCGTTTCACCCCTGCCGTCGCGAAGTCGCTCCCCGGGTGGGTGGCGAGGACCAGCTTCAGCGCGTACTCTTTCACGAGGCCCTCGACGAGGATCTCGCGGGCGAATCGTTGCATCTCGATCACATCCGCTCCGGTCAGCACAGGGTTGACGGTGCTCGAGAGGATCCCTGTGGTTCGATCCATAATCGCCGAGAGTTCCGAGAGCGTCGGGAACGGCACGAGTACCTTGAACAGGAACCGGTCGAGCTGCGCCTCGGGCAGGGGATACGTCCCTTCCTGCTCGAGGGGATTCTGTGTCGCCAGCACGAAAAACGGCTCCCCCAGCCTGTGGAGGTGTCCACCGACGGTCACCGAGTGCTCCTGCATGGCTTCCAGCAGGGCGGACTGTGTCTTGGGCGTGGCGCGGTTGATCTCGTCAGCGAGCAGGATGTTGGCGAAGACCGGTCCGGTTTGGAACTGGAAGTGCCGTCCGCCGGACTGATCCTCAATGACGATGTTGGTCCCTGTGATGTCTGCCGGCATCAGGTCGGGGGTGAACTGGATGCGGTTGAACTGCAGGTCCAACGCTTCACTGATCGTCCGGACCAACAACGTCTTGCCTAGCCCGGGCACGCCTTCGAGGAGCGCGTGGCCGCCGGCAAAGATTGACATGAGAACGCTCTCGACCACCGCGTCCTGACCGACGATGCATTTACCGATCTCGTCGCGGAGTTGGCGATAGCGACTCATGAACCGCTGGGCGCGGACTTCATGGGTGGATGGCAGGGTTGCGGCGTCGGTCAAGCTACACGAGTTCCTGTCTTCCCCGCCGGCGGCAGGGACGGTCAGCGGGGCTGGATGGCGTCGAAGTAATCCCGGACCTGCTTCTTGTAGCCGTTGGGGATATCCTCACGGCCCAGCGACGCCTCGGCCGCGCGGCGGCTCTCCGGAGCGACGCTATAGTACGCGGCCCTGTCCTGGGTCGGGTCGGGCGTTCCCATGTAGCTGCGGGTGAGTTTCCGGCCCTTCTCATCCACCTGGTAGGGAGCGAGCTTGTTCGCCTTCACTCCGGGCAGAGGCTGCTGTGCTCCAGCGGAGCCGCCGAAGCCGCCACGACCGCCCTGGCTGCCCTGGGCCCTGCGACTTCCCTGCTGGCCGTTGGTCGGCTTCCCACCCTGCTGACCACCCGTCGACTGTGGCGAACCGGACTGCCCGGGCTGGAACTCCTCACCCATTTCGGATGGCGAAGCCTCGCCCTGTTGACCGCTCTGCGCGGACTTCTGTCCCGCGCGCTGAAGTGACTGCTGAGCCGACTGCAAAGCCTGGGAGAGCTGCTGCGCCTGGCTGGCGGCCTGCTGGTTCTGGCCGGATGACTGGCAGGACGAAGCTGACTGCTGGGTCTGATCCCCCGCCTTCTGCGTGCACTGCTGAAGCTGCTGGCTCGCCTGCTGCTGGAGCTTCTGCCTCTCGGCATCGCTCTTGGCGGAGGCCATCTGCTGTTGCAGCTTCCTCGCCTCCTGCGCCGCCTTCTGCAATTCCTTGGATGCCTGCTTGAGCTGCTGTGATGCCTTCTCCAGATCGGACCCGGACATCGACTGGGCCATCTGTTGCAGCATCTCGGCGGCCTTGCCGGCCTCCTCAGCGCTCATCTTCCCTTCCTTCATCTTCTGCGCGAGCTGCTCAAGCTGCTTGCGGGCCCCGTCGAAGTCTTTCTTCTTGAGGTTGTCGGCCATCTGCTCGAGCTGCCTCGCGCGTTCCTGATCGCCCTGGCGTCGGGCCCGCTCGGCCGCCTGTTTCATCTCGTCGGCGGCGGCGTCGGTGGACTTGGACGCGCGGCCGCTACCGCCCATCTTCTCGCCGGCCTCCTTGAGCTGTCGCTGCAGCTCGTTCATCTTCAGGAGCGCCTGCTTCTTTGGGACACGGCCCCTGGCCTGGTCCTTGCCCAGCCGCTGCATCTCCCGGGCAACGCGGCGCAGGATCTCGCCGTTCGGGTCGTCCTTTTGCCGCGCGATCTGCTTTTCCAGATCCTTGGCCACCTTTTGCATCTGTGCGCCCTGCAGACGCATCGCTTCCTGGTCGATCCGGTCCTGCGGGCTGCGGAAGAACGGGAGAGAAGGCAGGTAGACAACGGCGAGCAGGAGGGTAAGCGCGCCGAGCAGCCACTTCCAGTGCTGCGGGGGGCGCCAGGGAAGAACGCTGGTCGCCCGCAGGCTCTCAGCATGCGTGGCCGCGTCCGCAAGCTGTGCACTAGCCAATGCCGACTCGGAGCCCGCGGCGCTCAGCCACAGGGCCGTCGAGAGACGTTCTTTGAGCCCGGCCCGCTCGTCCGCGAGAATCGCTGCTTGCATCGGCGTCACCCGCCGCGTCCAGCCGAAAAGCCCGCCGAGAACGGCTCCTGCTAGGGCGGGAGCCCACAGGTAGTCCACGGCGTCCGTCCACCAGAGCATGCGGGTGGAGAGCACGAGCGGCAGCGCAAGGAGCAAGCCAGCGGTGAGCCCGATACACGACCACTGCTGGGCGATCAGGATCCGAGCGCGACGCTGCACCTGCGTGACGCGGGTTTGCAAGAGCTGTTGGTGACTCATTCTGCTTCCGGACCTGTCGAGCAACTGGCTGAGGCGATACCTGGATTATCCGCAGGCGGGGGGCGCACGTCCAGACCAGTATCCGCTACAGATCAGAACGCTGCCCAACCCGTTGGGTTTCGCCGTCACTCGGCCCGGTTCGCACGGAGCCGAGCTGCCGCCGCTGCAGTGAGCAGCACAGAGAGAAGGCCCATCACTGCAGCCAGCGCGGCCATCGCCAGATGCGACGACACTGGGGGGCTTCCACTCGAACTGTCGTCAACCATCATCACTGCCACTACCACGGGGTTAGACACCCGCCAGAGAGAGTTGCTGAGAAGCAGATCAGCGGCCCCCGGTACGTGAATCGTCGCCGTGCAAGCCAGCCAGCCCAGCCCGCCGATTCCCCAGCATTCGGCGCGCACGAGTGGACGGCCCGCCCGACGCTGCACCAGGGCTCCTGCCGTGGCCCCAAGCACGAACCCTCCAGGCGCAGATGCTGCCAGCCACGCGGCCAGCGCCAGGAGCATGCCGCCTTCCCCCATCTCCATCCATTGGGGGGCAAGGGAGAGTAAGGTGACGCTGATCGGCAGGCCGAGTGTCCAGAGCCCGGTCAGCAGGTAGCTGATCCCCGACGCCAGGCGGGTGGTACCGCAAAAGGCTGAGGCGCAGAGCCCCAGTCCGGCGAGCACGGCCACGAGGCAGAGAAGCATTCCCGCCGTCAGCGCGACCTCACCAGGGGAAAGCCCTCCCAGCACCAGGGCGATCGACAGGGGCGGTACAGAGGCCAGCACCAGGCTCCAGCCGAACAGGGCACCGGCAAGCGCCTTCCCGAATGCGATTCGGGCGGGCGACTCCAGAGTCAGCATCAAGAGCGGCAGCATCTCGCGCTCACGCTCCCGTGTGATGGCGCCGCAGGTCAGCCCGGGGACCACCGCAAGCAGAATAACGGTCAGCACCGCGGCCCCAACGAACCAGAGCCTCCTGCCCGCCACCGAGAGGTCCGCCGGCGACCAGTCGCCCTGGGCCACGGAGTTGGAGATGAAAAAATAGAGAACCAGGACCGTCAGGGCCATGAACCCGACGCAGACAGCAAGGGTCAGGCCGCCCCGGCCACCGCGCTGGCGGGACCGCAATTCGCGCCACAGGACCGGGTTCTCCGCAAAGAGCCCAGAGATCGCGCTCCAGGCTCGGGTAGCGGTACGCCTCACCACGGAATTGTCACTCGGCTCCGAGAGGCGGCGTGCTGCGCAATCTGCGCCCGGCTCGGGCGGTAGCGACCAATGTCAGCCCGAAGAAAATCGCCGCCAGGACGGAGTAGAGTGCCGACGTCACGAGCCAGTGCGGAGCGACACCCTGCAGCAGCATTCGGGGATGCTCGGCGAGATAGTCCGCGGGGTTCCCCACCGCGTGCAAGGCGCTCCAGGGAAAGAGGTAGAGCGGCTGGAAGAGGAGTGTGGCCGGGCGGTCTGACGCCAATGCTGCCGACGCGAGCGCTCGGGCAGAGTAGGGGACCACCATCAGCACCGCAACGCCCAGGTAAGTGAGCGCGCAGGCCGTCCAACGGCTGGGCAGGGCAATGGAAAGATAGTGCCCCATCGCGACGACGGCGGACAGCACTGCGAGGGACATGATCGCCGCGGGCAGGAACACGTGCCGGAGGTTCGTCATTCCTGCCGCCGCGGTCGTGCCCCCGTTGAGGAGGATCAGGCCGAACGGAATGGCTGCCCAGAGGATCAACAGGGGAGCCCCGGATGGCAGGTCTCTCCGAAACATCCGGTGCGGCAACAAGCCCGCAAGGTAGCGCCGAAGCGCCGACTCTCCGCGAGATACGACCAGGTCGCCGGTATTGAGTACAGGCGCGAGCAGGAGGAGCGCGGCGAGGAATGTGCCGCACAGCGTCGCCATCGCCTCGTCCCCTGCCTGCGGCGTGCTGACGGCTCTCGCACAATGGCCCAGGATCGGGGAAAAGAGGAAGACGGCAAACACGGTCCAGGCAAGTGTCGCCCAGAGGCGAACCAACCAGGCGGACGGCTTGTTGAAGTGCTCGAGCTTTTCTTCCGCGGCGAGCATCAGGTAGACGCCCAGCACCACATTGATCACCAGGCCCCCTACCCATGCCGGGAGCTGCCCACGCAGGAACCACTCTGGCTGGACGGCCCGAAGTGTTGCGCCAACGGGGCTGACGCTTTGCAGGGGGATGAAGGATGCCCCCTGGGAACTCATGGACCAGGCCTGCGCCACGAGGCTCACAACCATCGTCGCCAGAAACAGGGTGAGCACGGTCAGGTAGGCTACGACTGTAGCCATCGCCGTCGACCGGAGCGCGGACGACCAGAAGATGCCGACAGCCCCACACAGGAATCCGTTGACGATGAGGATCAGGTAGCTGAAGAAGAGTTCCTCGGGCGCTACTCCGCCGACAAGGAACGAGATGCTGACCAGTGGGAGTGAGGCCGTGAGCAACAGCACCACGAATGAGACGGCCGCGGAGAGCTTGCCGAAGATGAGATGCCGGCCCCGGAGAGGGGTAGTCACCAGCAACTCGTAGGAGCGCTGCTCACGCTCGATGGTGATGGTGCCCGCAGTGATCCCCGGCGTGATCAGAGCCGTCATCACCGCCTGGGCGATGAAGACAAAGTAGTACATGCCGCGGCCGAGGTCCTGAGCACCCCGTCCGGTAGCGAGTTCCGGTGTGGACGTGATCGTCGCCCAGTACGCGAAGTACCACAAGCCCAGCACGGCGGCGAGAAGCCCCGTGTAGACGAACAGGATCCAGTAGGCTCGGCTGCCGCGCATGCGGGACCGAAACTCCTTCACCAGGATAGGGTTGTGCCACGTGGCGAGCGCCAGTCCCTCCAGGGCAGTTGCTGCCCTGCTCTGCCGAGGCGCGGCGGGCTCTGTGCTTGGACCAGCTTCGGGATCCGCGGTGGATGAGGGCATTCCAGTTGGTCCGCGGGAGTGGGCGCTAGTTCACGGCGCCGCGGGTGACCTTCATGAAAATGTCTTCCAGGTCAGTCTGTTCCTCTGTGAACGAACGCACTCGGATCCCCTGCCGCACCAGTGCGCTCAAGATGGCATGGGTCTCGTCGGGATCGCCCACGTACTCGATCTTGAGGTGGCCGTCGACGAGCTTGGTACCCCGCACGGTGGGCTGACTGGCAAGGAAAGCGACCGCGGGCTCCGTGTCGTCGGGCACCACCAGCATGTCGAGTGTGTGTCCGCCGCTCACCTGACGCACGATCGCAGAAACGTCGCCGCTCACGATCATCTCGCCGCGCTCAATGATCCCAATCTTATTGCAGAAATCCGAGAGCTCGGGAAGGATGTGAGATGAGATGATAATCGTCTTTCCCATCTTACGCAGTTCCTTTAATAGCTCCTTGATTTCAATGCGGGCACGTGGGTCCAGCCCAGAGGCCGGCTCGTCCAGCAGCAACACCTGAGGGTCATGCACCAGAGTTTTCGCCAGACAGAGGCGCTGCTTCATCCCGCGGCTGAGCTCCTCGACGTAGCTGTCCTTCTTGACCGTCAGGTCCGTTAGTTCGAGCACGTCGTCGATGATCCTGGGTCGCTTGTCGCGGGGGATCTTGTACGCAGCCGCGAAGAAATCAAGGTATTCCCATACCTTGATGTCGTCGTACACCCCGAAGTTGTCGGGCATGTACCCGATCATGCCGCGCACTTTTTCGGGTTCGCGCGTCACGTCGACGCCGTTGATGAAGGCGCGGCCGGACGTCGGGCGCAGCAGCGTCGCCAGCATCTTGATCGTCGTCGTCTTCCCCGCACCGTTCGGGCCGATGAAGCCGAAGATATCGCCGCGCTCAAGCCGCAAGGAGAGGTCTTTCACCGCGACCAGGTGATTGGAGTACTCCTTGCGTAGGTTCTGGATCTCGACCACTGACGGCTCCTTACGGCGATGCCGGCTGACGCTGCAGGTGCAGCACGAATAGAGTTGCGGTTTGCTCCCGAGGGATGGCGCCGTTTGCCTTCAACCGGCCGATCGGTTCACGCAGCCACCCGATGATGCGCGGGCCTGTGTCCTGGAGCGGTCCGACCGCGCCGGCGCCCCACTGCTGGCTCTTTAGGACACTCTCCAGCACCGTCCGGCGGATTCGGGATTGCTCGCCCTTACCTGTCAGCCCGGTGAAGGCGTCCCCTGGGATCCCGACTGAGCCGGGGGAGCTGAGCGCATCGATCGAGATGACCTTCCCCGGGGGCACGTCGCCCAGTGAGCGCGCCAGCCCGTCGCCCTCAATCAGGTAGGCGCTTTCGATCGTGGCCCGTCCGTCATTGCGCAGGGAGCCAGTAAGTCGCCCGCGCCGTATCTGGAGATCTCCAGCAAAACCCGCGCGCCCCGGAGTACTCAGGCGGAGCAACCCTTCTGTGCGCAGAATCTGCATGGCCCACATGTCGACAGGAAATCCCAGCAGCCGCTGGGTCTCATCCTGGACATAGACTTGCCGGGGCGCCGAGCGCGAGGAGAACGGGTAGGAAAGGAGGGTAGACGAGGCTTCGGACTGCGCCCCGGGGTCCGAGTTGGCCAGTTGCAGGTCGTAGCTCGCGCGGGAGGGGCTGAAGAGGCCGCTGAAGGTGACCGCGGACGCGGTGTCGTCACCGACCCACGCCTCCGCCACGCCGACCCGCGCTATCAATGTGCGGCCGCCCTTGATGCCGTAACCGATCACGTAAGCGCCAACGCTGAAGAGGATGACGATGAGCGGCGTTGTCAGCCACGCCAGTTCCTTCTTATCCAGCTTTCGCAGGATGAAGTAGTTCACCGGCACGAGAACGACAACGTAGGCCACCATGAACAAAGCGACGAGGTAAAAGGCCGGGATGTCCAACTGAGCGATGCCGTAGGGTGCGCGGGCGAGCTGGTTCTCGGAGTAACGACCGGAATAGGCGGCCTGGTACCTGTCATCACCCGCGTCATCCTGCCCAAACTGGTCGAACAACGTGCCCGACCCGGGCACATCCAGCGTCGAAGTGAGTTGGCCGGTGAGACCATCCCATTCGCGGAATGGGGATTGGCCAGGATCAAATCCGAGGAAGACCACGCACCCGCCGCCCCGCTGGCCGACCACCGACAGCGGATGTCCGTCGCGGACGCGCAGGCGCACCTGGGCCCCAGGCTTTGGTCGCACGTCCGAGATGAGCGCTGTGCCGACGGGACCGGCAGCATCCCGCCCCCTGCCGAGGGCGCCGGTGACATCAGCGGCGTACGTGCCGCGCACCGTCACGGGGATCAACTCACGGAAGAAGGGACCGGCGAGCGACAGAGTGCCGTCTCCCCCTGTGACGACGAGGGTTCCGCCGGAGACTACGTAGTCGCGAAGGCTTTGCAATTGCTCGGGCGCGAAGTCACGCTCACTCACATCTCCCACAAACACCACGTCCGCTGCTGATAATCCTTGCCAGCGATCCGGAATCTTGTTTACGGGGAGTGTGGCTACGCTCACGCTGGCGACGTTGCTCTGGGGCGCAAACGACCCGGCTGGTTGCCCTGGGCCGCGCGGGTGTTGTGCCCCGTTCAATCGCTTCATCGTTGCGAGAAACCGATCGCTCCCAAAGGCCGTGATCAACCAGTCGCCTCCTGAGACCGCCCGAAGGTTTTGCCGGAAGGGACGCCCGACCACGCGCCCTTCCCGCCGCATCGTCACCAACAACGACTGGCCGCCGAAGGCCCCTGTGTCCCGGACATACAGGGTGTGGACCTCATTGGCGCCATTGGGAAGGGTCCGATCCGGATATCGATAGACCGTCCCGCCCTCGGGGGTGAAACCGAGAGTAGCCTCCACGTTAACTCGCGCGGCGGCACCCTGGTTGCTCAGGCTGAGACGGACGGGAATCCATTTGCCGGGTTTGTAGAATCCGTCGAGGCCGGGATCCACGCCCATCCCCGCCTGAGCGTGCGCTGCTCGGCTGGGGCAACACATCGCCGCGGCAAGCAGCCCGGCCGTGAGCAGGGGGCGCGAGAATCGGAGTGGGGTCGGACGCATGGGATGGGAATCGCTCCCTGGACTCAGCCTTACAACGGAGCAGCGCGATGGGAGTTGCGGAGAGTTCCTGTTCCCCAGCGAGGCCAGCCAGCCCTGCAGAATCAAAAGTAGATTCACCGCGCATTCCCGGGCGGCTTTGACTCAATGCGCGCCGCGTAGGGTATGCTGGCGCTGACAATCGCCCCCCGGAATGGCGACCGCCCGCCAGGCTGCCCAATGCCCACCCCGAGAATAACGCTGAAGGGACTTTGGCGACTTTACCACACCGCCCAGGCGCTCATCCAGGCCGGGAGGACGGACGACGCCATCGTTTGCCTGGACCGGGTAGCCAGTGCCCCGATGCGACGCTCGCGGGCCATCGACTCAACGCGCCGCGACGAAGAGCGGCGTTATCTCCAACTGCGGGCTCGGCTGGGGCTCTGTTACTGCCTCGTCGAGCAGGGCAAGTTGGATGCCGCGGCGGATCAGCTTGCCGAGGTCCTGAAGACCGATCCCACCAACGCGGAGGCGCTGTGCGAGCTGGCCTACATCCTTAGTCTGCGGGGCGAACGCGGCGAGGCGCGGCTGGCCCTCGAGACTGCGATCCGGTTCAATCCCGAATCCGCGCGCGCCCACAAGGCGCTCGGCTACTTCTGCCTGCAGAACGACGACCTCGTGGGCGCAATCGCTGCGTGCGAGGCTGCGATCGCCTGCGATCCCGGCTATGACCTGGCCCACGTCGAACTCGCCGTATCGCACGCTCGGGCCGGGCAATTTGGGCTGGCCGTCGACGCCATGGAGCGGGCTCTCGAAATCGCCCCTCATCGGCCGGACTATTACTTCAGCCTCGCATCGCTCCTGCGTGACACCCACCGAGTAGGGGACGCCGCAGGAGTGCTGGCGGCCGGGCTGGAGATCGACCCGAATCATCCGGAGTTGCTGGAGACTGCCGCCGAAGTGAGCCTGGAGCTGGGTGAGGCGGAGCTGGCCATCGACTACGCGCAGCGCCTCCTGCGCGTGAGCGGGAGGAGCCTGGCGGCCCGAGACGTTTTGGGGGTGGCTTACCTTCAGCAAGGGCGGGTCGCGGATGCCCTGCGCATCGCGGATCAACTCGTGGCACTGAATCCGCTCGACGCTAGCCACCACTTCAAGAAGGCCGTTCTGTTCCAGCAGCAAGGGATGTTCCGGGAGGCGATGGATCAGTTCGTTCGAGTGCTCCGACTTGCACCAGACAGCGAAATGGGCCAGGAAGCGATGGACGCGGTCGAGGCTATGGACAGACACCAGCTTCGGCAAATCGTGCTCGTTGCTTCCGAGGATGCCGTCTTCCGTATGAAACTGCGACGAGATTCGCTGCTGGCCGCCCGAGAACGAGGCTTCGTGCTCAGTGAGGCCGGCGAGGCAGCCCTGCAGTCCATCGATCTGGACAACCTGATGCCGACCAACGGCGCGTTCGTTCCCATCCTCTTCAACTAGCCCCGCCGGGGGATCGGGGATGAGCCCGAGAAAGCCCGTGGCATGCATCCGCCGACACCGGCCCTTGATCCCAGCACCAACATTCGGGTTTTTCCGGCCGGGGCTCCGGGGAGCCTCATGGCGGCAGCGGCCTGGATGAACCTCCCCCGGTTCGAGCCCCCCGGCGCATGGTCGCTCCTGGGGTTCGCCGCACCCGACCAGGAAGCGGAGCTGGCGGCAGCGGCGGCTCGCTGCGGCAGCTACTTCAGCTCGGTCGACGGGCGGTTCTGGCTTTCCGCGGGGGCTGCGGACGTCTTCGATATCTGCGGCCAGCTCGCTGGAGGTCGGGCCGGACCGCTCTCGCGTGAGCTCGCGGCCGCGCTCGCTTCGGCTCGCGCGGCCCGAGGAGTGCCTCGCCGACCCCTGGTGATGGGGATCCTGAATGTAACCCCGGACAGTTTCAGCGACGGCGGGCGGTGGTTCACGCCGGAAGCAGCCGTGCTCCACGGACTTCGGCTGGTGGAGCAGGGCGCGGACATCCTGGACGTGGGGGGAGAATCGACGCGGCCCGGCGCAGATCCCGTTGACGAGGCGGAAGAGTTGCGTCGCGTGATACCCCTGATCGAATCGCTGCGCGAAGCGACAGACGTGCTCATCTCGGTCGACACCAGCAAGTCGGTCGTAGCGAAGGCCGCGGTAGAGGCTGGCGCGGACTGGGTGAACGACGTCACCGGCGGGATGGGGGACGCGAAGATGCTCGCCACGGTTGCCGCGCTGCCCGGCGTGACGATGGTGTTGATGCATCATCGGAGAGCCCCTGCCGCCGAGAGCTACGCCACAGCCTACGCTCCTGGAGATGAGCCGCACTTCACGGACGTGGTGGTCGAAGTCCTGGATTGGCTGCGTACGCGCGCGCAAGCGGCTGTGACGGCGGGGATTCCGCCCGAGCGGATCTGGCTCGATCCCGGATTTGGATTCGGGAAGAGCCATGCAGATAACGTCGGCATGCTGCATCGGCTGGGAGAGTTCCTCTCCACCGGCCTGCCGATCCTGATCGGCACTTCGCGCAAGAGCAGCGTCGGCCGAATGTCGGGCGTAGAGGCGGTAGGTGACAGGGCTGCGGGGACAGCGGCTACCGTTGCCTGGGCAGCCGCTGAGGGCGCGGCGGGGGTGCGAGTTCACGATGTTGGTGAGATGGCTCGGGTCGTGCGCACGGTTCACTCGCTGCGGAGCGCCAACTGACTTGCTCTGGTCGGCTGCGGCGATATGCTTAGCGCCCGGCCGACAACCCACCGCTCTTGAGGAGTGATCGCAACCTGATGGAAACCTCGCCTGCCGGCGCGGTACTGGTGCTCGATTTCGGAGCCCAATACAGCCAACTGATCGCCCGCCGCATTCGCGATTGTGGGGTCTACAGCGAGATAGTGCCCCACGACATCTCCGTGGCCGAACTTCAGGCGCGACAACCGAGCGCTCTCGTGCTCAGCGGGGGCCCCCCCAGTGTCTATGAGTCCGAGGCACCCGACGTGGATCCCGGCGTGTTCGAGCTGGGGATACCCGTGCTGGGAATCTGCTACGGGATGCAACTCATGGCGCTGCGTCTCGGTGGTGACGTGGCGCCAGCGGGTGAATCGCGAGAGTACGGCAAGGCGATCTTCACCCCAACCGGGGAATCGGATCTCTTTCGCGGAGTGGAACACGAACAGGTCTGCTGGATGAGCCACGGAGACAGCGTCCTGGCTCTTCCGAGCGGGTTTTCCCTTTACGGCGGGACCGAAAACACCCCCGTGGCCGCTATCGGGGACGAGACGCGCCGGCTGTACGGAGTACAGTTCCATCCCGAGGTCACTCACACCGCCCACGGAGAGCGGATCCTAGCCAATTTCCTGTTTCTCATCGCCCGCTGCGAGGCGACCTGGTCCATCGCCAACTTCATGCAGCAGGAGATCGAGCACATCCGCCGACGCGTGGGTTCGGGCCGCGTACTTTGCGGACTGAGCGGCGGCGTGGATAGCGCGGTTGCCGCCGCACTTGTCCATCGGGCCATCGGCGACCAGCTCACCTGCATCTTCGTTGACCATGGGCTACTGCGGGCGGGCGAATCAGAACGCGTGCAGGAGACCTTCGGCCGACACTTCCACATCCCCTTGCGCGTGGTTGACGCCAGCGAGCGGTTCCTAACAGCTCTCGCCGGCCAATCCGACCCCGAGCAGAAGCGTCGCACCATCGGCCGTCTGTTCATCCGGGTTTTTGAGGAGCAGTCCGCCGAGTTCGATGATGCCCGGTATCTGGTGCAGGGAACCCTCTACCCGGATGTCATTGAGAGCGGTCCGGGGAAGGCGGCCGTAATCAAGACGCACCACAACGTCGGGGGCCTGCCGGATGATATGCGCCTGGAGCTCGTGGAGCCGCTCCGGTGGCTGTTCAAGGACGAGGTCCGCCGTTTGGGCGAAGAGCTAGGTCTGCCCGCCCAGCAGGTGTGGCGGCATCCCTTCCCCGGCCCGGGTCTGGCAGTCCGCGTTCTCGGCGAAGTCACCAGGGATCGGTTGGATGCCCTGCGCGCCGCTGACGCGATCTTCATGGACGAACTGGAGCGGGCCGAACTCTACAGATCGATGGCCCAGGCCTTTGCAGTGATTCCGAACGACAGGACGGTCGGTGTCCAGGGGGACCAGCGTACCTACGGGTTCTTCATCATCCTCCGCGCCGTGACCACTGAGGATTTCATGACGGCGGATTGGGCACGCATCCCGCCGGACCTGCTGGAGCGGATCGCGACGCGGATTGTCAACGAGGTGCCCGGCGTGACGCGTGTGGTTTACGACCTCACGTCCAAACCGCCGGGCACGATTGAGTGGGAGTGAAGTCCGGTCGATGGCACTTCACGGAGAGTTGCAGACCGTGGTCGAGCGAGTTCTGTTCGACGCGGAACAGCTCCGGGGGCGCGTCGAGGAGTTGGGCGCAGAGATTTCGGCGGACTACTCCGGTCGCCAGATCCATCTTGTCGTGGTGCTGCGCGGGGCCGCCATCTTCGCGGCGGATCTGATCCGGGCCCTTACCGTGCCCGCCAGCATCGACTTCATCGCCATTTCCAGCTACGCGGGGAGCAGCAAGAGCACGGGCGCAGTCCGCATTCTGAAGGATCTTGAGGATGACATTGCCGGACGGCACGTGCTGATCGTGGAGGACATCATCGACAGCGGCCTGACCCTCACTTGCCTGACGGAGATGCTCCAGCAGCGAGGTGTTGCCAGTCTCGAGGTGTGCGCGCTGCTAGACAAGCCGTCCGCTCGTCGTACCACCGTGACGGCCCGGTACATCGGTTTCCGCGTCCCGGACTGTTTCGTGGTGGGATACGGGCTGGACCTGGGCCAGCAGTACCGCGGACTCTCCTGCATCGCCGAGGTTCCATCGCCGAAGTGACCCCCGCGCGCTCCCTATCCGCGGCGATCCGCGAGACGCCCAGAGGAGTCTCCATCGCCCCCGTCGGACGCGTCGAGGCCCGCGTGCTTAAAATGGGCTACCACGCCGCCGGCGGATCGGCGGCCATGAGAGTGCGACGGGGCCAATGGAACAAACCTGGGAATCGGTCCGTCCCCTGCCGGGCACCGACCTGATGGAGCAGCCCGGCTGGAGTGAGTCGCACGTGCTCCCCTGGTCGGACCTCACCGCTGGGATCGGAACAGTCGGGTCGGGCGAAGATGCCGTGCTCTACGGCCACGGCGTGCTCGAAGTCATGTCCGACGGCTGGGGATTCCTGCGAGATGCCAGCCTGCTGCCGGGCGAAAATGACGTCTACGTCTCGCAGTCGCAGGTTCGTCGCTTTGGTTTGCGCATGGGTGACTGGGTCGGTGGGGTGGTTCGGCGGCCGAAGGAAACGGAGAAGTACATCAGCTTGCTGCGCGTGCTCACCGTCAATCTCCAGGATCCGGAGGAGGCCCGCAATCGCCCTGGGTTCGCCTCGCTCACGACGGTGTACCCCCAGGAACGTTTCCTGCTGGAAGCAGGCGGCAAGATGAGCGGACGGATCATCGACCTCATCGCCCCGATGGGGAAAGGCCAGCGTGGCCTCATCGTCGCGCCGCCGAAGGCAGGTAAGACCACACTGCTGAAGGAAATCGCCTGGGGCATCACCGCGTGCTGCCCGGAGACGCAACTCCTAGTGGTGCTGGTGGACGAACGGCCGGAAGAAGTCACCGACATCCAACGTTCCGTGCGCGGGCAGGTTGTGAGCTCCACCTTCGACGAGCATCCCGACAGCCACCTGCGAGTGTGCGAGTTGGCGCTGGAGGAGTCTCGTCGGCTGGTGGAAGGCGGCAGGGATGTCGTCATTCTGTTAGACAGCCTGACGCGGTTTGCCCGCGCCTCAAACCTGACGATCCACCCCTCCGGGCGCACGCTCAGCGGCGGTTTGGATCCGGCAGCCATCCAGCGGCCCAAGCGCTTCTTCGGGGCGGCGCGCAACCTGGAAGAGGGGGGCAGCCTCACCATCATCGCCACTGTCCTTGTGGATACGGGTAGCCGGATGGATGAGCTGATCTACGAGGAATTCAAGGGCACCGGCAACTGGGAGCTTCACCTGAGCCGCGAGCTGCAGGAGCGCCGTGTCTTTCCCGCCATCGACATCCGGCGGTCCGGCACCCGGCACGAGGAGTTGCTCGTCGACGAGGTGACTCTGTCGCAAATGGTCAAGCTCCACCGCGCGCTCGCCGCGCTCGATACCGTTCAGTCGGCGGAACTGCTGCTCGACCGGCTTCGGACAACGGCGACCAATGCCGAGTTGCTCAAGATGGTGGAGAAGTCAGTTCGTCGCAGTGGCGATTGAATCTCCCCCGGGCCTCCCGGATTTCCGCGATCGTGTAGAGAGTTCCGCGCCACAGGATACCGCCCCGCCGGGTGGTCAGCCAGGCACTCCGCACCAACGCCGTGACGAACACGCCCGCAGCTACCGGCCATGCGAGTCCGTGCCAGGGTGAGCACCTGCCGGTGTCACGGACAGCGAAGGCGGCCACGGCCATCGAGAGCCAGGACGCGGCGCAGATGGCACGGGTGGTCGGCGTGCCCACCAGTGCACCGACCACCGGCCAGACAGAAGCAACCAACATCACCAGGCACACGAGTGTGAGCGCCGGCCAGGAGTAGCCGAGCCCGGAAAAGCCGTTCTTCTCCAGTCCGGACAGGATCCCGTTCAGGCCGGCCACCCAGCGCACCGACAGGAACTCACCACCGGATGCGACACCCTGCCGCAAGCCCGCCCGCTTGACCAGGCGGCCGAACAGGATGTCGTCCGCAACCTCGAGCGGCAGGCGTGAGTGCCCGCCGATTGCCCGGTACGCCTGCGTGCGGATGAGCCCGAAGGCACCGATCCCGATGTACCCCGGCAGCCAGCTCACCCATGACTGCCAGGGCCGAAACCGGAAGTTGAACATCGCCATGAAATAGGGCACGAACAGCCGCTCCCATCCGTTCCGAGTTTCGATCTCCGGCAGGACAACCAAATGGTCCCTCCGGGTGCGACAGGCCAGCGCCACCGCGGCCCGAAGGGCACCCGGCCGGTATTTCACGTCCGCATCCGTCATCAGGAGCCACTCGCCATCGGCCGCCGCTGCCGCCTGGCACAGCGCATGGTTCTTCCCGAGCCAGCCGGCAGGGAGGCTGGAGAGGTGAATGACCCGGAGCCGAGAATTCTCAACCGCCAGCCGGTCCAGGATCCCACCGGTCGCATCGGCGGATCGGTCATTCACCGCGATGATCTGGATATCCGGATAGTCGAGGCCCAACAGCGATCTCATAGCGGGCTCGATCGTCGCGGCCTCGTTGCATGCGGGCACCAGGACACTTACGGATGGCCACCCGTCGGCGGGCGCTGGAGCGTTGTCCCGGAGGCGAGGACAAACGGACAGCCCGAGCAGCATTTCCAGAGTGCTGGGGAGCCAGTGGGCCAATACCACAACGGCGAGCAACCAGATCACGACGTTCATCGCGGCACCACACTCATTTTTGATCCACCCCGGACGCGAAGGGAGAAGTGAGGTGCATCCTGAACTTGAATCCTGGTTCGTGCCGCGCAGGAACGCAGTCAGGAGTGCGCGGCGGCCCCCTGAAAGGTAGGCTGTAAATGGCTTCCAACGCAGAGAGCTCCGCACTGGTCTCGGAGCATGTAACCACGATCATCCAGGAAAAGGGCAAGACGGTCATCGCGGATGGCGTGGTGGCGAAGATTGCGGGGCTGGCGGTACGCGAAGTGCCCGGCGTCCGTTCCCTCATCGCGACCAGTCATGTTCAGGCCGTTGTCGGGCTGGCGAGAGCGGTGACGCGGCAGTCCAATCGCGACATCGGCGTGGTCGTCGAGGTGGGCGAAAAGGAAGCTGCAGTGGACGTGCGTGTGAGCGTCGACTATGGCGTGCACATCCCCGCAGTGGCCGCCGCCGTGCGCAACAACGTCATCAACCGGGTGGAGTCGATGACCGGGCTCCTCGTCAAGGAGGTGAATGTCGCCGTCGTCGACCTCTACTTCCCCGAAGAGGAGACCGAGGTCGTTGCCAAGCGGGTTGAGTAGCGCCGGGCGTGTCCCATCTCCACCTGTTCAATCGCCTCCTGGCGGCCTCGGTCGGCTTGCTTGTCGCTCTAGGCGGCGGGTTCGTCGTCGCGGCCGCCAGCGGCTGGATCCAGGCAGACCCTTCGATCATCCCTACGCAAGTTGTGTGGGCCGCGGATCAAATCCGCGGCCTGCCGGGGATGGCGATGTTCTGGACGGCAGCCGCGGGCCTCGTCGCGCTGGTGCTGGGGTTCATCCTCATGTACGTGGAGCTCCGCGTTCCGGCAAAATCGCGCGAACTTACCCTCTCGACAGGCCAGGAAGGCATTCTCACGGTTTCGCTGCCGGGCCTGCGCCGGCTGGCTGTGCACGTCATCCACGCTGTCGACACGGTCGAGTCAGTGCAGGCGGAGGTGCGTCGCAGTCGGCTGGGATTGGTTTTCACCTGCCGGGTAGGGGTTAGACCCGAGGCAGCCGCACCGACCGTAGCCCTGGAGATCCGAGAACGGCTGGGTGAGGCCGTCAACCATCATCTGGGTCGCGGTGCGGCGCGGATCCACATCCACACCTTCGTGGTGGAACATGCCGCGGGCGGAAAAAAGAGGGTCGTGTGAACCCAGGGCGGACCAAGTTGATCTGCGCTGTCGCCGGTCTCGTTCTGGCCTGGCTCATCGTGCACTACGGATTCTACAGGGCGGTGTTCGTGGTGGTCGGTGGCCTTGCGGGCTGGTACGTCGGTCGAATCCTGGAGGGGGAGATCCGCCCTTTCGAGATGCTCCGTCGGGCTGAGGGCGACGATCACGAGTGATTGCCGATTCCGCTCTCGCCGTTTCACCCGCGGAAAGCTGGGCGTGAATACCGTGGAGGCCGACTGCTGTCGAAGCATTTTCGCCGTCTTCCTCGCCCATCCACGATCGCCTCACCCCCCGCCTGCCCGACAATAGAGCTATCCCGGGAGCAGGTTTCGGGATGCACCGGGTCGGAAACGACCCAGCCTCCACCAACCGCGGTGCCGCCGTCCGCCGGCGGCCGGAGGACAGGGAGGCCGCGGGGAACGTGGTATGGCGCAGACGCAGGGTGTGAGCCTCCCGGCATCCACCGGCACAGGTGGGGTGTTGAGAGACCAACTCCCCCAATCGCTGCAGAGCCTCATCCAGGAGCACCACCCTTCCGAGGCTGTCGAGCTCTCAGCCCGCGCCGACATGTTGCTTCCCGACCGGTTTGGGGAAGCCTGGTTGGTGGTCACCGCCCTTCGTATCCTGGTGATCGAGGCTGCCGAGAAGCCGCGGCTCAGCATCGACTTGCCGCTCCAGATGGTGATCACCATCAAGCGCAGGGAGGGACTCGGCAGCAGCACGATGGAGGCGCACACGGCCGAGGGTGCCGTGCTTCTGGTCCGCTACACCGACGCCCGCTCGGACGCTATGGATGCGTTACGGGATGCCCTGATCGAGCGGCTCCCGGAGTCGCACGGCCACGAGGAAGAGGACGGTGGGGGCGAGGCCTTCGAGCGGGATCGGCGCAAGCGCACCATCCCATGCCCGAAGTGCTCCAACCCCATGCCGCGGTGGATGTCCGTCTGCCCGGACTGCCTCGACAAGCGAGAGCTGATCGGGCGCCTGATGCAGCGGGCCCGGATTTACGCCCGACCCATCTTGTTCACTTTCCTGCTTCTTGCCTATCTACGCTTTTGCGCCATCTATCCCGCGAAGCTCCAGCAGGAACTCGTGGACCAGGCTCTCAAGCCTGCGTATCAGCCGCAGCTCGGGATGGCCGGTCATCTCAACATGCTCCTATGGATCATCGTCCTGCTGGCGGTCGTGCGGATCACGGCCTCCGTTGTAACCGCGGTCCAACAGTATTGGATGACCTGGCTTGGGGAAAAAGTCACCAACGATCTACGCATCGACATGTACCGCCATCTGCAGAAGCTGGGCGTCAACTACTACGACCAGAAGGAAACCGGATGGCTGATGGATCGGGTGACGGGCGATACGTCCACCCTCCAGGCCTTCATGACGGACACGGTGCAGCGGACGGCCCTCAATGTGGTGACGCTCATCGTCATCGCGGTGATGATGTTCAGCGCCCATCCGCTGTTGGCGTTCCTGGCGCTGTTGCCCGCGCCCATCGTCTGCCTGATGAGCGCGCGGTTCATGCGCACCACTCACAAGATCTGGCATTGGGCCTGGCGTCGCCGATCCCGAATGTTCTCCCTGCTCTCCAACGTGCTCCCCGGCGTGCGCGTGGTGAAGGCGTTCGTGCAGGAAGACCGCGAGTTTGAACGCTTCGAGCGGCAGAGCGCCGACTACATGAACGCCCGTGTGGACGCGGCCCGGGCTTTCTCGGGATTCAGCCGCAACACCCAGTTCGTCATGTCGCTCTCCACCCTGGCCATCTGGGGATACGGCGGCTATCTCGTGCTGCAAAACCCCACCGGCGACGCCAAGGACGGCGTGACCGTGGGTGTGCTGGTGATGTTCATCGCCCTGGCGGCCCAGTTCTACTCCCCGCTGCAGGAGCTGACGAACATGAGCCAGCTCATCCAGCAGGCGGCGACCTCCGCGCAGCGCGTGTTCGAAGTGCTCGACGCCACTCCGGACATGCCGGACGCGCCGGACGCGCTCGATCTCAAGGATGTGGCGGGCAAGGTTGAGTTCGACAACGTCTCTTTCGGCTACGACGAACGGCGCCCCGTGCTGAAGAATGTCACCTTCACGATCGAGCCCGGAGAGATGATCGGGCTCGTCGGACCCTCGGGTGCCGGGAAGAGCACCACCATCAACCTGATTTGCCGCTTCTACGACGTCACAGGGGGAGCGGTGCGCATCGACGGGCACGATGTCCGAGAAGTCCGGCTCGGCTCTCTACGCAGCCACATCGGCATCGTCCTGCAGGAGCCGTTCCTCTTCCACGGCACTATTGCGGACAACATCGCCTACGGGCATCCGGAGGCCTCCTTCGAGCAGGTGTTGGAGGCCGCGAAGGCCGCCAACGCGCATGACTTCATCCTCAGATTCCCAGACGCCTACGACACCATGGTGGGTGAGCGCGGCACCCGCCTCTCTGGGGGGGAACGTCAACGCATCTCCATTGCCCGGGCTATCCTGAAGAACCCGAGGATCCTGATCCTGGACGAGGCGACGTCGAGCGTTGACACGGAAACCGAAGCTCTGATCCAGGAAGCGATCGACCGGCTCGTCACCGGTCGCACCACCTTCGCGATCGCCCACCGGTTGAGCACGCTGCAGCATGCAAACCGGCTGCTGGTGCTGGAGAAAGGGAAACTCGTGGAGGCGGGCACGCACGCGGATCTTCTCTCCCAGGAGGGCGGAACCTACCGACGCCTCGTCGATATCCATCGGCAGCTCGCTGAAATGGTGGGGGTGGGAGGCTGATATGTCGCTGAACGCCGCGTCTCCAGGCAGCGCCAGCACTCAATTGCGGCTGCTGGACCCCAAAAAAACCCGCTTCTCGGCCGACGCCTACGGCCGCATCCATCTAGAGATCGGCATTGAGGAACGGCACGGGCCGGTGCGGGTGTTCCGATGCCGGCCGCTGACCCAGGCCACGCGCTTCTTGAGCGTCCAGGACGAGGAGGGCGAAGAGATCGCCATCATCCGCGACCTGGACGAACTGGACAACCGGAGCCGTCAGGTGATCGAGAAGGAACTGGACCTCTACTACCTCAAGGCGATGGTGGAGAAGATCCACGATGTGGAGAACAAGAACGGGATCCTGACCTGGAGGGTCGAGACAGACCGCGGCCCACGGACGGTCCACATCCGGGATCGGCAGCACATCCGGCCGATGCCGGGCGGGCGGACCATCCTGACAGACATCCACGAGGCGAAGTACGAGATTCCGCCTGCGTCAGAGTTGGACGAACGGAGCCGCTACTGGCTGGAGATCGAAACCTGATCGAAACCTGATCGGGCGCAGCGCTATTCAGCCGGGACGGCTTCGGCCTGGTGGGCGGTGTGACGCGTGATCATCCAGGCCATGAACCCCACCCCGGGGATCCCGATCAACAGCACCGTCCAGAGGATGCGGGTCGGCCGGTTCAGCCTGGAGGTGTAGAGGTCCACGATCGCCAGCAGGTGCAGCAGGACGATGGCACCGATGATGATGGGGGTCATAGACGTAGCATACTCCAATCAGGCATGTGGGGCCTTCTGCCGCGTGACGCGTCGAACGGATCCGGGTGCCCGTTCAGCGCGCGCCGGGCCGGTGACGGACCCCTCGACTGGCGCTCCCGGGGTCGGACGGATCACGTCGATCACGTCCGGGATCGCACGAACGACCCGGATCACCTGCTCCAGTTCGTCGACGTTGAGCACGTCAACAACGATCTCCCACACGGCGCTCTTGTCCGGACGGGTGCGGATGTTGGCCTGCTCGATGTTGATGTTGCGCTCTCGAAACGCCGTTGAGACGTCCGCCATGACCCCGACGCGATCCATCGTATCGATGCGGAGCTGAGTGGGCAGCCTCTCCCCATCCTGGGTGCTCCAGTTGACGTGCTGGATGCGGTCGGGCTCATGCAGTAGGGCGTACTGCACGTTGCCGCACACCTCTCGATGGATCTTTATCCCTTGTCCGCGAGTCGTGTAGCCGACCACTGGCTCGCCGGGTACCGGATTGCAGCACGAGGCTCGCTGGAAGTACAGCCCGTCCATCCCGCCGGCTTTTACCTGGAGCTTCTGCTCCACGATCGGGCGGCTGAGCACGATCTCGGGACGCGCCGGCTCGTGTGAGCGCATCCGATGGATGACGTTGGCCGGCGCGACGAAGCCGTTGCCGATCCCCGCCAGAAGGTCCTCTTCGTGCGTGTAGTTCATCGACTGGGCGATGGCCAGCAGGCGTTCCCCCTTTAAGACCTCGTGCGGTTCCAGTCCGGCCCGAACTGCTTCTTTCTCCAAGAGTTCCCTGCCCCGTTCAGCGTTCTCTGCGTGGCGCTGCTTTCGGAACCAGGCCCGGATCCGGCTCTTGGCGTGGCTCGTCTGGGCCAGCTTCAGCCAGTCGAAGCTGGGCTGAGCGCTGGGCTTGGTGAGGATTTCAACGATATCCCCGTTCTTGAATTCGTAGTCGAGCGGCACCATCCGGCCATTGACGCGGGCTCCCGTGCAGCGGAGCCCCATCTCACTGTGGATGCGGAAGGCGAAATCGATGGGTCCGGAGTTGACCGGCAGATCGATGACGTCGCCGCGGGGAGTGAAGACGAAAACCTGGTCGGTGAAGAGGTCCTCCACCACCGACTTCATAAAGTCCTGGTCCGAGGTGTTGTCGGATTGCCAGTCCAGCAATTGGTTGCGGAGCCAGGAGAGCTTCTCCTCGAAGCGCCGATCCGTTCGCCCGCCCTCCTTGTAGCTCCAGTGCGCGGCAATGCCGAAGTCGGCCGTGCGGTGCATCTCCCAGGTGCGAATCTGGATTTCGATTGGCTCCCCGGCAGGTCCGATCACCTTGGTGTGCAGCGACTGGTACATATTCGGCTTCGGCCGGGCGATGTGGTCGGAGAAGAGGCCCGGGATCGGCAGCCAGATTTCGTGCACCAGCCCGAGCACGTGGTAGCAGTCTGAGGGCGTGTTGGTGATCACGCGCACCGCGACGAGGTCGTACAGCTCGTCCAGCGTCAACTTCTGTGAGTTTAGCTTGTTGCGAATACTCCAGAGGTGCTTGGCGCGCCCCTGAATCTCTGCCTCAATCGACTGTTCCTGGAGTTTTTGGCGCAGGATGGATCGCACACGCTCGACGTCTGCTTCTTGCTCCTGCCGGGTGCGGTTCAGCGCTTCGGAGAGTTCGGCGTACTCCTCCGGGAAGGCGAAACGAAAGCCGAGATCCTCGAGCTGCCACTTCAGATGCCAGATCCCCAGACGATGGGCGAGGGGCGCAAAGATCTGCAGGGTCTCGTTGGCTGTCCGCTTTTGGCGCTCCGGGCTGACGTTCCCCAACGTGCGCATGTTGTGGAGCCGGTCGGCCAGTTTCACAATCATCACGCGGACGTCCCGCGCCATCGCCAGGAAGATCTTGCGCATGTTGGCCGCGCGCTCCTGGGCCTTGGCCGACGGCAGCGGCTGGTCACCCTGCGCCTCTTCCAGGGAGCGCTGACTGAGCTCCGTCAACGAGAGCTTGGTGACGCCGTCCACAAGCTTGGCCACCTCTTCGCCGAACTCGTCCCTGATGGTCTGCAGGTCGACCGAAGTATCCTCCACGACGTCGTGCAGGAGGCCGGCTGCGATTGTCGGCGCATCGGTCTGCAACTCGGCCAGGATGTGAGCGACTTCCAGCGGATGCTCGATGTACGGCGCACCGCTGTCGCGAAGCTGGCCCGCGTGCGCCCTCTCCGCGCGAACGTAGGCTCGGCGGATTACCTCGACGTCGGCGTCGGGGTTGTATTCGCGTACCCGAGTCAGCAATGACTCCAGGCCTGCCGTCCCGCCGGTCGCTTCCAAGTCAGTCGTTCCCTCACCCGAGCCCGTCCGCTGTTGACGGGGATAATCTACCCAATTCAAAGCGGTTCGGCAGTTTCCCTCTATCCAAACCGAGTTGTTGAATCACCATCCGGCTCAACTGGGACGGGTGCGCTGCTGGAGGAGTTGGGAAGTCGTGCCCGGAGCCGCCATGACCTGGTGTTCCCAGCTTCGGGTACCGGGACGTGTATCGCCCTCGGCTGCCCGGCGACAGGTCGGGAATCGCCCACATGTCGGAACGGAGCGACGCCAGAGCAGGGCCTTCCCGCGCGGGGAACTCGACGGTCGGGGGTCCGGTTGAAACCCCATTGCACTCCGCATGCCTGCGTGCTAACATCCTTCCCGCGGAACCGCCGCCTGCTCGGCCCGTTCGTCTAGAGGTCCAGGATGCCTGGTTCTCAGCCAGGAGATCAGGGGTTCGAATCCCCTACGGGCTACTTCGACCCCTGTCCGTCTCGGGCAGGGGTCTTTTGTTTGCGGGGGGCCGGCACAGCGACCATGCAGGTTGCTCCACGCAGTGCCGGCGAACTCTCCCGTCGCCGCCGGGCGGCCTGCGAGCCGTGGGAATGAGCCGACCGATGCGAGTGCTGGGAGTGGACCCGGGATTGGGAGCGACGGGCTACGCGATCGTGGAGAACCCGATCGAGCCTGTGCTCCTCGAGGCCGGCGTGATCCGACCCCGTCGCGGCATGGCGCTGCCTGATCGGCTGCTGGAGGTCTATCGGGAGTTGGGTGAAGTGATGGCGGAGTTCCGGCCCGAAGCGATGGGTTTGGAAGCGCTGTTCTCGAAGTACGATCATCCCCGCAGTGCTTTGCAGATGGCGCACGTGCGCGGCGTCATCTGTCTTGTGGGTGCGGAGTCGGGTGTGCCGGTGATCGACATCTCGCCGGCCAGCGTCAAGCTCGCCCTGACCGGTTCGGGCACGGCGTCGAAGGCCCAAATCCAGCGGATGGTGATGCAGATGTTCAAACTGTCGGAGGCGCCAAGCCCGCCGGATGTGGCCGACGCCATCGCTGTGGCGACCACCGTCGGCCGTCGGCTACTGGGTGGAATCGCACAGGTGGCCACGGCCGCCCGGTCGGCCGCACCCAAGGGGAGATCGGCATGATCGCGCGACTGCGTGGTCGGGTGGTTGAGGAAGAGGATGACCGCCTCACCCTGGATGTCGGCGGAGTGGGGTACGAGGTCCTGGTGCCGCCCTACCCGTTGAAGTCCCTCCGCGCTCGGACCCTCCCTCCCGAGGACTTGCGCGCCCGGTTGGTCGATCACCCCGAGCCCATCACGTTGTCGATTCACTTCCACGCCTCGGAGCGCAATCCTGAACCGACGCTCTACGGTTTCAACGATACCCACGAGCGTCGTTTTTTCGCCTTGCTGTGCGGAGTCAGCCGTTTCGGGCCGTCTGCTGCCGCAAAGTCGATGGTCATCGCCGTGTCGGAGTATGCTGGGCTGATCATGACTAGAGACGTGCGCGGCCTCAGCAAACTCCCCGGGATCGGAGCTGGCAAGGCGGAGCAGCTCATCGCCGGGCTGCGCAGCAAGGTCGCGCTCTTCGCCATGCTCCCGGCGGAGTCGCTGCCCGATCGCCCCTCGCTGCCGATCGACCACGTCGCCGCCGCCGTGCAGGTGGCTCTGGAGGATCTGGGCTACAAAGCCGCCGAAGCCGGTGCGCTGGTTGCCCGGGCGCGGCAACAGCAGCCGAACGTCGATTCCCCCGAAGGGCTGCTGGACGTGGTATGGACCATCACCCGAGGGACTTCGTAGGGAACGGCCGTCGCTAATGGCAAGAGAGCGAAAGATCCGTGCCGACGGACAGTCCACCAGTCCCGAGGCATCCGCGGAGGATGAGAAACTCGTCGCCAGTCTCAGGCCGACGACCATGGACGAGTACGTGGGCCAGACCCGCGTCATCGAGTCGCTGCGGATCGCGATGGAGGCCGCTCGACGGCGAGACGAGCCATTGGACCACGTCCTTCTCTCCGGGCCCCCTGGCCTCGGCAAGACAACACTGGCGCACCTGATCCAGCGCGAGATGGGGACTAATCTCGTGCTCTCTTCGGGTCCCGCGCTCAAGATCGCTGCCGACCTCATGAGTCACGTGGCTTCCCTGAAGAAAGGCGACGTCTTCTTCATCGACGAGATCCACCGCCTCGACCCGAAGGTCGAAGAGCGACTCTATCCGGCGATGGAGGACTTCAAGGTGGACCTCGTGGTCGACAAGGGGTTGAACGCACGGACGCTTCAGCTCACTCTGAAGCAGTTCACGCTCGTCGGCGCTACCACGCTGTCTGGTCTCATGAGCAAGCCACTTGTCGATCGATTCGGGCTGCACTACCACCTGGAGTACTACTCCCCCGCGGAGTTGTGCCGGATCGTCACCCGCAGCGCCGCGCTGCTTGAGGTTCCGATCACCGCGGACGGGGCCGAGGAGATCGCCCGGCGCGCTCGCGGTACGCCGCGAGTGGCCAACCGGCTGCTCCGCCGGGTGCGGGACTTTGCCCTGGTCCGAGGTGACGGCACCGTTGACCGCGAAGGGGCTGATCGAGCCCTGGAACTCGAGGGAGTCGATTCACTCGGGCTCGATCTGCTGGATCGCCGGCTGCTGACGATCATCGCCACCGTCTATGGCGGGGGTCCGGTAGGTATCGAGGCGATTGCAGCGACACTTAACGAGCAGAAGTCAACGCTGGAAGAGACGGTCGAGCCGTACCTCCTCCAGGCCGGGTTCCTGGCGAGGACACCCACGGGTCGAAAAATCACCGAACGGGCGCTGGCCCATCTCGGCTTGACCACGCGGCGATCCGGCACTCAGTCTGCCCTGGACCTCTGAGGCGTGTTCGCCTACAGCGCCGCGTCGTCGTAGAGGAGCTGGCCAGCCAGCTCGATGCGTGTGGGCACCAGGAACTTGCGGACGACCTCCGTCTGGACAGTGACCCCCAGACCCGGGACGTCGGGCACACGCACGAAACCGTCCCGACCCGGGTCCAGAGGACCTACGGCCAGGTTCCGAGAGAGTTCTGATCCTGCGGCAGGGTATTCGAGATACCGGAAGGCTGCGTACGCGGCGAAGACGTGCAGGGCCGCCGCCAGACTGAGCCGGGACTTGAACGTGTGGTTCACGTAGGTGACGCCCCGGGCCGCGGCGAGTTCGCAGGCCCGCCGGGCCGGGGTTATCCCGCCGATGCGGCCGGCGTCGATCTGCAGAAACGACAGCCCGGCGTGTTCGAGGAAGTCCTCGGCCGCCCGCAGGTGCCCGGCGCTCTCCCCTGCGGCGATCGGGACTGCGGGGCGGCGGGCCGCCAGTCGGGTGTAGGCGGGAATGGCATCTCCATGCAGCGGCTCTTCAAGCCAGGTGAGCCCACACGCTGCGAACGCCTCCCCCCGGGCGGACGCCGTCGCATCGTCCGTGCCCCAGGCCCAGCCGGCGTCCACCATCAACTCCGCCGCGGGGCCGAGTCCATCCCTCGCCGCCTGGACCAGCGCCAGGTCGAACTGAGCGTCAACCTTTCCGAGCGGGCCCCAGCCGAACTTAGCCGCCCGAAATCCTCGCTCGCGCAGCCCGTCGGCGATCGCCCGAGTCTCCACGGGCGTATCCCCGAAGAGCACGGAGGCGTAGGGCAGTTTGGCGTGTGCTTCGCCGTCGCCCAGGAGCCGGTAGGTCGGTGCTCCTTGGTGCTTCCCCACCAGGTCCCACAGGGCGATATCCGCGCCGCTGTACGCGTGGTGTATCTGCTGGATATCCATGCCCTGCCGCACGACTCTGGCATGCAGCCTGCGCACGTCCTCCGGCTCGGATAACCGTTCGCCGATCAGACTGTCGCGGATGTTGATGATGTTCCCGTGCGACATGGGGCAGCAGTACGCGGCCAGGGAGACCAGTGGAGACGCGTCGCACTCTCCCCATCCCTCCAGACCCGTGTCCGTGCGGACGCGCACCACGAGCGTGTCCTGCGTGCCGTCCGCCGCCGTCGTGACGGTGGGCATCCGGAGGTAGAAGGGGTCGACGGAGGTGATCCGCATCAGGTTCCGAGAGCGCGGGATCGACCTGGGGGCTACAGTCGGCGCAACCGAATCGCGCGGTAGGCGGCGCTGGTCTGGTAGGTACAGATGCCGATGGGCACCGAGAGCGAGATTTCTCCAGCGCGCAGCCCCAGTTTCTTCCCGGTGATCTCCTGGTCTACGATCGACTTCTCATCCAGCCACGCCTCGATCTTACGGCGGGTGACGCGGACCCGGACGCGATACCAACGATCCGTGACGAAGCTCATGTACTTCGTCGTGTCGTTCTCGGACGCATCGTGCCCATCAATGCTGGAGATGCCCACCAGACCACCCCCCCAGCCCCCGAGGATGAGGCTGACGTGCGCCTCTCCCACGGGGAATGTGAGCCCGCACATGAAGTCGCTCCCATTGATCTTCAGGACCTCGAGCTCGATCTCGTAGCCCATCCGGGGGGCTTCGCCACCCCAGTGGAAGCCGGTGAGCGTCGCGCCCGCTTCCACGACGATGGCGCCCGGTCCGGTGCGGAACGACTTCTCGACTTTCACCCCGCCGGCCCCGGTGAACGGCGTGGCCTTCCAGCCCATCAACGAAGTGCCGTTGAACAGCGTTTTCCAGGCCGCCTCCTCCTTGGGAGCGCACTCCGCACGAGGAGGGAGCAGGGTCAGCCCGGCCAACGCAGCGAGTAGAGATCGTCGAGACGGGGTGGGGGACATGGTGTGGTTGCTCTTCCTCCCTAGGTTTCAACTGCGATCGGCAGTCACCTATCGTGGCCGCGAGGCCTAAATGCCCGACAGCCGGGTGTCAGCGTCGCCGAAGCGGCTCAACTGCACTCCCATCCGGTCCATCAGGGAGAGATAGAGGCTGCAGAGCTTTCGGTTCTCGTCGCCTTTGTCCCGGTAGTTCAGCACCCGGCCGGTGGCGAGCGTGCCGCCCAGTCTACCGACCGTCAGCACGGGCAGGGTGGTGTTGTCGTGCCGAGAGCCGGACCACATGTTGGAAAGCCAGAGCAGGCAGGTGTTGTCGAGCACCGTCCCGCTTCCCTCGGGCATGGCTTTGAGGCGGCCGGCCAGATAGGCGAGTTGACTCACGTAGAAGCGAGTGATGCGCTCGTAACCCTCGCTCCGATCGTAGTGCGATGCCGGGTGATGGGCGTCGCGCACGTCCAGGAAAGGGTAGAAGAGGCCTGACAGGTCGCGACACATCAGCATGGATGCGACCCGGGTCTTGTCCGTCTGGATCGCCAGCGCGACGATGTCGCACATCAGGCGCATGTGCTCGCGGATGTCTTCCGGCAGTCCATTATCGGGTCGCTTCATCGTTCCCAACGGCTGCCCACGATCCGCCGCCTTGCCCGCGGCTTTGTTCAAGTCGGTGCGCAGCTTCTGTGCCCGCTGCTCCACTTCCCTCACGCTGTGCAGATACTCGTCCAGCCGGGACCGATCGTCGGCGCTCACCTGCTTGCGCAGTCCCGCCGCTTCCTCGCGCACGCGGTCGAGAATGCTCTGGGTGCGACGGCTGCCGCTGTTCTCGAAGAGGCTGTCGAAAGCGAGGGAAGGGTAGACCTCCGTGGGGACGGGCGAGTCCGCGCTCTGCCATGAGATGTGGGAACTGTAGGCCATCGAGAAGTTGGTCTCGTGGTATCCCGTCAGCGGCTGCTCGCAAGCCAGCACGAGGCTCGGCTGCACCGAATCCTGTCCAATCCGTTGCGCCAGCACCTGATCCACGCTGATGCCGCCCTGCAGGACGGCCCCCCGCGTGAGCGGCATCCCGGACAGGATGTTTCCGGTCATCCCGGGATGAATCCCAACGCCGGTGGACGGCTTGTTGAAAAGCCCGTTGATGACGTTTAACTCGGACCGGAATGGCTCGAGCGGTGCCAGACAGCGGCTAAGTTCCATCGCGGCACCCTCACCGCGGGCCCACCACTGGTCGGGGCTGATGCCCGTGCCCATGAATTGGACGACAAATCGCCGCGGCGGAGCTGAGGATTCCGAATCGCCCGGCTTGCCGGTGACGGGTTGAGCACCCCACACCGGGATCGACTCCAGCCATGGGAGGGCCATCACAACCCCCGCCCCGCGCAGGAGGACGCGGCGAGAGAGCGCGGAGTCTGCAGGCTTTGGGTCGGAATCTTCGCGGGGCATCCGGTGGATCCTCGGGGAGGTGGCTACGTGTGGATGATAGCAGACTCGGATCAGCGCGTGCTGCTCACCCTTCATTTTCGAGGATGCGCGCCCGGACGAGCCGCCGTACCAGATCTTCCGGGATGGGCTTCTCCGGCTGAAACCGGATGGTTCCCTTGCTCGTCTCGAAACCGACGAGGGCGTCCCTGTGGTCCGCCACGGCCGACCCGCTCATCGGGTAGAGGGCACAGTGCGACTTCGTCGCTCCCAGCGCGACGAGCGCCCGACCGTTTAGCCGGAAGGCGGGCAAGCCGTAACTGATGCCTTCCACAGCGTCCGGCGCCTCCGATCGGATGATCCGGCGGAGGTCCTCGAGGGCCGCCCGCTGCCCTGCTTCCAGTGAGCTCAAGTATTCGTCAAACGAACCTGCCGGGGTTTTCATTGGGCATCGTCTCTCGTCGCGGTGGTGCGCCCGGGTTCAGCGGCCTGCCCGGCCCGGCCCCCGGTACTCGCGGCTGAAGGGGAGACTGAACGGCTCCTCGTACGGTCGAAACGGCACGAGGGCGGCGATCCGAGCCAGCGCGGACTGCGTTTCCGCGTCCAGTGGTCCGGCCTCAATCGCGGTGATGCATGCCTCGACTTCAGCAACGTCGCGCGCGCCGCAGAGAACGCTGTCGATCCTTGAATCACCGGCGACGAAGCGCAGTCCCAGTTCCGCCAGCGAAAGCCCGCACTGTGATTGCAGGGCGTAGAGGCGGCGGAACTGGTCGCGACGGGGCGGGGAGAGCCACGGTGCACCGACGCCGACCTCAAGGTCGAATCGCCGCGCCAGCGCCCCCTGCTGCAGCGGGGAGCCGGCCACGAGCCCCATCCGCAGATGCACCGCCGTGGGGATGACTGAAATGGCCGCCTCCCGCCAGAGCAGGCTGTAGTTGAAGGCTGTGAGCACCACATCAAAACCGCCGCTCTCCATCACGCGTGGGAGTTCGTAGGTTGTGGTGCCGCCAAGCCCTGTCCAGCGGACGAGTCCCTCCCGCTTCAGATCCGACAGCACCTGACGCACAGGCCCGTCGAAGGTGCCCCAGTCTGTCCACCAGTCATACTGCCCGGGCCGATCCGGCTCGTGGATCATCAGGATGTCAATCCGATCGCGCTGGAGGTTGCGAAGGCTCTGCTCGACCGAACTCCGGAGCTCGGCTGCGCTGCGCGGATCGAAGGGGCTGGGCCTGCCGCCTAGCTTCGTGGAGACGACGACATCTTCCCCGAGCCCGACCAGCGCCTCGCCGAGCACCTCCTCGCTGTCGTAGTAGGAAGGGGCGGTGTCGAAGAAGTTGACGCCGAGTTCGTGCGCACGCCGGATGGCCGCGATGGCCGATTCGCGATCCCCGCCCACCCGCGAGATGAAGAGCCCGCCCACGCCGGCTCGGCTTACGTGGAGGTCTGTTCGCCCTAACAGTCTGCGGTCCAACATCGCTCCTTCCGGCACCTCGGAGAGCACCCCGGAGAAGTTGCCGGTGAACAGGCGGCTATGGGCGCCAGTGAGGAGGGATGTTCACCCCCATATCCCCGTAGGCCATCTGGACGTAGTTTAACTGTCCCTGGAAATAGAAGAGCGAGTTGAGGCACAGCGGTAGATACCGGTGCACCGGCAGCGTCTCCCCCCAGGGCGCGGTCATGGCCGCTTCCAGGTCTGAGGGAGTGAGCGAGTCGAACACGGCGACCAGTTCCGCAACGGCCTCGGAGATGGCCCGGTGAGCCTCGGAGCGCGTCGTCGGTGGGTTGGCGTAGAACCCGACGCGGTCGGGGACGCTCCGGTCGGCGACACAGCGAGCAACAAATCGCACGTGCCCGCTCATTCGCGCCACGATCTCCAGTGGGGACTTGCAGGTGTCACTCGGCCTCCAGCTCAAGCGATCATCAGGTACCTGATCCAGGCCGTAGAGGAACCTCTCCACCGCCTTCTCAGCGGCGCGGCTCAAATCGTTGACGGGTAATGTCGTCATCGGGCTACTCCATGTGGCAGCGTCCCCGCAGCCCTCTGCGGCGCTCTGCGAGTTCGGAACTGCGTGCTGGTAACGATGCTGTCGATCATCGCACCGATCCGGTTGCCGTCACCCGCCAGGCGTCGCCGCATGCCGGTGAGCAGTGGCTCGTCGGACGGGAGCAGGCTGCGACCCAGACCGTAAGCGAGCAACTTGCGGCTGAGGTTCTCGACGAAATCGCCCTCTCGTCGGGCGCGGACGAACTCGCGGAGCCCGGTCAGGCCGGACTCCTCTGCGCCCCCGGGGAATACCGCGCGGGTGTCCACGGGCTTGCCCCCCAGATCGCGAGTGCGCAGTTCGCCGATTGGCCCGTAGTTTTCGAAGACCAGCCCAAAGGAGTCGAATCGGGCGTGGCAACCCGCACACGCGGGATGCTGCCGGTGCTGCTCCAGCACCTGGCGCAGCGTTCGGTCACCGAGCTTGCCCTCATCACGAGGGAGTTCGGGCACGACCGGCGGGGGCGCGGGGATGTGCTCGCCCAGCACCCTCCGGACCATCCAGTAGCCGCGCTTCACCGGGCTCGTCCGCAGGCCCGGCGAGTTGTAGGTCAGGAAGACCGCCATGGGCAGCAGCCCTCCACGGGCGTAGCGGTCAGCATCGTCGACCCGTTGCCACTCCTTCGGGGCCGGCTTCACGTCGTCCATCTTGTAGTGCCGGGCGAGGGCGGCATTCACAAAGGTGTGCCTGCCGTACAGCATCTCAAGGACAGATCGGTTCCCCTGGAAGGCATCCACCAGGAAACGCACCGGCTCCTCGAACATCGCCTGGCGGAGTTCGTCATTGAAGGTGGGGAAACGTTCACGATCTACGGCGTTGTGTTGCTCGAACCGCCGAAAGTCCAGCCAGTTGCCGCCGAACTCCAGGGCGAGCGCGCGCACGCGAGGATCCCGCAGCATCCGGCGAGTCTGCGCCGTCAGGACGTCGGGGCGCTGAAGGTCGCCCGCCGCGGCGTGGGCCAGCAACTGTTCATCCGGCATGCTGGACCAAAGGAAGTAGCTGAGCCGGCTCGCGAGTGCGTGCCCAGAGAGCGGCTGAGTCACGCGGCCTGCGGCGGTACCAGTCCCGGCAGTTCCCTCAGTCCCGAGGAAGAGGAAATGCGGGGACATCAGTACGCTCGCGATGACATCCCGCATGGCGTCCTCGTGATTCAATCCGTCCCGGGTGCGCAGCGCCTTGTAGAACGCCTCCAGGCTCGAACGCTCCGCTGCGGTCAGCGGTCTTCGAAATGCCCGGCGGGCAAAGTCAAGCGCGGCGACCAGGTGCGAAGGTTCCGCTGCGAGTCTGGCCTGCTGTATGGCTCTGATGTTCACTGAGGTCCGGTGGAAATGCTGCTGGATCGCCTCCAGGGTAACGGGAGAGTCTCCGGGAGCCAGCCCCCTGCGTGCCTTCGCCAGATAGACCTCCGCCAACCGCCGGATCTTGGCGTCGGAAGTGGCATCCTTGTCCTCGGAGCGGGCAAAGTCGAACTCGGGGCTTTTCATCGTCCCGGATTCCGCACGCTCATAGAAGATGAACTCCACGTGCATGCGTTCCGGCACCGAGGCGATGAAGTCGAACTCGAGCCACAGCCGGTCTAGCTCGCGTCGCCCCTGCTCATCCAGGATCAGCTCGGAGAGAGGGGAGTCGTCGCGGAAGTAGCCCATCTGATTGTGGAACCCAGCGCTCAGGAGCCGACCGCGGTCGTTTGGGTCGTCGAGGAACATCCGGCCCCGCTCGGAGATGTAGAAAGCATCTGGAAAAACGCTGCAGAAGCGTCGAAACGAGGCGAGGTGCGCATCGCGAACGGCTTGCGGCTCGCTCATTCCCGGAACGAAGAGTTCCGGATCCACCGGATCCACCACGACTTCGTTCCGACGACCGCCCCCTTCCACCCGAACACTGACTGTGCGGGGCTTCGGCTGGCCATCGGGCTGCAGTGCATCCTCGTACAGCTCTCGGCGATGGGTCGCGTACTGCCGGTCCTTCCAGAGCACAAAGCACTGCCCGCCGGCCGAGAAGCCCGGGGGCACCTTGAGGTTTTCAAACCGCCACGCCAGCTTCTTCCGCAGCCGCTGCACGTACATCTGCATCGCGATGCAGCCCGGCCGGACCGAATCGGCGCTCTGTCCGGTGGGTGGGGGCAGCTCTCGCCACATCGCCTGCAGTCGGGCGGTGGGGCCTACCCGCTCATTGGGGTCGGACAGCAGTTGCCAGACCAGGTCCAGGTAACGCGGGCTCACAGCGCTCTGGGCCGCGATCGCGTCGAGCCTGGCCTGGGGCATGCCGAGGCTGTTGCGGTGGAGGAACCGCCAGGCCGCAAGAAAGTAATCGGCGAGCTGCGTCGGCTGACGCTTGTAGAAGTCGACGATGCGGAGGATGCAGTACTTGTCGCGATCGGTGTCGACAAGTGCGGGGTGGGGCGCAAAACCGATGCCGGACGGCTGCAGCACCAGATGATCCGCCACCTGCTTTGACGCCTGCATGTATTTTTTCATCAGTGCCGGCGACATGGAGAGGGACTCGGCGGAGTTATCGAACCCCTCCTGATTGGCGGGATCCACGGGAAACTCGCGCGTCGGCCGGATATCAGCGCCGGTGAGATCCCGGATGGTGTAGTCGTACTCGGCGTTGCTGAGGCGACGCGGAGGGACGTGGCCCGGATCGCCCGCGTTCCGCTCGGTTTCGTAGCGGCGCAGATCCTTGATCCACTCGATGACGGCCTGGCGGACGGCGGCGGATGGCTGCCTGGCGACTGACTTCGGCGGCATCTCCCTCGTCACCAGCTTCTCCATGGCGCGCAGCAGATGGGGGTAGCTGCGGGTCGCGGCCGCCAGGTTGGTGAGGGTGCTCAGGTCGAGCTGAGCCGCCGGCTTGGCGGCACCGTGGCACGAGACGCAGAACGTCCGCAAGAAAGGCCGGACGGTGGACCCGAAGCGCTGCTCCAGCGTGGCGCGCTCCCGGGCCGAGGCCTGCGACGGATCTACAGGACGCTCCGGCTTGCCGACACCTGCGGTTGCCCCCATGGCACCAAACAGGAGCGCGGTGAAGACGGCCCCCATCCACGCCCGACGGCGGTGCCGTCGCGATCTCAAGCTCGATTCCTGAGCACTCAAGCCGCTCGCCTCATCATCGTCGGGTCTGCATCGATCCGCAGAGCACATCCATGATCTATCGCCGTCAACCATGCGGACGCCGAGCCCGACCGCGAGTTTCAGGGGTGTGCCGCTGTCGGTCAGATCCCCGGGTTAGACGCGCCGGCGTCCGGACGCGGCAAGCGGGAAGCCCTGCAACTGTTGGTCGGTGCCTGGCACCCGCCAGGCGGCGGAATTGCGGATAGGATGGAGCGGGAGAACTGTGCATGCTTGGCCAACTGCCGATCGTTCTATTGACGGTAGCCCTTTGTGCTCCGCCACCGGGTTCGGCCGTTCGGCCGCCCGCCCTGGATGTGCCGGTGAGCCTCTCCTTCACCCTGGTCCCCCTGCACCGCGCCCTCGAACGGGTGTTCGAGGGCAGTGGACTGGTACTCGATGTGGCATCGGATGTGCCTGCGCCCCTACTCTCCGCGGAATTCCGAGGGAAGTCTCGTGCCGCAGTCGCCCTCTCGCTTATCCGCCTCGGAGGCGCGGGCGGCCTCACTTTGGAGTGCAGCCAGACCGAGGTGAGAGTACGCAAGGTGCGCGTCGAACGGGTGACCTCGTGTGGGGGCACCGTGACGACCGCGCTCTCCGGCGGGTTTACGAGTACCACCGGCGAGCCGACGGGACCGAACGGCCAGCGCCTCCCCTCGCAGTCCGGCGTCCGCGTCGGAACCACCCTGCGATCGACTGCGGGCGTGCCTACTCAGGCAGGCGGGGCGACGAGTGGACGAATCGGCTCGTCCCAATCCGGGCCCCCATCGCTGCCCCTCGGGTCTCGAGTTACGGGCCGCGTAGGGTCCTCCGGAGGCATCTTCGTCACCGTGACCGAGATTCCGGACCCAGCGGGCGAACGGGACAACCGGCGGAATCGTTGATGACCCACCCCACGTAAGCCCGCGGAGCCGTCCAGCCTGGCCTGCTGATGGAGCGGTGGGACGACTGCCACTCGCTGCGGCAAGAGACAGGGCCTCTGCTCTTCGTGACGTGCACCCCTCGCGTGGCGGGCAAGACAGGCGGAGCCAACGCCCCTCGGGGGAGAGTTTGCAGCGATGACCGAAAACGGCGAGTCTGATTCGCCTGTGTCGGTATGATGTGCGCGTGAACCTGGATCCAGAGAGCTGCTATCGAGCCCTGCTGGCGCGCGACGTGCGCTATGACGGGCGCTTTTTTGTCGGCGTGACGACCACCGGCATCTACTGCCGCCCGATCTGTCCGGCACGCACGCCGGGGCGGGACCGCTGCCGCTACTTCTCCCTCCCGGCTTCAGCGGAGGTGGAGGGATTCAGGCCCTGTCTACGCTGCCGACCGGAGCTGGCCCCGGGGGAGGCGCCCGTAGACGCTGCCGGCCGGATCGCGGCCGCGGCCGTGCGTCGGATTAGCGCGGGGGCGCTCGACGAGGGTGGGGTGGAGGCCCTCGCACGGGGTCTCGGTCTTAGCGCGCGGCAACTGCGCCGTATCTTGCATCAGCAGTACGGTGTGACCCCGATTGACCTGGCGCAGACCCACCGACTGCTCCTCACCCGTCGGCTGATCCTGGAGACCGACGTCCCCATCACTGAGGTCGCCTTTGCGGGTGGATATCAGAGCATACGACGCTTCAACGCAGCCTTTCGGGCTCGTTATCGCCAGAGCCCATCGGCCCTGCGGCGGCGTGGCTCGGCCTCGCCTTCTGCGCTCTGTTTGCGCCTTGCCTACCGTCCACCGCTGGCCTGGGATCCCCTCATGCAGTTCCTGGCGGGCCGAGCGATCCCGGGCGTGGAGATCGTGGACGCCGACGGGTACGCGCGGACCGTTCGGATCGGCACGCGCACGGGTTGGCTCCGCGTACAACCTGACCCCGAGAGGAACGAGATCTGCCTCCGCATCGACCCCGGCTTGCTGCGGGAACTGGCGACGGTGGTGGCCAGGGTCCGTCAGGTGTTCGACCTGGACGCCGACCCCGAGGCGATCGGTGCCTGCCTGGATTCCGACGGCGTGATGCACCCTCTCAACGCCGCAACACCCGGCATCCGCGTCCCCGGTGCCTGGGACGGCTTTGAGACGGCGATCCGCGCTGTGTTGGGTCAGCAGGTCAGCGTGCGATCGGCCAGCACCATTGCCGGGCGATTGGCCGCAGTTCTGGGCGAGGCCGTCGAGACTCCGATCCCGGGGTTGTGTCGGCTGAGCCCAACATCCGGGCGCCTCGCCGAAGCGTCGGTCGACGAGCTCTGTCGCCTTGGCATGACGCGGTCAAGGGCCGCCACTCTCCGGGCTGTGGCGGCCGCGGTCGAGGGCGGGCTGGACCTGACCCCATCGCCTGCGCCCGAGAAGGTCACCCAATGCCTACTGGCACTGCCGGGCATCGGAGACTGGACAGCGCGGTACGTGGCCATGCGCTGCCTGCGCGACCCCGACGCCTTCCCCGCCGGAGACCTCGCCCTCCGGCGGGCGATGGGAAACGTCACTGAAACCACCCTCCGCGCCGGGTGCGAGAGGTGGCGGCCGTGGCGGGCTTACGCCGCGATGCTCCTCTGGCACTCACTTCGGCCGGAGCCAGGCACGAATCGAGGAACCGATGAGTGACGACCAATTCCACGCCATCCTCCCGAGCCCTCTCGGCCCCATCACGCTGATCGGGACCGTCCGGGGTCTGGCCGGGCTGTACCTCCAGGACCCCCCGCCCCTCGGGGAGTCCGCGGCCCACGATGGCCGCCTCGACCAGCCCATCCGCCAATTGGAGGAATACCTCGACGGTCGGCGTCAGGAGTTCGATCTGCAATTGGATCTGCGGGGAACGGCCTTTCAGTTGCGCGTCTGGAGCGAACTGCGAAGCATTCCCTTCGGCCAGACCATCAGCTACGGAGAGCTGGCCCGGCGGGTGGGGCTACCGAACGGGTCTCGGGCGGTCGGCCAGGCGAACGGCCAGAACCCCGTCTCGATCGTCGTTCCCTGCCATCGCGTGATCGGCGCCAACGGAAAGCTGACGGGTTACGGGGGCGGGATGGAGAGAAAGCGCTGGCTGCTCGACTTTGAGGCTCGGGACCGCCTCCCGTTCCGTTAGCGGGTAGGTTTTCCGCCCGATAGGCACAGGGACAGTTCCCGAATCGTACCCGTCCCATAGTCGATGCGCTTCACGAGCCCGACACCCCGCACGAACCAGAGCGACGCCGACAGCACACCGGACGGGTCCCGCCGATCGCAGCGCCGGGCTGAAAAGGTGCCGGCGGGAACAGTTACCCGCTCCTCAGCACTCCCGTCAGCACTGGGTAACCCAAACTCCTCCCGCCACGCCTCGGGGTCATCCCGGTCGGCCGCGGCGAGCAGCGCAGTGCGAGTGAGGACCCAGCGGTGCACGACGCGGGTTCCCAGGCCGAGGTCGTGCTCCACCCGATAGACGCCGCTTGGTTCAGCGTCCACCATCTCGAGCACGCGGAGGGACGTGGTCGTCTCCACGCCCCCGGAGGTGGTCCGGTAGATCCACCGGGATCCTGGGGTCAGCGGCATCCACTCGGAATTGATAGGCAGCACTCCCTCCAACCCGGTAATCCGGCGGGCGACCGGCTTCGGGAGCGAGACGGGCGTGGAAGGAGTATCTACTCGGTCGCGGATCAACTCGACGGCGAGTTTCTGCAGTCGCTCGATCCGTTGTTCCGGTGCCGGGTGGCTCCGGAGAAGATCAGGGTCTCCCTTCTCGCCATCCCCTGCTCGTTTGACCACGAGCATGGCGTCGCGCGCCGCCCGGGGATCGAAACCCGCCCTGGACATCAGGCGGATGCCGACGTCGTCCGCTTCCGCCTCGTCCTTGCGGGTGAAGGCGAGGCCCGTCAACTCCCGAACGACGGCGGCGGCGTCTCCGTAGCCTCGGGCGCCAACGCCGGCGAGGATGGCGCTCAGCCCGGCACTCAGCAAGAAGTTCTTCTCGAACTGGCGGATCGAATGACGTCGACTGACGTGGCTGATCTCGTGCCCCATTACGAAGGCGAGCGCTTCGTCGCCCGGGAGGAGCTGCAGCAGGCCTCGATAGATGTAGACGTAGCCTCCGGGAAGAGCGAACGCGTTGATTTCCGGCTGCTCCACCACGTGGAATTCGTAGGGGTAATCCGCGCCCTGCAGGGCGGCGACCAGGCGCCTGCCGATCCGTCGCACCCGGGCGAGGGCGACCGGATCGGTATCCACGGGCAGGAATCGCTCAACCATTGAGGCCGTTTCCTGGCCGATCGTGATCTCGGCGGACTTACCCAGCACCCCTGCGGAGGGGGACGGCGAGGGCGCGGCCCAGCCCACCATGACGGCGAGGGTGAGCGCCAGCACTGGGGAACGGCGTGGCGTGCGCAGGGTGTTCACGAATTGAGCATGCGACCGGCGGGGGACGCTGTCAACTTCCCCACGTGCCCTGGTCAGTACGGAGGCGCGAGCAGCCGGTTGGCCCGCTGATTGGGGTAGTTGCGCCGGTGCACGGCGAGCTCAGCCTGTGCAAGGTCGAGTTCCCCTGCGTCCGCCAGCAACCGCGCGAGTTCCAGCCGGGCGTTGGGATGTAGTGGGTGCGCCTGCAGAACGCTTTGGAGTTCCCGGCGGGCCTCATCGACTCGCCCCAACCGCCCCCGCACGACAGCCAGCAGGTAGCGTGTCTCCAGGTTAGTCCCGTCGGCGGCCAGCGACCGGGTGAGTGCCTTCTCCGCGAGGTCTGGAAGCTGGAGATCAGCCAGAGCGCTGCCGACGTTTTGCCAGAGTAGCGCGTTTTCAGGGTGGCGCTCCAGGTCCTGAAGCGCATCGAGCAACTCCGCGTCGGCCACCGCCTGCGGAATGCTGAACCCGACAACCAGCCGCCGCTTCGGACCGAAATAGATACCTCCGCCGGGGATGGGGAGCCCTTCGTCCTCCAATTCGCCCTTCTCATGGGCCAGGGTGACGACGTCGAGCAGCGCCCGGCGGGCCTCCGGCAACCGGTCGGCCGCGAAGAGCATGATCGCCAATCCGTGCCGCGCGGGCAGGTCGAACTTGCGCGATGCAACCGCTCGCTCATAGAGCGGCAGCGCCCGGTCGTAGGCGCGGAGTCGCCGGTGAGCCTCAGCCGCCAGGAGATTGGCTTCGGCGGAATCGGGCACGGCGGCCAGGACGGCCTCGAGCAACGGCAATGCGACCCCTGGACGGTCCAGGGCAAGCAACGCATCCGCCCACTCGATGAAGGCGAACGGTTGGCTGGGATCCAGCTCCGCCGCGCGGCGAGAGGCGAGGAGTGCCTCCTCCGCCTGCCCTGTGGACACCAATACCCGCGCCAGCGCCAGGTGCGCATCGGCGCTCATCGGGTTCTCCCGGACGGCGTGCCGGCCACGGCTCAGTCCAATCTCCGCAGCCAACCAGTCGGGCACGGATCCGCCATCGGCGACAACGCGCGAGAGCCACCGGTCCGCCTCGGCGAAGTTCGCCGAGGCGGCGGCCAGTCTGGCCCGCATCAGGGCGACATCGGCCGGCAGCTTTTGCTTGCCGATCTGGGTCTCACATCCGGCCAGGAGTTTCTCCGCCTCCGCCGCCTGGCCCGCCTCGAAACGAGCTCGCGCTGCCCTCGGACGGGCGACCATGTAGTCCGTGGGATCCTGCTCCACCAGGACTGTGTACGCCTGCGCGGCGATCTCCGGACGTTGAAGCGTCAGCGCCAGGTCTCCGGTCCGAAGGTGGGCCACGGCGTACTCCGGGGCGAGCCCGCGCGCAGCCTGATATTCGTGGAGGGCCTTCTCTCGCTGATTCAGCAGCTCCGCCTTGAAGCCGGCATCGACGCGCTCAGCCGCTGCCCGCTCCGCCTCCGTGCGCGGTACCTGCAGCAGGATGCGCAGCGTCCGGCGGCGGAGTTGTGTGGTCCCGTTCCGCTCCAGGTAGACGGACAGCTCAGTGAACCGATCCACGCTGGTCCGCGGCATCGTCAAGTCTCGAACGAACTGGACACGGGTTGGGTCGTCCTCGCTCCGGCTCGACTTGTCGCGCTTCAACTCCAGCCCGTCCTCGACCAGTCGGATGGCGCTGCTCTCTGCGTATGCCTGGTAGCGGTAGCCGCGATCGAGCGGGAGATGGGCGACGAGGGTCAGCCGCACTTTGCCGCCTGGAGCAGCCACCGTCGGTTCAGCCGTGAAGCTGTCGATCGACTCCAGCCGCAGGTTCTCGGGCGTGAAGCTGATGCCGGTCCCACCTTCCGGCGAGAGCCAGACATCGTCCAGAGTTACAGAGAACCTGGCGGCATCCAGAAGCGTGGCGCGGACCCGACCCAGGAAGGGGCGGTAGCCCTCGGCTGTCACCCGGACGTTGAACTGAGTCACGTCGACGATGCGGGTCTGTTTGGTCACGCTCCGCGGCGAAAGCAGCAGTCCGATTGGGTGCATGGTGAGCACGCGGCCCCAATCGAATCTGCTAGAGATCTTACCCAACGGAGCCCGGGCCTCGAACCGCCCCCGGCGATCTGTCTCGTCGGTGGTCTTGCCTGAGTCCGGAAAGGAGCCGTCGACTTCCACCCGCACTCGCGCCCCGGGAATAGGGCGGCGGCTGCCGGCGTCCAGCACCCAACCGATCACCTTGCCCCACGTCGGGCGTTCGAGTCGTGCGACGTCATCGGAGGACGAGGTCGGGCCAACGTCCGCTGCGGTCGGCGGCAGGCAACCGAGTAGCAAGATGCCGAGGATGAATAGGACGGAAAGTGGTCGGCAGATCATCTGACATCACTCTAACGCAATCCACGAGGCATCGCGGGCAAGGACCTACCGCCGGGGAGCAGGGTCTGCCCCGCCGGACGACCAACTGAATCCCGTCCGCGAACACGAAAGGGGAGGGTCTTGTCGAGCTCGGCCCAACCGGAAGGCCCGGGCTCCGCCGGTGCGCAGTCCCGCGCCGCGACTCCGCGAGCGGGGGGCGCCGCCCGGCTTCGCCTCTGGCTCCTCAGCCTGCTGGCGGGTCTGGCGGCGGCGACGCTGGTCTGGGCAGCGGGCGAGTACCTGCTGGCCCGCGAAGCACCCCTGCTGGCCAACCTGAGCGGGGCCGTTTATGACCTGGGGATGACGGAGTTTGCCCGCCCGGGCGGACAGGGGGAGGCCGCAGCCGGCCCGGTCGCCGTTGTCCAGATCAACGAAACATCCCGCAAACGGTTCGAGCAATTGGTGCTGGAAGACGAGATCCGGTCGGCAAATGGCGAGCAGCCCCGCTTCTCACTCCCGGGCGTGCGAGGTGCACCCAGCTTCCGGCTGCACCAACGCGCTTTCCACGCTCGTCTGGTGGAGAACCTGCGTCGACTCGGTGCCAAGGTGGTCGTCTTCGACCTGCTCTTCAGCGATGGCGATCCCCTGGACACTATTCTCGCAAAGGCAATCCGGCGGCACGGCAGGGTGCTGCTCGCCGCCGTCAACGAACAACAACGCATTGAGGGCGGCCGGGCGGAACAGACGATCGACGTGACCATGCCGACGGCGGTCCTGCGCGAAGCAAGCGCCGGGATCGGGATGGCAAACGTGAAGCTGGATGCGGATGAGACGGTTCGTCGATTCCGCTGGTGGTTCACGGGGCTCGATCCCGACACGGCGGAAGACACAGAGATCCCGAGCCTGGGCGTGGCGGCGGCGGCGCTGTTCACGGGACAGTCGCCGCAGAAGGTCGTGCGCGCCGCGCTTCGGCCGACCGGAGCCTTCGATGGTCACCGGATCATCTGGGAGCCGGATGAAATCGATCGGGACGCGAGGGTGTCGTTCATCCGCTACTTCGGCCCGGCCGGACGCCCAGCCGGTCCTGATTCAGTCGTGCGGTACGAGGATGTTCTCGAAGCCTTCGGCCCGACAGGCGACGCGGATGCCCAGGATCAGTTGCGGCGTCGAGTTGCCGGGAGGCTGGTCTTCGTCGGGAGCAGTTCGGCCGTTGATCAAGATCTCCACCGGGTGCCGGTCCGCACGCGGTACCAGGCCCGGGAGAGCGACCAGACCATGCCCGGCGTAGAGACGCAGGCGGCGGTTGCTCAGACTGTGATGAGTGGGCTGTACCTGCGGCGGGCGGGACGACTGCCGCAATTGGCATTGCTCTTCGGCGCATGCGCGGTAATCGCGCTGATAGGTCGGCTGTTCAACCCTTCCATCCTTCTGATTGCCTCACTGCTGGGAGTTTTGGCGCTCGTGCAGGGTTCGGGGCAGATGCTGGTGCGGGCGGGTTGGTGGCTGGACCCGATTCCGGCGGTTCTCGGGATCGGCGTCTCGGCCCTCCTCGAGTCGGTGGTGATGTTCCTCGGCGAGCGACGGGCACGGCTCAAGGTGAAGCGACAGCTCAGCCGGCACGTAGGTCCGGGGGTGGCAGAGAAGCTGACGGATGACGAGTGGCCTGATCTGGCCGGCGAATCCGTCGAGATCACCATGCTCTTTTCTGATCTGCAGGGGTTCACCTCACTCTCGGAGACGATGAACAGCCAGGAGATCTGCCGGCTGCTGAACAGCTATTTCGGCGTGATGTTCCCCGTGCTGTTCCGGCATGGGGGTACCGTGGACAAGCTGATGGGGGACGGGATGATGGCGTACTTCGGGTGGCCGATCCGTTCGGCGGATCACGCTGCGGCTGCCGTCCGGTGTGCGGTGGAGATGCAGGCTGTCCTGGCGGAATGGAAGTCGCGTCCGGAGAACCATAACCTGCCGCCGCTGCGGACCCGCGTTGGCATCCACTCAGGTCTCTGCACCGTTGGTGGCATCGGTTCCGGTGAGCGAGAGGAGTTCACGGTCATTGGCGACGTTGTCAACGTCGCCTCTCGACTGGAGGGAATGAACAAGGAGTTTGGCACCCTGATCCTGGTCAGCGATGCAACGCGATCCCTGGCGGGCGAGATCGCCCCGATGACGGCCCGTGGGCAGGCGCAGGTACGAGGCCGGAAGGAGCCCATGCCTGTTTTTTCCGTGGACACCGGCCTGGAATGAACACCGACCTTGACCTGCGACCTGATGCCGAGGGAGGGACGGGGTTCGGCTGGTGTCGAACTGCGCGGTGCGTAAGGAGACCCGGTATGCAAAGGATCGTGAGCCCCATCTGTTTCGGCCTGGCGCTCCTCGGTCTGGCAGCGTCGCCGGCGGCGGCCCAGGGCACCGCGACGCTGGAGAGCGTCGTCCGCGTGGTGAAGACTGCTCGGCCCGGCGTGGACCAGTTCACCGCGGCCAAGCCGTCCCAGGTGCTCAGCGGCGGCGAGCGGGTGCGCACTGGCGGACGGTCTTACGCCGGCGTTCGGTTTCCGGATCGCAGCCTGCTGCGCGTCGGGGAGCTCTCGGAGATCGTGCTCACCGGCTCGCGGCAGCGCGAAAGTCAGGTGCGCAAGGGAAAGGTGCTGCTGAATTTCACCAATCCAGGCACCATCACGGGCGGCTACGCGGTTGCCGCCATCCGCGGTACCCGCGTGGAGTACCGCGCTGACGACGACCGACGGCTGGCCTCCGTGCGCTGCTATGAGGGGAGCGTCTTCGTAGCGGCGGCGGACAACCCGGTGCTTGCCGGCTCCGCCACAGCGCTTACCCCTGTCACGCTCGCCTCCCCGGCCATTGAGGGGGAGTGGGACGGCGGCGAAGTGCGCTTCGTCGCCGGGCCATTCACAGGCCAACTGCGCCGGATCACCTCCAGCGCAGCCGGTTCCATCACCTTTGCCCCGGCGCTGGAGCCGGCACCGGCCGGCGGTGCCACGGGTTTCGTGCTGTCGCGACGCGCCGGCCGGAGGGTGGTGGCCCTTCGCAGTGGCCAGGGATGCGTCGTTCACGCAGGCAAGGAGCCGGACGACCCCTTCGGCATCCCCCGCCAGGAGTTCGCCTTCCTCGAAAAAGACCCGTGGTTCGAGGAGGAGAGCCGTAACCTGCGGGGCTACGTCGGCTCGGTGGACCACCAGGCCGATCGAAGCGAGGATTGGCCCCTCACCGACCTGATCTCGCTGCTGATCCGCGACGATCCTCGGTGTTTTGGGCGCCCGCTGCCGATTCCCGCCGCCCAACGGCATCGAGGCAACGGCCGGGGCGGTTCCGGAGGCGGACACTGCTTCCGGGACGAACTGTCGCGGGACCTGCGCGGCGCCGGTGTGGCCGCAATGGGAAGCGGACCGGCTCACTCGCCGCCCAGGGGGACGCTGGGCCAGGGCGACAATGCGGTCCCCGGGTACTTCGGCAGCACGGGGGTGACCATCGATCCCACTGCATTCATCCGCCTCAGCATCCAGCCCATCGCGGTGGCGGCTCGAGAAGACAGCGCCCTCGGAGGTCGGGTCCGGCTCCAGGCGACCACAGGCGACTTCTACGCAGACGTTGGCTACCGATACATCGACCTCGAGGGCAATAGCCAGGGCCGGATCAGCGACGCGCTCCTGTATCTCAAGGGGCGCGCGGGCGATCTGGCGGTCGGCCGCCAGCACCTGTTCTACGGCCCCGCCAATAATCACGACATGGGGACCCTGCTGGGGCTCGATGCCTCGGACGCGGCCATCTACCGACTGCCTCTCCGGAACGGCTTCCGACAGGAGATCGGTTACGTTCAGGACACCAACGCCCTCCGCAAGAAGGGCGAGGAGGGATTCCTGCTGCGGGGGGCCGCGCCCATCGCCGGGGGGCACGTGGGCTACTCCACACTCGCCCCGCTCGACAGACAACGAAACGTGGGGGCATCCGTTGACCTGTCGCTCCCGATTGCTCCGAACACGCTGGAGCTATACGGCGAGTTTGGAGTGAACACCCTCAGTCGGACGATCGCCACGGCCGGCCTCTACTTCCCGGGCCTCTACCAGAGATTCAAGACGGATCTCTACCTGGAGTTCGCCAGTCAGCAGACCCGAGAGGACCGGCTTACGGCAAGGTTGCGCAGGGAGTTCGGCGGGGGGCTGGTGGCGTACCTGTTTGTCGACCACACAAGTGCATCGCCGACGAACTACGGGGCTGCGGTGCTCTGGACGCTGAAGCTCTCCGGCCGATGAGCCCATCGACCAAACGGTGCCCGCGGGCCGGAGAGTTCAGACTTGCGTTTCTCACCCAATCGCCACGCTGTAGGTGATGGTGCGGCCCGACTCGTTCAGCAGTTGCAGTCGGTAGTCGCCGAGGAAGCGGTCGGGCAGGCGGATTGCGATGTTCCACTCCCCGACCGCCTCAGCCAGCACCCGCCCATCGGCGTCGAAAGCGGTGAGCCTGCCGTGGCCGGAAATCCCCGCTGTGATTTCTTCTGCGCGGTCCGCTGTCCGGCGTGACACGAAGAGGAACGCGCCCCGCGTGAGGCTGCCGTGTAGGAGCGTGGGAGCAGGTGCGCTCTGCCGAAATGCCGGAAGCTTGAGGGTGGTGTAGAGGGCGGTTGCGGTCGTCATGGTGATGGTCTCCAGGGATCCGTCGGTGGTTGAGCCCGACATGCTTCTGGGATGAACACCAGCAGGAACTCTTACATCCGGGCTCGCAGAGTTACGGTCTGGGTGCGGGCACGCGGCGGGACGGGGGGGAGCCGCGATGGAAGCGCCATTTGTCTTACTGACTGCCGACGGGAAGGTGCTTTGCCCGCGGGTCGTGCGCCCGCGGGGTTTCTGGCAGCGCCACCTCGGGCTGCTGGCCCGCGCTCCACTCGCCCAGGGTGAGGGACTGTGGCTGCAGCCGTGTGGATCCGTGCACACGTGGGGAGTGCGGCAGCGCATCGATCTGCTGTTCCTCGATCCAGAACATCGAGTGCTGCGTTGGGTGGCCGATGTGCCACCATGGCGTGTCGTGACTGCACCCCGCGGCACCGCCTCCGTTGTAGAGCTCGCCACCAGGCCTCGACGCATCGTGCCGGCTGTCGGGTGCGTCCTGTCATTCAAGGCCGCTAGCCACTAGCGGCCAGACGGTGACAGCATCGACGTGGATCAGAACCGAGCACGTCAGTGCCGGGATCGCACCCACTGTCAGCCAGACTCAGCCCTCGAGGCAGACTACCCACGGCCGGCAGCGGTGGGCACCAACCCGTGGGCCATGGTGGCGTCCGCCGACGTTGAGTCCCCGGTCAGTCCGGGGGCATCGCAGGTATTCGGCACGAGATTTTAACAAACTCCGCGGGATGCATCGGGGCGAACCCTACGATGAGATTCACTACCCCGTCGGCCAGGTCACTCTCGGTCGTCGTGGATGCGTCGCAGCGGACGAGGAACGCATCCGTGGGCGCGGATCCAGCGAAGGCGCCGTTCCGGAAGAGGTCGTGAAGAAACGACGCCACGGTCGCCCGCAGAGATGCCCAAAGCGGTTCGCCGTTGGGTTCGAATACCGCCCACTGGCTACCGTGTCGGATGCTCGCTTCGATGAACAGCGCCATTCTCCGAACAGCGATGTAGGTGAACTCTCTGCCGGCAGGGCTCGCGCGTGTCACGGCCCCCCAAACCACGGGCACGCCTGGGACACCGGCTCGGATCGCACAGACGCCCGAAGTGCGCAGCGTCCCCATCTCCTCGGGTGTCAACGACCGCGTCAGGCCCTGGACGCCCCGGATCTCCGCCCCGGTTCCAGCGGGGCTCCGCCAGACGCCCCGATCGGCATCCGTTCTGGCAATGATCCCCGCGATGGCTCCGCTGGGCGGAGCGGCACGCCTGGCGCCAGGAGTCAGCGATGAGTCAACCAGCAGCCAGGGCCAGAATACCGCGGCGTCCTCGCAACCAACCAGCGTACCTTCGGTTGGATCAGAGAACGATGGTGTCAGATTGAGGGGCGCGTCGGCGATTAGGAAAGCGCGGCGGGATCGGCAGTATTCAGCCGCGGCCTGCAGCACGGCGGAGTTCGTGACTGCCGGCAGGCAGATCAGGTTCACGGGGTCCGCCGCTTCGAGTGAGTACAGTCCCCTCCGACGCGCTCGGTCGCCTGGCAATCCTCCTCGGGCAGCTACGCGCACGATCCAGGCATCCCGACCGCCGTTCAGGAAGAAAAGTCGCACGGAGACGCTGAGTTCAGGAGA
>CAZSRZ010000001.1:0-67775 GCA_964609085.1 uncultured bacterium | reverse complement strand
TCCGACGACAAGCTTGTAGCCGAACCCACGAAGGCTGACCAGAATCGTCGGATGCTGCGGATCCAATTCAATCTTCCGGCGAAGCCGGCCGATGTAGACGGTCAGCGTCTTCATTCCCAGGTCGGCCGCACAGCCCCAGGCGCTTTCGAAAATCCACTGGGATGCAAGGGCCTTGTTTCGGTGCCGCGTGAACAGGCTCAGCAGTTCGAATTCTCGGGTAGTGAGGCGTAACGGGATTCCATCACGGATCGCGTCTCGGCGTTCTCGATCGAGGGAAATCGGTCCAAGGTCCACCAGGTGGTCCGTGCCGTCGGGGAAGCTGTACTCCTCGGCCCGGCGAAGTTGAGCTCGCACTCGAGCTACCAACTCTCGAGGATCAAACGGTTCGCAGAGGTAGTCGTCAGCGCCAGCTTCCAGGCCGCCGACAGTGTCCATCACTCCCTCACCGGGTGCGAGGACGAGCACCGGGAGGTGATGTTTGAGCCGGATGTGGCGCAGCACCTCGATTCCATCGCTCCGCGGCGGTTGAAGGTGGAGCACCATCAGGTCAAACACTTCTCCCTGCAGGGCAGCGCGAGTCTCGGCTGGATTTGAGGCGACTTCGCAGAAATACCCCTCTGCCCCCAGGAGCTTCAGCAGCGTCCTCTGCATGAAGGGGTCCTTTTCCATCAGCAACAGGCGTGGCCTGCGCCAACTCCTTCTCTGTCGCCGGGACCCGCCAATTCTGGCGGCTGGTGCCAGGGACTGTGATGCTGCCTGCCGGGAGGGCACAGCACAATCAGGCCGGGTGCAAGACGGAATAGCCCGCACGCGGATGATCTCGCTCTTGTCTTACCCACTCTGCGCGATGAATACCCTTTCATCCCTGCACTCGTCCCCGAACGGCGTCATGCAGCGCAGGGCCAGCCCTCCTGCGGAGACCCTCTGCTCTGATCCAGCGTCACGCCAGGTCTGCGGGCGGAAGTTCGAAGGATGGCCGCCCGGCACGGACCACGCATCGCCCGCGCCATGTCAAGCGCTTCGACTCAGAGACCGCCGCAATCCCAGTCGCGGACCCGGAGGCGAAGATTGCCCATGGCGTGGCGGAGCGAGTTGTAGCTGGCAGTGAGAGGGGGTACGTTTCGGGCCATCGAATCCCGGGGCGGCTTCGACCGCCTGGTGGTCCAGCGCAATCGGCCGCCGAATCTGGGCATTCGGACCTGTGCGCTACACTATCCACAGGTGGGTAACAGGAAGGTTGCAAATCTCGCGACACCACCGGATGCGGGACCGAGCGCAAGGATTGAAGCGATCAGCGGGTTGCGGGTGCGCAACACGCGGGCCATCGATCGACGGTGATCGGGTCGCCTACAGCGCCCCGCACTGCAGGGCCGGCTCCTGGATCCCATCCGGATCGTTGGGAGGCGCAAACGCATCCCCCAGGCCTATGAGTGCCTGGCGGACTTCCTCCACTGTTGCCTGCGGATGCTTGAACCGAAACAGGGCAGCGGCTCCGGCCACGTGCGGCGCCGCCATGCTGGTCCCCGTCAGGTAGGCATACTTACCGTTCTTCCAGGTGGAACGAATGTTTGCTCCGGGTGCGATGAGATCGATCTTCGGGCCGTAGTTGCTCACGCTCAGCACGCCCTCATCCAACTCGGTCCCCAGGTGGGGGACGTTGAACGGCCCCGCGCTCTCACCCGCGGCGCCGTTGCTGTCCGCAAGGGCCGAGACCGTAATGACCGAGGCAAAGGCGGCTGGGATGAAGAGGCTGCTGTCGTTGGCCTGGTTGCCCGCGGCAGCCACGACGATGATGCCCTTCGCAACACAGTTATCCACGGCCTCCCGGATCGGTTGGGCGTTGTCCGCCACACCAGCAAGGCTCAGATTTGCGATGCGGATCGTGGATGAGTGCCGGGCTACCCAGTCCAGGCCGGCGATGACATTGGACCAGGAACCGGACCCGCTGCGGCCGAGCACCTTCACCGCCCAGAGGCGCGCACCCGGGGCAACGCCCACGACACCGATCCGGTTGTCGCGCGCACCGATGATCCCCGCGACATGGGTTCCGTGCCCGTTCTGGTCCTCCCAGCTATTCCCATTCGCCGCAAAGCCGCCGACGACGCGCAAGTCCGGGTGATTGCGTAGGATCCCGGTGTCGATCACGGCCACATCCACCCCGAGATCCCTGCCCCTGCCGGTGATGGAGGCGGTGGCGCTGACGGCGGCACCGCATCGGCGAATCCCCGTTGGCGACTCCTGCCTGTTCGACAGCCCGGCCGCAAGCCGGCGATCTGATTCGGACACGGGCATGTCCGGCCGGATCTGGATCTCGCCGTCCGGGATTAGCTCGAGAACTTCAGGGTCCGAGGCCAGATCGACCGCTTGTTGTCGTGAAAGTGTGGCGGCAAGCCCGTACCAGGCGTGCTCGTACTGAAAGACCGGCCGCAGCCCGTGCCGAGCGCACAGCCCGGACAGGCGGAGCGGAGAGAGTGCTCCGCGTCGGCATCGGATCAGGTAGCTGCCGGCTCGAAGTGATCCCGATGCCTTTCCGCCGACTCCCCCGGCGAACAGTGCCGTGAACGCGATCAGGATTGTCAGGGCTCGGCGAAGCATAGGGGCTCGTCAACGGGTCTCCCACGTACTCTACCCGGCACGGGCCCCGTAGCGCAAATGGGCGGATCCGGGGAGATTGATCCGGGTCTGATGAGCACGCGCCGACTCGGACAACAGGCCGGGCTGGAGAGAAGCTTCCATGCGGCGGACTTGCCGGGAGGTCTGGATGAGGCGCTTTGACAAGCAGGTAGCGGTGATTACTGGCGCAGCCGCCGGGATAGGGCTGGCGACGGCCCGGAGGCTGGGAAGTGAAGGTTGTCGGCTGGCGCTGCTGGACAGCGATGAGCCGGGTCTACAGGCAGCCCTCCGATCGCTGATGGCGTCCGACCTCGAGGTGGTTGGGCTCTGCGGGGAGGCCGCGGATAGCCGGACCGTCGAGGCGCTGGTCGGGTTGGCGTTGGAGCATTGGGACCGCCTGGACGTTGTCGTCGCCAATGCGGCGGCACGGGCGTTTGGTCCTCTCGTCGAGCCAGGTGCGCCCCAGGATACGGATTGGGAGCGCCTGTGTGCAGTCAACCTCCGGGGCACAGCCGAGGTTTGCCGTGCAGGCGCGACGGCGATACGCGTCTGCGGTACCCGAGGAGCAATGGTGCTGGTCGGTTCGGTGCACGCCCTCGTCGGCCGATCCGGGATGCCCATTTACGACGCCACCAAGGCGGGCATTCTAGGCCTCGCGAGATCGTTGGCCGTTGAACTGGCCCCGGACGGGATCCGCGTCAACAGCGTTTGCCCCGGGTTCACCATCACGGAGTTTCATCTGCGGAGGGCAGCCGCGGAAGGGCGCACGGAAGGGGAGCTTCGGGCGACAAGCGCGGGGCTATTTGGTAGACCGGCGGATCCGTCCGAGATCGCGGCGGCAATCGCCTTTCTGGCTTCGGGCGACGCGAGCTACATCACCGCGACCAATCTGATGGTGGATGCCGGGGTGCATGCGGTCTGATCGCAGATCTGGGTGCGACCGGAGGCGGCTGGGAGGAAGAACGATGGGACACACATCTACACTGGTAGCTTCAGTTCAGCGACGGATGTTGCGGACGTTGGCCGCCGCGGCTCTCGCCGCGGCGCTCTCCCTGCCGGCTCTCGCCGGCAGCGATACGGCGTCCCCGGGGGGTCCGCTTGCCCGCACCGACGCTCGCGCCCAACTACCCCCGGGTTACCGGGCCGTGCCGGCGCTGCCGAGGCACGAAGGTCTCGGAACACGGCGCCTGGTGAGCCTCACCCCCCAACAAGCCGCGCAGACGGTGGAGCGCAACCTGCGCTCTCGCCGAGTCGCGGTCAGCCCTGCCCCGGTCAGCCGGGGAGCACGCGACCGCATAGGCGAGGGGCGGGTGGGAGTGGGCGGGCGTGAAGAGGATCCCTCGACCCGGCCGCAGGCGGTGTTCGGAGCTGACCTGCGCCGGCGGATCAATGACACGACCATCTATCCCTACAGCACGGTCTGCAAGATCTTTGTCACCTACCCCAGCGGAAACACTTACGTGGCAACGGGCGCGATGGTGGACCGAAGCTACATGCTCACTGGGGGCCAGGTGGTATACGACTACGCCGAGGGTGGCTGGGCGACGGAGATGGAGGTCTACCCTGGCCTCGATGGCGACTATGCCCCTTACGGTGGTGCGTACGGCATCAACCTGCGCACCTTCCGCGGGTGGACCGATACGGGCGGCTTCGACTGGGACATGGCCCTGGTCACCCTCGACTACCCGATCGGCCGCGACTGCGGTTGGCTCGGCTTCAGCGCTTATCGGAACGTGAACGGCTTCACCGGCAACCTGTCCGGCTACCCCACCGACATCGAGGACGGCTTCGGGCAGTACTATGACTATGGCCGAATCAACGGCAGCACACGGAGACAGGTCTACCACCGCATCGACACCGAAGGGGGCACGGCCGGGGCGCCCATCTATGCCATCGAGCGCAGCCGACGCTACATCTTCGCGACCAACAGTTGGGAGACCGCGTCCAGCAACGGTGGTTGTCGGATCGACCCGGATAAGTTCTCCAGCCTGGTCAGGTGGATCTACAGTCGACGCTGAGGGAGGGGCAAAGGCTGGCTCGCCCCAAAACGCAACGGAACCGCGCCCGTGTTACAGGCGCGGTATCCCCAGCGAACGCAGGCTGTCAACCAATCCGGGCAAGTCTCGTACTACCTGGTCGATCTCCGCCGCCGTGGTGCCCCGTCCCAGGGTGAGACGGAGGGCGCCGCGCGCTCTCGAAGGCGACATGCCCATGGCAAGCAACACATGGCTCGGCTCGATGGAGCCCGAGGCACACGCGGCGCCGCTGGACGCACAAATCTCGAGGCGATCCAGGTTGAGAAGCAGTGGCTCACCCTCAATCCCCTCGAACACGAAGCTGGCGTGATTTGGCAGCCGATCTGCTATCGGTCCGGTGAGTTCCGCGGTTGGGATGCCCGCCAGCACGCCCGTGATGATTCGGTCGCGCAACTCAGACACGCGGGACGCTTCGTCGTTCATCACCGCCTGAGCCAGTTCCAGGGCTTTTCCCAGCCCGATAATGCCGGCGACGTTCTCCGTGCCCGCACGGAGCGCGTGTTCTTGATCCCCGCCCGTGATCTGCGGCTGGAGTGGGATCCCCATTCGTCGATAGAGCAGACCTATCCCCTTTGGGCCGTACAGTTTATGACCGGAGAGGGAGAGAAGATCGCACGGCATCCGGCGGACGTTGATTGGGACGCACCCGGCCGTCTGCACCGCGTCGGTGTGGAAGAGGACGCCGCGCTCGCGGCACAGCGCGCCGATCTCCGCCACTGGCTGGAGCGCCCCCACCTCGTTGTTGCCGTGCATGACGCTGACGAGGACGGTCTCCGGCCGCAGAGCGGTCCGAACCTGCTCCGGGTGCACGACGCCATACCGATCCGGCACGAGGAAGGTGACGTCCACCCCGGTGAGCGAGAGCGCCTCGGCCGTGCGCAGGACTGCATGATGTTCTATGCTCGAGGTGATGAGGTGGAGCCCGGTATGCCGAGGGGACGCCTGGATGACCCCGCGCAGGGCCAGGTTATCGGCCTCGCTTCCCCCGCTGGTGAAGATGATTTCCTGGGGACGGCAGCCGAGGAAGACTGCCGCCATCTCGCGCGCATCTTCCATCGCGTCCCGGGCCACGCGACCGGTCGCATACAGTCCGCCGGGATTGCCGAATCGCTCACCGAGATACGGTAGCATCGCCTCCAGCACGCGGGGGTCGATCGGCGTGGTCGCGGCGTGGTCGAGGTAGATCATCGGGGCCGGCGGCGTGTGCCGTTACTATGCAGCGGGAACTTGCGTTCTGAGTGGGAGCGTAACAGCATGGGATACGGCTATTAGCGGCGTGAGCACAGCGCGGCAGAGCGTGGGAGAGAATCGATGAAGTTAGTCCTGAAGAGGGCTCTGGTGGGGAGCGCCGCGCTGATGCTGGCCGCGTCGACCGGATGGGATGCCTGGGCCCAGATGAAGTATCCGTCCCAGACGGGCCGGATTGCCTACAAGATCGAGTCGCCGATGCTCAACGGCACGCAGGTCCTGAGCTGGGTGGACGGAGGCAAGCGAACCCGACAGGAGACGACGCTGACCTTTCGCATGGGGGAGAAATCCGTCGTGCAGAAGGGGTGGATTATCTCCGACGGCAAGAACCTGTTCATCTATCAGCCTGGAATGATGGGCAACGTCGTCCACCGCATGCAGGTTCCCAAGGACCCGGCCGCAGGCGGGACCGGGTTGCTGGGCATGCCGTCGCCGCAGGCCGTGGGGATGGGTGGCCGGCCGATCGGCAACGAAAAAGTGCTCGGGCGTCCCTGCATCGTTCGGCAGGTCTCCGATTCCGGCAAGGTCTGGAGTTGGCAGGGCATTCCGCTGAAGTTTCAGGCCACCAACGCCCAACTGCAGTCGATCAGCGTCGAGGCGACGAAGGTCGAGACAGGCATCAAGCTCGCCGCCTCCAGCTTCACCGTTCCCAAGGGCATGAAGATCCAGGTGATGGATGCGAAAGTCGGAGGAGCCGGTGCCCTTGGTTCCGGCGGACGACCGGCTGCGCCGAAGAAGTAGGCAAACCCCTGTACGGGAATCCTGACGGGGCGACGGCAACTTGCCGGCGCCCCGTTCTCGCTTCCGGGCCCTGTCGCCTACCGCGTGACCCGGCGGAGCCGCCGTGTGCCGTTACGGGCGGCCGTGTTAGACTGCGCGCGTGACTCCTTCGAAAGCGGCATTTGCGAAGCCCGGCGGATCCCTTCGCATCGTGCACACGGTCAGCAGCCTCTGCGTCGGCGGGATGGAGCAGTTCGTCATCCGCCTGGCAGCCGTCCAGATCGCTGAGGGGCATCGCGCAACGGTCGTGGCCCTCTCTGGGGGCCCGCTGGAAGAGACGGCTCGGGCTTCGGGAGTGCCTCACGTCGTCCTCGGTGGTCGCAGCAGGTATTCCCGCTACCTCCGCGGGGCCCTCGTCATGAGCGGACTCCACCCGCAGGTCGTCAACGCGCACAACCCGACATCGCTGCACTACGCCATGCTCGGGAAGCGGCTCGCGGGGGCGAAGGTGGTGATGACCGACCACAACGCCAATCGCCAGGCACGCCAGGCCACCCGGGCCGAATTGCTCGCTCTGGATGCCGCGGTGGGAGTCTCCGGTCGCACCGCGGCAAACCTCGCCTGCCCCGAGTTGGACGGCAAGGTGTGCGTGATTCACAACGGCGTCACCGTCCCGGCAGTCGCCAGCGACCGAGCCACCGTCCGCATGGCGCTCTCTCTCCCCGAGGATCGAATGGTGGCGATCATGGTGGGGAGGCTGGCACCGGGGAAGGGGCACGCGTGCCTGCTCTCCGCAGTGGCGGAACTGCGGGATCGCGGGACCCCCCTGACTTTGGTCCTGGCCGGGGACGGGCCGGAGCGCGGAGCACTGGAGGCCCGGGCGGCCGAGCTCGGTCTCGGCGCGGATGCCCTGATGCTGCTCGGGTATCGTCGGGACATCCCGGACCTGGTGGCGGCGTCCGACATCTTTGCCTTCAGCTCGGAGGATGAGGGGCTGCCGCTTTCGATCCTGGAGGCAATGGCGCTCGGGTGTCCCATCGCCACCACGCCGGTGGGCGGGATACCGGAAGTGCTCGCGGATGAGACTGAAGCCCTCTTCTTTCCGGTGAACGATCGGCCGGCGTTGGTTCGCCGCCTGGAGCGGCTCTGCCGGGATCCCGGCCTGCGATTTCATCTCGCCGCGGCAGCCAGGGCACGCTGCCTCCGCGACTTCACTTTCTCCGCGATGGCGCAACGCTATGAGGACCTGTATCGTCGGTTGCTTGGCCGACGATAACCCGGTCAGTCCCTACTCCGTCTTGCCCGAAGCGTCTGGTCCGACCGGCGCCAACTCGGGGGTGGGGGTACCAGGCGGTGTGTTGTCGATGGGGAGCAAGGCCGGCACCTGGGCCAGATTCACCTGCAGCGTCTCCCCCTGCTTCAGGGTCCAGGTGGTCCCGCCGCTCCGGAGGGTGTAACCACTGAGCTCGAACGGGCGACGGTTGATGATGAATCGTGCCGTGGCATTCCGTGAGCTGGTGGCGTAGACCTGCCTGTGCACCCGAACCCCCCAGCCGCCGACGAACACAGGTTGCACGGGGATCTTGTCCTCGCGGGTCGCCATGAACTGGCTCGTGCTCGAGTACCAGAGGGAGATGTCGGGTTTCGGCGCGGGTTGGCCGGGGACGGACACCTTGTAGGGGGTCTTCAGGTAGTAGATGCGGACCACGGCACCCGCGGTGCTGCTCATGGAGAGGTCCGGGTCACCGACCCGGATTTCCAGCACGTGGTTGTGAAAGCCGATGAACAGACCCCACATATAGATGGCAAACACCACAGCGGCCACCACGCCGCAGCCTCTGGTGGATCGAGTTCCGGCCGTGGCCACGGCAGCAGGGGGGGACTCAACCATCGGTGGGTCGGGTTCCCGCCCACCGGGCACCACGGGCGAGCAGCAGACGGAAGTGATCCGCCGCGCAAGCCGGTCCGTCGTGGCCCAGAGCCAGGTAGAAGACGCGCCCCTTTCCCCAACTCGTGGTCCAGACGACCGGCATCGCGGCTCCCTTCCAGAGAGCGGATGCCAGCACCGTCACCCTGGGGTCGTAATCGAGGATGTACTGCTCGTCCCGGACGAAGAACTCATCGATCCCTTCGGTGATCGGGTGGGTGGGGTCCACGACGCTCACCTGATAGTCACGGTACTTCGGGTGCGTCGTGAAGTGACCGCCTACGAATGCCCGATAGGCCGGGGAGTCTCGAAAGCTGTCCGCCGCGGAGTGAATCCCCGCATAGCCATTGCCGGCCGCGACCCAGCGAAAAAGTCCGGATTGCTGTGCATCGGTGATGGTTCCGATCGTGTAGTGAAACACCAGCAATTCGTATGGGTCGAGCTTCGTGAGGATGTCCAGGTCCTCTTCCACATAGGTGACGTCGAATCCGCCGGCGTGCTGCAGCGTTTCGCACGCCGCGACGCCGACGCTGTGGAAGTCATGGATTGCGCCCCCGGCGAAAACCAGAGTCTTGATCGTGCTCATCGGTACCCATCGCTCCCGTTCGGGCTCCGGGGTGTTCGTTCACCCCCTCGCTCGGTTCTATCCCCCCGAGGCATAAACATCCAGCCGCTCGACCTCTTCCTCGATCGGCCGAACGAGGATCGTCCAGTGTGGTGCATCCCGCCAGTCCGTGGTCCGCTCCTTCTCAAGGCGCTGGAGTGAGGCCATGTCTGGGGCGTCCCAGAGAAGCTCCCCGTCCCGGTAGGCGAGGTATCGGCCTGCGTAGCGTTCGATGAGCCGATCGCGGTGCGCCAGGTATGCCTCGACGCTTCGTCGTCCCGCCGCGAGCTCGGCCTCGCGCGCCGTCGCACCTTCACCGTAGGGCTCCACGGCGAAGGGCTGTCGAAGCGTGCTGGGGTCGTCGCCCTCGATGGTGATCTCCGCAGGGTTTGCGGTTCCGAGGCCAGCGTCGTGAGCCAACCGGATGCTGTTGCGCCGGTACCAGTGGGGGTGATTCGGATAGTCCCCGAGCGGGTCGAACCCCATCACGGTCATCCCCACTGCGTCGGTGCTGACGACGTTGTCGCCTGCCAGGAGCACGCCCGTTTCGATCGGCGTGCCGTGCCACTCGCCGTGATTGGCTGTCATGATGCCGTCGACCACGCAGAGGATGGGCTTGAACAGCGCCGCCAGATCCACCTGGACTCTAGCCAGGCGGATCAGCCGGTCGTGCAAGTAGACCCGCGGTTGACCATATACCCGCCAGGGAGTGAGGCCGAACAGGTTCTTCATGCAGAGAGTGCAACCCAAGCTGCGATGGGCCTTCATTTTGGCCACGGTGATACAGGCGTCGACGTTCGCGAGCTCCCTGTGCAGCAGGTACCGCGAGAACTGCATCGGGGTCCCCGGCACCGAGACCTCGACGAACGGTGGCTCGCCGAAGTCGACCATCCGTACGCGGGGATACCTCGCAGCCATTTCGTGGTAGCCCAGGCGGGGATAGAGCAGTGCTGCGCTGTCGTCTGTTGGAGCGTCACCGATGAGGATCTCGGCATCGCTCACCGCACGGACCGCACGAATGACGCCCTCCACGACCGCCGGTTCGGTCAGCTCGGTTTGCCTTCCGTCCGTGAGCCGCACGCGGTCGATACCGATGTTCGGTTTCAGAACCAGCTTCCGCTTCCCGGCGAGCCGTGACGCGAGACCACCAAGATCGTGGATCGCGGCCTCTGTCCGCCGGGTGATCTCGGCATCGGTTGTGGCCGCAGGGCAGCGGGTGAGAACGACACGGGGCCTCGACATGGATACGTTCCGTTTGCTGAGCGAGAGGAGGGATGGCTGGGCAGCGGGCACCGACATTTACCGTGGGATCACCCACGGATATACTCAGGCGGCGAACGATCCCGGGAGAGTGACCGCGGGTTCGGTGGGAGTAGAAAACCGATGATTACGCTGACAGATACGGCCGTCTCCAAGGTGAAGGAGATCCGCGAGGGACAGGGTCAGCCCGAGGCCGGGCTGCGGATCTACATCGCGGGGGGCGGTTGCTCCGGTTTCAAGTATCAGATGCAGCTCGAAGAGAGTTCGTCCGAGGACGATGAAGTCTATGAGTTCGACGGTCTGAAGGTGCTGGTTGACTCGATGAGCTATCCATACCTTCAAGGCGCCAGCGTCGACTACGTGGACGACGCGCTTCTGGGCCAGGGTTTCAAGGTGGAGAATCCGAATGCGGTTTCCACCTGCGGTTGCGGCCAGTCCTTCAAAGCGGAGTAGGGTCGGTTCCGGCTCACTGAGAGAGCGGGCCGCTCCAGGCGCTGAGTCCGTGCCGGATGTTGGCTACGGCTGTGAACCCCTGCCGCGCGAGCCAGTCCGCGCAGGCTGCACTCCGCACGCCGTGGGCGCAAATCACCAGCGTCTCGGCTTCCGGATCCAACTCCTGATAGCGGGATCGCAACTGATCCAACGGGATGTGGACGGATCCCGGGATGTGCGCGCCCCGGTATTCCTCGTCCGTGCGCACGTCGAGCAGAACGGCACCCTGCTCCCAGCGGCGTTGGGCCTCATCGACCGTCAGATCCATCTCCATCCCTTCCTGGTGAAGCACCCCCTACGAGTCTGTTTCCCGGTGCGGCTCAGCGTCAACCGTTGCTCCCATCCGCCTCATCGCCGACAGGCGGCGGAGAAGAAGGCCAGGGCGTGAGCCTGCGGACGTAGTCCCCAGGCGCCCAACTCTATTAGCCGGTGAATCGAGGAGGTTCACGGTGCCGCCGAGGTCAAGACTCCGGGCGACGGATGGACGCCCATTGACCGTCCCTGCGTTCGGAGACCCCATGCACATCCACGAACTTGACACCCCGGCGCTGGTCCTGGACCTGGACCGCCTGGAGCACAACCTCGCCCGGGCACAGTCCTACCTGAGCGAGAACTGCATCGCCTTCCGCCCACACATCAAGACCCACAAGATGCCGCAGATCGCTCGTCGGCAGGTGGACCTTGGTGCGGTCGGGCTCACCTGCGCCAAGCTTGGGGAGGCGGAGGTGATGGCGAATGCGGGACTCACCGACCTGATGATTGCCTACCCGATCTGGGGACGGGCAAAGTTGGCGCGACTTGCCGGACTTGCCGAACGGTGCCGGATCACCGTCGTGCTGGACACCCTGGAGGTGGCGGAGGGGATCTCCAGCTACATGGCGGGGACGGGGCTGGAGGTCGGCGTGCTCGTCGAGGTCGACACGGGGATGGGTCGGTGCGGAGTGGCCCCCGGACGCGATCTGGAATCCCTGTGTCAAAGGGTCGACGGGATTCCCGGACTGAAACTACGGGGCATCATGACCTATCAGGGCCACATCCGCGGGACGCGCGCCGAGCGTGAAACCATGCTGCGGGAGGAAGACGCAAAGATAGCCGCCCTCGATGAACGACTTCGCAGGCTCGGGCTGCCGGTGGATGTGATCAGCGGCGGATCGTCCCCATTGCTCTACCACTCCGCCATGGCGCCCTCGATCACCGAGAATCGCAGTGGGACCTACGTCTTCAACGACCGCAATATGGTGGCGAGCGGCCTGGTGACCTGGAGTGACTGCGCACTCCAAATGGCGGTCACGGTCGTGAGCACAGCGGTGCCGGGGCAGATCATCGTGGATGGTGGTTCGAAGACCTTTACGAGCGACCTGACGGGAGAGGGGAAGGGGTTTGGCCATTTCGTGGAAGATCCCGGCCTCGTCCTCGAAAAGATGAACGAGGAGCATGGGTATGTCTCCCTCGCGTCGGCCAGCAGGACCCATCGGGTCGGCGACAGGCTGCACGTCATCCCGAATCACGTCTGCGTCGTCGTGAACATGCACGATGAGATGTGGGTGCACCGGGGAGGCGAGATCGTGGACCAGTGGCGTGTGGAGGCCAGAGGCAAGGTTCGCTAGGCCGAGGAAGGTTTGAGGATGAGAATTCGGCTGGACTACGGTCGGGATGGGCTTTGGGTGGATGTCCCGGATGCCAACCTCGCGGCGGTGCTGGGTATCCATCCGGTGCCGCCGATCGACTCAGCTCCGACGGCGGTGCAGCACGCGCTGGCTTTTCCCATCGGTGCGCCCCCGCTACTGGAGCTGGCGCGGGGGAAGAGATCCGCCTGCGTGGTGATCTCGGACATTACGCGCCCTGTCCCGAACTCGGTTCTGCTGCCGCCGATCCTGAGCACGATTGAGTCAGCGGGTGTCCCCAGATCCGCGATCGTCATCTTGAATGCAACGGGCACCCACCGCGGCAACACCCCGGAGGAGTTGCGGCAGATGGTGGGGGACCAGGTTTTCGGCCGCTACCGAATTGAGAACCACGACGCTCGTGACGACCCTTCGCATCTCTACCTGGGCGACACGCCGCGCGGGGTTCCGATGTGGGTCGATCGGCGCTTTGTGGAGGCGGAGCTTCGAGTTTCCTCGGCACTCATAGAGCCGCATTTCATGGCCGGCTACAGCGGCGGCCGCAAGAACATCTGCCCGGGCATCTGCTCGATGGAGACGGTGAAAGTCTGGCACGGGCCGCGCTTCATCGGGCACGACCTGTCCGAGAGCGGATCGGTGAATGGAAACCCCGTGCACGAAGACAGTCTCTTCACAGCTCGATCCGCCGGGCTCCATTTCATCTGCGATGTGACGCTCGACGAGCAGCGCCGGATCACCGGCATTTTCGCGGGAGACGTGGAGGCGGCCTGGCTCGAGGGTACCCGTCGGGCTGCCGCTACGGCCCGCGCCCCGATCACGGCGCCGGTTGAGATTGTCATCACCACATGCGCGGGATACCCGCTGGACCTGACGCTCTATCAGGCGGTGAAGGGGATGGTCGGCGCGATCCCGATCCTGCGCCCGGGGGGAACTCTGATCATCGCCGCTCGCTGCGCCGAGGGTATCGGGAGCCGCGAGTTCGCCGAGACTCTGCTGGATGAGCAAGACCTGGAGGCATTTGTCCGGCGCACCTACGAGCCCGGCTTCTTCGTGCCGGACCAGTGGGAAGTTCACGAACTCTGGAAAGCTACCCGTAATGCAGAGATCCTGATGTTCACCGAGGGCATCGAAGCTGCGCAACTGTCCGAGTGCTTCATCCGCCCAGTGTCTTCGGTGGAGGCAGGCATCTCGGAGGCGCTGGATCGGCACGGCCCATCTGCGAAGATTGCGGTGATCCCCAAGGGGCCATATGTTCTCCCCTATGTCGGGCAGGGAGGAGAGGGATGAGCCGTCCTGTGGCACTCATCAGCGGCGCGGCGGCTGGGATCGGCCGAGCTACGGCACTCGGCTTCGGTGCTGCGGGCTATAGCGTCGCTATCTCCGACATCAACGTCGAAGGCCTGGCCGCCACCGAACGGCTCGTAGCGGATGCGCACGGCGCGGACGCCGTCCAGTGCACCCGGGTGGATGTCGCAAGAGCCGGGGAGTGTCGGGACTGGGTCGCGGCCGCGGCGGGGTGGGGAGGGCGAATCGATGTGGTCGCCAACGTCGCTGCTGTGGGCCAGTTTGACGGCAGCGTAGCCACACTGAGCGAGACCGAATGGGATCGCGTGCTGGCCATCAACCTGAAGAGCGTGTTCCTCATCAGTCAGGCGGCCATCCCGCATCTGCGCGTCAACGGTGGGGTCATTCTAAACGTGGCGTCCCCTCACGCCTTCGCCACGACGGTCGGCGTGGCGGCCTACGCGGCGTCAAAGGGTGGGGTGGTTGCCCTGTCTCGCCAGATGGCAATTGAGTTTGCCCCAGACCGGATCCGGGTGATCCCGGTCGTTCCCGGGGCCGTGGACACGGCGATGCTGCGAGCCCACGCCGAGCGGCAGCATTCCACCCTGGACGCACTGGGCTTCAGCACGGATCCAGGCCGGATCGGGCGGGTGGGGGAACCGGAAGAGCTCGCCTCGGCGATGGTGTGGCTCGCGTCACCAGGAGCCTCGTTCGTCAACGGCTGCCCGTTCTTTGTCGACGGGGGCCTCCTGGCCCGCTTGTGAGTGTATAAGTTGTCGCCGCAAACTTGGACAGCCGCGCACTCCATGGGCTTGGGGCTGTGTCCGAGGCGGATGTGACCGCTAACATAGACTGAAGTCTTTGACGACACGGGGCGGGCTTCGGCCCGTCTTTGGGGGGCGAACCGGTCTCGATGAACAATCGGGGGAGCGCGAAGGCAGCCTGGCTATCCCTGGGTCTGATGGTTGTGCTCGGCGCGACCATCTTCCGGGTTGTTCGTCTGCGCGCCGAGCAGGCGATGGAACAGATCGCCCCCTCCCTGGTCTTTCGCCTGGAGGCGATGCTCAAGCGAGAGGTTCGGATCGCGGAACTGGACTACCGCCGTCCCGGATTGCTGATTGCCAAGCGCATCACGGTCTCGCGAGGCCGCACGTTCGCCGACGGCACGCTGCTCAAGATCGACCGATTAGTCGCCCGGTACGATCCCACGCTCGCCTCGATCCAGCGATGGGTCCCACCTTTGCCCGCCCTGCAGGCCCGTGCGCGCGTGCGTCTGGAAGGAGTGACGGCCTGGTACCCGGCACCACTCCCCGGGCGTAAGCTCTTTTCGGCATCGGCCGCCGAGACAACCATTGACCTGGGGGCCTTGACGAGAGAGGGAGTCGAAGTCGCCTCAGCCGTGGGGGACATTATCGTCGACCAGCCCGCTCTCGAGATCGAGCGGCGAGCCGGCGGCGGGTGGAGTTTTGATCCACTGCTGCGGCTACTTCGCTCCAAAAAACCCAGTGCCTATCGTGGAGCAGTGCGACTTCGGGGCGGAACCGTTGCTTTTACGGATGCGCGAGCTGTCGGCTTTGCGACCGCCCAACGCAACGTCGCCCGCGGGGACCTCGAACTGCAGTTTTCCGCATATCCTCGCATCGGCTTCGGAAGCGAGGTGATCGTCGAGGGCCCCCACGGAGGCCCGCTGGCGGTGGAGGGGTTCCAGCAGGCGGCGACTTCGCGATGGTACGCCCGAGTCGCCGGCCGAAGCAACGACCTCGCCTACTGGTACCGGTACTGGGTGCGGCCCAGTGACGCCTTCGGAGTCGACTCGGGACGGGGCGAGATCGAGCTCTCCGCCTGGGGAGGCGGGCAGGGTCCATCCCCGGGCGTGGGCTTCTCACTCGGGGTGAGAGCGCCCTCGGGCGTGATCCACACCAAGAGCATTCGGTCTCCGATTCAGATCGCGGATGCGGTGGTCAACATCGATCCCGTGCTGGTGAGCTTCGACGGGCGTGCGGCCGCCGGTGGAGTCCGAACCACCGTCGGAGGCGAGTGGATACGGGGTGCGGTGCTTGCCGATTCCCGGCTTCGCCTGCGCCTAAGCTCTCGGCGATTCGAGCAGACGGCCCTTCAGGCACTGGTGCCGGAAGTCACACTGCCCGAGGCGCTGAAGCTGGATCTGGCGGAATCCGTTTCCTGCCGGATCGACGTCGTCGGCTCCCGCCTGGTGGTGGACGGTCGGGGTGCGTTTCCGGGTGGTCGGTTTGACGAAGCTCTCCTCGGGCCTGGGTCAGCGGCCTTCCACCTGGTGAAGTCCGACCGGGTCGACATCGCTGGCAACGTCCGCGTCCGGAGCGCGAAATGGATGGGGGCGGCTGCCGAGTCGCTGTCTGGGGAGTTCCACGTCCGCGACAGGCTGGTCTACCTCCGCGGCCGTGCAAGAGGCCTGGGAGGGGAGTTCTCCCTGGCGGGCCGTGTTGATACCGCTACGACACCCGGCGTCCTCGACCTCAGTGGGAGTGCCCGCGATCTGCTCCTGGAGCGGGTGCCGCAATTGCCCGAGAGGCTAATTGCTTCCGGTCGATTCGGCGGCGACTTCCGGATCACAGGGACGCAGACCGACTGGGCCTTCGACGGCCAGGTGGAGTCGCCGGCCGTGGTCGCCTCCTCCGAGCTGCTCACCGACCTAACGGCACGGTTGGGGTGGGACGGCAAGAGCCTGCGTGTGTCTCGTGGCGCGCTTCGCTGGGGAGACGTGCCTGTTCAGGCATCCGTACAGGTGGATCGTGATGGACCCCTCGATCTCCACCTGAGTGCCGGTCCGGTGGATCTCGCCACCCTGCCGGAACGTATCCGACCCCCTGGGTCGGAGCTGACCGGCAGCGGTCTGCTCTCTGCCCACGTCGGGGGTACCATCGAAGCGCCGGACGTGGATGGTCGCTTCGACGCCTATCACCTGTCGGTCGCCGGCAGGTGGTTGGACTACGCGGGAGGCGAGTTCAGTTGGGCGGCGAAGCGCAGCCTGTTGATTACCAACGGCAGGTTGATTCGGGATCCGCTTCAGGCGGTGATTCCGAGCATGACGATCACCACTCTGGACAGCAAGGATCGCCCCGTTGCGGTGCATGGCTCGGCATCGGTGACGGGGGGAAGTGTCGGCCAACTCCTCCGGCTCGCAGATCGAGACGATTCACCTCGCGAGTTGCCTCCGCTGTCGGGCGACCTCTCGCAGGTAGAGGTGCGCTGGTCCGGAACCCTGGCCGATGCGCAGATCGATTTCGACATAGACTCACCGCGCGTCGCCGCCTATCGAGAGGACCTCGGTCCCGTGCGTGTCGCGGGCCACTGGGACGCTGGGAAGCAGATTCTCCGTGACCTCACCGCGACGGCGGAGACTCCCCTCGGTGACCTAAAAGTCGATGGATCCGTCGCCTGGGTTCCCGCGTCCACTCCTCGGCCAGCCGGGACCGTGGAAACGCGGGACGAGTGGGCCGAGAGCCTTCGTCCCCAGCTTCGCATCCGTGGGGAAGGACTTAGGGCCACCAGCCTCGTTCAGCGCTACGCGACGGAACTGGCGGAGTATGCGACGGTCGAGGTGAAGGGGTTGGGGATCGAGCTGCACGTCTCCGGTTCCGGGGCTGCTCCGCGGGTCCACGGCATCGTCAGCACGGCGGATGTCCTGGTGAATGGTCGCGCGGTGCCTGTGCGGGACCTGCAGGTCGCATGGAGGCCCGAGGGGATGGCGCTGGGCGGATTGGATGTTCCGTTGGGCTCAGGGCGCCTACGTTCCCAGGCCTTCGCGATCAGAACCGCCGGGATGTCCGCACAATCGGAGTGGACTGAGCAGGTGTTTGGCGAGTTGAGGTTTGAAGAGGTTCCGGCGGGTGTGCTTCGTCAGCTCGTGGAAGACAGCCCCTGGTACGAGAGTGGGGGCGCGGTCGGCATCCGCGAAGCTCTGGCCCAGTGGACCCAGCCTCTGGATGGCACCCTTACAGCGGCAATGGGCAGCACGGGGCTGACTGGTGGAAGTGTCCCGGGGGCGGCAACCAGGCTGCTCGACGACTGCCTTGCCGGAAACGTCACACGGGCGTTCTCCGGCACCGTCAGAATCACGGATCTCTCGCTGCTCGGCTCGGTCGACGCTCCGGAGTCGGACCTGGAGTCAGAGTTCAGCTACGATGCAAAGCGGCTTGAGGTTTCTCGGGCGGTGCTGAGACGCACGCAGCCAGTTGAAGGAGGGGGTAGCCGAAGTTCAGCTCTCGCCGTGAGCGGGGCTTGGGACCGCAACAAACCCGGGGGCGGCGAGACTCTATTCAAGATTGAGGCCAAAAACCTGGACATCGACGCTCTCGTATCGCTCCCGATCCGGGGGCTCCGTCGGCGACTGCTCCAGTTCGCCCCACTGGGAGGTCAACTCTCCGGTTCAGCATCCGTGCAGGGAACCGCAGAAAAACCTGGATTGCTGGCTGATCTTCGGATCGATCGCCCCGTGATCGGGGGGCTGCCTTTCGCCGCCGCCGTCCTCAATGGCCTGAGCTACTCAGCCGCTACCGGACAACTCGTCTTCCGTCAGGCCAGGCTGGATCGCACCACGTCGGAACTGTCGCCGCAGTCGCTGCTGACGGCCAGCGGGGTCATCGCGCTGCCCTGGCAAGACGGCACCTGGCCGCCGACTGGACCAAGAACTGTGACGATCACGGTCCCCCGGCAGTCCTTGGCCAACTTGACCGCCCTGGCCAACGAGGCGGATGAACTCGCAGCAGCAACACAAGGTCAGGCGAGCCGATTGCGGCCCCTCACCGAAGCGCTCAGTCGCCTGGCCCCTACCGGGGGCGACTTTGGCGGACAGATCGTGCTCGGCGGCACGCAGCAGGACCCCCGCAACAGCGGTTATTTCGAGGCCCAGGCCGAGCGCATTCGGGACCAAGGCCTCGATACCGAGTTGCTGAACTTCGATGCGCGCATCGACCTCGATCGAGACAGGATCGATGTCACCCGGTTCACCGCGACCGGAAGCAGAGGGGGGCGACTGACGCTGCGAGGACACGCCCGACTGCTGAGCGCGCCCAACGGTCAGATAGTGCCATCGCTCCAACTCGAACTCGATGTCGATCAACTGAAGTTCAGCGAGCGAAGGATCAGCCGATTGGTTGGAGATGAGTTCAAGGGGACTCAGGCCGAGGGCACCCTCCAGACAGTGGATCCGGCTCGTCCCGGCACCTCCTCCCCCGTGCTGATCGAAGGCGACTGGCCCTCCCCAAGGATCGCCGGGGGGATCGTTTTCGACAACGCCAACCTGCTCCTGGCATTCCAGTCCATCACCGGCTCCCAGGCGCGGAGCTTTCCGAGCGACGCCCGGTTACAACTGAGTCTGATTGCCGGAAAGACGCTGTGGCTGCGGAACCCGATCGCACGGCTGCGGCTCTCCGGCGCTCTGAATGCCGGGGGGACACTCCGCCTGCCGTCCCTCGCCGGTGAGCTACGCGTGATCGACGGCTCCTTCACGCTCGCCGCCCTCCGCCTGCGCAACGCCGCGGGGATGCTTCAGGTCGCCTACGACGCTTCCAAGCTCGACCCCGACTTCCCGTCCCCGTCGCCCGTCTCGGTCAACATCGAGGCAAGCACCTCGCTCTCCATCCGACGCACCGCTCTATCCGAGAGCGAGTACGTCGACGCCGTGTTCCAGATCCGAGGCACACCGGACGGCGGAGGTGAAACGTCCATCCGGGGCTCGGCGGCCGGGAGCGGTCTCTCCCTGGGGTCTGCGCAGGGCTTGAGCGTCACGGTGCGGACGGACCCCCCGTTGCCGAGCCGTGACATCGAGTCCTTAATTAGACAACAGCTCGGGGCAGAGGGAATCGCCGGAGGCGGAACTAACGTAGCGGAAAACCTGCAGAGCCAATTCGAGCAGGCGCTCACGGCAAATCTGGCCACCGCTATTACAGGTCGCATCGAAGACTTCGTGCAGGCTGCGTTCGGACTGGACGTGTTCTCTCTGGACGTTGGCGTCTACCAGCCGCTTCGTGTCCGGCTGGGGAAGCGGCTCGTCAATCAACTCTACGTTGTCCTTTCACAGGAATTCGGCTCGACGACGGCTCCGGAGCAGCGGAGCCTGGAGGTCTACTACAAGTTGACTCCCCTGCTGCGTATCGGTTACCGGCAGGAACAACCCTTTAATCGCAGGGTATTCTTCTTCAGCGGCACGAGACCGTTCTAATGGAAGGTGGCGAGGCTGGTTGGCTGAGTGCCGAGCCGCGCAAACCGGGCAAGCGTCCGGGAGGCGGCAGGGTGGCACGGGCACGCCAAGCGAAACCTCGAAGACCGATGGACACGGCAAACCCAGCAGGTGTGCGGGTACTTCCCCCGGCCGCTCCCTTGGCCGAGGAGGATCCAGCCGGGGGCGGAGGTTCCGCCCCCGTTCGCGCCCTCGTCGAAGACGAGGATCGCCTGCTCAGCTTCGAGCAACTCCTCGAGAAGTACGGGAAGAAGATCTACAATCTGATCCTGCGGCAGATCAACGATCGTGAAGAGGCTGAGGACCTCACCCAGGAGACCTTCCTGAACGCATACAAGAGCTTCCCGACCTTCCGGGGTGATTGCAAGATCCACACCTGGCTCTGTCAGATCGCCTTGAACCAGTGCAAGAACAGGTTCCGGCAGAGGGATCGCCGCCGACACGTGGAAGGGCCCTCCCTCGACGCCCCAAGTGTGGGGTCCGAGGAGACGCAGCGCCCGATGGAGATCGCGGACTGGGAGCAGTCGCCCCAGGATGTGTTGATACGGAACGAAACCTACCGGTACGTGTTGAAGGCCATCTCCGCACTTCCGGACGACTACCGCGAGGTGATCATCTTCTGTGACCTCCAGCACCTGCCTTACATGGAGATCGCGGAGATCACGGGTTTGAGCCTGGAGGCGGTGAAGACGCGAATTCACCGCGGACGTCTGATGCTCCGGCGAAAGCTGGAAGCCTACCTGCGCAACTAGCGGCGAGCCGGGGGTTGCGATATGACTGAAGGGCTCGATTCGGAAGCCGGTGCAGGCTGTCGGGATCACCGGCCCATCGGGCGAGTGGGGACAAGGAGCTGATCGAATGAGCTTGCTGGCGCGAAGGGGCGGCTGGGGTCTGGCCGGCGGAGTGATTGCGTTGTGTGCGGCCGCCGCGCCTGTCCATGCGCAGGCTCTCCGGGTTACCGAGGTGGACGTCCGCGGGAATCAACGGATCAACAAGGAGGTCATCCTTTCCGTCATCGGCTCGAAAGTCGGCGACGAGGCCTCGGCAGAGCGACTCGAGAGAGACCGGGCCGCCATTGAGGGCCTCGGCTTCTTCCGCAATGTGGCTGTGCTGCCTGAACGCGTCGGCAACAACGTCCGGGTCATCTTCTCGGTGGAGGAGTACCCGGTCATCAAGAAGATCGAGGTCACCGGAAGCACGATCTTCCCCGAGGGGCAACTGACATCCGGTCTGAAACTCAAGAACGACCAGGTTTTCAACCGCTCCAACTGGGCTGCGGACCGCGCGGCGATCATCCGACAGTACACGGACAAAGGCTACCTGGTCCGGATCGAGGACAACGCGGACGTCACCCCGCCCGACGCCGATTTCGAGGGCAAGGGCATCATCCGCATGATCATCCACGAGCTGCGGATCTCGAAGGTGAACATCAAGTTCCCCGATCGGCAGATCAAGGATCGACAGGGAAACGTTGTCCGCACGGAACCGCAGCAGAAGACACGCACGTACGTCGTGCTGCGAGAGCTCAGCCAGCGACAGGGCGCCCTCTACAACACCCGGATGATCGGGGAAGACTACCGGCGTCTCGCCGACCTTCCGTACTTTGAGTTGGTGGAGCCCACTCAAAGCCAGGGCGAAGAACTCGACACGATCGAATTGACCTGGAACGTGAAAGACAAGCAGACCGGCCAGGTATCCGTCGGCGCCGGCTACAGCCCTCGTCAGCACCTGATCGGCCGGATCGAGCTCAGCGAGCAGAATTTCCAGGGGAAGGGGCAGTCCGTCAGCATCGCCGGCGAGATCGGCAGCTTCGGAGGCGACGGCCTCCCGAGCGTGGAGCTCTCCTACTACGAACCCTGGCTGACCTCTACCCACACCTCGCTCTCAGTCAATGTCTACGACAAGCTCGTCTACCGCTTCTCGCAGGACCTGATCGACACCCGGAACTTGAGAGACGGGCGCTACTTCGAGCGCCGCCTTGGCGGGCAGGTCGCCTTTGGCCGTCCCTTCCAGTGGCCGATTACGCTAGGTGTGCGCTACGACGACGTGCACGTCGGTGACTTCTCCAAGAAGATTACCTTCCCGACGCAGGACGGCTCGGTCGCCGCGGTCAGTGCCACGCGCTACTGGAACAGCCGGGATTACGCCAACAACCCCACGACAGGCGTGTTCTCCCGGTTCACGACCGAGGTCGGCTACGCTCGGGTGGATAAGTCCAACGTCGATTCGTTTGACAACAGCATCTTCACCAAGTTCATCGGCGAGTACCGGCGGTACTACCGGTTGCGTGGCCTGAAGTCGACCAAAGAGCCGGATCGTCAGCGGGAGAGCGAAAAGGTGCCCGTGGTCGCGGTCAGGTTGCTCGCCGGCCACATCCTCAGCGACGTGCCCTTCTTCGAGCAGTTCTTCGTCGGCGGGTCGGACATGCTTCGGGGTTATCTGGAAGACCGCTTCTGGGGCAACACGATGTATCTGGGGAGCGTCGAGTACCGGCACCCACTGTTCCCGAAGATCACCGGGGTGCTGTTCGCAGACGTCGGCGATGCCTTCGGCTCGCAGAGTAATTTCCGCTTTGGGGGCAAGAAGTTCGCCACGGATTTCCGACAGCACGGCTCCATCCGCCCCTTCGCCTCCATCGGGATCGGCCTGCGGGTCGCCACCCCGATCGGCCCCATCCGTCTTGATTTTGGGTACGGCGAAGAGGGCGGCCGAACCCACTTCAGCATTGGGCACGCCTTCTAATCGCAACCTCCCCGGACGGAGATGTTGCTGACAGGGATTACCGAGGGTAGTTAGAATCGTTTTCCCCACCGTGCGTCTGCACGTCCGGCGGGCTGGAGGTCGGAAGATGCGTTTCGCTGTCACAGCCGCGATGGTAGCGGCGGTCGGTCTCGGTGTGGTCCTTGGTGGCCGTGGCCTCACGGCCGCGCCGGCCCCCAAGGGTGCCGCAGCCACCATTGGATACGTGGATCTGGCGCAGGTCACTGAGCAGATCAAAGAAACCGCTGCCTGGAAAGTCCTGGTGGAGAAGTTCCAGGCGGATCAGCAGCGATACCAGGTCGAGCTTGAGCAACTGACCAAGATTCGTTACCTCACGCCGGCAGAGCGGACCCAGCTTGACAACCTGCGGGCCAAGAAGACGCCCTCGGCGGCAGAACAGACCCAGATCCGGGATTTGGAGGGCAAGAGCGACAAGCTGGACGCGGAGTACCAGACCCTCGCCCAGACTGAGAAGCTGACGGACGAGCAGAGTAAGCGGCACAAGGAATTGCTCGCCCTGCGGGAGGCGGCCGTCCAGGCGGTCCGCGGCGAAGCCGACAAGCGTGCGGAGGAACTCCGCAAGCTGGAGCAGGAGGCCCTGAACCAGATGCAGGTGAAGGTGCTCAAGACCTGCGGCGACGTGGCCGCGAGCAAGGACCTGGCGATCGTGCTGGATAAGCAAGCGGTCCTCGCCGGCGGGACGGATCTAACGCAGGACATTCTGCAGAAGGTTGGCCCCAAGAAGTAGGGCCTCGCGGAACTCCGACGGCCCGCGTGGGTTGCCCCGATGAGTTCAGTACCCAGACAGGCCCGTCGCCGAGCCGGATCGTTTTGTTCCGTGCTCGGCGGCGTCCTGCTTTTGGCCCTCGGGATCACCGGCTGTCGTCGGAATCCATCGCCCGCTCCACCCTCGTCCCCGCCTGGTCCGCCGGCTACGGAGACGGTCTGGGTGGACCTGAGCCGACTATCCAGTAGTCATCCGGCGTTCGGGAACATCGCGCGTCTGGATCGCCAACTCTCCCGGCTCGACGCTCCTGGCCCCGCAACCCACATACCGCGACCGCCGGTTCCGTCGCAACACGGGGCACTTGGAGACCAGGTCCTGCCGCCCATCCCGGGGATTGACCTTCGGTCCAACAATGAACGGGCAGCACAGGGAGTTCGGGAGGAATTCGCCGCGCGGCAGGGTGCCGAACCGGACCGACCGCAGGACGAGTTCAACGCCGAGCTTGAGCGCCTGCGGGGCGTCTACCTCAAGGCGCAGAGGCAGCCGCGTCCCGTGGATGATACCGCAGCGCTGACCACAGCGACCTCGCTGGCGGAGGCGCTGACGCGGTTGCTCCGCGAGCTTGAGGACATTGGCGAACACCCGCAGGATAGGCTGCTCCTCCGGCCGGAGGAGTTGCGTCGTCGGCGCCGCCGGCGCGAACAACTCCGGTCCGAAATCGAGGCAGCTCGCGCCCGACAGCTTGAATTCCTGGAGCGACGATTGGAGCCGCCGACGCGGCCGCGCATGGAGGTGCCGCCGGAGCTCATCACTCGGGCTCGGCAGATTCTGGAAACCCAGCGCCGCGAGCAAGCCGCCCATTTGCGAGAGGAAGAGCGAACTGCCCTGGGCAGGCTTGGCCAGGACCTGCCCAGCCCTCCTCCCGACTATGTTGGCGAGGAGCCGGCGGGGCCGAAAAAGGTGGCGAAGGGGCCGGTGGAGTGGCCGGAGTCACCCACCATCCGTCGGGCGGAACTGGGCACCCAAAGACAGGCGCTGATCCGCGAGCGAGAACAGGTTGTTCACCTCGTCCGCGAGGATGTGGCCGGCTGGGCGAAGTCCGAAGCTCTGCGTCGACGTCAGACACTGGGCCGGAACCCGAGCGACGGTCCGGATCGCACCGTGGAATACTTAACGGCCTTTCGCGCCCGCGTGCGCCGAGAACCGAACCGAGGAACTGTCCGTGACCGTGGAACTGCAAGCACACACCCTGGGGCAACTGCACGCGCTGGTGGGGGGGGAGCTCTACGGTGACCCCAACGTTATGGTCACCTCCGTCACGGGTCTCGATAATGCGACCAGCGGCAGTCTGGTGCGCGTCGAGGAGCCGAAGTACCTTTCGGCCGCGCTCGAGGGTCGCGCGTCCGCCCTCCTGGTCGACAGCGAGGTCGGCCCCGTCGATCAGAAGCCCTGTATTCTCGTACAAAAAGTAAAGCTGGCCTACGCCCGTATCCTCGCTCTCTACGACCCAGAGCGTCACCCGAGTGGGATTCACCCGACCGCCATCATTGCCGAAACGGCCAGTGTGGATCCGACCGCGCGCATCGGTCCCTACGTCGTCGTCGGCGAGCACGTGGTTCTTGGCCCTAGAGTGGTGCTCTACCCTCACACCACCATCGGCGATGACTGCGAGGTGGGGGCCGACACGGTCTTCTTCGGGAACTGCGTTGTCTACGCCCGCAGCGTCTTCGGAGAGCGGGTGCGGGTGCATGCGGGTGCCGTGATTGGAGCGGACGGATATGGTTACGAATTCGACGGCCAGCAGCATGTGAAGATCCCCCAGATCGGGCGGGTTCGGGTCGAGGATGACGTCGAGATCGGCGCCAACACGACGATCGACCGCGCCACGACCGGTGAGACAGTGATCGGGGCCGGCACCAAGCTCGACAACCAAGTGCAGATCGCCCACAATGTGCGCCTTGGCAGGAATTGCATCATTGTGTCGCAGGTCGGGATTGCCGGTAGTTCAGTCGTCGGCAACGGTGTGGTGATGGGTGGGCAGGCGGGCGTGCGGGACCACGTCACCATTGGGGACGGGTGCTATATCGCGGCGAGAGCGGGGGTGTGGAAGTCCCACCCGGCCGGGGAGATGCTGTCCGGAAGCCCGGAGCGACCTCACTGGGAGCAGATGCGCGTGATCCTGGCGATGGATCAGTTGCCCACCATCCTGACTCGCATGCGGCAACTGGAGAAAAGGCTCAAGCAACTGGAAGCTCCGGAAGTGAAGGATTGAACCCGGCCCATCCTGGGGCCGAAGATGGGATCATGAGCACCGATCCGGCCCGCGTCGAGGAGTCTCGAATCCAACTCGAGAGCCCCCTGGGCCACTCCGAAGCGGTCGCCGCCGTTCACCGGCAGCTCGCCGACATCCCGGCAAGCATCGGGGAGCCGATGTCCGCACACACCAGCTTCAGGATCGGCGGCCCCGCTGATCTCCTGGTGCTCCCGACCTCGGTGGAGGATGTTGGGAGGGTCGTCCGCGCGATTCGGGCGGTCGGCCTGCCGCTGACGATCATCGGGAACGGCACCAACCTCCTCGTCAGGGACGGCGGCCTGCGTGGTGTAGTGATGAAGGTGGCCGACAACCTTGGCGGCATCTGGATCGACGGAGTGGCCCTGGTGGCGCAGGCCGGCGCACCCCTTGGTCGCGTATCGCGAGTGGCGGCGCTCGCGGGCCTGTCCGGGCTCGAGTTTGCCGTCGGGATCCCGGGGACCATCGGCGGCGGCGTCATGATGAATGCCGGGGCCTACCACGGCGAGATGAAGGACGTCGTCCGGGCAGTGACTGTGATTGACGAATCGGGGGAGCTGCGGACTATTCCAGCGCAGGCATTAGAGTTTCAGTATCGGACCAGCATCCTACAGCGGCGACCCTGGGTCGTTGTCTCGATAGCCATGGAGCTGTGTCCGTGCATTCCGGAGCGCGCACTGGCCACTATGGCGCACAACCAGTACCTCCGCGAGTCGAAGCAACCGCTCAATTGGCCCAGCGCGGGCTCCGTATTCAAGAGACCCCCCGGCAAGTACGTCGGACCGATGGTGGAGCAACTCGGCCTGAAGGGCCATTGCGTGGGCGGCGCCCAGATCTCCACCAAGCACGCGGGGTTCATTATCAATGCCGGCGGTGCCACTGCCAGCGACGTCCTGAACCTGATCGAGCACGTAAGGGCGTGCGTGCTGGAACGGTTTGAGGTTCGCCTGGAGACCGAGGTCCGCGTGATCGGCGAGGAGATCGCCCGGGAGGTCGGGTGATCACCTAGATGGGCGGGCCAGGTGTCGCAGCCGGTCCGGGAGGTGGTCCGCGGGGAGCAACGCGGCGACGGACTCCTCCATCCGCTCGGTGAGCACACGGATCCGCTCGCGGTGAGGAAGCGCCCCATCTAGATCCCGGGGGTGAATCGCGGGGCCAAACTTCACGTGCACTCCACCCCTGGCGTACCGGGGATAGAACGGTCGTTTCATCGGAAGGACGCGGTCGGAGCCGGTGATTCCGAAGGGGATCACCGGGACATTCTGCCGCACGGCGATCATCGCCGCTCCTCCCTCGAAGGGATAGAGCACGCCGGTGATGGTCGTCCCGCCCTCGGGGAAGATGGTGAGCAAGTGTCCGCGTTGGAGCCGTTCTTCGGCCATTCGGATCGCCTCCCGGTCCAACCTGCCCCGGTGGACAGGAAAGGAGCCGTAAAAGCGGATGATGCCTCCCAGCAACGGGATGCGGAAGAGGAATTCGTTGGCCATGAAGAGGGGAGGGCGGGCGGAGGAGAGCAGCACTGCGGGCGGGTCGGCCCAACTCCGGTGGTTTCCGATCAACAGCGCGGCTCCCTCGGCGGGGAGGTGCTCCGTACCCGAGAAACGGAGGCCGCCGAAGAAGCTGAAGAGCCCGCGGCCCAGGAGCCGCGACGCGCCCCAGATGACGGGTCCAGGCGGATCAAGCCGGTAGCGCGTGGTGCGGGGCGGGCGCACCTCAGCCGTCGCCGCCACGCTTGCCTGCTCGGGTCGCAAGCTTGCGCTCGAAGCAGTCCGGGCAGTTGAATATGGGGCGCGAGTTTGCCCGGTTGTAACCGGAGTCCACAACCACGCGCCGCACCGTCTCGGTCACACAGCCGCAGGTGTCGCAGCGAAGTTCGCGGTCTGCTCGTTGTTCTTCTTGTTCCGCCATCGGTCTCGCCCCCAGACCCACCCTGTCAGCGCTTTGCCCCCGCGGCATCCACTGCGGCCAGCTTCGCCTGCACCGCCGCCGCCGCCGCCGGACCGCCTCCCCGCTGCAGAGCCTTGACCATGTTCTGAACGGGTCTAAGCGGGTTGTCCCCATCGTAGTAGAGCACCAGCCTGTCGGACGAGAGTTGAATGCGGCGGTTGGACCGGGTCAGTTCCCGTGCTTCCTCACGATCGACCCGCCGTGCCAACCACAAGACGACGGATTCCTTGTCCGTCTCGATTCGTGCCACTCCCGCGCTCAGGCAATCGACCCGTAACCGCATCAGCGCGAGCAGGTTCCAGACCGGGTTCGGGGGATCGCCGAATCGGTCCTCCAGCTCGGTCTGCACCATCTCCACGTCGGCGAGTGTTCGACACCCCGCGATCTTCTTGTAGAACCCGATCCGGAGGCCCTCAGTTGGAATGTACTCCTTGGGGAGCAGCGCGTGGATAGGCAGAGACGCGCTGGGGAGGAACTTCTCCTCAACGCTTTCACCCTTGAGCTCCTTCACCGCTTCCTCGATCATCTGGCAGAACAGATCGAAACCGACCGAGACCATGTTCCCGCTCTGTTCCCCTCCCAGTAGGTTGCCCGCGCCACGGATCTCGAGATCCCTGAGCGCCAGGTTGAAGCCCGCCCCCAGATGGGTGAACTCGCGGATGGCGGCCAGTCGCATCTCCGCCACCTCCGTCAACTGGCGGTGGGGTGTATGGAGTAGGTAGCAATAGGCCTGGTTTGAGGACCTGCCGACCCGTCCGCGGAGTTGGTGGAGCTGAGCCAGCCCCAGATGTTCGGCGTTGTTGATGAGGATGGTATTGGTGTTAGGGATGTCGAGTCCACTCTCGATGATCGTCGTGCAGACGAGCACGTCATACTCGCCATCGTAGAAGGAGAGCATGATATCTTCGAGTTCCGTGTCCTTCATCTGGCCGTGTCCCACGCGAATGCGAGCCTGCGGCGCCAGTTTCTGCAGACGCTCGGCCTGGCGATGAATCGTTTCGATCCGGTTATGGACGAAGTAGGTCTGTCCGCCGCGGTCCAACTCATGGAGAATTGCATCGCGCACCACGGCATCATCCCACTCCAGACAATAGGTGCGCACCGCCAGTCGGCCTTCGGGCGGTTCCTCGATCACGCTCATGTCGCGCAGCCCGGAGAGGGAGAGGTTCAGCGTGCGGGGGATGGGAGTGGCGGTCAGCGTCAGCACGTCGACAGATTGGCGTAGCTGCTTGAGGCGTTCCTTGTGGGCGACGCCAAACCGCTGCTCCTCATCGACGATGAGCAGGCCCAGGTCCACGAACTTGACGTCCTTGGACAGTAGACGGTGCGTGCCGATGGCCACATCCACCACCCCATCGCTGATCCCCTGGAGCGTCTGCTTGATTTCCTGACGCGAGCAAAATCGGCTCAGGACGCGTATGGTCAGCGGGAAGGCCGCGAGCCGCTCGGTGAAGGTGTTGTAATGCTGCTGGGCCAGCACCGTCGTTGGCACGAGCACGGCCACCTGTTTTCCATCGGTCACCGCTTTGAAGGCGGCGCGGATGGCAACCTCCGTCTTGCCGTAGCCGACGTCACCGCACACCAGCCGATCCATGGGGCGAGGGGCTTCCATGTCGCGCTTCACGTCCCAGATGGCGCGCAATTGGTCGCGGGTTTCCCGGTACGGGAATGCGGCCTCCATCTCCTCCTGCCACACCGAATCCTCGGCGAACGCGTGTCCCCGGGCCGCGGACCGGGAGGCGTACAGATCGAGTAGTTCGCGGGCCATCTCCTGAACCCGAGCCCGCACCTTGCTCTTGGTTCTGGCCCACTCCTGCCCTCCAAGGCGGTGGAGTGTGGCGGCGTGACCCTCTGTGCCGATGTATTTCTGCACCCGATCCAACTGGTCGCTGGGAACGAAGAGCCGGTCAGGGTCCTGGTAGTCGACCTGCAGGAATTCGCGAGGGATTCCCGCCACCGTCCTCTGTACGAGGCCGCGGTACCGACCGATCCCATGGGTGACGTGGACGACGAGATCACCTTCCTTGAGCTCGAGCAGAGAGATGATCGGCCGACTGTCCTGAAACTTGCGTGGGGCTCGTCCGGCGGTGCCCTTTCGTCGTTCGCGTGTGCTGCCGAAGACCTCGGTATCCGAAAGGACGACCAGGCGGATCCCCGGGAAGCGGAACCCGGCGCTTAGCCTGCCGTGGACAACGCGCACGATGCGCGTTTCCGCATCCGTGGAGCCTGCGTCGTCGATGCTGGACGGAACGTCGTGGGCCACCAGCAACTCCGCCACCCGGTGGGGCTGATCGCTGGCCAGCATCACGCGGTTACCCGCCGCCAGCCAGGAGCGCACCCGGTTCGCCAACTCGGGAATGTCCCCCTTGGCGGTCTCGACAACCCCGCTTGTGAGAACGGTCCGGACGGGGGTGACTTCGCCGAGGGACTTTCGGAGCCAGGGAATGGAGTGGGAGATCAACGTCAGGAAGGTGAGCCGAAACGATCGGCACCGGGCGAAGAAGCTATCGAAGTGAAGCGACGCCTCTGCCTGTCCGCCGTCACCGCCACCGCGTCTGGCTTGCCGCGAAACCTGCCAGGACGTGTGCACGTGTCCAGGTTCGTCCAGGATTACGATCGACCCGGCCGGGAGATGTTCAAGTATAGTGACCGCTTCACCCTCGCTGCCTGCGGCGGTAACGGCCTCGGATGCCGGCATCACGGTGACCTCCAATAGGTCCCCGGTGCTGCGCTGGGTGGCTGGATCGAACTCCCGTAGACTCTCCACAAGGTCACCGAGCAACTCCATCCGCACCGGGCCCGGCCGGGTTGCGGGCCAGATGTCCAGGAGCCCGCCACGGACCGCCATCAACCCCGGAGAGTCGACCAGGGTCACTCGCTCGTATCCGAGATCGGCCAGTCGCTGGATGAAGCTGGTCAGGGAGAGGTGTTCGCCTACGCGGAGGTCGACCCGCAGCTCGGCCAGCGGTCGCACCGTTTCGCGCAGGGCTGCCTGGATCGGTGCTGCGATGCATCGCACCCGTCGATCGGCGAGCCCCTCCAGCACAGCAAGGCGCGAACGCGCCAGAGCCCTGCGTTCGGGCTCCACGGAGGACGCCGTCAGACCGTGCGCAGGCGGTTCGGCCAGATCGGCTTCGCCCTCGGGGTAGAGTGCGACTTCGTCTGCGGCGAAGCCGAGCGAACGGATGTCCGCCGCCAATCGCTCTGCGTGGTCCTCAGATGCTGTGAGGCAGAGGACCACCCTGTCCAGTTCCCGGCTGAGGGCGGCCACCACGGCGGCCTTTGCGGGGCCGGCCAGTCCCTCGATCCAGACGGGCGCATCGTCCAGCCGAAGTGCCGCAACTGCCCGCCGGTACTCTTCCGCCTGGTTGAGGTAAGGGAAGAGGATGTCGAGAGGCATGTGAGAGCAGTGCGGAGGGCGGGTGGCCGGAAGTGGCAGTCAGCGCAGCCTTCGCATTCTATCAACCTCAGCGACCCAATCGACCTCAGACGTAAAAAGCCGGTCGACGATTGCGTCGACCGGCTTGAGCACTCCAGATGGGGGCGTTGTTAGCGCGTGCGGGAGTGGAGACCCAGCACGGCGAGGCAGCTTTCCACGGCCTCGCGAATCCGTTCGGACACCGTGGACGGCGGTCCAGCCGCCACAGCTGTGCGGGGTGCCGCAGCGGGTGGCGTCGGATCATTGGGTACGAGTGTGAGCGCGATCTCGCCGGGTCGGACGTACCCGCGCCGGCGGGCTTCCTGCTCGACGCCTGCAGGGGTCCGGAGATATGCGATATCGTCCCGGATCTGCTGATTGGTCGTGCGTGCTGAGGCGAGGGATGTCTTCAGCCCCCTGATCTCCCTACCGGAACGGAGGGTGGCCGCGAACGGCGTCGCCAACGCCTGGCCGAAAGCGGGCAGGATCGGCGAAAGCAGCGCGAGGACGACGGCGCCAAGGCCGATCCAGAGGAGGTTCGAGTTGACTTGCGGCCGCGGTCGCCGGGCCTTCGCGTGGAACGCGCTCCGCGGGCTTGCGGACTCGGTTCGCTCCCCCTCGCCCTCGCTTCCGGGGACTACGCGACGCGGCGGGACGGACTTGGGGGGCTGGCCAACGGCAGGACGGCGGAGGCGGCGGACGAGGATTGGTTCGAGTTCGACAAGCTGGCTCATCGGGTGGGCTTGGAAGGGGAAGGCTGTCGAAGCTTGGAGCAGCCAAGTATATCTTCGGTCATCGTCATCCCAGACGCGCAGCGAAACTTTGATAAGGTTTGGCCCGAATTCCGATCTGTGCATCGAACTTGCGCATGGGAGTCCCTGAGGCCTTCCCATGGCATGCGAAACTTGCGCATGCCTGAGGCGTACAGGCACGAATCCGGGCAGAGGTTTACTTCAGGCTGGGCTCGCCCTACCATAGGAGGAGAACCGGAAGCCCCGAGCGATCCCAAATGCCTCATCAGGACGAGACCAGCCTGAATCTTCGCCTCTGCACGGCGATTCTGCGCCTTGCGCACGCCACCCGGGGGATGCTCCTCCAGGCCTCGAGGTCGTCCGGCCTGCCGAGCACACAGATGCAGGCACTCCTGCTGTTAGCGGCCACTCCGAAAGAGTTGACGCCCGGGGCGCTAGCGGAGAGCTTTGGCTGCACCCCCGCCACGGTGAGCGACGTCCTGAACGGCCTCGAACGGCGAGGGCTTGTCACCCGCACCACCGACAGGGATGACCGGCGGCACGTGCTGGTGTCGATCACCGAACCGGGGCGGTCCTTCGTGCATCAGTATGCGGGGTGGGACCGTGCGTTGGACGCGGCCGTCGGCACGCTGAGCCTCGTCGAGCGAGCCGGTCTTTATGGGCCCCTGTTGACACTCCTCGCGGCGCTCGACACGGAGGGCACGATCACCGCCGCCGTCTGCCCAGCCTGCGCGCACCTCCAACGGGACACGGACGGGGATGCCCATGTGTGCCGGCTATCCAACCTGTGTATGACGCCCATCGAGATGCGCATCGACTGCCCGGACTTTCAGCGCCGAACCGGGCTTGTCAGTCTCTCCTGAGCGGCCCCGGTGGGCGCGGTCGCTCCGCCACTCGTCGTATTGTGGCAGAACTGGTTAGGATGCCTAATCATCAGGTATCATGAGCCAGGGACACTGCGCAGATGAATGGTCGAGACAGACACCGGCAGATCACTGCCGGGCCACTCGCCGCCGCCCTTCAACGCGGAACGCGGCTGACGCGAAAGCAAGAGCACGACCTGATCGCCCGAGCACAACGCGGCGATGCCCAGGCGCGCGAGCGACTGATCGAGTGCAACCTGCGTCTCGTCCTGTATGTGGCAGGGCGGTATCAGACATCCTCACTCTCCCTGGAGGACCTGGTGCTGGAAGGCGTCGTGGGGCTCGTAGACGCCATCGAGCGGTACGATCCCAGTCACGGCAACGGCTTCAGCGCCTACGCCGTGCCATGGTTGCGGCTCCGCATTGGTCGCTCCGTCTACCGGATGAACCGGTTGATCCGATTGCCCGAACGCAATGAGCGGCTGCTGGCGCGTTACCGGGAGATGTGCGACGAAAGCGTGGACGGCAATCTCACCGTGGAGGAGGCCGCCCAGCGGTTGCAGGCTCCGCCGGAGGTGCTTCGCGCGGTCGTGGAGGCATCCCACCCGATCATGAGCATGGGCGGCGTCGATGAGGGTGACGGCCGAGCCCCCGAGGAAGTGGTCGCCTGCGAAGATTCCGATCCGTGGCTCGAGATCTGCCGCCGCGACGAGCGGCTGACGCTGCACCAGGCGCTGGAGGCACTTCGGCCCGGTTATCGCCAGGTGCTGAACGAGAGCTTCGGCCTCGACGGCGCCGAGCCGCTCTCGCTGAACGAGATTGCGCGCCGGTGGGGGGTCACCAAACAGGCCGTCAGCGCCTTCCGCCGCCGAGCCCTGATGGCCCTGCGCCAGCAACTCGCCTGCAGCAGGGCCGTCGCCGAGGCGGAACTCGCTTACTGAGCCCTTGGCGCTCGACCCGCACCTCCATCGAAAATGCGGCACACCCTGTCGAGCGCGCCGCCGTAAGACTCCCCCGGGTAGATTCGAACTACCAACCCTCTGATTAACAGTCAGATGCTCTGCCGTTGAGCTACAGGGGACCGGGGTGGGCGCTGGCACCCACCCTTGATGCGGAGGCAGTCTAACAAACGACTCTGAGGACCGTCAAGCGCGGCTGGGGCTGCGCTCACCAGTCAGAGGACCCTGCGAGGGCGGTCCGAAGCCGCTCGTCATACGCTTCCTCGGAGATGATGGTCGGGTGGAACTGCGCGGTTAGGGCGGTCACCTCCTGGATGTCCAGCAACAGGAACTGGCGGTCCCGGAGATGTGCCAGCAGGTGGGCGAAGGCGAGCTTTGCCCCATTGTCCACGCGGTGGAACATGGACTCGCCGAAGAAGGCCGCACCCAGATGGACGCCGTAGAGTCCCCCCACGAGCTGTGCCCCGCGCCAAACCTCGACACTATGAGCCATCCCCCGCCTGTGCAACTCACAGTAGGCCCGGATGAGCTCTTCGCTGATCCAGGTCTGGGACCGATCGGAGCAGGCCCGGATGACCTCCTCGAAGGCCACATCGTGCGTGAACCGGACCCACGGCTGATTCATTAGTCGGAGGACGCGCCGGGGCACGTGGTAGTCGGTCAACGACATCACGGCGCGGGGCTCGGCCGTATACCAGTCCAACTGTCCGGTCGCCGCGTCGGCCATCGGGAACAGGGCCTCTCTGTAGCCTGCCAGAATCAGGTCCGGCAGCCTTTCTGCGGGAAACTCCGGGGGACTGGTGATCACTGATCAACTTTCGGGGCCAAAACTACACAGCTAGCCGACTGATCGACCACCGTCCACAGGGATGACGGCCCCGGTGATAAAGTTTGCGCCGATAAGGTAGACAACGGCCTCGGCGATGTCCTGCGGAGAGCCAACCCGCCCAAGGGGTGTGTGTCGGATTATCTGGGCCCTTGCAGCATCCGGGAAGTCCGGCGGCCAGTCGACCGTTCCGGGCGCTACGCCGTTCACGCGGATGGCGGGTCCGAGGGTCCGTGCCAACCCGATGGTGAGGGCTTCCAGGCCCGCCTTGGACGCGCAGTAGGGAAGGTAGTCCCGATAGGGCCGCTGCGTCGCGATATCCAGAATATTGATGATGCAGCCCGCCCCGAGTTGACGCATGCCCGGCAGCGCAGCCTGGATGAACAGCCAGGGGGCGCGCAGGTTCACCGACTGAATGGCGTCCCAGTCAGTTACCGTGCACTGTTCCACCGGGGTCCGCGGGAAAACAGCGGCGTTGTTCACCAGCACGCCTATGGGTCCGACGCTTGCCTCAGCAGCATCCATGGCATGCTTTATCTGGGCAGGGTCCGATTGGTCGCATCTCAGGGAGATCGCCGGCACGCCGAAGGCCTGAGCTTCTGCGAGTGTACTGGCCGCGTCATCAGTGCTGCGGTGGTACGTGAACGCCAGCGGGTGGCCGGCGCGGGCGACGGCGAGCGTGATGGCTCGCCCGACTCGGACGGCGCCGCCGGTGACCAGACAGGCGGGGGGAGTTGTCCCGGGGGGGTGAGCGTCAGGCGATTGAGGCATGGTGAGAGGATTCTGCCCTGCCGGACGGCCAACTGCCAGGAGTGTGCCCACTCCGCGGTCCGCCTCTCGCGCGGGCGGTGAAGTGCGAACGGGGCACGTGGGGAGGCGGACTGAATGGGGAACCGATTTGCAGCCGTGCTGGCGACTCTCTTCATCTTGGCAGGCGTTGTGATGCACGATTCAGAAGCCCAGGAGAAGGTGGACGCCCGGATGACGCGCACCCGGACCAACCAGGAAGGAGCCAACTTCCTACCACCGCAAACCAAGGCCGAGTGGTTGGCCCGGCGGGAGGCCGTCCGAAAGCGCATCCTGGTGGCGACCGGCCTGTTTCCGATGCCGGAAAAGACGCCGCTGAGCCCCCGCATCTACGGCAAGTTGCAGCGCGACGGCTACACCATCGAGAAGGTCGTGCTGGAGACTTTTCCCGGGTACTTCCTGTCCGGAAACCTGTATCGTCCTACCAGCAATGCCGGAAAGATTCCCGGCATCCTGAACCCTCACGGGCACTGGCAGAACGGCCGCAACGCCGGCGATGTCCAGGCTCGCTGCATCGGGCAAGCCCGCATGGGGGCGGTGGCCTTCCTCTACGACATGGTCGGGTACGCCGATTCGCGCCTCTTCGGCCACAGCTTCCGGAACGACACGCTCCTTGGTCTTGGTCTGAATCTCCCCGGTCTACAACTCTGGAACAGCCTCCGCGCTCTTGACTGGCTCCGGACGCTCCCGGAGGTGGACACCGACCGAATCGCGATGACCGGCGAAAGCGGCGGCGGGACGCAGACCTTCCTGCTGTGCGCCCTGGATGAGCGCATCCAGGTGGCAGCGCCCGTCTGCATGGTGTCGCACCACTTCCAGGGCGGTTCCGAGTGTGAGAACGCTCCCCACCTGCGCGTGGGCACGGACAACGTAGAGATCGCTGCCTGCTTTGCGCCGCGACCCATGCTCCTCGTCGGTGCGACCGGCGACTGGACCAGCCAGATCCTTAGCAGGGGAGTGCCGGAGATTCGGGCCGTCTACCGTCTCTTCGGGGCGGAGAGCGAGTTGTTCGCCGTGGTCCATCAGGCCGACCACAACTACAACCAGGCCAGCCGTGAATCTGTCTACTCGTTCCTTCGCCACAAACTGTGGGGTGAGAGCGTGGTGGCGGGGGTGAAGGAAGCGGCTTCGACTCCCGAGACTGAGGCCGTCCTGAGTACCTGGGACGCTGCCCATCCACGGCCCGCAAACGCGGCGACACCGGCCCAGCTACAGGAGTATCTGACAGGCGTTGTTGCTCGTCAGATCACCTCGTGGACTCCTCGGGACAGCAAGGGTTGGGCGGAGACGCGGACGATGCTCGCTGCCGCCGCTGCGACCATGCTGGACTGCCGTCAGCCGTCCGCTGGGGATCTCAACGAGCAGTTGGCGGAAACGCTGGAGCCCCCGATCGCGGGGTCGGCCGTGCGGCGGGTGACCCTCTCCCGGCGTGGCGTAGGCGACGTTGTGCGCTGCATCGTCGCCACCTCCACCGCCGGCAAGGCAATCGACCACGTGACGGTGGTGATCTCGCCCCGGGGTGCGGCCGCCGCAATGGCGGATCAGTCAAGCGCGGATGTTATCCGGCAGCGATTGGATCCCGGCGGTCAGGTCATCATCTACGAGCCACTACTCACGGGCAAGCTGGACGAAGTCGCGAAGCGTCAGGGAGCTGCCTACTTCGCCGGCTACAACAAGACCATCCTTGCCGAGCGAGTTCAGGACGTGCTGACGGTCGTTGCGTATGCCGGCCGAAGTGGGGCAATCGTTGACCTGCTCGGGCTCGGCAGCGCGGGTCCGTGGACTCTCCTCGCGAGACCGTTCGCAATCGGCGTACGCCGCACGGTCGTGGACGCGGCGAACTGGGATTGGCCGGTCGCGCTTCCGATCACCGACGAGAACTGCCTGCCGAGCGCCCGCCGGTACGGGGGGATGAAGGTGCTGGCGACACTGGCGGCACCGGCGAAGCTCCTCCTGCACAACTACGGCACCGGGCTGGACACCGGGTGGCTGGAGGCTGCCTACAGGCTGTCTGATGCCAAGGGCGCGCTTACCGTCGTCCCCGGGGTTGCCTCCGCTGAGGAGATCGTGGCCTTCCTTGAATCCCGGCGTGGCAAGTAGGTTTCTCCGCGATGGCGGTTGAGCGGACCGCGGTTCATACCGCCGCTCCTGCTCGATCCGGCCGGGGGATCGTCGCGCCGGTGACGGCCTGGCTCGTCCTCTTGGCCATCGCCCATGCGATCACCGATAGCTACGGGCAGAGTCTGATCTCGCCCATGTTTCCGGAGATCGGCGCTCGGCTGCACCTCTCCCTTGCTCAGATCGGCACTCTTCCGGTGCTGATGGGGCTTACGGCCTCTCTGGCCCAGCCTCTGTTCGGTTGGATTTCCGATCGGCGTCCGGATTGGTGCCTGGTGGCGCTGGGGCCCCTGGTGGCGGGGATGCTCATTGGACAACTCGGGCAGGCGGGTTCCTACGTCCAACTCGGCACGCTGATGTTCTGCGCCGGCCTCGGAATTGGCGCCTTCCATCCACAGGGAGCGATGCTGGCTCGCAAGGCGGGTCGAGGCAGCAGCCTGGCAATGAGCGTATTCACCGTCGGCGGCAGTCTGGGGTTTGGACTCGCGCCCGTTCTCGGTGCCCTCTACGGCCACTGGTTCGGCCTCGAGCGCTTCTATCTCGCCTCAGTGCCCGCCATAGCCGTCTCTGTGATCCTGCTGGTGGCGTTCCGCAGGCTCCGGGGGGCTGAGCGCGCGCAGGCGCAGCCGCGGGCGGCGACGGCGCGCGAAGAACTCCCTGCGTGTCGATCGGTTGCCCTTGCGGCGCTGACCGCGACCGTGGTCGTCCGATCGGCCGTACAGATCGGGATGACGACGTTCCTTCCGTTCCTGGTCCAGTCCCGGTTTCCGGAGAGCCAACGGCTGGTGGCCACGAGCGCGTCCGTGAGCGCGTTCCTGTTGGCCAGCGCCTTCGCGGGGCCGATCGGTGGGGCGTGGGCGGATCGTTTTGGGCGTCGCCGTCTGATGATGGCCTCCTTCATTCTGGCCCCACTGCCCCTGCTAGCCGGGCTGCAGGCGGATGGGACGGCCATGCTGGCCTGGCTGGCGCTGGGAGCCTTCATTCTCATGCTGCCGCATCCGGGAAATGTCGTGCTCGCCCAGGAGCTGATGCCGCGCAGTGCGGGCATCGCCGCGAGCCTGATCACCGGCCTGGCCTGGGGTCTGGCGCAACTCCTGGCGTGGCCTCTGGGTGCGGCGGCCGACGCCGTCAGCCTACCCACGGCACTCACCTGGCTCTGCCTGGTGCCATTCCTGGGCGTCTTCCTGGTGCTGCCGATCCCGGAAGATCCCTCGCCTAACTTGACCCCCGCCGGCTAGCCAGCCTGGCTTCCACGTCCGCTCGGATGGGTGCCGGTATCAGGTGCCTCACGCCCGCCCAGCCTCCCAGAAGACCTGCCTCTTTGATCATCGAGGAGGAGACGTCCAGATGAGCGGGATCCGGCGGCACCCAGACGGTGTGGATCTCAGGCTGCAGGAGGGAATTGGTCTTCCAGAGCCGGATCTCGCCGAAGTAGTCTTCTGCCCGGCCCAGACCACGGACGATCCGACCGGCCTGAACACGGCGGGCATAGTCGACGGTCAGACCCTCCCAGGCGGCCACACGTACCTCCGCAGGCACGCACCTGCGGATCAACTCAACCCTCTCTTCGGCCGTGAACAGGGCGCCGGCGTCCTTGGCAGGGTTCCTTGCCACGACCACATCCAGGCTGCGAAACATCTCGCCGCACGAGCGGATGATGTCCAGGTGGCCGGCTGTGAGGGGGTCGAAGCTCCCGGGGAAAATGGCTCGGGTAGCGTCGAGCGCGACCTCACAGGGGTAGCTGACGCCTTCCACCGGCAGTATGGCGCCCGGGAAGATTTCTCTCACGGCGTCGAGTAGCTCAAGTCCGTGGTAGAGCGGACCCATGTGCGAGAGGTAGAGTGCCCCCACCGCAGCTTCTCGCGCCACCCTCGCAACGGCAGATGCCGTCGAGTGCTGGGTCACGCGAGCGATTTCCGTCTCTTCATCGGCGAAGGCGCACTCGTGGATGAGGACATCGGCGCCGCGAACGAAATCGAGGTAATCGCCCGGGGCGGAGGTATCCGTCACGTAGGCGAGCGAAGTTCCGTCCTCGAAATCCAGACGGTAGGCGAGGCACGGTCCGTGATGCGGGACAGCATGAGACCGCACACGGGTTCCATCGATCTGGAAGTCCGCCCCCGCGACGTGCAGGCGGATGGGGAGGGGGACCGGCCAGATCGGGCTGTCGGGGCCCGCCATCGAGGCAAAAGCCCCGGCGTTCTCGGGTCCCCACACATCCATCGAAACGTCCGCGTCCCTTCCATGGAACAACCCGGCGGCCAGGAAGAAGAGGCCGAGGCTGTGATCTAGATGGAAGTGGGACATCAGCACTCGCAGCGGCCGGTTGCCGTGCAACCGCCGCAACGCGAAGACGTTGCTCCCGGCGTCCAGCAGGAGCCCTAGCTCGGGGAGATAGACCCCGGAAGTGTGGCGGGTGGGGGTGACGATGGACCCCCCGGTACCCAGGAAGATGAACCTCACGAGGCGGCGGTTCCTGACGTGCTAGTCGGGCGGAGATCCGCCCCACGACAGGTTCCACCGGGCAGCCCTGTTCGTCCTCCCGGGCAGCCATCTCACCAACTGCCGCAAGGCTGCCCGGAGCCGGACCTCCACCTCAAGCGGCGAACAGCGTCAACACCTCGTTGCGCAATGCCTCACCCTGGAGTTCCTCGGCCGGATCTCGCATCACGAACGGTTCCGTGGCTTCTCGCGTGGTGCGCAGCGCCGCGACTTCATCCCGGTAACCGCGGAACCGATCTTCCCAGTGTGTTCGCTCCACGTGGTCGAGCATCTCGAGCAGCGAAGCGCTGCTGAGGAGTACCGACTGCAGTAATTCCTGGTAGCAAGGCACATCGAGCGGAAGTGCCTGCTGTTGAGCCCTGCGCGTGCGTCCCTTGTTCCCATTCCGTTGCGTCATCACCCTGGCCATCGCGTCCTCCGTTCCCGGAACAGATGTTCGCGTTTATCATACCCGGGGAGAGACCCGTCGTCCACCAAACATGCAAACGAGTTTTTGAGCTGCCGGGTTTCGGGCCGACGGCCGGGTCAGAGGCGGGGTTGGGGCCGCCATTCCCACCGTTCCCCGAAGAACCCGGCGTCCGCAATCTTGCCCGGATAGCGACTGTTCGGAGGGCTGGTGGTGTCCACGATGGCCCAGTCAGGGAGCTTCGGCACCTGACGGGCGTTGTTCAGGTAGTCGTACTCGCGGTAGGTAAAGCCGCTGTTGAGTACGACGTAGTGGCGTGGGTTAAGCGGATTCGGGAAGATGAGAACCGGGGCATGATCAGCCGGGTACTTCTTTCCGCCGACTTCCACGCCTGCGGCCGTCCACTTGATGGGGAGTTGATCGGCGATACGCGCCAGGATCCGATTGCTGCCGGGATCCCCCCAAAGCGCGAGATTGTGGGCGGCGATATCGGCGTCACCGATGTCGGTATCGTTCTTGATCCGCGGTTCGCCCCGGAACTGCCGACGCCACTCGGTGATGGCATGCGCGAGCTCCCCATCGACCCACTTCGCCAGCCCCGGATGTAATGGCGTTCCAGTGGGCCGCACAATCATGAAGCTCTCGGTGAAGGCGTCGTCTATCGGACCTTGCAGGTCGTGAACCTTCCGCAGCCCTGGTTCGAGAGTGTCTGCCACCTTCGTCCACAGATCCCCGGAGCGGCGCAGGTGCGTGACCCATGACCGATCGGACAACACCTGCTCCCCCTTTAGCCGTTGGCCGTCGATCTGCACGGTGATCTCACGGTCCGCCTCCAGCGGACAGTGGCCGGACGGCATAGCGAGCGTCAACGCGGTCACGTTCCTGGTCTTGACCTGGATGGTGCGGAGATCGGCGATCTCCGCATCGACGGTGGCTGGTTCCCAGTGGGCGCCCAGGCGATCCACAGTGACCCAGGCCTGTCGGTTGTATTTCAGCGTCGGCGTGGCCAGCCGCACCCGGCGGGGGACGCGTTTCCTGCCCAGGGACGCGATGCTGTCGATCCGCTCGTTGATGAGGGGGATGGACTGCGGGTGATAGCTGTGCCCGGTCTTCGGACCGATGATGTGCACCAGGCTGATCCCCTCCGAGGCGAGCGCTTTTTCCATGACGTCGGCCGCCTGCTTCTGGTTGTCGATTTCGCCGCTATAGGCCACCGTGGGCAGGTTGTAGAAGTTCGCAGAGTAATTCGGGCAGTCGTAGAGCATCCATAGCTTTTGCTCGTACCAAGTCGGCTTCAGGGTTTCTCGCTGGAAGACCTTGAGAAAGTCGGGCGTCTCGCTGAACCCAGCGCCCGGGGCGGCCGCTGCCCAATCGGATGCGTAGTGGGCCGCCACCTGCCAGCATGCGGCACCGCCCATGGAGAAGCCGCGCATCACTATCCGGTCCGGGTCGATGCGGAAACGGCGTTTGGCGTCGTCGAGGGCTTCGAGCAGGTCCGTCTCGCCGGCGAGCTTGTTGGCGCAGCAGTAGCGCCCGTAGGGCTGAAGCACGAAGGCATCCGGTCGCACGAACTGCCCCCCACTCGCCTGCACTCCGGCGATGAAGTTGACCTCACTCAGGTTTTCGCCCCGTCCGTGGAACCACGTATCCAGCCGGAAACGCCCCTGACCGGTGCTGGAGTAGGACGCAGGGATGTACAGCCCGTACGGCTGAATCGACCCGTCCACCCGGCTCTGATATCCGAGGGCGGTGGGGCCCGAGCGACTCAGCCAGGGTGCTTCCCCACGTGCGAGGGCGGCTGCCCGCTCCATCCCGGTGGTCAACAGCGTGCGTGCGCGATTCAGTTCGTTCGGGTTGAAGAACTCTCCGTACTGCAGCGCGTAGCGGACAGCGTTGTGGTAGATCTGCACATCCGGGAGGTTGGGGGCGGCTTTGGGGTCCGAGCGCAATGGCTGGATCGCCGCCTCGAGTTGCGCCAGGCCGGCCAGTAGCGCCGCGCGGTCCGCCTCGGGAACCGAGATCCCGGGGGGAGGCACAGGCCGGACCTTCTCCGGGATGTTGTCGGCCGGGCCATCGGCAAGGACTCGGAGGCATGCGCCGAGGACGACGACCAGGGCGAGAGGAAGAGCGAACACGTTTCGGGGCATGGAAGACCGGCCGAGCAGATGAGGACCGCCGGGGAGCGAGCGACCAGGCACGGCCGATCCAACCACCCCGACGGTGGGCGACGATTCAGATTTGCCTGGCTCGCGGGCGAATCCCTCTCGTGACCGATGCCGAGAAGGCAAACCCGTGGGATCGCCCGGCAACCCGGCTCGGCGGGCCCGACGAGGGCGTGGTCGACGGGCGACTACGGTTTTTCCGGCACAACGAAGCCCGGGCGGTAGGGGCGAGTCAGCATCGCGTTTGCAACGTGGGACCTGCCGAAGTCTTCCTTGCCGGGCCGGATCTCCAACTGGGGCCCCAGCCGGTATCGATCCGTTGCCGGATTCACACCGTTCTCCGTGAGGTGCTGCCGCATGCGCTCGAACGTCTCTCGAACCGCCTCACTGGCTGTCGCAACACGCGGGAGTTCGGAGAGGGCCGTCCACTCCCCCTGGAGGTAGGAGATGTTGCCGAGGTGGCACAGCGCGCTCGAGAGGTGCCCTTCCTCGATGTCGCCGGTCAGGAGCTCCGGCTTGCGACTCCGCACGGCGTCAACGAAGTTACGGTAGTGGTCCCCTCCGCCTGAGAACGTCGCGACCATATTGCCGTCCTTGTCGAAGGCGGCTCCGCCCGTGTAGCTCGTGAGCACCACATAGCCGTCCGAGCCATGGAAGACGTTGCCGACACGTGCACCGCGGTAATCGCCCGTCTTTAGCCCTCGCGTCTCGAAGATGAGCTCGCTGTCCCCGTAGTCCATCACCGCCACGTGCGTGTTGGGTGTCTCGCCGTCGTCTTCGTAACCGAGGCGTCCTCCCATGCCGACCACCCGCTTCGGGAGCGACGATTTTCCCAGCCCCCACCTGGCAACGTCCATCTGGTGGATCCCCTGGTTGCCCAGATCTCCGTTGCCGGTGTCCCACTGCCAGTGCCAGTTGTAGTGAAACTTGTTCTGGTGGAAGGGCCGCAGCGGCGCAGGGCCTAGCCACAGATCGAAGTCCACCCCGGCGGGAATGGAACCCGCGGCCAGCTTGCCGATGCTGAGGCGGGGCTTGTAGCAGAGGCCCCGTGCCACGGATACCTTGCCGATCTTCCCCGCGTGCACGTAGGCGATCGCCTCCTGGGAGCCCTTCATACTGCGGATCTGCGTGCCGGCCTGGCAGATGCGGCTGTACTTCCGGGCTGCCTCGACCATCGCCCGGCCCTCGCGGACGTTGTGGCTCACAGGCTTCTCGACGTAGACATCCTTGCCTGCTTGCATCGCCCAGATTGCCGCGAGCGCATGCCAGTGATTGCAGGTGGCGATGGAGACGGCGTCGATGTCCTTGTCTTCCATGATCCGGCGCAGGTCCTGGACCACGCGTGGGGCGGGCTTGCCGGCGTCCGTGAGGATCTTCACCGCCCCCGGCGCCGTGCTCAGGTCAACATCGCACACGGCGGCCACTGTCACGTCGTTCATCTTGGCGTAGCCACTGAGGTGGTCCTTGCCGCGGCTGCGGACGCCGATGACCGCGATGCGAAGCTGCTCGTTGGGGCCCACCACTCGGGCCGATCTCGTCTCGGCCGCCGCAGCGGGAGCGGCGCCGGCAGTGGCCGCGATTGCGGCGGCGAACAACGACTCTTCGAAGAGTTCGCGACGGCTGAGTCGGGACATGAAAAAACCTCCGGGGGAATCGCTGCGCTCACGGCGCTGGCTCGCAGGAGGAGGTTACTCCCCGGCTCGCTCTGAATCCTTCCCGCTTCGCCCCCACTTCGACGAGCACCGATCACTCGGTTAGAATTCAGGAAGATGACCGCTCACCGGATCGCGATGTTGAAACTCTCCCTGGCAACGGTCGCGTTGTCCGCCGCCGTGATGGCGTCGGCGACAACTCCACTGCCGCCGGTCGGCCGCATCAAGCCGGTACCCGTCGTGATCACCGGGGACTACACCGAGGGCGTGGTGGTGGATCGCGCGGGCGCTCTCTTCTTCTCGCACGGAAAAACGGTCACCCGAGTCGCCCCGGACGGTCGTGTGTCGGATTGGGCGGAAACAGGCGCGCCGAACGGGCACAAGGTCCTCCCAAATGGAGACCATCTGCTTTGCGATGGAAGCCGGAAGGCCGTGCTGCGGCTGAGCGCCGAGGGGAAAGTGCTTGGCACCGTCGCCACGGGGAAATCCGGAGATCTTGAGATTCGGACCCCCAACGACCTCACGCTGGACCTGCCGGGAGGCTTCTACTTCACCGACAGCGTGAAGTCGACAGGCGCAGTCCACTACGTCTCCTTCGACGGCACCATGCGGCCGGTGGCCACCGGCTTGAACTTCCCGAACGGCATCGTGCTTTCGCCCGACCGGAAGCGTCTGTACGTGGCGGAGAGTCAAGAAAACCGCGTCCTGATGATCCCGCTCAAGGCGACCGGCGTGCCCGAGACAGAGCCCCGAGTTTTCGCCAATCTGCCCCGGAATCAGAAGAAACCGGGCAAGGAGTTCAACCAGCCGGACGGAATGGCGTTGGACCAGGATGGACGGCTGTGGGTGGCACACTACGGGATGAAGTCGATCCATGTGCTGAGTCCGCAGGGAAAGCTGCTGGCGACGTATGACGGCGGAAATGTCACCACGAGCAACCTCTGCTTTGCCGGTCCTGCCAATGCCACGCTCTACGCGACTGGTGGGGAGCCCGGCGGCCTGTTCCGCCTCGATCTCGGTGTGCCGGGTCACCGGATCCTCCCGAATCCGTAATCGGCTGGGCCGAGTAGGATGAGGTCCGGTGTGGGCGAGCACGCCGGTAAGCGGCGAACCGAGGGGGGCCGAGCGAAGATTCGAGGCGGAATGGCGGTGTCCGCCTGCCTCGCGCTGCTCCCTGCCTACGGGCTGGCGCTGCTACCCAGAGGTGCACCGTTTACGCTGATTGGCAGCCTGATGCTTGCGCACGCCGTTGGACTGGTCCTCTGTATCCGGTCCGCCTGGCCGCGCGCTTCGCCGCCGACACGGAGCGCACTGCTCGCGGGAGCCCTGGTCGTCTTCCTGTGCCTGGGGGCCGCCACCGCGTTCCGAGGTAGGGATAGGGGAGCAAGTCTCGAACTCCACATCCAACTTGGCCTGCTCGTGCTGGTGGGGAGTTGGTGTGTGAAGGAACGGCGACGGCCGATGCGCCTGGCGATCGGCCTGTGCGCGGGATTGCTTGCCATCCTCGCGCCGCTTCGGGGGAAAGCCGGGGCCCAGTCCATCGACCTTCCGTACGAATCCCATTCTGTCTATGAATTCCTGACCGCGACAGTCCCCGATCAGTCGCGGGTGTCGCATTTTCCATCGGCCCGGCAGGCCAAAGGCTCGACGGTTGCGAGTTGTGCCGGGTCAGGCTGTCACTCGCCTGCGGACTGCACCGGCGGTGCGCTCACCCACGGTCGGGGCGAACGCGCCCCCTACGAAGCTGCGCTCCGCAGTTTCTCGACCAGGAACGGTGCGGAAAGCGCCGCCTGGTGCGAGGGCTGCCATCGGCCATCACGTCTGGACACGCCAAAACATGCGGCGGTCAGGATCGAGTGTACAGACTGCCATGGCGCAGTCGAGACGGGGCCCGCGTACGGTGCAGGATCGCTCCGGGTGCTGGCGGCCCCAAGTCGGTCGGAGATCGAGTTGGAGGCTCGTATCGCCCCGGCGCAGCACGCGCGGCGGTGGTCAGTCGGCGCGGTGTCAGCCGGCGGACGCCTTTGCGCCGGCTGTCACCGCAAGGGCATGTCCCTCGCGCAGAATGGGTTCCACTACATCATGCTCAGCGATGAGTTTGGTGACTGGCAGGCGAGCCCGTACTCGGGAGAGAGCATCTTCCACGCGGGCGCTGCTCGGACGGTGCGGAGTTGTGTCGCCTGTCACCGAGACAGGCCGGCCTCACGGCAGCAGGGCCTGCTTCTCGACTCCTTCATGCGGCTGCCGACGAGATCAGGTTCGATGCCGGTGCCGGCCGAAGTCGGGTTGGATGCCTATGCCGGCCGGGAGGTCTGGCTCGATGTAACTGTGTCGAACGCCGCCATCGGGCACACATTCCCCACCGGGATCCCCTCCGCACGGGGGGCGTGGCTGGATGTGGAACTCGCGGATGCCGAGGGGCGGATCCTCAGGACGCAGGCCGCAGGTCCGCGCACGGTGTGGAACACCATCCTGACGGACCCCTCGCGAGCGCCCGTCCGGAGGTGGGAACTGGACCGCGCCACCGGCTTTGGCCCCACCAGGAGGATTCCGGCCGGCGGTGCCGACCTGGCCCGGTTCCAGCTCAAGTTACCGGACCGGGGGGTCGGTAGGATGAGCATCCGGATGCATCGGCACGCGCGGTATGGTGAGGCCACCGACCAGGTGCTGGCGGAGCGAACGATCTACCCGGGTGCCGCTCCCATCAACGTGCCGGGCCGGTGGAGGAGTTACGGGGAGGCCCTGGCCACGGTCCGGGACTATCCGCTGGCGGTGAGGGTCCTGCACGAGGCACTACGGGGCGGGGCGATGCCGGGCCACGCGGACGAGGCGAACCTGGCGCTCGGGCAGGTCTTTCTGGCACAGGGCGATCTGCCCGCCGCCCTCTCGGCCTTCCGGGCCGCAGCTCGATCCGGATCTCGGGACCGGGGGCTGGCGTGGGAAGCGGCCGTTGAACGGCGAGCGGGGCAACCCGACCGCGCCGCCGCCATCTTTGGGGAGCTTCTTCGGCGCTACCCTCGGGATGTGCGGCTGCGGATGGAGATGGGGCTTACCGAACTCGCCCGTCTGCGCAATGCGGAGTCCGGACGTCAGTTCAGCGCCGCCCTGGCTGTAGACCCCCTCAATGCGGCGGCTCACTACCAACTGATGCTCAGCCGGCAGCGCCTCAACGAATTGACCGAAGCGCGGCGGGAGGAGGTCCTGTATGACGTCCTGCTCCCGCTCGGACCGGCACCCGACCTCCTCCGACCGACCGCCCCGGTGACAGTCACGCGCTTGCAATTGCTCCCATGAAGCCGGCCGCTCGTGTCATCGTCGGGCTAGGCTTGATGGGATGCCTATCTGCGTGTCGGCCGACCGGGCCGCCGGTGGCCAGAGAGCCCATCTCACCACCGGTACCCATCGTCTTCGAGGAGATCACGGCCGCTGCGGGCATCAAGTTCCAGCACGCCAACGGGGCCGCCGGCTCTCGTTGGATGCCGGAGACGATGGGTTCCGGGTGTGCCCTGGCCGACGTGGACGGTGACGGCCGGCTCGACGTGGTGCTGGTGGATTCGTCATCGTGGCCCGGCGGCAGCGGACCACCCGGCCGAGCCCGACTCTTTCTCAATCGGGGCGGGCAGCGATTCACCGACGTCTCCGCTGCCTGGAACATGCCGGTCGGACAGTTCGGGATGGGCATCGCGTTGGCCGACTACGATGCTGACGGCCGGCTCGACCTGTGCCTGACTACCCTGGCCGGTGTACGCCTCTATCGCCAGACCGCGACGGGGTTCACCGATGTGACAGCGACCGTCGGGCTGTCGGACCGGGGCTGGGCTGCCGCGCCGGTCTGGCTCGACTACAACCGCGACGGACGGTTAGACCTCTTTGTCACCCACTACGTGCGTTGGAGCCCCGCGGGCGACCTGTTCTTCTCACTGGATGGCGTGCGGAAGTCCTACTCTCGCCCAGATCAGTATGAGGGCGACAGTTGCACACTCTGGATGAACAAAGGCACAGGTTTCGTGGATGTGAGCCGGCAGGCGGGAGTGCACATCCCCGGAGCCAAGGCCCTGGGAGCCGTCCTCCTCGACTTTGATCGGGATGGCTGGCCGGATCTCGCCGTCGCCAACGATACGGTGCGCAACTTCCTCTTTCACAACCAGGGCAATGGCCGCTTCAAAGAAGTGGCCGTGCAGGCCGGGATCGCCGTTGCCGAGGGCGGAATGGCGAAAGCAGGGATGGGGATCGATGCGGCCGACTATGACAACAGCGGACGGGAGGCCATCTTGATCACCAACTTCACCGGCGAACAGCTCAGCCTCTACCGGCGGGACGACTCGGGGTTGTTTATGGATGTCGCTGCCCGGGTCGGCGTAGGCACACCCAGCCAGAAGTACCTCGGGTTCGGCAATTGCTTCTTCGATGCCGATCTCGATGGGCTGCAGGACATCCTCGTCGCCAATGGGCACATCCAGGACGACATCGCCGTGCGCGGCAGTTCGACGTACTCCCAACCAGGGATGCTCTTCCGGGCTCTGCCGGGCGGCGGATTCCAGGACCTCAGCCTCAGCAGCGGTGCGCTGCGCACTCCGAGAGTGGCTCGTGGCGTCGCTGTTGGTGACGTCGATGGCGACGGCGACCTGGATGTCCTGGTCACAACGAATGGCGGCTCTCCGGCTCTGCTGCGGATGGCCGGCCATCCGCAGCATCACTGGGTGCGCGTTCGACTATCGTCCCGGTCGCAGAACCGAGCCGCCATCGGCGCAGCGGTGCGTGTTTGGACAGGCGGCCGTGTGCAGACGCGCACAGTCAGGTGCGGTTCCGGCTATCTTTCGCAGAGCGACACTTCGCCGACGTTCGGGCTGGGTGCAGCAAGCGTCGTGGACCGTATCGAAGTGCGGTGGCCGAGCGGGGCGGTGGAGGCCTACGCTTGCGAGCGCGTCGACGGGACGATTACATTGGTCGAGGGCACCGGAAGCTAAACGGGGCCGCAAGAGGGAGGGGGCAGAGTGCGACTTCTAGTGGTCGAGGACGAAGAGGCTGTCGCGGGCTTCGTCTGCCGCGGACTTGAGTCACAAGGCTTTCGAGTGGACCACGTCACAAGCGGCGAGGACGCGCTGGCCCTCGTCGACGCCGAGCGGTTCGACGGCGTAATCCTGGACTTCATGCTTCCGGGGATGGACGGTCTTGCGGTGGTCCGCGAGATTCGGCGTCGAAAGTTGGACATACCGGTCCTCGCATTGACCGCACGCGGCGAGATCGGGGATCGGATTGCCGGGCTGGACGCCGGTTGCGACGACTACCTGCCCAAACCGTTTTCCTTTGAGGAACTGCTCGCGCGGCTGCGAGCCTTGCTCCGACGAGCCACGGCCGTGCGCGTGCCCGTGGTTACTTACGCAGACCTGACTCTGGACGCCAACAGTCGCACGTTGACCCGGGGTAAGCGCCGGGTAGAACTCACGAACAAAGAATACGCGCTGCTGGAGTACATGATGCGGTACCCAGAGAAGATTCTCACCCGCAAGGAGCTGCTCGAGGGGGTGTGGGGCTACGATTTCGAGACGCCATCTAACGTCCTCGAGGTCTACATGAACTTCCTCCGGAAGAAAGTTGACGCCCGCGATGAATCACGGCTCCTGCACACCGTCCGGGGCGTGGGCTACGTGCTGCGGGAGGACGGTTAGCATCCGTGCGTGGATTGCGGGCCCACCTGGGTCTGTGGCACGCAGCGCTGATGGCGATCACGCTGCTGGCACTGGCAGGGCTCACCTATGCCCTGCTCATCAGGGTGCTGCACTCTCGCGCGGATGCTGCGCTCGAAGAGTACGGCGACATAACCGCCCGACAGATGGCTGCGACGCTCTTCCGAATCCGTCGGGCGAGCGACGCTCCTCGCCTGGCACCGGAGATGATTCGCGGCCAGAAGTTCCTCAGTAATGACATCCGGACCTGGGGGCGCTACGTCCAGATCGTGGACACGGAGGGCTTCCCCCGGGAGTGGTCGGACGGACTGGCTTCCCAGAAACTACCCGTGAGCGCGGATGCCCTCGCGCGCGGCAAGCGCGGCCTAACCACGCTCGAGACCGTTCGTGGGTTGGGGGAGCACCCGGTGCGGATCGTGACGGTGCCCGTGCGACTGGGAGCCGACGTGCCCCTGATGGTCCAGGCGGGGACCAGCCTGGAAGGTGTAGAGGCCGCGCTCCAACGCGCTGGGTGGTTGCTGCTGATCATCACCCCACTGGTTTTCCTGCTGGCCCTCGTCGGCAACTGGATCGTCGTCGACCGAGCGCTTCGGCGCGTGGACGACCTCACACGCCTCGCTCTCGAGATCCAGAGCAGTAATCTGGAACGGCGCATCCGACACGGGGGTCCGGTGGATGAGATTGGGAGGCTTGCGCACGCTTTCGACCAGATGATCTCACGGCTGGACAAGAGCTTTCGGCAGGTTCGTCAGTTCAGCGCCGACGCCTCGCACGAGCTGCGAACCCCGCTCACCGCGATCCGCGGGGAAGCAGAGGTAGCCTTGCTCGGCGAGCTTACACCGGAGCAGAGCCGCAAGTCTCTGGGAGCGATTCTCGATGCCGCCGAGCGGATGTCCGGGATCGTGGAGAGCCTGCTGTTGCTCGCGCGCGCCGATGCCGGCCAGGCGTTGATCAAGGAAGAACCGGTTGAGATTGAGTGGCTGGTGGAACAGAGCGTGCGCGGCCACGCTGGGATGGCGGATCGGGCCGGGGTCGCCCTCGTCGTCGGCGAGGTGGCGCCACTGGTGGTGGCGGGCGACCCGCTGTGGCTTAGCCAGGCCCTCGGTAATCTCGTGAGCAACGGGATCAAGTACACGCCGCCTGGGGGGAGAGTCACGGTCTCGGCTCGACAGACGGGCGAGGAGGTGACGCTGGAAGTGAGAGATTCCGGCATCGGCATCGCCGAGGAACACCTCCCGCACATCTTCGAACGCTTCTACCGTGTGGACAGCGGGCGAGCGCGGGCTGCAGGCGGGTCCGGTCTCGGCCTCAGCATCACCCGATGGGCAGTGGAAGCGCACGGGGGCGGCGTTGCGGCCAGCAGTTCGGCGGGAGAGGGCAGTGCGTTCACCATCCGGCTCCCCCTGCCCGTGGATGACCGGAACGGTGCCGACGATGAGTGATCGCAGGTGGCCGGGGATGCCGCGAAGGTGGCTCGCTGGGCTGGCCGCCGTCTTCGGGGTGGGGGGGTGCACGCCGGCCGGTCCGCCGTTCGCGCCCGGATCCCTCGCCCCCGGCACAGCCGTCACCCTGCTCCGCGCGGAGGGGATGAATTGCCAGGGAAGCTGTGACCCGCAGGCCCGGGCAGCGCTCCAGCGCATAGATGGATTTGTTGACGCACGCTCCGATACGCGAGACGAATCGCTCTGGGTGGCGTACGACCCCCAGCGTACCACGCCCCAACGGCTGGCGGATGCCATCTCTCGACACAGCACCTTCCGCGGAAGCGTGGTTCGGGAAGACGTGCCTGTGGAGAGCGAACCGGGTCACTTGAAGAAGAGGTAGCGGATCCCCACCAGGAGCAGGAAGCCGCCGTAGAGCTTCTTCATCACATCCTTGTCGATGGGGGTGCTCAACTTCACTCCGAGGAGCGTGCCGGCGAGTAGTCCGACGGCCATCAGCCCCGCGAAGCGAAAATCCACCTCTTTTAGGCGGTACTTCTCCATCACGGCGAACAGGGCGACCGGCAAGAGTTGGGCAGCCAGGGACGTGCCGGTGGCCAGCTTCAGCTCCTGGCCGGCGACGATCATCAGGGCCGGGACCATGATCAGCCCCCCGCCGATGCCGAACATGCCGCCCGCAGTGCCGGCGACCAGGCCGATAGTGAGCATTTGGAACACGGTGAGCGGGTTCACGGAGCACCTACAGTTTCACGCGGGAGGCGAAGAGTGCAGCCTGGGTGCGGTCGTTGCATTCGAGCTTCCAGAGGATATTGCTGACGTGGTTCTTCACCGTCTTTTCGGCGATGAACAAGTCCTCGGCAATCTCGCGATTCCGCTTTCCGAGGGCCAACAGCCGGAGCACGTCGCGCTCTCGCTCAGTCAATTGAGCATAGAGCCGGAGATCGCTCTCCTGCTGCTCACTCAGTCGGCTGAACTCCAGCAGCAGGCGGCTGGCAATGGACGAGTGGAGGAGCGCTTCGCCCCGCGCCGCGGTCCGGATCGCCTCCACGGTCTGCTCCGGGGGGCTCTCCTTGAGGACGTAACCCCTGGCACCGGCCTTGATCGCCTCGAAGACGTTTGAGTCGTCGTGGTGGATCGTGAGGATGACCACCTGGATGCTGGGGATCTCCGACTTGATCAGTTTGGTGGCCTCGATGCCGTTCATCTCCGGCATCTGAATGTCGGTGAGGAGCACGTCCGGCATGAGCTTGCGGCAGAGGCCGACAGCCACCTTGCCGTTCGGGGCTTGCCCCACGACCTCGATATCCGGTTCAAGATCGATGAGTCGGGAGAGTAGTTCGCGGGTGACGGTTTCGTCCTCGGCGATGATCACGCGGATCTTGTCCATCAGCTCAACCCTTCATCCATTAGACCGGCAGATCGCCGCCCAACCTCGCACGTAGTGTCGTTCCCGCCCCGGGTGCGGAGCGGATCTCAATCTGGCCCTGATAGGGCGCGAGGCGTTCGCGCATGCCGGTCAGACCATGACCTGGGCGCTGCACGGGTGCCTCGGGATCAAAGCCCTTCCCGTTGTCCGTCACCGTCGCCACCACGACGGGTTCCCCCAGCGGATCCTCTTCCACCTTCAGCTCCACGGTGGCCAGCGTCGCACCGGAGTGCCGAACGCAATTCGTCAGCGCCTCCTGGATCACGCGCGACAGGTGATACTGGCGGTGCGGTGAAAGGGGGATCGATTGAGTGGTGATGTCTGATTTCACTTCGAGATGGCCCGGCTGAGAGAGCTGCTCAGCCATCTGCAGCACCGCCGCGCCGATCTGGAACGCGGCCGTGTCGGTACGGAGGGTGGCCACCAATTGCCGCATCTCCTCCATCGCGCCACGCAGCGCTGTCGCCTGCTGAGCCACACACTCTTCAGCCGCGACGACAGATGCTTCAGCGACGGGCTGTCGGAGCATACGCCTTCCGAGCTCGAGGCTCAGGATCACTCGCGTCAACACATGTCCCACCCCATCGTGGAGGTCCCGGGCCAGCCGCCGCCGCTCTTCGCTGACTGAGAGGGCTTCCGTCAGGGCAGCCAGGTCTTGCTGTTTCTGGCGTTCCTGGGCGGCCAGCGCTCGCGCGATCAGAGCAACGAGCACGAGGAAGAAGACCCGGGTGATCAGTCGTTCGAAGTACTCGTTCAGCACCGCCGGCTGCGCCGGCCAGGTGGCGATGACGTAGCTCAACACTGCGGCCACATCAGTGATGAGGAAGCCCCGGGCGCTGGCCGCAAGCGTTTCGGCGATCACGAAGATGAAGTAGAGCAGCCACAGGTCGCTGTGGATGCCGCCTGTCTGATTGACTCCCAGCGCGATGAAGAGAATGGAAAGCGTGTCGAATACCACGCGGTGCCATCTTGCGTTCCCGTGTCGGATGCCTGTGAGGTAGCGCCCGGCGACGCCGGCCACGGCCAGGAAGTAGAGCGAGTAGATCCGCCAATCCAGATAGATACGGACGGACGAAAAGTGCAGCCACAGCAGCACGAACGCGACTGCGAGCCACACGTAGAGCGCCACGCGGGTGAGAGTCGGCGATCGGACGTCAAGCCCCTGTCCGGGATACGTCGGCTGCTGGGGAGGGCGCGGGCTGGGCATCGGCGTGCGAGAGGAATGCGCTAGGTGCCGGGACTTTGTGGACGAGCCGGGTCGGCCGTGTTTAACTAGGGGGTCCGCCCCGGACAGCGGAGATCGAGACGAACACCGGCGAATGTCGTACAAGCTTATCCAGAACGTGCGGAGGCTGCTCGCAGACGAACGCGGCACCATCACCAAGCCGCACGGCGATCTCCTGCGCTTCGCCCTGACCTTTCCCAACAGCTACCGGCTGGGGATGTCGAACCTCGGGTTCCAACTCGTCTATCGGCTGTTGAACGAGCGTGACGATACCGTCTGCGAGCGGGCGTTCTTGCCGGACCCCGTCGACGAGGCCGAGCATCGCCGCAGCCACACCGCCCTCTTCGCGTACGAGAGCCAGCGACCCCTGAATACCTTTGATGTTCTCGGGTTCTCCATCTCGTTTGAACTTGACTACCTGAACGTCCTCAAGATCCTCGAGCTGGCCGGGCTGCCGCTGCACTCACACGAACGGGACGAGAACTACCCCCTCGTGATCGCCGGTGGTCCCGCGCCCTGGGTGAACCCGGAGTCGATGGCGGGCTTCATCGACGCTTTCGTCATCGGAGAAGCGGAAGGGCTGACCGATCTCATCATCCCCATCATGCAGCGGCACCGCTGCACGCAGGGGTGGGACGACAAGCACGCCCTCTTGTTGGATCTCGCCTCGGTGCAGGGCATCTACGTGCCGTCTCTCTACGAGCATCGCTACGCATCGGATGGGACCATCGCCGAGATCGTGCCGCATCCCGAGGTGCCGTTTCCGGTGCGCCGCTGGGTGGCTAGAGATCTAGAGGCCTACAACACCAGCGCGCAGATCGTCACGCCGAACACCGAATTCGGAAACATGCTGCTGGCGGAGGCAGCCCGAGGCTGCGGCCAGGGCTGCAGGTTCTGCTTCGCGGGCTACGCCTACCGCCCGGTTCGCTACACGCCGCCGGAGCAACTCGATCGGGAGTTCCGGATGGCAGCGGACAGCGGACCCGCACCGCAGAGAGTCGGGTTGGTGGGCAGCAGCCTTACCGACCACAAACAGCTAGTGCAGATAACGCGAAGCCTCACGGAGCAGGCCGGCAGCGTCTCCCTTTCCAGCCTGCGCGCGGATAACTTGAGCGAGAGCGTGGCATGTGCCATCGGGGAGGCCGGTCAGAAGACGGTCACCATCGCGCCCGAGACCGGTTCCGAACGGTTGCGCTACGTCGCTCGCAAGCACGTCACCGACGAAGATGTGCTCGTTGCGGCCCGTCGCTGCGCCTCAAACGGCGTGGAGCGGATCAAGCTCTACTACATCGTCGCCCTACCGGGCGAAACCGAGGAAGACCTGCTGGCGATTGCCGATCTCTCGGCGGCCGTGCTCGCGCAGGGCCCTTTCCGCAAGGTGGCGCTGACAATGCACCCCTTTGTTCCCAAGCCCCACACGGCCTACCAGTGGGCGGGTACCATGCAGCCTTCCGAAGTCGAGCGGCGTCTCAAGCTCGTGGGCCGCGCGGTCCGGCACGCCTCGAGACAGTTGGAGTACACGGTCGACAGCGTCCGTGGATCGCACGTGCAGGGGGTGCTTTCCCTCGCGGATCGCCGAGTCGGGGCGGCGTTGTTGGCCGCGCACAACAACGGAGGCGACTGGCGGGCCGCGTTCCGCGAGACCGGCATCGACCCGGATTGGTACGTTTGCCGGCCGCGGTCGTTCGAGGAGATTCTCCCCTGGGACGCCATCCAACTCGGCGTCAAGAAAGAATACCTGTGGCGAGAGTGGCAGCGGGCGCTGGAGTTGGATCGCCAAACTCGAGCCCACACCAACTGGCGCTTCGGCGCCGCGGGGGCGGAAATGGTCGCGTCAGAGCCGGAGGCGACCGTGGACGCTCCGCTGGAGTTCGCGCGCTGGGCCTAGTGCGACCCGAATGGGCGCATCCGTTCATGGGGTCTGATGCAGCCTGACGCGTTCCATACTCTCCATGGCTGGCCCGGAGCATGGGTGCTATCGACCACGCGCATGGGTGGCGTCAGCCGAGGCCCCTACGCCGAGTTCAATCTGGGCTATCACGTGGGCGATGTCGGCGAGCGCGTACGCCAGAACCGGGAACTGCTTCGTCGACGCCTCCCTCCTGAGTTGCTCGATCCGGTGGTCGCGGACCAGGTGCACGGGGTTCGCTGTGCACGTGTCGGCCCGCTGCATGCGGGTGTCCGCTGGCTGCAGAGGGACGAGCAACTGCAGGAGACGGATGCACTCGTGACCGCAGACGCGCAGTTACCGATGATGATTCTCACCGCGGACTGTCTGCCCATCGTGGTTTTCGACCCGGTCAACCGGGTGCTGGCCGCGATCCACGCGGGTTGGCGCGGCCTGGCGGCGGGGGTGATCCAGGCTGCCGCAGAGACGATTCGATCCTACGGGCAAGCCGACACTACGACCTGGGAAGCCTGGATCGGCCCAGGGATCGGAGCTTGCTGCTATGAGGTAGGGGAAGAGATGGCGGAGTTCTTCCCACAAGCTCTCCACCGCGCAGACGGCTCGGTGCGCCTCGACTTGTGCCGACAGGCGAAGCTGGTTTTGGGCTCGCTGGGGATTCCGGGCGCCCAGATCCGGACGGAGCCTGGCTGCACAGCCTGCGCAGAGGATCGGTTCTTCAGCCATCGGCGGGCCTCAAAGCGCGGGGAGCCCGCCACTGGCCGGCAGGCAACCATTGCCTGGTTAGAGCACCGCTGATGTTCCTGGACAGAGATGGAACGCTGCTTCGGACCGCACTCGGCTGCTTCCTCGCCGGCACAGGCTGGGGGATATTGAGTGCTCTCGCCATCTACCTGGGTGCGACCCGGGTGAGTCCTCGGATCCCTACAGGCGAAGTATGGCGACGGTGGCGCGAACGTCGGGTGCTATGGATGCTGGCGCTCGTGCTAGGTTTGGTGGCCGCCTGGGGAACCTCCGAGCAGATTATCGCCAGGTACGGTCTCCGAGATCTGTTCTGGCTGACGCAGCCGGCAGAGCTTATCCAGGCTGGACGGCTCGGCGCCGGCTTCGGGTTTCTTCTGGTGTTGACCATCCTGACGGTGGTACCCGTGGCCGGGTCCTTGAAGCGACGAAGGCAATCAGCCCGGGCCGGAGTGATTAAATGACGCTGCCTGCCCGGCCCCGACTGTCGGTTGGCCGATGACTTCGAGGGGGTCCCGATCGATGCTGATTGATTTCCGCGAAAACGAGGTCTTCGAGGTGGGTCCGGGCGTCTGGATCCGCAACATGGTGGACAACGCCGCCTGGGCGGACCTCGGCAGCGGCGTGGTCATCATCGACGGATTGGATCCCGCCGACGACGCTCCGATGGAGCAGCAGATCCCCATCGACATAGCGAACACGGCGGGGAAGCCGATCCGCTGGCTCGTGAACACCCACTGGCACCCGGACCACATCGGGTTCAACCCGGCATGGGCCCGGCTTGGGGCTACGGTCATCGCGCACGAGACGGTCGGCCCGGCACAGTCGGATGCGAACGGTCAGCCCAACATCACGTTCTCCGATCGTTACCGCCTCGAAGGGGAGGGACGCCACCTGGAGATCGAGTATCTGGGCGGCACCCACACCATCTGGGACAGCGTCGTCTACTTTCCATGGGCTCGGGTGCTTCACATCGCGGACCTCTTCGGCTGGGGAATGATTCCCCTGTCGCGCTACGATCAGTCGAAGATCGACCTGCTCCGTCGTCACCTGGCTCGCGTGCTCGAGTACGATGCGGACACCTACATCGTCGGTCACGGCCCCCTGGTGCGCCCCCAACACATCGTGCGCTGGCTGGAGTACCTGGACTATCTGCTCGCGACGGTTCCATCCCTGGCACGCGCCGGGAAGGACGTGGATACCGTCGAGCGCCACGTACCCATACCGGATGACATGGCCGACTGGTGGAAACTGGCCGCCTGGAAGCATCGGCATAACCTGACCCTGCTGGTGAAGGAGTATGGGAACTAGCTATGGGCCAACCGGAAGTCGACGCGACCCTGAAGAGCCTCGCCATGGCGCGCTCGCGGTTCAATTACGGACTCGAGTGCGTGCCCGATGACCGGTTGGACTGGTCGCCGGGAGGTCTGGCCCGGACGCCGCTCCAACTCGCCGATCGGCTGACGACGGTGCTTCGGTTCGTTTGCCACCTGCTCACCGAGCGCGCATTCCCGACCACGCGCGTCGTGGTGGAGCCGGCGACTTCACGGGAAGTGGCCAAGCAGCAGGTGGACGCAGTCGCGGCCGAGGTAGTGGCCATCATCCAGAGACTGACGGAGGATGACATGGACGCAACGATGCCGGCCCCGTGGAGCGACGCCGTGCCCGTGCGCCTCTTCGTGTTCAACCTGCCCTACCTGTATGGATACTTCCAGGGCCAGCTCAACATGCTCCAACTGGCCTACGGAGACGATAAGGCGAACATCCCCCCAGGATACGGCACTGAGTGCCCGTAATCCCCGCCCGAGGAGTCCGAAGATGGGAACTGAAGCGATCTGCACCGTCATCCACCAGGGGCGGTCGTCAGTGGGGCGCGTCCAACTCGAGTCGGACGAGATCCGGGTGCGCGGCGACGTCCAACTGCGCATCCCCCTCTCCGAGGTGCAGAGTGCGGAGGCCATGGGCGGCGCGGTGTATGTGCTCTGGAACGGAGACCGGGTTGAGTTCCAGCTTGGGAGCCAGTCAGGGCGCTGGGCGCGACGCATCGCGTACCCGCCGTCGCGGTTGGAAAAGCTAGGGGTAAGGCCGGGACATCGCATCGCCATCATCGGGCAGCACGACAGCGACTTTATGGAGGAACTGGCGGACAGGGTGGGGGAGGCCGGGGAGATCGGCCCGCCGACCGCCGCGGCGGACATCATGTTCATCCGCGTTGATCAAGTTGCGGATCTTGAGGCACTGAGCTCGGCATCGGCGCAGATCAAGCAGACCGGGGCCGTGTGGCTGATCCGCCGGCGAGCGACTGTACCGGAGACCATCGCGCGACAGGCCGGATTGACAGCGGGTCTCGTGGATGTGAAGGTGGCCAGGTTTTCCCCGACTCACGTGGGCGAGAAGTTTGTGATCCCCCGGGCGTCCAGGGTTTGATCGTGGGCGATAACCGTCGTCCGGAGGTCGGCTGGGCGCTATCATAGCTCCGTCATGTCCGGCCTGATCCAGCTCAGATCCATCACTCCTGCGCCGAGTGCCTCGCGGGGCGAGCTGCCGAGTCGACTCGTCGACTCTCACGGCCGCGTGCACACGAACCTGCGGCTCTCGATCACCGATAGGTGCAACTTCCGGTGCGTCTACTGCATGCCGGAGGAGACGACCTTCCACCCTCGGGCGGAGATCCTCACCTACGAGGAGTTGGTGCGCCTGGCGCGCATCGCCGTGCGCCTGGGTGTCGATAAGATCCGCCTCACGGGCGGGGAGCCCCTGGTGCGGCGTGACGTGTGCCGGCTGGTGGCGGCGCTGAACTCGATTCCGGGCTTGCGCGATCTCAGCCTGACGACGAACGGCGTGCGCCTGCCCGAACTAGCTGCCGAGCTTCGGTCCGCCGGCTTGAATCGACTGAACATCAGCCTTGATAGCCTCGATCCGGTCCGATTCCAGGAGATGACCCGGCGGGACAACCTGGCTCAGGTGATGGCAGGCATCGAGGCGGCGGCTGTTGCGGGGTTCAACCCAATCAAGATCAACGCGGTGGCCATTCGCGGGTTTACGGAGCCCGAACTCCTGGCGTTTGCGGAACTGGCCCGGGACCGGCGCTTCCAGGTTCGGTTCATCGAATTCATGCCGCTCGATGGCGATGAGGGTTGGAACGCAGATAGGGTGCTGACCCAGGATGAGATCCTGGTGGCGATTGGGAGCAAGTACCCGCTCGCGCGGGCCTCGGCCGCCGTCCACTCCGATCCGGCTACCGTCTATCGCTTCCTCGACGGACGCGGAGAGATCGGAATCGTCCCGACCGTTAGCGAGCCCTTCTGCGCCCAATGCAACCGTCTGCGGATCACCGCTGACGGGAAGCTGCGCAACTGTCTGTTTGCAGTCGACGAGACCGATCTGAAGAGCCCTCTCAGAGCGGGAGCGGATGACGAAGCGCTCGCCTGGGCGTTTGTTGACTGCGTCGCCGCCAAATGGCCGGGACACCTGATCAACCAGGCCGCCTTCGCCCGGCCAGAGCGAAACATGAGCCAGATCGGCGGCTGAAACCGTGGCGATCGGCATGCTGGGCAACCGGCTGATCCGGATGAGCCGGCACCTTGGGAAGTGGGCGCGGCGGACAGGCGTCACGTGCTACCGTCTCTACGATCGGGACGTCCCGGACCACCCGTTGATTCTCGACTGGTATGACGGGGACCTGGTCGTGTACGTCCACACTCGGAAGAAGGACGCGACCCCGGAGGCTCGGGCCGGTTGGATGGAGGGTGCGCTTGCAGAAATCGCCGAGGCGCTCCAGATCTCTCGTGACCGCATGCACGTGAAGGAACGCGGTCGACGAACAGAGGGCGAGCAATACCGCCGCCTCGGGTCCAGCCGATGTGAACGAGAGGTGCAGGAATTCGGACTGAAATTCCTCGTCAACCTCGACGATTACCTGGACACCGGCCTGTTCCTCGACCATCGCGAAACCAGACGGATCATCAGGGAACAGTCAGCGGGAAAGAGGTTCCTGAATCTCTTCGCCTACACAGGGTCCTTTACCGTGTACGCGGCAGCCGGCGGTGCCGTCGCCACCCATACGGTGGACATCAGCAAGACGTACCTGGACTGGGCACAACGGAACCTGGATCTCAACGTATTGGTCGGCTTGCAGCATACGCTGGAGCGGGCCGACGTGCTCCGGTGGCTACCGGACGCGGCCCGGAGCGGGCAGCGCTTCGACCTGATCCTCTGCGACCCGCCGACCTTCAGCAACTCCGCGAGGATGACCGGGTTCCTGGACGTGGATGAGCAGCATCCTCAACTCATCAACCAGTGCCTGGATCTGCTGACGCCGGAGGGGGTGCTCTACTTCAGCACCAACCAACGCTCGTTCCGACTGCGCCCGGACGAGATCCGGACTGATCGCGCCTTCGAGATCAGCAAGCGAACCGTGCCCCTGGACTTCCGGAACAAGCAGATCCATCGGTGCTGGGAGTTCCGACTACCCTAACGCCAATCGTCCTGCCTGCCACACGCTCGCCCCAAACACAACTTCCGATAATCACTATTATGTACATCCGACGTGCCGGCTGTGATCTGCGGATGCCGGAAACCAGTCGTCTGGTCTCCCGCGCGCGATCCCGTCAATGCGGCATCCGAAACGATGGCGTCTGCCCTGTTTCAGGCCTTGAAAGGGTGCCCGTCAACTGCTGACCGGCGTTACGCCGGCAGTGCGATGGCGGCGAGCTGAGAGAACCGCGGGGATCCCGAGCATCGGGCCGATGGCGAGCAGTGAGAAAGCGCCTTGCCAGGCCGCGACATCACGAATCACGGGCACGAGCCAGAGCGTGGCGCTGGACAACACAAACCCCAGGGATAGCTGGAGCGTGAGCGCGGTGCCGACGTAGGCCTGTTCCGCGTGCTCGCTCACCAGCGCAGAGAACTGGGCCGAGTCGGCCACCACAGCGAATCCCCAGATGAGGGTGATTCCAACGAGCAGCGGCAGTGGTGTGCCCGGGATCCCTACCATCAGGCAGCAGATGCCGCTGATCACCATCGCCGCTGCCGCCGTATTCGCCTTTCCCCACCGGTCAGCCATGTGTCCCGCGACCCAACACCCCAGTGCCCCGAAGCCAATCGCCGTGAAGGCACCCAGGCCGGCGAGGAGGCGTGGATCCGGCACGCGTGCGCCGAGGAAGCGGTCGAGCAAAAAAGCGTGGACCCATCCCCACATCGCGTACAGCTCCCACATGTGACCGAAGTAGCCCAGGCTGGCAAGCAGCACGCCGCGGTTGGCCGCAACTCGTCGGATCTGGGATGGATCGAAGACGGCACGGGGAAAGGGGTACGGACCATCTCGCGCGGAGCACTCGGCGACGCATCCGCCTGCCAGGGTCAGGACCGAAACAGTGGCCACCACCGCCCGCCACTGAACACCACCAAAGGCTTGCAGCAGGTAGGGAAAGGCGGATCCGAGCGTGAGGGCACCCACCATCACACCGAAGGCGGTGCCGCGCCTTACCCGAAACCAGGATGCCGTGGCTTTGAGAGCCGGCGGGTAGACGAAGGCAAGCGCCACGCCGCTCAGCAGCCGTAGTGCAACTGCCATCCCTGGTCCTGTCACGGCGAGCAACCCATTGGCAACAGAGGCTGCCAGGCAGCCCAGCAACATCAGCCGCCGCGGCGGTACCAGGTCGGGGAGGTTCAGCAGCGCGGAGGCGAGGGCCCCCACCACGAAACCGAGCTGGACGGCAATGGTCAGCCAGGCAGTCTCACCAACGCCAAGCCCCCACTCCACCCGCAGTTGCGGCAGAATTGCCGCTGCCGAAAACCAGCTCGTCATCCCCAACAGGCAGGCCGTTGACAGCCGTGCCAGCGCGGACCAGGCGCCTGGAGGGTCGGTGGCCGTCGTCGTGCCGCTCATGTCACGCCCGGGCGCCCGACGCAGAATTGCTCGTACTGACCGGTGGTGACCGTCGCCGCGAGGGCCTCCACTGCCCGCTCGACTTCCGCGAAAGTGGTGTAGAGTGGCGATACTCCCAGCCTGATGTTGTCCGGCGCACGAAAGTCCGGGATCACCCCGTGCAGTTCGATCAGCGCCTGGCATATCCGGAAGGCCTGCGGGTGACCGAGGGAAACGTGGGAACCTCTCGACTCCGGCTCCGCTGGCGTGCGGAGCTCAAAGCCTAGTTCCTCAAGCGAGTCCCGCCATCTCCGGATGAGGAATTCGGTCAGCAGCACAGACTTCGCGCGGATCGCCGGGAGCCCGGCTTCGAGGACGAGGTCCAGACCGGGCTCGATCAGCGCCAGTGAAACTATCGGCGGGGTACCGGTAAGCAGTCTGCGGAGTCCCGGTGCAGGGGCGTACTCTGGATCAAAACTGAACGGGTCCTCACGACCCAGCCAGCCGGGGATGGGGTTGGCAAGTTGCCCCTGCAGTTCGGGTCGGACGTAGAGGAACGCGGGTGCGCCGGGTCCACCGTTCAGGTACTTGTAGGTGCAGCCGACGGCCAGGTCCGCCCCACTTTCGGCCAGGGGCACCGGGAGCGCACCGGCGGAGTGGCTGAGATCCCAAAGTGAGAGAGCCCCCCTCTCCGCGGCCAGGTGGGTGAGCGTCGCCATTGGGTAGAGGGCCGCGCTCTTGAACGCCACGTGCGATAGGGTCAGCAGCGCCGTTCGCGAGTCGATGGCGTCGCCGATCGCCTCCACGTCCGGCGTGGAACCCGTATGGGCGACCCGAGTGACGGAGTGCCGAGCAGCCGCCTGAAGGACATACAGGTCGGACGGGAAGTTGAAGTCGTCCGTAACGATGTGGCTTCGGTCCGGACGGATTGCCAACGCGGAGTGCACAAGTTTGTATAAGTTTACGGTGGTTGCGTCGGCTAGCAACACACTCCCTGGCCGGGCCCCCACGATCCGGGCAAGCTTGTCCCCAAGGCGGACGGGCAGGTCGATCCAGCCGTCGTTCCACGAACGAATGAGTCGGCTCCCCCACTCCACCGCCACCACCCGTCGAGCCGTCTCCACAGCTTCGCGGGGCAGTCGCCCGAGTGAGTTGCCGTCGAGGTAGGTTAGCCCTGGATCGTCGAGGACAAAGCGCTGGCGGAAGCCGCGAAGCGGATCCTCGGCATCCAGGCTTCGCGCTTCGGCTTGCCCCTCCGATTCGCTCACAGCGCGGATCGCCTACTCACTGTTGCGGTCATACGCGACGATGTGTTCCCACTCACTGGCGTCCGAGCGAGCGACAACGGCTACGACGGGCTCGGTGTCGCTGATGTTGAACACCTCGTGAGGGACGCCCGGTTCGATGTAGATGAAGTCCCCCGCCTGGTTTTCGATCGATTGCCGCAATCCGGGGCCGTACTCGTGCCGAACCCGACCCTGGAGGATGTACAGCATCACATCGAAGTCGACGTGGATGTGGGCGTAGGCAACTCCGCCCGGTGGAATCGTGGCCACGTTCATCGAGAGCTTCGTCGCCGGCGTGTTCTTGGCGGAAAGCCCCGCCCGATAGCGGATCCCGTTCCAACTGCGGCAGTTCTCGCCGCCACGGATCACGAAGATCCCATCGCCGCCTTCAACGTACTCGCCAAGCTCACGCTCGGCCTCAGTCTTCACCAGTTCCATCACGATCTCCAGTTGCTGCCCGTCCCGGGGGTGCCCGCTCGTTGACGAGGATAAACTTCACACTCCGGGCCCGCATTCCTTCACCGCCCATCCCACCCGAACCTACCCCTCCCCTCACCACCAGGCAGGCACCGATGCAACACCTCTGGGCGCCGTGGCGGATGAAATACATCGAGCACCCACGACCGGAGACCTCCCCCGGCTGCATCTTCTGCGATAAGCCCGGTGCCGGAGAAGATCGGGAGAACCTGATCTTGTTCCAGGGAAGCCTCTGCTTCGTCCTCATGAACCTCTTCCCCTACAACAACGGACACCTGCTCGTCGTCCCCCGTCGGCATACCGCTGACCTCACGGGATTGCTTCCCGAGGAGCAGTCCGAACTGATGGCCCTGATCTGCGCCAGCGCTCGCATTCTCGCGGACGTCTACAACCCGGACGGGTGCAATATGGGGATGAACCTGGGGCGAGTGGCTGGGGCGGGGATTGCCGAGCACCTTCACGCCCACCTCGTGCCGCGCTGGAACGGGGACACCAACTTCATGCCGGTGCTGGCGGAGACCCGCGTGCTTCCCGAGAGCCTCTTCGATAGCTACGACAGACTTAGGCCTTGCTTCGACGCTCTGCGCCTGCCCATGTGACCGATGCAGTTTTCGTTGTTCGACGACCAACTCAACCCGATCCCCTGGTCGGAGGCTCCCGTTAGCTGCGGGACGGCGTCGCCGGGAACCCCCTGTTCGGGCGAGGGGGTCAAATCGCCGCTTGTCCGCAGTTCGCCCGCGCCGAGACCCGCTCCCGCCGACGCGCTGGCTACGCTGTCTGCCGAGGCCGGAGACTGCCGCCGATGCGGGCTATCGAAGTCTCGAAAGCAGGTGGTGTTTGGAGAAGGAAACCCTGCTTCGCCGATCGTGTTTGTTGGGGAGGGTCCCGGTGAAACCGAAGACGCGACCGGGCGCCCCTTTGTGGGTCGGGCGGGCCGCCTTCTGGATGAGGCCCTGCGCCGCAACGGCATCCTCCGACACCACGTCTACATCACCAACATCATCAAGTGCCGCGCCTTCGACTATCGGGAGGGCCGGGCGGTCAACCGACCTCCCACGGCGGAAGAAGTGCAGGCCTGCCGTCCCTGGTGGGAGGCTCAGCTCTCGGTGATGCAGCCCATTGTCATTGTCTGCATCGGGGGACCGTCCGCGGATACCCTGATCCACCGTGGCTTTGGAATCAGCCGCGAGCGCGGTCGATGGTTCACGGATACGGGACTTGCACCATGGGCGATGGCGGTGCTCCATCCGGCTTACATCCTGCGACAGGAGGGTGCCGGCTACGATCGGGCCTTTCAAGCGCTCGTAGACGACATCCGGGTCGCTCGCGAGAAGGTGCTCGAGATTCGCCGTGCTCGAAAGGAAGCGGAAACCGGGGCGACGAACTCCCAGGGCAGCCTCTTCGCCGATCTGGAGTCATCGTGAGCGTCAGTGGGTCCGAGATTGAGCTGTTGATTTACCTGCAAGGCATCCCTGGTCCCAGTGGGGATGAGGGTGCCATCGCCGACGAGTGCGTGCGTCGTGCCGAAGCGATCCCGGGCGTGGCCGTGTCGCGCGTGGGCGACCTGGTGGTGGCCCAAAAGGGATCGCCGAAAGTCGCCGTCCTGGCGCACATCGACACAGTCGGCTTCACGCTGGCGTATGACCGGGCGCTTTATCGCATCGGGGGACCGAACGCGGAGGGAGGCGAGGAACTCGCGGAGGTGCAAGGCGATGGCAGGGCGAGGCTAAAGGTTCGCAGCAAGGACGAGCACACGACCTACAGTCTGAGCGGCCGCAAGGGTGCGCCGGGTTCTCGTTGGGTGTACGCAGCGCCTCTGCAGGTGCGCAAAGACCGCGTGCGCGGTCCCTACCTCGACAACCGTGCGGGGGTGTGGAACGCGCTGCGGGTGCTGGAGTCAGCCACGGATGTCGCCGTCTACTTTACTCCCGGAGAGGAACACAGCGGAAAAGGCGCGGCGATCGCCGCCAGGATGCTCTACGCCGAGGGAATCCGTAAGGCGATCATCTCCGACATCACCTGGCACACAGCGTCGATCAAGTGCGGTCGTGGTCCGGCCATCTCGCTGCGGGACCGCAGCGTGCCGCGTCGCCGCTTCCTGGATGAAGTCCTCGCTGCCGCCTTCGCCAGTGGCCTGCCGTTTCAGGTGGAAGTGGAGTCGGCGGGTGGTTCGGATGGCACCACCCTTGAATCCTCCAGCTACCCCATCGACTGGGTCTTTGTCGGAGCGCCCCAGAAGCGCCCGCACACGGTGACGGAAGAGTGCCATCTCTGTGACCTCGCCGGCATGACGGACCTGACGCTGGCCCTGGTCGACCGGCTGGGCGCGCAGACGAACCAGTCAGGCGACAGTAGATAGTCGCCGCGTCAGTTCCCCAGCCAGTCGAGCGGCCTGCACTCTGATCTCGGGCATCGCCGTCGTCTCGAAGAGAGTCCCCACCTGCGTGGGGCCGATCGTGAAGATTCGGCCGTCCGAAGTGCCGTCCGACCCAAGCAGGGCCCCATCGCCGTCCACGGCGAGACCATGTTCGAGAGGACCCGGATTTGCCAGCCCCTGCGCCCAGAGAGACCGGACCAGTTCTGAGTCCACCTCGTGGAAGCGGGGTGTCGGGCCGGTGCAATTGATCACGCGGACGGCGCTCACCGTCCGCCGCTCACCGCCATGGCGTTCCCGGATGCAAACTCGCAAGCCGGACAGGTGGGGGGAGATGGACTGTATTCGTCCAGCGCTCACCTGCAGAGCGCCGTCAGCGATCAGCGCGTCAATGGACTCGCCGATGGACGGCGCCATTCGGTGTCGATGGATGTCCCAAATCGATCGGACGTGGCGGTGGAACCGACGCTGATCTCTCTCGGGCAGGCGGCCCCAGAGGGCGTTGGTGTGTGGCCGGAGTCCATCGATCACGGCCCGCCAGTCCCCACCCTCCTCGGCGGCGGTGGCCGCATGCCGCCGGATCACGGAGTAGAGTTGGCGCAGGCTAGTCGGAGGATCGGTGGGCAGGACGGCGGTCGGGGGCGTCGCCGCCGGACGGTGCACACGGGGCAACCTCCCGTGGCGTGAGACGGCATGAATGACTCCGCTGTGGCCGGCGTCGCGCAAGCCGATCACGGCATCAACGGCGGTCAGTCCCGTCCCGATGAGCAGCACGTCACCCCCTTCCGTATCTTTCTCCAGGGCTCCGGCATCCCAGGCGGACTCGAAGTAGCCGGGGTGCGCCCGCACGGTGCCGTCGACAACCGCGAAGGGTGCGGGCGGTAGGTTGCCGAGCGCGAGCACGACGAATGCGGCTTCGCACGACTGCCCGTCATCCATCTCGACTCGGAGGCCGTCGGTGGTGCTCGTGATGCCGCGGACCTCCGCCCGCACCTCTCGGAACAGATGGGGCTCGGGCGCCGCACCGAGAGCCTGCCGCAGGATGTCGCGGATGTAATCGCCGTACAGCCGACGAGGAAGGTAACTCTCCGGGCCGACGCCCCCGATACCGCGGGCGACCGCCC